>QFPO01000044.1 GCA_003241385.1 Rhodanobacter denitrificans
GTCCTCGGCCAGGTAGCGGCGGAAGGTGACGATGGCCCGGTTTCCCGAAGACTTTGCCGCCTCAACCGCCTCCTGAACCTCGCCGGTGATGTTGTCCATGCCGATGACTATGTTCTGGAATCCGCTGTTGTCATTGGCGGGCAGTGCAAATTCAATGGCCATGGCCGTGAACGTCAGCACCCTTCCGTCCTCGGCGATACACGTCCGATCCTCGAATCCAGAACAGTAAAGATGGGAAAAACTGCTGCCCTCTTCCCTTACCTCCAGCGTGTCGACCATCTCCCCGCGGCCAGAGGCATAGCACTGTTCGATCAGGCTCATGCTTTGGGCCACTCCCGGTTGATTGCAACGTCAATGATGCTCTTGCCAAGCCACAAGCCAGGGAAGTTCTCCCAGCCTTCCGGAATGAGAGGTCGTTGACGAAGCTCCAGTCGCACCGAGTACCGCCAGAAGGCCATCTGTACCAAGCTAGGCCCCTCATAGATCTGGGTAAACCGAGCTTCGTAAACCCTCAAACCCTCTGCCGTCTGCAGCGGACAATTGAACCACTCGACGCCGTTGCCCAGCGTTCGCGCATACCACGCCTCGAACAAGGAAGCCTGATCCTGGTTGAAAAGGAACGCGGCTGACACAAAGGTCGGAACGTAGCTGTGACGCACACGCTGACGAGCTCTCCCCGTCACCATCTGCGTGCGAGCCATCGGATCAATGGTGTTGAGCGAGTAGCTATCCTGCAGCGGGAGGGGCAGCCCTTTGGGGAAATCGATTGCTGCCATCAGTCAACTACCTCGCCTGGTGAGTCCGTAGATTTGCTCAAGAGCCTGTGCCCGCTCGCCCCCTCCCCAGACATCCGCCACAAACACATCAGTGTGCTCCTGGCCGTCTGGCGTGGTTCTGCGCTCAACTGCACCGGCCTTGTTTCGATCACCGATGATGTTGACCACGGTGCCACCACCACCGCGCCGCGACCGAACATCGTCGAGGGTCCTGTCCAACTTCGCGCTGGTCTGCGCAGTCGTTACGCGCTCGCCCTTTTGCAGCAGCCAAGTGCCTGTCTCGGGAATAGCATCAATGCCGTCATGCGCCATGCCGGCCACGGAACTGATCGTGGACATAAAGCTGCCAGCCGTCCCCAGCGCCGAAGCGGCGGCTGCAGGCGCAGCCAAGGGGCCGACGATTGGAATCGCGGCAGTCGAGGTAAAAGCGTTCAACGCCGCCATGGTCACCTGAGCCGTACCCCACTGAATCAGCATCCGCAAAGCGGACTGAGCGAATGTCGTGGCGAGGTCACCAAGTGACAGCTTCCCTGTGGTCACAAAACCGTAAAGCGCGTCGTTCATCCCGGAGAATGCATCGGTGAACAGGGTTTTCGTTTGGCCCGATATGTCCCGGGACTGGTCGAGATAATTACCCCAGGCTGAAGAAACACCATCCAACCACTTCAGTTGGGCTTCGTCCTGCTTGGCGTAATAATCCTGCTGAATTGCCATGCGCTCAGTGAGCGCATCTTCGAGCAGCGCGGTTTCCTTGTCGTACCGCGACTTGGCATCAGGGTCGCCGAGCAGCTCAGCTTCCTTGTATTGCTTGTAGAGCTCGTTTCGCTGCCTGACAAAATCCTGCTCAATAGCCAGGTTTTCACGCAAGCGATCGCGAAGCTTATCGCTCTGTCCTGCGCCAGCGATTTCCAGTTCAAAACCCTGACGCACGACTGTGTTGCTGTCTTTCAGGTTGGCCGCGTAGGTGGCCAGCTTCAGGTCTTCCTGGTTCTGCTTTTGCAACTTGACCTTGGCGTCGAGTTCGGCAGCCAGCCCTTCGAGTACCTTCCGGCGCTCGGAGCTGACGCCCTTGAGCTTGCCGGTCTCCAGTTCGAAGGCGAGCTTGGCCACCTCGGTAGCCTTGCCCTGCTTGCCGGTGGTCTCGTCGATCAGGGCGATCTGCCGGCGGTAGCTTTCCTCGGCGTCGACCCCGCGCTTCTTCAGCGCCTCAGCCGCTGACTTCGCACGAGACTTGGCGTCATCCTCGGCCTTCTTCGTGGCTGCTGCAGCCTTTTCGATTGCGTCCAGGTTCTTCTGCTTGGCTACGAGCAGTTCACCCTCGCCCTCTTTCAAGCCCTCAACGAAGCC
>QFPO01000019.1 GCA_003241385.1 Rhodanobacter denitrificans
CCGATGCGGCGCAGCCGCATCGGCTCGCGTCAGCGCAGGCGGTTTTGGTGACTTTTTCCAAGAAAAAAGTCACCCGCTCGCGCAGCGAGCGGAAGCTCTGCTTTCGATCTTCGGCCGTCGCTCTTTTCTCATGATTCTTGTGGGCTCGTCAGCGTAGAAAGGGCAAAAAAAGAAGATCAAGAGCTTTCGGTCGCTGCGCGACCGAGTCCCTTTTGAATGGGCCAAAAGGAACCAAAAGCCCTCTCGCCCGACGCAATCCGATCCGGCTGCGCCGGATCGGTCCCCTGCGCTTCTCGGACGAGGCGGCACGGCGCCCCAACTCGCTTCGCTCAGACACGGGGCGCCTCTACGGCCGCCTCGCCCTGCGATGCTCGGCTTGCTTTAGGGCGAAAAGTCAAAAGCCAAAGCCGAACCAAAGCAGCGCCCAGCCCCACACCACAGTCACTCAGACGAAGAGCCAAAAAAGCGGCGGGACGCGCGCCGGGCGCGCGTCCCGCCCCCTCCTCCCTAAACGTGGCGCGGTGCGCCGTCAGTCGAAGCCGTCGGCGTAGATCGCGTCCTGGCGCGCGGGGCCGCCGATGAACAGGATCGAGCCGGTGCTGGCCGGGCGGTAGCTGCCGAAGCCGCCGGCCGCGAATGCGAGCTTCCAGCGGTTGGCGATCTGCGTGATCACGACCGCGCCGGCGTCGTGCCAGCCGATCGTCGCCGCGTCGCCGGGCGTCGACGGGCCGTACAGCCGCCACGACCAGCCGCTGCCGAAGGCCGCGCCGTGATAGGTCACCTCGATCGTCGCGCCCGGGCAGCGCGGCGCCTCGAAGCGCAGCAGGCCGAACGGATGGGCATGACCGGCGTCGCCCGGCAGCGTGGCGGTGTCGACCGGCGCGACGTCGACCAGCTGCGGGCAGTCGCCGTCGAGCAGCTTGACGGTGAACCAGCCGGGGGCGGCGCCGAGCGGTGCCGGCGTCGACGCCGCGCCTTCCGGCCGCCACACCGCCGCGGCCGCGCCCGAGGCGGTCGCGCCGACGGTGGCCTGCAGCGCGTCACGGATGCCGTCGCCGTCGCTGTCGCCGCCGTTGGGACCGGCATCCTCGACCGAATCGGGAATACCGTCGCCGTCGGCGTCGGGCAGTTGTTCGAGCGTGAACACGCCGCCACCGGTGCCGGCATGGAGGATCGCCGGGTCCGCCGGGTCGAGCGCCAGCGCGGTCGCCGAGGACGCCGGCAGGCCGAGGCTGATCGAGCGCCAGCTCGCACCGCCGTCGACGCTCTTGAACACGCCGCCCGGATTGGCGGCGTCCAGGCCGCCGCTGGCCGCGTACAGCGTGCCCGGCGTCGCCGTGTCGACCAGCAGCGCGCGCGTGTCCGGTGCGGTGATGCCGGCATTGGCGAGCACCCAGTTTGCGCCGCCGTCGACGGTCTTGTAGAGGCTGCCCGGGCCGGTCCAGTTGTTGGTGTCGATCGTGCTGGCCCACAGCGTCTGCGGGTGGGCCGGGTCGATCGCGAGCGCGAGCACGTCGAGCGCGGCATCGGCCGAGCCCGGGTAGCGCGGCAGACCGTGGCTGCGATGCACCCAGTTGGCGCCGCCGTCGGTGCTGCGGAACACGCCGCTGGCGATCTGCGGCGCGTCGTAGGTGCCGCTGACCGGATCGTAGTGATTGTTCTGCGCGAACGTGCCGACGTAGAGCGTCGACGGATTGGCCGGATCGATCACCAGCGGCACGGCGCCGCTGATCGTGCTGTAGCTGCTGTCCGGCCCCGGGACGTCGTGCGGCAGGCCGCTGTCGCTGCTGACCCAGCTGGCGCCCGCATCGGTGCTCTTGAGCACGCGCCAGGCGCGCACGCCGCCGGCGCCGCGCGTACCGGTCGCGGTCGCGTACAGCGTGCGCAGCGGACCGCTGACGCAGGGGCCGCTGACCGGCGGCGCGACGCACGAGCGCGGATCGGCGATCAGTGTGCGCACGATGCCGATCGCGCGGCCGAACGCATTGCTCGGCACGCCGGCGTCGATCGTGCTCCAGGTCGCGCCGCCGTCCAGGCTCTTGTAGAGACCGCCGTCGCGCAGACCGGTGGCCGGATCCTCGCCGCTACCGACCGCGTACAGCGTCGGCGACGACGCGGTCGCCGTGGTCGGATCGAGCGTGATGCCGCGCACCTGGTAGGCGTCCAGACCGATATTGGCGGCGGCCCAGCCGCTGCCGAGGCGGCGGTACAGCGCCGGCGACGGCGAAGTCGCCGCGTCGCCGTAGCCAGCGTAGACGCGCGCGCCGTCGAGCGGATGCACGGCCAGGGCGCGGATGTTGGTCGCGGCCAGGCCTGCATTCGACGAGGCCCAGCTCGAGCCGTCGTTGCTGCTCGCATAGAGGCCGCCCGACTCGGTCGCCAGCCACAGCGTCGGCACCGCCGGATAGTTCGGATGCACGGCGAGATCGGTCGGCTGCGGCACGTGCTCGCCGTTGGTCGTGACGCCGGCCGCGCGCGGCGCGAACGTGGCGCCGCCATCGGTCGAGAGCTGCGTGTCGAGCCAGAGCCGCTCGGCGCCGCCGGAGCGCGGTACCGCCAGCGTCGCGCCCTGATGCGCGGTCGCGCTCCAGCTCGCGCCACCGTCGACGCTGACGTAGAGCTGGCCCACGCGCTGGTAGTACGGGCCGATCAGCGCGTAGAGCCGGTTCGGGTCGGCCGCCGAGCGGGCCGCCGCGAGCAGGCTCTGCTGGCAGGTGCCGGCGACCGCGACCGCGGTCCAGGTCACTCCGCCGTCGACGCTGCGACGCAGCGGAAACGTCGTGCCGGCGCAAGCGGTCTCGGGCGTGCCGGCCAGCAGCACGGTCGAGGGTGACGGCGCGGCCCAGACGTACTCGGCCTCGACGCCGGCGAGCGCGGCGACCGGCGCGAACGTGGCGCCGTCGTCGTCGCTGCGCGACAGGCCGCCGCCGCGCGTCGCCAGCCACAGCACGCGCGCGCTGCCGGCACGCGCGGCCGCCAGACGCGCGCGGCCGGCGCTCGGGAAGAAGTCGTTGCGGTAGCCGGTCTCGGTCCAGCTCGACGCACCGTCGGTACTGCGGTGCAGGCGGCCCTGCGCATCGATCAGCCAGAGCAGGCCGGCGGCGTCCGGATCGGTGGCGAATACCCCGTTCCATGGCCGCGGCACCGGCAGGCCGGTCTCGGCGGTCTGCCAGCTGGCGCCGGCGTCGAGGCTGCGGAAGAAGCCGTTGCGCGTCGCCGCGTAAAGGCGGTCCGGCACAGCCGGATCGGCGGCCACGGCATGGATCTGGCCGCCGAACGGTCCGCTGCCGGTCCAGCTGCCCGGCGCCGCCGCCGCCGGCATCGCGGCGAGGGCGAGGCCCAGGCCGATCACTCCTGCGATACGCATGAAGAACTCCGATTCGTTCCAGTCTGCAGTACCGATACGCAAAAACGCGGCGAAGCAAGACATCGGCGGGCTTTGGTATCGTCCCGGCTTTGCCTCGAGGAATCGCCATGCGCCTTGCATCGTCGTACGCCGCCCTGTTCACGTTGCTGGCGGCCGCCGCCCCCGCGCTCGCGGCCGGGCCGGCCGCGACGACGATCCCCGACCGCGCGCTGGCGACCGCCGAGACGCTGCGCGGACAGGGGCTGAAGGACGATCTGGCCTGGTCGCTGACCGAGGACCTGACCACGACGATCGGTCCGCGCCTGGCCGGCAGCGACAACGACCTCAAGGCGCGCCAGTGGATGGAGGCGCGCTTCCGCGCGCTCGGCTTCGACCGGGTCTGGACCGAGCCGGTGACGTTTCCCAAGTGGGTGCGCCGCAGCGAGAGCGGCGCGATCGTCGCGCCGGTGCACCAGACGCTGGCGCTGACCGCGCTCGGCAATTCGGCGGCGACGCCGAAGGGCGGCCTGACCGCCGAGATCGCCGCATTCGCGTCGCTCGACGCGCTGCGGGCGGCGCCCGATGAGGCCGTGCGCGGCAAGATCGTCTACGTCGCCAATCCGCGCATGGCCGCTCGTGTCGACGGCGCCGACTACGGCAAGGGCTCGCGCGTGCGCTCGGGCGGTCCGTCACTGGCCGCGCAGAAGGGCGCCGCGGCGTTCGTACTGCGCTCGGTCGGCTCGGACCACAACCGCACGCCGCACACCGGCGTCACCCGCTTCGCCGAGGGCGTCGCGCCGATTCCGGCCGCGGCGCTGTCGAACCCCGACGCCGACCTGCTCGACCGCCTGCTCGGCCGCGGCCAGCCGGTGTCGCTGCGGCTGGATCTCGACTGCGGCACCGAGGGCGAGTACACCGGCGCCAACGTGATCGGCGAGATCAGCGGTCGCGGCGACGGCGGCGAGTACGTGCTGACCGGCGGCCATCTCGATTCGTGGGATCTCGGCACCGGCGCGATCGACGACGCCTCCGGCATCGCGATCACGACCGCCGCGGCCAAGCTGATCGCGCAGCTGCCGCAGCGGCCGCGGCGCGCCATCCGCGTGGTCGCGTTCGCGAACGAGGAAGCCGGCCTGTTCGGCGGCGAGGCCTATGCCAAGCGGCATCGCGACGAGATCGCCAAGGCCGTGATCGGCGCCGAATCCGACGCCGGCGCCGACCGCATCGTCAAGCTGACCGCGACCGTCAAGCCCGAGGCGCGCGCCGCGATCGACCGCATCGCCGCGGCGCTGGCGCCGCTCGGCGTCAGCTACGACGCCGCCGCGGGCGGCAGCGGCGGCTCGGATCTGTCGGCCGTGCATGCAGTCGGCATGGCCGGCCTGTCGCTGCACCAGGACACCTCGCGCTACTTCGAATGGCACCACACCGCCAACGACACGCTCGACAAGGTCGACCTGGACCAGTTGCGCCAGAACGTGGCGGTCTACGCGGTCGCGCTGTACCTGGCGGCCGAGGCCGACGGCGATTTCGGCTCGGCGCCGGGGGCGTTCGCGAAGGACGCCGACTGACCGTCGATGCCGCCCTGATCGCCCTGCCACCACCGGCGGCTTGGGAATTGCGCGCTCTTCCGTATACTCGGTCGACGAACCGAGGACGAAGGGGCGTTCGACGATGCGCATCGGGTACTGGCTGGCTTGCGCGACACTGGCCGTCGTACAGAACACGACGGCGGGAACAGGCGACTGGGTCGCCACAGGACCGGACGGCGGAACGGTGGCCGCGATCGATCGATCGGCCACCACGCTGTACGTCGCATCGACCGGACATCTCTATCGCTCGAACGACGACGGCGCACTGTGGCAGGCGACGGCCGAGGCCCCTCAGGAGTTTGGCGCCATCGCGGTCAGCCGCCACGATCCGCAGCGCATTCTCGCCGCGGCCGGGTCGGGCATCCTGCGCAGCACGGACGGCGGCGCCACCTGGTCTAGGACCGAGCTGCCAGGCTGGGTCTCCCGAATCGTCCGCAGCGCGCTGCCCGAGCGTGCAGAGGAAGTCATCGCGGTGGCCGGCGAACAACTGGTGCGATCGACCGACGACGGCATCACCTGGCAGACGCTGCTCGACGCGACCGGCCAGCCGCTCGCCGCCGACGACGTCGCCGCCGATCCACGCGGGCCGAGCTACTACGCCGTGGAGCGCTTCGGACGTCTGCTGGCCTCGACCGACGGCGGCTTGAACTGGCGTCACGTCGCCAGCCTGTCGCCATCGGGCATGCTCGCGCCGAGCATCGTCGTCGACGCTACCGACAGCCGCTTCGTCTACGTGGTGACTTACTCGATCGACGTGTCGTACGTCCATCGGTATCGCACCGATACGCTGGCTTACCAGCGGGTACATACCGCGGACTGGCACGGCGCCGTGATCGTCGATCCGTGGACACCCGGGCGGCTGTGGGTGAGCGGTAGCGGCATCGACTCGACGACGTATCGCGTCTTCGAAAGCACCGATCACGGCGAATCCTGGCAACCCGTGTACTCAGGCGCACGCGTCGCTTTGCTCGCCGCCGATACCCATGTTCGCGATCGGCTCTATGGCCAGAACGCGCTCGGCCTGGTGGTATCGGACGATGCCGGCAGGACCTGGACATCACGTACCAGCGGCATCGATTCGGCATCGATCGAGGCCGTTTCGATCGATCCGCGCCGGCCCACGACGCTACTGGCCGCCTTGTCGGCAGGTGGCGTTCGCATCAGCACCGATCAGGGCGCGAACTGGGACAGCGCCGACGCAGGACTGAGCAGCACGGCCGTACGGGCATTGACTCGGCATCCGGTGCTGGATGACGTGGTCTACGCCGCGACCGACGCGGGCCTGCACCGCAGCGACGACCAGGGTCGGACCTGGCAGCCGGTCAGCGGCGCCGTCGGCCGGTTCTCGGCGCTCGCGATCGACACCGCGCTTCCGCAGCGCATGACCGCATTGCGCAACGGTGCGATCGTCTTCTCGGCGGATGGCGGCGAGACCTGGCAGTCGATGTTCCCCGACGCCCGCGCGATCGAAGCCTCGCCCGCCGGCGGTCCGGTCTATGCGCTGCTCTGGGGATCGGGCAGCGCGCACACCGTGATGCGTGCCCCCGCGCACGGCCAGACGTTCGAGATCGTCGGCGGCGATCTGCGCCTGACGACGCTGGCCGCCCATCCGTATGCGCCGTCGGTCGTCATCGGCGTTCGTATCGGCACACCGGCGACGGTCTATTTGTCCTCGGACGGCGGAACGACCTGGCAGGTACGTAGCACCCTCGCCGCCAGCGGTCTGCCGCGCGTCGCGTTCGATCGATGCGACGGTGCGTCCGTCCTGCTGGCGATCGGCGATTCGGTCTATCGCTCGGCCGATTGGGGCGCGACCTGGCAACCAGCGCCGTTGCCGAAGCCGAGCCGGACCTTGGCCGATCTCTCGGTTGCATGCACGGACGGCCATGCATACGCCGCGCTCGGCGGTGTCGACAGCGGCGTTCAGGTCCGCGTGCCCGCAGCGGTGGAGCGCATTTCGAGCGGCGGCTTCGAGCCGTTCTGACGATGGCCTGCGGCGCGCTCGCGCGGACTGGCGGGTCTCGACGGCGGAACCGATGCGAGACCGGGGGCGCTCCGGGCACGCCGGCGCCGAACGCCGAGTACCGGATGCGAAGCCTGTCACGCGCCGCCGTGCCGCTCGCGCTTCTGGCCGTCTCCGCACAGGCCGCGTCATGGCACATGAGAGGACCCGACGGCGGACCGGTCGCGGACGTGGCCGCATCGCCGACGTCGCTGTATGCCGCGACGCAGGCCGGCGTGTACCGATCGCTCGACGATGGCCGGACCTGGTCTCGGAGCGGAACCGGCGTGCCGCACGGCAATCCGATCGAGCGTCTGGCGATCAGCCCGACCGATCCGGACGTGGTGTGGGCGTACGGCAATGGCATCCACTGGCGCAGTGGCGACGGCGGCGCGTCGTGGATGCGTGCAGGTCCCGAAACGACGGAAAGGCTTTGGCCGGTCACTTTCGACGACGCAGGTAACGGCGACAGCCTCGTCACCTATCATCAAAGCCAGCGTCTGCTGTGGCATTCCGCTGACGGCGGCATCAGCTGGCGGACACTGACAATCGGCTCGGGTGTGCAGGGCTGGCTGGACACCCTCGCCGTCGACGCCCGCCATCGCCGCTACTACGCGATCGCCGACGCCCAGTTGTCGACGGCAGCGTCGGGCACCGGTTCGTGGCGCGTATTGGGGCAGTATTCCTACAACCAGACCCAACTGCTACCAGACGGGTCGGGCCAGGGCTTGATCCTGGTCTTCCAGAACGTCGAGAACTACCGGATCGTGCGCTACGACATTCCGACTCGCGCGTACTCGGAAGGTCTCAGCTTGCCGAACAGCGCCTGGCTCATCGGCGACCCGACGACCCCTGGGCGACTGTGGCTGCAGACCAGCGAACATCACGGAACGACATCCTGGCGACTGCGCGAGAGCCGCGACTTCGGCCGCAGCTGGGACGCGCCGCACAGTGCGAACCCGGTCCGCACGATCGCCGCCGACCCGAACCGATTCGATCGCCTCTACGGCACCGGACCCGAAGGCCTCTCGATTTCGGACGACGTCGGCCGACATTGGGAGACGCGCACGCGCGGCATTCCGCTGGCACAGGTCAACGCTGTCGCGCTGCATCCACACGATCCCGTCCGGCTTCTGGCCGGCACGGCGCTCGGCGAAATCCGATTCAGCGACGACGGCGGTGCGCAGTGGAGCGAGCCGGCATCGGGCCTGCCCGGCGCGCCGATCCTGAGCCTCGCCTATGCGCCGTCGGAACCGGCGATCGCCTTCGCGAGCACGACATCGGGTCTGTTCCGCAGCGACGATGGCGGCCGCAGCTGGCGGGCGGTCGCATCGAGCGGGCTGCCGGAGGCGGGCGCGATCGATACCCTGATCGTCGACGCCGTAAACGCCTCGCTGCTGACCGCGCGTACGCAAGGGGAAGGGCTGTACTGGTCGGACGACGCCGGATTGAACTGGCGGCTGGGCGCCGCGGAGATCGTCAGGATCGCCGCAGCGCCGAGTGGGCGACGCATCTATGCGCTGCAGCATCCCTGGCCCAATTCCCCCGGCCGATGGTTCCGGCTGCTGCGTGCGGACCGGCACGGCGCCGCGTTCGAACGCGTCGAGGAGTTCCCGCTGACGATGGCGGTCGCGGTCAATCCGCATGCCGACAACGTGATCCTGGCGCTGTCGAACGAGACCGGCGGCGATCTGTCCTACGCGACGCGGCTCTCGAGCGACGGCGGCGTGACCTGGCTCGAACGCGACCGGCTGTTTCTGACCAGCCAGCGCACGGTCCGGCTGCAGTTCGACGGCTGCGACTCGCGCACGGTCTACGCGACGACATCGGGCAGCACGTTCGCGCGCAGCCACGATCTCGGCATGACCTGGATCTACGAGACCCTGCCGGCCAGCGGCGGCACGCTGCACGAACTTTCGACGGCCTGTCACGAACACCGCAGTCACGTGATCGTGCACGGCGGCCCGCGCGGTGTGCTCGTGCGCGAGCCGGAAACCGTCGATGCGATCTGGCGCTGGGGCTACGACGGCGACTGAGTCGCCGGCACGCCGCTGGCAGGATTCAGCCGCCGCGCACCTGCCGCCACCACTCGGCGAACGCCACCGCCGCGCTGGCGGCGATGTTGAGGCTCTCGACCGCGCCGCTGCCGGGAATCGTCAGGCGCAGATCGGCCGCCTCGATCAGCGCGCGATCCATGCCCTCGCCTTCGGCGCCGAACACCAGCAGCAGACGCTGCGGCAGCTGCGCCTGGTACAGCGCCGTGCCGTCGCGCGGCACGGTCGCGCCGATCGCGTAGCCGGCGCGGCGCAGCGTCGCGAACGCGGCGCGCGCATCGTCGATGCGCGCCATCGGCACGGCCTCGGCGCCGCCTTCGGCGACGCGCGCGGCGGCACCGGACAGATCCAGCGCCGAGGCGGCCGGCACGATCACGCCGCCGGCGCCGAAGTGCGCGGCGCTGCGCAGCACCGCGCCGAGGTTGTGCGGATTGCCGACGCCGTCGAGCCAGATCAGCAATGAGGCGTCGGCGGCCGGCTGCATCGCAAGCAAGGCGTCGAGCGACAGCGGCGCGCGCCGGCGCAGCTCGAAGCACACGCCCTCGTGGTGGCGCGAGGCGGTCAGCTTGTCCAGGTCCTCGGCGGCGACGACGCGATAGCCGAGCCGATGCTGCACGCACCAGGCCAGCACCGGCTTCAGCGCCGGGATGCGCGACTCGAGCAGATAGACCTTGCGCAGATCGTCCGGCCGCCGCGCGAACGCGGCCAGACAGGCGTTCAGACCATACAGGCGCTGCTCGGCCGGTGGCCGCGCGGCTGCGGGCGCCTCGGCGGCACGCGTATCGGCCGGCCGCCGCGCATTGCGCCACGGCGAATCGGCGGGCGGGCCCGGGCGGCGCGGGCGGTGATCGGACATCGGTGTCTACCTTCGGTCGGCGACCCCGTCCTGCGGCGAGCGCAGGCGGGCATAGAGCAGGACGTCCAGTATCTCACCGCGCTTGATCATCGCGCGGCGCTGGTGGCCTTCAAGCTCGAAACCGGCGTGCACGAGCACGCGCGCCGATGCCGGATTGGCGACGCATACCCGGGCTTCCAGGCGCTCGAACGGGTGCCGGGTCAGCAGATGAGCGCTCCAGCGCTCCACGGCCCGCCGCATCAGCCCGCGCCCCCAGTACGCGCGGCTCAGCCAGTAGCCGATCGTCGCGGTCATGCGGAAGATGTCCTGGCCGGGCTGCGCACCGATCCCGCCGACCGCGACGCCGTCGACCTCGATCGCGCGTACCAGACCGGTCGCTGCCGGGCTGGCGAGAAACGCCGCCGCATCGGCGGTGGTGTACGGATACGGAAAGCGATCGGAAAGGAAACGCGAGACCTCGGCATCGTCGGCGTGCCGCTGCAGCGATTCGACGTCGTCCGCGCGCCACGGCCGCAGCAAGAAACCTGCGCACGGCAGCCTGTCGTCCGCGTCGCTCATGCCGCGCCGCCGACGTCCGGCGTCTCGCGCTCGAGCTTCTCGAGCGTGCGTGCCAGCGCCTCGGGCGAGCGCGTGAACGGCGCCAGCAGCGCGTAGAACGACGGCACCACGTACAGCGACAGCACGGTCGAGAACGCGACGCCGAAGATCACGACGACGCCGATCGTCGAGCGGCTCGCCGAGCCCGGACCGCCGGCGACGACCAGCGGCACGGCGCCGGCGATCGTCGCGACCGAGGTCATCAGGATCGGACGCAGGCGCACCGCGGCCGATTCGGCGATCGCCTCGGCGACACTGCGGCCCTCGTCGCGCAGCTGGTTCGCGAACTCGACGATCAGGATGCCGTTCTTCGCGGCCAGGCCGATCAGCATGACGATGCCGATCTGACTGAACAGGTTCAGCGTGCCGCCGGTCAGCCACAGGCCGATCAGCGCGCCGAGCACCGCGAGCGGCACCGTCAGCATGATCACCAGCGGATGGATGAAGCTCTCGAACTGCGCGGCCAGCACCAGGTAGACGATCAGCAGCGCCAGCGCGAACGTCAGCACCACCGCGCCGCCGGCCTTCCGGTACTCGCGGCTGTCGCCCTTGTAATCGATCAGCGCGGTCGGCGGCAGCTCCTCGGCGGCGACCTGCTCGATCCAGGTCAGCGCCTCGCCGAGCGTCGCGCCGGGCGCGAGACCGGCCGACAGCGTGATCGCGCGCAGCCGGTTGAAGCGGTTGAACTGGCCCGGTTCGGCGAGCTCGCTCAGGGTCACCAGGTTCGCCAGCGGAATCAGCTCGCCGCTGCGCTGCGAGCGCACGTAGAGATTGTCGAGATCGGCCGGCGCGGCGCGGTCGTCGCGGCGTGCCTGCAGCATGACCTCGTACTCCTCGCCGTCCTGCACGTAGGTCGTCACGCGGCGCGAGCCCATCATCGTCTCGAGCGTGCGGCCGATCTCCTGCGCCGAGACGCCGAGGTCGGCGGCGCGCGCGTGGTCGATCTCGACGCGCAGCTGCGGCCGCGTCTCCTTGTAGTCCGAATCGACCGCGAACAGCGCCGGGTTCTGCTCCATCCGCACCAGCATGCGGTTGCGCCATTCGGCGAGCTCGGCGTAGTCGGGCCCGCCGAGCACGACGCGCACCGGCTGGCCGCCGCCGCGGACCAGGCCGGTGCGTACCTGCGGCAGCGCGCGTACGCCCGGCAAGGCGGTCAGGTCGCGGCGCAGGCGGTCGGCGACCTCGCTGGTCGTCTCGCTGCGCTCGCTCCACGGCTTCAGGAACACGGTCGCCTGGCCGGAATGCATTTCCTCGCTGGCCGACCAGCCGCCGGGCACGCGCGTGTTGACGCGCTCGATCGGGCCGTCGCCCTCGATCAGCGTCTGGAACGTGCGCTCGACCTGATGCACCTGCTCGACCGTGTAGTCGAAGCCGGCGCCCTCCGGTCCGGTGATCTGCACCATGAACACGCCGCGGTCCTCGGTCGGCGCGAGTTCGGTCGGCACCACGCGCAGCAGCAGCGCGCTGGCGCCGAATGCGGCCAGCATCACGATGCCGAACAGCACCGGATGGCCGCTGGTGCGCTCGACCTGGCGGCGATAGGCCTGGGTCAGCCGGTCGAGCCGGCGATTGACGAACGCGTTGAAGCCGCGCGGCTCGCGATGCGGGCGCACCAGCTTGGACGACATCATCGGCGTCAGCGTCAGCGCGACGAACGCCGACAAGGCGACCGCGCCGGCCAGCGCGACCGACAGCTCGCGGAACAGGCGGCCGGTATTGCCTTCCATGAAGCCGACCGGCAGGAACACCGCGACCAGCACCGCGGTGGTCGCGATCACCGCGAACGCGACCTGGCGCGTGCCGCGCCGCGCCGCGACCAGCGGCGGTTCGCCCAGATCGGCGCGACGCTGGATGTTCTCGAGCACGACGATCGCGTCGTCGACGACCAGGCCGATGCACAGCACCAGGGCCAGCAGCGTCAGCAGGTTGATCGTGAAGCCGAACGCGTACAGCGCGATGAACGCCGAGATCAGGCAGACCGGCACGGTCACCGCCGGGATCAGCGCCGAACGCAGGCTGCCGAGGAACAGGAAGATCACGACGACGACCAGCACGCCGGCCTCGATCAGCGTCGCGTAGACGCGCTCGACGGCGGCCTCGATGAACAGCGTCGAGTCGAACGCGGCGAAGATGTCGGTGCCGGGCGGCAGCGACGTCTGGATGCGCTCGGCCTCGGCGCGCGCCGCGCGCGCGACGTCGAGGCTGTTCGCGGTGGAGGTCTTGACGATGCCGAGGCCGAGATTCGGCTGGCCGTTGCTGCGCAGGTAGGCGCGCCGCTCCTCGGAGGCGCGCTCCACCGTGGCGACGTCGCCGAGGCGAACCAGATAACCGTCCTCACCCTTGGCCAGCGTCAGCCGCGCGAAATCTTCGGGCGCCTGGTAGCTGCGCTGCACGCGCAGCGTGAAGTCGCGCGTGTCCGACTCGATGCGGCCGGCCGGCAGCTCGACGTTCTCGCGCAGCAGCGCGGTCTCCACGTCCGACACCGCCAGGCCGCGCGCGGCCAGCGCCTCGCGGTCCAGCCAGATCCGCATCGCATAGCGCTGGCCGCCGGCCATCTGCACGCGCGCGACGCCGTCGAGCGCGGACAGGCGGTCGACGACGTAGCGGTCGGCGTAGTCGGTCAGCGCGAGCGCGTCCATGCGGTCCGAGCGCATGTTGAGCCAGAGGATCACCTCCGCGTCGCTCTCGACCTTGGCGATCTGCGGCGGATCGGCCTCCTCGGGCATGCGGTCCTGGACGCGGCTGACCGCGTCGCGCACGTCGTTGGCGGCGGCCTCGATGTCGCGGCTCAGCGTGAACTCGATCGTCACGCTGGCACGGCCGTTCTGGCTGCGCGAATCGATCGTGTCGACGCCCTCGATGCCGGCCAGCGCGTCCTCGAGGATCTGCGTCACGCGCGTCTCGACGACCGCGGCCGATGCGCCCGGATAGGTGACGTCGACCGAGACGATCGGCGGATCGATCGCCGGCAGCTCGCGCAGCGTCAGGCGCGTGAACGCCATCGCGCCGAGCACGACCAGCAGCAGGCTGATGACCGTCGCGAAGACCGGCCGGCGGATCGACAGGTCCGACAGGCTCATCGCGGCGCTCCGCGGTCGCCTGCGCGCGCCGCGCGCTGCGGCCGGCCGCTCATCGGCGCTCCGCAGCCGCCGGGGCCGGTGCGGTCGCCGCCGGCTCGGTGCCGGCCGGCGCGGCCTCGACGATGCGCGCGCCGTCGCGCAGCTTGACGGTGCCGTCGACGACGATGCGGTCGCCGGCGGCCAGGCCCTCGCGGATCTCGACGATGCCGCGCCGGCGTGCGCCCGGCACCACCTTGACCTGGGCCACGCGCTGGTCGTCGCCGACCTTGAATACGGACGCTTCGGTGCCGACCTGGATCAGCGCGATCTCCGGCACCGCCAGCGCCTCGCGCTCGGGCCGCAGCACGCCGACCGTCAGCAGCATGCCGCCGCGCAGCGCGCCGTCGGGATTGGGAATCTGCGCGCGCACCTGGAACGCGCGCGTGACCGGATCGACGCGCGAATCGAGCGAGACCACGCGGCCCTCGAAGCTGCGCTCCGGAAACGCCGGGCTGCGCGCGAGGACGGTCTGACCCGGCGCGACCGCGGCCAGATGGACCTCGGGCAGCGAGAAGTCGACCTTGACGACCGAGATGTCGTCGAGCGTCGTGATGACGTCGCCGGGCCTGACCAGCGCACCGGGGCTGATCTGGCGCAGTCCGAGCACGCCCGAGAACGGCGCGGTGACGACACGATCGGCGAGCTGCGCGCGCAGCGCCTCGACGCGTGCGCTGTTGGAATCGCGCGTGGCCTGGGCGGTGTCGAACACCGCGCGCGAGATCGTGCCCTGGCGCACCAGGTCCTGCTGGCGCTCGAACTGGCGCGTCGCGTCGCGCGCGGTCGCCTGCGCCTCGGCGAGCGCGGCGACCTGCTGGCCCGAGGTCAGCTCGACCAGCACGTCGCCGGCGGCGACGCTCTGGCCGTCGCTGAAATTGACCTTGCGCACGGTCTCGGTGATCTTGGCGGTCAGCGTGACCGACTCGTTGGCCTTGGCGGTGCCGAGCGCCTCGATCGTGTCGGTCCAGGCCTGCGGCTGCACCGCGGCGGTCGTCACGGTCACCGGCGGCGGCGCGGCGGCGGCGGTCTCCTCGCGGCGGCAGCCGCCGAGCGCGAACGCGGCGGCGGCGATCAGGCTGGCCAGCAGGCGCGCATCCAGATGCTTCAACGCCCGGCCTCCCGACGGCACGGCCGGAGGCGGCGTGAAGCGGCGTCGCGAAGCGGAGCACGCACGAGGGGAAGACGGGGCAGCGGACATCGCATCATCGAACCGGACGGAGAGCGGGAATCGGTCGCGGCACGTCGAGGGCACGGTCCGACCCGATCGACGCCACGGCCGGCGCGCGCCGACGATCGGCGGCGACGACAGGGCGGGCATTATGCCGTGCCCTCGTGAAGGCCCGGAACGCGTTCATGCAATGCAACGTAAAGATCGCGAACGCGCCGCAGCGCAGCATCAGCGCCGCGGGCGCAGCGCGCGCACGTAGACGGCCTTGGCGATACCGCCGCCGATCGCGCGCTCCTCGATCTCGAACAGGCGCGTGGCCTGCACCAGGTCGCGCAGCTTGCGATAGCCGTAGTTGCGCGAGTCGAACTCCGGCGCCTGCTTGGCGATCGTGCTGCCGACCGCGCCGAGGTTGGCCCAGCCGGTATCGTCCGAGGCGGCATCGGCCGCGTTGCGCAGCAGGTTCAACAGCCGCTGATCCTGCTTGAGCTCGCGGTCGCTGCGCGGCGCGATCGCCGCGCCGTCCTCTTCCTTGCCGGTCAGGATCTCGCTGTAGATGAACTTGTCGCAGGCGGCGACGAACGGCTCGGGCGTCTTCTTCTCGCCGAAGCCGTAGACGATCAGGCCCGACTCGCGGATCCGCGCGGCCAGCCGCGTGAAGTCGCTGTCGCTGGAGACCAGGCAGAACCCGTCGAGACGGCCCGAGTACAACAGGTCCATCGCGTCGATGATCAGCGCCGAGTCGGTCGCGTTCTTGCCCTTGGTGTAACCGAACTGCTGGATCGGCTGGATCGAATGCGTCAGCAACGCGTCCTTCCAGCCCTTGAGCTGCGGACCGGTCCAGTCGCCGTAGGCGCGCTTGACGTGCGCGGTGCCGTACTTGGCGACCTCGGCGAGCAGACCCTCGGTGATGCCCGGCTGCGCGTTGTCGGCGTCGATCAGGACGGCCAGCCGCGGATTGCCGATCGCTTGCGCCATGACACTCCCTCACGGACGTAGTGGGCCGCATCGTATACCCTGCCCGACGTCCGCGCCGAACCGGAGGCCCGTCGATGGCCAGCGCCGCCGCACCGCCCCGCGATCACGAATACCTCGGCCTGCTGGTCTCGAACCTGCTCGTGCTGATCCTCGCGATCTGGCAGGACTGGCCGGTCGCGATGCTGATCTGGCCGTTCTGGCTGCAGAGCGTCGTGATCGGCGCGCTGCACGTGCAGCGCATGCTGGCACTGCGCGATTTCAGCACCGAAGGACTGAAGGCCAACGGCCGACCGGTGCCGGAAACCGAAGCGGGCAAACGCTCCACCGCGTGGTTCTTCGCATTCCACTACGGCTTCTTCCACGTCGGCTATCTGGTGTTCCTGTCCAGTATGGCGCCGGTGCCGGCCGGCGAATGGCGCTGGGTGCTGATCGGCGGCGCCGCGTTCGCGATCGGCCAGCTGTTCGAGCAGCGCGCCGTGCTGGTGCGCGATGCACGCGGCCGCCCCAACCTCGGCTTCCTGATGTTCATGCCGTATCTGCGCGTGGTGCCGATGCACCTGGCGATCGCGGCCGGCTTCAGCCGCAGCGGCCCCGCCGCGCTGATCGGCTTCGTGGCGCTGAAGACGCTGGCCGATCTCGGCATGGCCGCCGCCGAACGTCGCATCGAGGCCGGCGGCCAGGCCGCGAGAAAGAAAACGGGCGCCGCAGCGCCCGTTCGTGAATCGACCGACTAGCCCGGGCGCGCGCAGCGGGCCGGACGCGCCGCGATCAGGACGCCTTCTTCCACTGGCCGAGCGCGGCCAGGCCGTTCTCGCGTGCACGCTGGGCGACGGTCTTCTGTGCGGCGGCGAAGTTCTTCGCCATGTCCTGCCCCCACAGCTTCAGCGCGGCCTGCTGCATCGCGCGACCGTAGCTGAAGGACAGCGGCCACGGATGCGGACCACTCTGGTTCATCGCGTTGAGATGGGCCGTGGCGGCCTCGTCGCTCTGGCCGCCGGACAGGAACACGATGCCCGGCAGCGAAGCCGGCACGCTCGCGCGCAGGCAGCGCACGGTCGCGTCGGCGACCTCGTCGACGTCGGCCTGGTCCGGGCAGTCCTTGCCGGCGATGACCATGCTGGCCTTGAGGATCGTGCCCTCGAGCATGACGTTGTGCTCGTACAGCGAGCCGAACAGGCTGCGCAGCGTGGCCTCGGTGACCTCGTAGCACTCGTCGATGTCGTGGCTGCCGTCCATCAGCACTTCCGGCTCGACCATCGGCACGATGCCCGCTTCCTGGCACAGCGCCGCATAGCGCGCCAGCGCATGGCAGTTGGACTCGATGCAGGTGCCGCTGGGCGTGTTCTCGGCGATCGTGATGACGGCGCGCCACTTGGCGAACTTGGCGCCGAGCTTGGCGTACTCGTTGAGGCGGTCGCGCAGGCCGTCCAGACCCTCGGTGACCAACTCGCCCGGATAGCCGGCCAGCGGGAACGGCCCCTTGTCGACCTTGATGCCGGGCAGGATGCCGGCGTCGAGCATCAGCTTCGTGAACGGCACGCCGGCCTTGGTCGACTGGCGGATCGTCTCGTCGTACAGGATCGCGCCGGAGATGTGGTCGGACAGGCCCGGCGTCGTCAGCAGCATCTCGCGATAGGCGCGGCGGTTCTCTTCGGTGTTCGGCACGCCGACGCTGTCGAAGCGCTTCTTGATCGTGTTGTTCGATTCGTCGATGGCGATGATGCCCTTGCCCGGCGCGACCATCTGCTGGGCAATGCTCTCAAGCTGCTCGATACTCATGAACTGCTCCGCGAAACTGGAAGGGGGACGCCGCAGCGGACCGCCGGGCGGATGAGAAGAAGGGCGCGGATTATAGGCCAGTTTCCCGGGCCCTGCTGCCGGGCGCGGCGGGCCGCGCCGGTACCGGCCGGGCGCCGCGCGGAAAGCGTCGCGAAGCGGCGTGCGGGCCTCAGCGGCCGGCCATCAGCGCCTCGATCGCGTCCGGGTCGCTCGGCACGTCGGCGGTGATGACCTCCGGCGCGCCGCGCGTGACCACGACGTCGTCCTCGATGCGGATGCCGATGCCGCGCCAGCGCGCCGGCACCCCCTTGAGGTCCGGCGCGACGTAGAGGCCCGGCTCGACCGTGACGACCATGCCGGCCTCGAGCTCGCGGTACTCGCCGTCGATGCGGTAGTCGCCGACGTCGTGCACGTCCAGGCCGAGCCAGTGGCCGGTCTTGTGCATGTAGAAGCGGCGGTAGGTCTCCTCGCGCAGGTTGCGCTCGAGCTCGCCCTTGAGCAGGCCGAGCGCGATCAGACCCTCGGTGATCACGCGCACGGCGGCCTCGTGATACGCGATGAACGAGCGGCCCGGACGGACCTGGTCGATCGCGGCGCGCTGCGCGGCCAGCACGATGTCGTAGAGCGCGCGCTGCTCCGGCGAGTAGCGGCCGTTGACCGGAAACGTGCGCGTGATGTCCGAGGCGTAGCAGGCGTACTCGGCACCGGCGTCGATCAACAGCAGGTCGCCGTCGCGCAGCGGCGCGTTGTTGGCGCGGTAGTGCAGCACGCAGGCGTTGTCGCCGCCGCCGACGATCGGCTCGTAGCTCGGCACCGCGCCGTGACGGCGGAACGTGTGCAGCAGCTCGGCCTCGACCTCGTGCTCGTTCATGCCGGGGCGCACCGTGCGCATCGCGCGCACGTGGGCCTCGGCGGCGATCCGCGCGGACCTGCGCATCACGCGCAGCTCGTCGCGCGACTTGTACAGGCGCAGGTCGTGCAGCAGATGCGACAGCGCGACGAACTCGTGCGGCGGCCGCGCGCCCTGGCGGATCCGCTCGCGCACGCGGTTGACCCAGCCGATCAGCGTGAGGTCGAAGTCGGTGTCGCGGCCGAAGTGGTAGTAGACGCGCGAGCGGCCCTCGATCATGCCGGGCAGGATCTCGTCGATGTCCTCGATCGGGAACGCATCGTCCATGCCGAAATCGGCCACCGCGCCTTCCTGGCCGGCGCGCGGACCGTCCCAGCGCTCGCGGTCCGGATCGCGCGGCCGGTTGAACAGGATCGTCTCGCCCTGCACGCGTCCCGGAATCAGCGCCAGCACGGCCTCCGGCTCGCCGAAGCCGGTCAGGTACTGGAAGTCGCTGTCCTGCCGGTACGGATAGTGCGCGTCGTTGTTGCGCACGCGCTCGGGCGCGGCCGGCACGATCACGATCGCGTCGCGGCCGGCCATGCGCATCAGCTGCCGGCGGCGACGGCGGTACTCGCGGGGGTCGATCATCGGGCGCGCCTCAGTGCAGACGCTTGGCGCGCGGCGCGCGGGCGCCGGCCAGCTCGCGCTGCAGCAGCAGCACGCCGATGCGGACGAACTCCTGGACCTCGGCCAGCGCGGCCTCGTCCTCCTCGTCGTCGGCGTAGTCCAGCTGCGAGCCGGCGATGCCGGCGAAGTCGCGCAGGATCTCGTCGGCGTCGTCGCTGAGCGACCGCGCGTCGAGGCCGGCTAGGCCGGCGCCGCCGAGAAAGCCGCGGCACCAGGCGACCAGGGCCTCGGCACGCTCGGCCAGCGGTGCGTCCTCGTCGGGCAGCAGCGGCTGGAAGCCGAAGTCCGGATCGTCGAGCTGACGCCGGCAGTCCTCGTAGAGCCGGCCGGCCAGCTGCGCCGGCAGCGCACCCGGATCGTCGAGCTGCAGCGCCTGCAGCCATTCCTGCGATCCGGCACGGCCGCCGGCGCACAGATAGCCGGTCAGCGAGCCGTGCAGCTCGCCGGCGCCGATGCCGCTGCGGGCCTCGCGCAGCGCGCGATCGAGCTCGGCCAGACTGGGAACGCTTTCGGTCATGGGACGGACCTGCCGGGAAAACCCGGCGAATCTTAACATCGCGCGCCGGGCGGCCGACCCCGCGTCGCCGCGGCAGCGGCGGTGCCGGTAGTCACCGCGATAGCGATTGCCTACACTCCGGCCGACGATGCCTGTTCATCCGCAACTCGCCGCCGCTTCCGGTGGCGTCCGCGGCACGCCGGCGATGCCGGCCCATAGGCGCATCGATCGACCCGGCACGGAATCGAGCGCGGGACACGGGCGTTTTCGAGCGACGGACGGTTCCGGGGAGACACCACGAGCATGCTGCCGACAGGTCATCGACGATCGCGTGTGCTGCGCGCGCTGCTCGCGTCGGCGCTCGTGCTGGCCGGCGGTCCGGCGGCGGCCGTGCAGCGCGACTACGTGTTCGAAGGCGTCGGCCGCGAGCAGGGGCTCGGCCAGAGCACCGTGCACGCGATCGCGCAGGACCGCATCGGCTATCTGTGGGTCGGCAGCGAGTCGGGCCTGTATCGCTACGACGGCCGCCACTTCGTCCGCTTCGACGGCCATCAGGCCGGCCAGCCGGACCTGTCCGCGGTCGTCGTGACCTCGCTCGCGGTCGACGGCGAGGGCCGGCTCTGGGCCGGCCTGCTGACGCACGGCCTGGTCCGGATCGATCCGGCGCGCGAGGACGCCTGGTACACGCCGCCCGGCGTCGAGCCGGGCCTGCGCGCGATCAACGTGCAGGCGCTCGCGTTCGACGGCCGCGACGTGCTGTGGGTCGCCGACGACGCCGGTCTGCGTGCGGTGTCGCCGCGCGACGGCGCGACGCTGCGGCGGGTGGCCTCGCCGCAGGTCGACGGCGCGCCGGCCGACATCACCGCGCTGCGCGCGACCGCCGACGGCGCGCTCTGGGTCGGCACCCCGGCCGGCATCTGGCGGCTGGCCGCCGGTGCCGGCGAGCTGGAACGCCTGCCCGAGACGCGCAATGCCTATGCGTTCCACGCATCGGCCGACGGCACCGTCTACGCCGGTACCGGCGACGGCCTGATCGCGCTGGGCGCGGACGGCTCGACACGCAGCGTATGGGCCGGCCGCGACGCGACCGTGCGCGCGATCGGCGAGGACGTGCACGGCCGGCTCTGGCTGGCCGTGTCCGGACAGGGCCTGGTCGTGGTCGATCCGAAGACCGGCGCGGTGCGCGTGCTCGGTCCGAACCGCGCCCTGCCCGGCTATCCGCCCGACACGACGATCCGCAGCCTCGCGGTCGACCGCTCCGGCCTGCTCTGGATCGGCATGCGTGCGCACGGCCTGCTGCGCGTCAACCCCGACGGCGCGCCGCTGCCGTACGTCGCCGATCTGGACGAATCGCGCGCGTTCGCGCCGACCAACAACATCCGCGCGTTCCTCGAGGACGGCGAAGGCCAGCTGTGGATCGGCACCGAGGGCGACGGCCTCAAGCGCTACGATCCGCGCAGCGGCCGCTTCACCTACTACCTCAAGCCGCTGCTCGATTCGCTGCGTCCGCAGAGCGGCACCGGCCGCCTGCGCGTGAACCGCCTGGCCGACGCCGGCGACGGGCGCGTACTGGTCGCCAGCGAGTACGGCCTCAGCCTGTTCGATCCGACGACCGGCAGCGCGACCACGCTCACGCTGGCCGAGGAGACGCGCAGCAAGACGCGCACGGTCGACGTGCTCTCGGTGCTGCGCGCGTCCGACGGGCGGATCTGGTACGGCACCCGCTCGGGCAGCCTCGCGCGCGGCGATCTCGCCGCCGGCACCTGGCAGGTGTTCGACGATCCGGTCGATCCGGCCGCGCCGCATGCGCGCAACAGCGTGTTCGCGTTGATCGAGGACCGGCTCGGCCGGATCTGGGCCGGCACGCTCGACGGGCTGCGCCTGATCGATCCCGCCAGCGGCCGCGTGCGCGCGTTCCGCTACGTGCCCGGCGATCCGCGCTCGCTGTCCAACAACATCGTGCGCTCGCTGCTCGAGGACCACGACGGCCGCCTCTGGGTCGGCACCCACGGCGGCCTGGACCGGCTCGACACGCTCGGCGAGGAATCGGCGCGCTTCACGCGCTGGGCGCGCGCGGACGGCCTGCCCGACGACACCGTCTACGCGCTGCTCGAGGATCCGCTCGGCCGGGTCTGGCTCAGCACCAATCGCGGCCTGACCTGGTACGACCGCGCCGCCGGCACGTTCCACACGGCCGCACCCGGCGACGGCCTGCAGGACCTGGAATTCAACGGCGGTGCCGCGCTGCGCCTGCGCGACGGGCGCATGGCGTTCGGCGGCCTGCGCGGCTTCAACCTGTTCCAGCCTTCCAAGATCACCGCGAGCCGCTACGAGGCGCCGGTCGTGATCACCGGCGTACGGATCGGCGCGCAGCCGCGCGTGGACACGATCGCCGGTCCGGTGCAGATGCGCCACGCGGACGGCATGGTCCACTTCTCGTTCGCGTCGCTGGACTTCGCCACGTCGGCGAGCCCGCGCCTGAGCTACCGGCTCGAGGGCTTCGACCCCGGCTGGATCGACGCCGGCGATCAGGCCGAGGCGATCTACGCCAACCTCGATCCGGGCCACTACCGGTTCCGCGTCCGCGCGACCGATCGCCCGGGCCACGAGGCGCCGCAGGCCGAGGTCGACCTGGTCGTCGAGGCGCCGTGGTGGGCCAGCGACCTGGCCAAGCTGGTCTACGCGCTCAGCGCGGCCGGCCTGATCGCACTGGCGCTGGCGCTGCGCGCCAGCCGCAACGCCGCGATACGCCATCACCACCAGGAACTGCGCGAACGCGAGGACCGCCTGCGCATGGTGCTGTGGGGATCGGGCGACGAGTTCTGGGACTGGAACATCCCGCGCGGCGTGCTGATCCGCTTCGGCAGCCGCCTGCTGATGAGCGGCCATCCGCAGGACGAGATCCCGATCGACCGCTGGCAGCAGCAGTCGGTGCATCCGGACGACCTGCAGGGCATGCGCGAGCGGGTCCGCGCGCACCTGGACGGAGAGACCGAGATCTACGAGTCCGAACACCGCCTGCGCCGCCGCAACGGCGACTGGATCTGGGTCATGGCGCGCGGCAAGGTGGTCGAGCGAGACGCCGCCGGCCGGCCGCTGCGGCTGTGCGGCACCGCGCGCGACATCACGCGCTCGCGCGCCGCCGACCGCGAGCGCCGCATCGCGCTGGAGGTGATCCGCAGCATGAGCGAGGCGGTCGTCGTGACCGACCTGGAGTCGCGCTTCGTCTCGGTCAACCCGGCCTTCACGCAGATGACCGGCTGGCGCGAGGAGGAAGTCGTCGACCGCCCGACCTCGATCCTCGACTGCGGCCAGCACACCGGCGAGTTCTACGAGGAGCTGCGCGCGACGCAGGCACGCACCGGCCACTGGAACGGCGAGCTGTGGCAGCGCCGCAAGGACGGCAGCGAGTTCCTGTGCCTGCTGCAGCTCAGCGAGGTCTGCGACGCCGACGGCGTGCGCACGCACTACGTCGGCGTGCTGACCGACATCACCGACCGCAAGCGCTCCGAGCAGGAACTGCGCTACCTCGCCAACTACGACATGCTGACCGGCCTGCCGAACCGCTCGCTGCTGTCCGAGCGCCTCGCGCACGCGATCGTCCGCTCGCGGCGCAGCGGCCGCAAGGTCGCCGTGCTGTTCCTGGACCTGGACCGCTTCAAGCACGTCAACGACTCGATGGGCCACGCCGCCGGCGACCGCCTGCTCAAGGCGGCCGGCGCGCGGCTGCGCCGCATCGTGCGCGACAGCGACACGGTCGCACGCCACGGCGGCGACGAGTTCACCGTGGTGCTCGACATCGTCGACTTCCACGAGGCCGAGCGCGTCGCGCAGAAGATCATCTCGGCGTTCAGCCAGCCGCTCGAGCTCGGCAACGGCCAGGACGTCGTGATCTCGCCGTCGATCGGCATCAGCCTGTACCCGGACCACGGGCAGTTCTCGGTGGACCTGCTCAAGTACGCCGACACCGCGATGTACCAGTCCAAGGAGCGCGGCCGCAACACCTACATGTTCTACACCGAGGCGATGGATGCCTCCACGCGCATGCGTGCGACCCTGGTCGGCGCGCTGCGCAAGGCGATCGAGCGCGGCGAGCTGCACCTGCTCTACCAGCCCAAGCTGTCGCTGCTCGACGACCGCATCACCGGCGTGGAGGCGCTGCTGCGCTGGAACAGCGAGGAGCTGGGCCTGATCTCGCCGTCGGAGTTCATCCCGATCGCCGAGGAGACCGGCATGATCGTCGAGGTCGGCGAATGGGTGCTGCGCGAAGCCTGCGCGCAGCTCACGCGCTGGCGCGACGCCGGCATCGAGGACATCGGCATGTCGGTCAACGTCTCGGTGCTGCAGCTGCTGCGCGGCGAGCTGCCGCAGCGCCTGTGCGACATCCTCGCCGAGTTCGACGTGGCGCCGAACCGGTTCGAACTGGAGCTGACCGAGAGCATGGTCATGGCCAACGCCGAGCAGTCGATCACGACACTGCGCCAGCTCAAGACCGTCGGCGTCACGCTGGCGATCGACGACTTCGGCACCGGCTACTCGTCGCTGGCCTACCTGAAGCGCCTGCCGATCGACACGCTGAAGATCGACAAGGCCTTCGTCGGCGACATCACGACCGATCCGGACGACGAGGCGATCACCGCGACGATCATCAACATGGCCCATTCGCTCGGGCTCAACGTCGTCGCCGAGGGCGTCGAGTCGGCCGAGCAGATCGAATACCTGCGCGAGCAGGGCTGCGACGAGGTGCAGGGCCACTGGCTGTCGTGGCCGCTGACGCAGGATGCGTGCCTGGAGTTCCTGCGCGCGCGCCCGGCACGCCGCGGCGTCGAGGCGCCGGGCTGGGGCTGAGGCCGGTGCCGCGACCGGCCGTTGCGGCCGGCCGCTCCTGAACTGCCGCCGCCCGCAGCGCGCGGGCGGCGGCGGGGCCTCACTCGAAACCGCTCTCGAAGATCGTGTCGTCCGCCACTTCGGGCACGGTCACGCCGTAGGTGCAGCCGCGTGCGCCGCCGGCATTGCCGGAGTTGAACGCGAAGCCGATCTGGTTGACCTGATCGGCCGTGTAGCCCATCGCGGCGGCGGCGTTGATGACCGCCTGCGCGGCCGTCTTCTGGTTGACGCCGCTGCCGGTGGTCATCGACAGGCCGCGCGCGTGCGCACGGTCCATCGCCTGGCCGCCGATCAGCTCGCGCGCGTAGAAGTTGCACGAGGCCCAGTACTGGCCCTGCGCGTGGATGCCGCTGCCGATGTTGCCGGGATAGGTGCGGTTGAGCTGCCAGTTGACGACGCGGCCGGACCAGAACGGGTTGTGGCCGTCCCAGCTGAACATCCAGTAGTACTGGGCGTCGGCCGGCGTCCACTGGCCCGGGAAGTCCGCGCTGTAGGAATGCGCGAAGTAGTCGCCGACGCCCTCGGACAGGCCCTCGGTCTGCGAGATCACGCCGGCCAGCCAGTGATGCAGGCCGTGACCGAGCTCGTGCACGATGACGTCGGCGTCCTCGGCGTCGTCGACGCCGCCTTCACCGAACTGCAGACGGCGCGTCGCCGGCGTGTAGCTGGAATTGTCCTGGCCGCTGAACCCGTGCGGATCGAACACGACGGCGGTGTTGCTCGGGTTCGGCACCGCGGTGATGCCGAGCGTCTGGTTGACGTACCGCATGTAGGTGTCGATGTGGTAGTACGTGTTGACGCCTTCGAACGCATCCTGGGCGCGCGTGAAGTTGAAGTCGCTCGAGGCCTGCGTCACGCAGTCGCCGGCCGACGGCGGTGCCCAGTCCAGGCAGGACGCGTAGGTGCCGACCAGGCTGTGGACGCCGCCGCTGAAGGTCAGGTCGCGCAGCGTCACGGCGTGCCGTGCGGCGGTCAGCTGGGTCGTATCGGCGTCGCTGCCGTCGACGTAGCCGGCCGAGCCATAGGTGCTGCGCGTGTACGACAGCGGATCGGGATAGAACACCATCGCGGTGCCGTCGGCGTAGGCGTTGGTGTCCTCGGCGCGCAGGATCTCGCCGGTCTGCGCGTCGACGAGCACTTCCCAGGCGCCGTCGAGGCCGACCGCCTGCACGGTGGTCTGCCAGACGCGATGGGTGCCGGTCGGCGCGCGGTAGACGACCTCGCGCGCGTCCTCGAACAGGATGCGTGCGTCGGCCGCGATGCCAAGGTAGTCGCGCGCGATCGACATCGCATCCGCACCGCTGCGGCGCGACACCGTGTCGACGGTCTGCAGCCCGCGCTGCGTGCCGTTGGACACGAAGATCACCTTGCCGGCCGGCGTGACGCTGACCGCGAGCCAGCTGTCGTAGACCGGCAGTCCCTGCGCGGTCTGGTTGAAGCGCACGACCGAGAAGTCGTCGCCCTGGCGCACCTCGTGCGTGACCAGCGTGTCGAGCTCGTTCTGCTGCAGGCCGAGCACGCCGTGGCGCGCGGCCAGGTATTCGCGTGCCATCTGCTCGGGCGCGGCGCGCTGCGCGGTGTACCGAGGCGTATGGATCGAAAGCGCGGCTCCGTCGCTCAGGTACTGTCCGTCCTCGCGATCGGCCGGGCGCTCGGCGGCGACGACGCCGCGCGTCAGCGCCGCGTTCTGCGCGGGAATGTACGGCTGTGCCTGTACGTACCCGGCCGCACAGGCCAAAATGATCGACAAGGTCAACGGGCGCAGCGCCCGGGTGGTTCGGTTCATTCGGTGATCTCCCGCAGTGCGTTGGTGTATCGAGTGGCCCCTAGTCGCCGCGACACTCCCTCGGCAACCGGTCGATCATAGCCCCGGCGGGCCCGCCCCGGCGCAGCTGCGGGGGCCACGGCACTGGTGTATGATCCGCGCCCCCAAGCATCCATTCATCCGTATAGAAGGATATTCGCCGCAATGACCAGCTACCTGTTCACGTCAGAATCGGTGTCCGAGGGCCATCCGGACAAGGTCGCCGACCAGATCTCCGACGCCGTTCTCGACGCGATCCTGGCGCAGGACAAGCGCGCCCGCGTCGCCTGCGAGACCCTGGTCAAGACCGGTGTGGCGATCGTCGCCGGCGAAGTCACGACCAGCGCCTGGATCGACCTGGAGGCGCTGACGCGCAAGGTCATCCTCGACATCGGCTACGACAGCTCGCAGGTCGGCTTCGACGGCGAGACCTGCGGCGTGCTGAACCTGATCGGCAAGCAGTCCCCCGACATCAACCAGGGCGTGGACCGCAAGAAGCCCGAGGAGCAGGGCGCCGGCGACCAGGGCCTGATGTTCGGCTACGCGACGAACGAGACCAAGGACTACATGCCCGCGGCGATCTACTACTCGCACCGTCTGGTCGAGCAGCAGGCCAAGGTGCGCAAGAAGAAGAACTCGCCGCTGCCGTGGCTGCGTCCGGACGCCAAGTCGCAGGTCACGCTGCGCTACGAGGACGGCAAGGCGGTCGCGATCGACGCGGTGGTGCTGTCGACCCAGCACGATCCGTCGGTGCGGCAGAAGGATCTGGTCGAGGCCGTGCGCGAGACGATCCTCAAGCCGGTGCTGCCGGCCAAGTGGCTGCACAAGGGCACCAAGTACCACATCAACCCGACCGGCAAGTTCGTGATCGGCGGGCCGGTCGGCGACTGCGGCCTGACCGGCCGCAAGATCATCGTCGACACCTATGGCGGCTGGGCCCGTCACGGCGGCGGCGCGTTCTCGGGCAAGGATCCGTCCAAGGTCGACCGCTCGGCCGCCTATGCGGCGCGCTACGTCGCCAAGAACATCGTCGCCGCCGGCATCGCCGACCGCTGCGAGGTGCAGGTCAGCTACGCGATCGGCGTGGCCGAGCCGACCTCGATCTCGGTCACGACGTTCGGCACCGGCAAGATCCCGGACGAGAAGATCGAGAAGCTGATCCGCAAGCACTTCGACCTGCGCCCCTACGGCATCATCAAGATGCTCGACCTGGTCCACCCGATGTACCAGGCGACCGCGAGCTACGGCCACTTCGGCCGCATGCCGTACCAGGTCACGCTGGCCGACGGCGAGACGTTCACGGCGTTCTCGTGGGAGAAGACCGATCGCGCCGAGGCGCTGCGCGCCGACGCGAAGATCAAGTAAGCGCCCGCCGCGCGGCGACGCGCGACAGTCGACACGACAACGGGGCGCCAGGGCGCCCCGTTGTCTTTTGCACGCGGCCCCCACCCGGCTGGCGATGGAATAGCCCCATGCCCTGCGTCAGGGCCCGAGGAGAAGCAGATGCAGAATGCCGATCAACGTCAACTGCTCGCCGCCGCCGTGGTCCTTGCCTGTGCCGTCGCGATCTGGCGAGCCGCACAGGCGCTCAGCCTGCAATCGGGATTCGATCCCGCACACCAGCACGTCGTGTTCGCCGTCCTGCTCGGCCCGTTCGTGTTTGCCCTGATCGCACTGGCGTTGCGCTGGCACGGCAGGGGACTGCGCTGGCTGGGACTGGCGCGCGAGGGCGCGGCGCGCGCCGCGGCGACCGGACTGCTGGCCTATCTGCTGCCGGCCGGCCTGGCGCTGGCCGCGTGCCTGGCTGCCGGCGTGCTGTCGATATCGGCGCAGGCGCCGCTCGGCGAACTGCTTTCGGGCATCGCGATGATCGCGGTGCTCGTGCTCCTGGGGGAAGCGCTGCCGGAGGAGTTGCTGTTCCGCGGCTATCTGTGGGCCGGGTTGTCCGGGGTGTTGTCGACCTGGCAGGTGGTGGCCGCCCAGGCGGTGCTGTTCGTCGTGGCAGCCGCCGCGATGGGAGCGGTCGCCAATCCACTCGATGCATCGTTCCTGTTGTGCTTCGCTGTCGTGCTCGGTCTACTGCGTGCCGCCACCGCCAGCCTGTGGGCACCGATCGCCTTCCATCTGGCGTTCATGGTCGTGCAGCAGAGCATGGGCAGCTCTCGCAATCTGTTCGCGGTCGACCGGCCCGAGCTCATGCAGATGATGATGGCGATGCTGCCTTTCAGCATCGCCATCATCGCGTTTCACCGCCGCGTCGCCTGGACCGCACGGCCGACGCCCGGAACGCCCGGCACCTCTCAGCAAGGCTGACACGGGCTGTTCGGAACAACGCTCTCTAGGGTGCGGTGCGCGGCGCCGCGTTCTTGACGTAGCGCTCGAGCCAGCGGTCGGTCTCGGCCAGCATCTGCAGCACCGATTCGCGCGCACGATAGCCGTGGCTCTCGTTCGGCAGCATGACCAGCCGGGCCGTACCGCCGAGCCCCTTGATCGCCGCGAACAGGCGCTCGCTCTGGATCGGGAACGTGCCGGAGTTGTTGTCCTGCTCGCCGTGGATCAGCAGCAGCGGATCCTTGATGCGATCGGCGTAGTTGAACGGCGACATCGCCTGATACACCGGCTGCGCCTGCCAGTAGCTGCGCTCCTCGGACTGGAAGCCGAACGGCGTCAGCGTGCGGTTGTAGGCACCGCTGCGCGCGATGCCGGCACGGAACAGCCGCGTATGCGCGAGCAGGTTGGCGGTCATGAACGCGCCGTAGGAATGGCCGCCGACCGCGATGCGGTCGCGATCGGCGACGCCGCGGCGGACCACCTCGTCGATCGCCGCCTCGGCACCGGCGACGAGCTGGGTGACGTAGGTGTCGTTCGGCTCGGCATCGCCCTCGCCGACGATCGGCATCGACGGATCGTCGAGCACCGCGTAGCCGCGCGCGAGAAACGCCTGTGGGCCCCAGTAGCTGATGAAGTTGAAGCGATACGGCGAATCGGTGACCTGGCCGGCCGCGTCGGCCGATTTGAACTCCTGCGGGTAGGCCCACATCAGCAGCGGCAGCGGACCGTCCCGGCGCGCGTCGTAGCCGGGCGGCAGGTACAGCGTGCCGGTCAGGTCGACGCCGTCCTTGCGCTTGTAGCGGATCTGCTCCTTGCTGACGCTCTTGAGCTGCGGCGTCGGATGCGCGAACCGCGTCAGCGCGACCGGCGCGCGGCGGCCGGTGCGCAACAGGTAATTGGCCGGCTCGGTCGGCGACTCGCGCGTCGTCAGCAGGCGTTCGCCGCGATCGTCGAGCAGCGCCTTGGGCTGCTCGTAGTACGGCGCCTGCGAATGGAACAGACGCGTCTTGCGGCCGCTGTCGAGGTCGAGCCGGTCGACGAACGGCCGGTCGCCCTCGGGCGAGGCGCCCTCGCCGATCAGGAACAGCGCGCGGCCGCCGTCGGCCAGCAGCAGGCGTGCGTTGCCGGCCGCGTCGGCGACCGTCACCGGCATGCCCGGATCGTTGTAGCGGTCCTCGAACGAGCCGTCGCGCAGCAGCTGCGGCGCGCTCTGCGGCGCATCGGGCCGGACGCGCCACAGCTTGATCGCACGCGTCTTCCACCAGTACTCGTGGATCAGCGCCAGATCGCCGTCACCCCAGATGATGCCGCCGTAGCGCTGCGCCAGCCGCGCCAGCACGACCGGCGCGCGATCGAACGGCGCCGCCTGCATCAGCACGTGATCGCGAACGGCCGCCTCGCGCGACGGATCGCCGCCGTCCTGGGCCTCGGCCCAGACCAGCGTGGCCGGCGCGTCGCTGCGCCATTCGATCGAGCGCACACCCTCGCGTTCGGCATCGTTGCCGACCGGCAGGCCTTCGACCAGCGGCAGTGCGGCGATCTCGCGGATCAGGTTGCCGTCGCGGCCGAACACCTCGATCCGGTGCGGGAAGCTGTCGATCGGGACCAGATACGAGAACGGCCGCTCGACGCGCTGGGCCAGCACGTAGCGGCCGTCCGGCGAGGGCTCGGCCGACAGCCACGACGCCGGCTCGCCGATGCGCTCGACGCGGCCGTCGAGCGCGATGCGCGCCATCTGCGAACGCAGGTAGTACTCGAGCACGCGCGCATCGGCTTCGTTGCGCAGCAGGTCCGGATAGGTGCGGATCTGCTTGACGCCGCCGCCGGCCGCCGTCTCCTGCACGGACGGTCCGGTCGGCGTGCCGTCCGACGGCGGCGGTGCGCCCTGCGCCTCCGGCTGCAGCAGCGCGAACAGGCCGCTGCTGTCGGGCAGCCAGCGATAGCCGCGTCCGGCCACGGCGTTGAGTCCGGCGGCGAGACGGCGCGCGCGCTGCGTCCCGATCTCGACCACCCACAGCTCGTTGGCGCCGCTGGCGGGATCGACGTGATTGAACGCGAGGTGGCGCTGGTCCGGCGACCACTGCACGCCGGCGATCGCCAGCGGCGTCGGCAGACCGTCGATGCGGATCTCCTTGCGCGTGTCCAGATCGAGCAGCCACAGGTCCGAGCCGAACGAGAAGCGGCTCTGCGCATGCGTGCGCGGATGGATGCGCAGCCCGGCCAGCTTGAGCTCCGGCTGCGCGACGACGTCGATGCCGGGCAGCGACGGCACCCGCATCAGCGCGGCCAGATCGCGGTGTGGACCCAGGAACAGCTGCGGCGGACGCGCCGCGTCGACGATCGCGACCAGTTCGGGCGCGGGCGTCTCGTAGCGCTGCGGTCCGGCGCTCGGCTGCGCGCCGGCCGCGATGCTCCAGGCCAGACAGGCGGCGATCGTCCATCGGCGCACGGAAAATACGGTCATCATCGGTCTCCACGGATCGGACGGCCGGACAGCGACCGCTCGCGCACAGCATGGCAGGCGGGCGCCCGGTCCGGCCCGTGCCGTTGGTCGTCCCGACGCGGAACGGCGGTCCGGACCGGGCGCCGCCGCCATCGGCTACGATGCGGCGATGAACGACTCCGCCAATCGCCGCCCGCTGGCCTCGCGCGGCACGCGCTGGGCGCAGGCGCTGGCCGCCGCGCTCGCGCGCAGCCCGATCACGCCGAACCAGATCTCGGTCGCGAGCATCGTCTTCGCGCTCGCCGGCGCCGCGCTGCTGCTGTGGCTGCCGACGCCGGCCGGCCTGGTGCTGTGCGCGGTCTGCGTGCAGCTGCGTCTGCTGTGCAATCTGCTCGATGGCATGGTCGCGATCGAGGGCGGCAAGTCCTCGCCGCTCGGCGCGCTGTACAACGAGTTTCCGGACCGCATCGCCGACTCGCTGCTGATCGTCGCGCTCGGCCACGCGGCCGGCCACGACTGGCTCGGCTGGCTCGGTGCGCTGCTGGCCGCGCTGACCGCGTACATCCGTGTGACCGGCGGCAGCCTCGGCCTGGGCCAGGACTTCCGCGGGCCGATGGCCAAGCCGCAACGGATGGCCGTGCTGACGCTGGCCTGCCTGGCCGGCGCTGCCGAGTGGGCGATGGCCGGCAGCCGCCATGCCTTGACGATCGCCGCCGCCGTGATCGCACTCGGCGCGGCCGTGACCTGCGTGACGCGCACCTGCGCGCTGGCGCGCGGCCTGCGCGCACGTGGCTGAGCCGTCGCTGCGGCGAAGACCGGCGGCCATGCGGCGCCGGCAGTCCGCGAACGCGGGACTCTGAGCGGCGCCCGGCACCGTGCCGCCCGCGCAGCCCCACGCTTCGGAGACCAAGCGCAGCGCAAGCGCGGGCCGCTCCCGCAGCAGCGATCGAGCCGGCGGCGCATCGCATCGCCGCCGGCCCGATCGTGCCTCCCGGCTGAGGCCGGCGACAGCGGCCTCGGATCGGATTTCTCAGTCGCGCTCTTCGCGCAGCACTTCGCCGGTGACCGGATCGATCCACAGCTCGACGCGCACGCCGGCCGGATTGATCGCATCGGCCTCCCAGACGCCGTCGTCGAACTCCAGATCGCGGATGTTGCGGTAGCCGGCCGCGGTCAGCCGCTCGATGATCTGCGCCGCCGTCAGCGCACCGGCGACCGGGCCGCCTTCGACGCGCTCGTGGACGACCTCGCCGGTCCAGGCGTGCACGATCAGCTCGACGCGACGGCCGGCCGCGTTGCGTGCCTCCGCTTCCCAGAAGCCGTCGTCGAGTTCGAGGTCGCGGATATCGCGATAGCCGGCCGCGGCCAGACGGTCGCGCACCACCGCCGCCGTCAACGGCGCATCGGCGCCGCTGCCGCCGGTCGCCCAGAGCGTGCCGGTCGCCGCATCGAGCACCAGATCGACGCGGACGCCGTCGCCGCGCGTCGCCTCGGCGGTCCAGTAGCCGTGCGCGAGGCCGAGCTCGTAGACCGCGAAGTAGCCGGCCTCGTCGAAGCGCAGCAGCGCGTCGGGCGCGCCGCCGCTGACCGGGCCCTGGGCCGGTTCGGCGGCGTCCTGGGCCAGCACCGGCGCGGCGATACCGGTCAGCGCGAGGGCGAGAACGAGAGACTTGATAGCATGCATGGGAAACCATTCCGATCGAAACCGGCCGATCGCCGGAGGCCGCAGCTTCCCGGTGAGCGTCTAAACCGGTTTTGACGGCGTCGTTCACAAGGCGTTTAGACCCTCGTCCCGAGCATCGCCGCATGTTGCGAACCGCCCTCTTCCTCGCGCTCTACACGCTGGCGCCGGCCCAGGCCGGCGAGCACGACGCGATCCGCCGCGCCGTCGAGGCCGGCGAAATCCGTCCGCTCGCCGAAATCCTCGCCACGGTGCAGGCGCGCTATCCGGGCCGCATCCTCGACGTCGAGATCGACCGCTCGCGCGACGGCCGCCGCGTCTACGACATCGAGCTGCTCGACGCCGACGGGCGCAAGCTCGAGATCAGCGTCGACGCCGCCAGCGGCGCCGTCATCGAACCGCGCGCGACCGACGACGACGCGCTGCTGCCGCTGGCACCGATCCTGCGCACATTGCTGGCGGCGCATCCGGGCAAGATTCTCGACGTCGAGCTCGAACGCGATCGCGACGATCGCGCGATCTACGAGATCGAGCTGCTGACCGTCGACGGTCGCACACTCGAGCTGGTCGTCGACGCGCGCGACGGCCGCGTGCTCGACGACGGCAGCCACGGCCCGGCCGGCGGCGAACCGGTGCGGCCGCTGCCCGACGTGCTCGACGCGCTCGCCGCGCATCATCCCGGCACGATCGTCGAGGTCGAGCTCGAGCGCGACCGTCAGGGCCGCCGCTACTACGAGATCGACATCCGCGGTGCCGACGGCCGCACCGTCGAGCTGCGCGTCGACGCGGTCACCGGCGAAATCCTGCACGAAGGCGAAGCGGACTGATGCGTGTCCTCCTCGTCGAGGACGACACGATCCTCGCCGGCCGCCTGCGCGACGTGCTCGAACAGGCCGGACTGCTGGTCGAGATCGCCGGCGACGGCCGCCAGGCCGCGTTCCTCGGCTGCACCGAGGACTACGACGCGGCCGTGCTCGACCTCGGCCTGCCCGGCCAGGACGGCATCTCGGTGCTGCACCACTGGCGCGAACACGGCCGCGACCTGCCGGTGCTGATCCTGACCGCGCGCGGCCGCTGGAGCGACAAGCTGGCCGGTTTCGGCGCCGGCGCCGACGACTACCTGACCAAGCCGCTGCATCTGGAGGAGGTCGTGCTGCGGCTGCGCGCACTGGTGCGGCGCACGCGCGGCCACGCCGATCCGGTGCTGCGCGTGGGCGCGCTCGCGTTCGACACGCTGTCCTCGCGCTTCACGCTCGACGGCCAGCCGCTGACGCTGACCGCGCAGGAGCAGCGCATCCTGGCCTATCTGATGCACCGTCCCGACCAGGTCGTCAGCCGCAGCGAGATCGGCGAGCACGTCTACGCGCGCGATCTGGAGCCGGACTCCAATACGGTCGACGTGCTGATCGGCCGGATCCGGCGCAAGCTCGGCCGGCCGCTGATCCACACCGAGCGCGGACTCGGCTTTCGCCTGAGCGCGCCGGCGACGCCGCCCGGATGAGACGGCCGGGCCTCGGCACGCGGCTGCTGGCGCTCGGCATCCTGGCCGCCCTGCTGGTCGCCGGCATCGGCGGCTGGCTGCTGCGCGAGAACCTGCACGCGGTGCTGCTGCGCGGCTTCGAACAGCGCCTGTCCGAGCACGCCGACCGCATAGCGGCGCGTCTGCACGGCGGCGGGGGGCGGCGCATCGTGCACGACGAGCCGCGCGCCGCCGACGAGTTCAGCCGGATCTTCTCGGGCTGGTACTGGCAGCTCACGCAGGGCAGCGAGGGGCTGCATTCGCGCTCGCTGTGGGATGCGGACCTCGCGGTGCCGGCGACGGCGCCCGGATCGCTGCTGCGCGTGACCGGTCCGCGCGGCGAGCCGCTGCTCGGCAGCGCGCGCGCGATCGAGGTCGACACCACGCCGGCCGTGCTGTGGGTGTTCGGGCCGGCCGAGGAGGTCGACCGCGAACGGCGCGGCTTCGACCAGTTGCTCGCCAGCACGCTGGCCGGCCTGGTGCTGGCGCTGGCCGCGGCGACCTGGATGCAGGTGCGCATCGGTCTGCATCCGCTGACGCGTCTGCGCGGGGCGGTCGCGGCCGTGCAGAGCGGACAGGCCGACCGCGTCGGCGCCGGCTTCGGCCCCGATCTCGACCCGCTCGCCGCCGAGCTCGACGCGGTCCTCGAACGCAATGCGCGCGTGACCGCGCGTGCACGCAGCCACGCCGCCGATCTCGCCCATGCGCTCAAGAAGCCGCTGGCGCTGATCGCCACCGACGCGACGGCCGGCGACGAGCCGATCGCGGCCCAGGTGCGCAGCATGAGCCGGCTGATCGACCGCCATCTGGCGCGCGCCGGCAGCGGCGCCGGCGAGCGCCGCAGGCTGCCGGTCGCCGCGCGCATCGAGGCGCTGATCGAGCTGATGCGGCGTCTGCACGAGGCACGTGCGCTGCAGTGGCGGCTGGACGCCGACGCCGCCGCGCACTGGCGCGGCGAACCGACCGACCTGGACGAGATGCTCGGCAATCTGCTCGACAACGCCGGCAAGTGGGCGCGCTCGCGCGTCGAGGTGAGCGCGGCTCGCGACGGCGCGCTGCTGCGCGTGACGATCGACGACGACGGTCCGGGACTCGCGCCGGAGCAGATCGCGCAGGCGAGCCGGCGCGGCCGCCGCTTCGACGAATCGGTCGAAGGCTCGGGCCTGGGCCTGGCGATCGCGGCCGACATCGCCGAGACCTACGGCGGCCGGATCGAATTGGCCGTCGGTCCGCTCGGCGGCCTGCGCGTGAGCCTCGAGCTGCCGGACTGAGCGGTGCCGCAACGCCCGGCGGACGCAGCACGGGCCGGCCGTCGCGTGCCGCGCATACGGCGCCCGGCTATGTGAACCTGCAACGCTCGGCCGCCGGCCGACGTCCTTGTGGACATGCGGACGGGCCGTCATCTCCAATCGCCGGCGACCGATCTCCGCGCCGATCCACCCGAGGCCCGATCATGAACACGATGCAACGTTTCGCCTTTCTGACGCTGTCGGCCGCCGCCGCGCTGACGGCCGGTTTCGCGGTCGCCGCGCCGGCGCCGGCCACCGCCGATTCCCGCGTCGAGGTCACCTGGAATCCGCCCGACGAACTGTCCGAGGTCCGCCAGGCGGTTCGCCCGCAGCGCCAGCCGCCGCTGGAATGGCTCGAGAAGCTCGCCGCGCATCTGCGCCATCGCGCCGATCAGGTCCTGCCGGCCGGCGAGCGGCTCAAGGTCAAGATCACCGACATCAAGCTCGCCGGCGACTACGAGCCCTGGCACGGTCCGCGCTTCGACGAGGTGCGCATCGTCAAGGACATCTACCCGCCGCGCATCGACCTGCACTACACGCTGATCGGCAGCGACGGCACGACGCTGCGCGAGGGCGATGCCAAGCTGCGCGACCCGGCGTTCCTGAGCCGCAGCAGCGCCAACGACAGCGACTCGCTGCGCTACGAGAAGCGCCTGCTCGACGACTGGCTGCGCCGCGAGTTCGGCGGTCAGGCCAAGCGCGGCCGCTGACCGGACAGCCACCGCGGCAGGCTCGTCAGACCGGGCGAATCGCGACATACTGTGACGGGTCGCACACTCCGGCAGGGGGTCGGAGGGGCGATGGGGTGCCCACCCGTCTTCGATGAGGATCTGCCGCATGCGTCCGTTCCCGGTCCGTAGCTGGGCGCTCGCCGCCCTGTCCGCCAGCCTGATCTGCGGTGCCAGCGCAGCGCTCGCAGCCTGGTCGTCCGACCCGGCCGTGAACCTGGTGATCGCCGAGCGCGGCGGCGAGGAGACCCAGGCCAAGATCCTGCCGCGCGCCGACGGCGGCTTCTACGTCAGCTGGTTCGACAACACCGACGGTGGCTACGACGTACGTCTGCAGCGGCTCGACGCGCAGGGCAATGCACTGTGGGCGCCGGGCGGCATCCTCGTCGCGGACCGCACCTACAGCTCGACGACCGACTACGGCTTCGCCGTCGACACCGCCGGCGATGCCCTGCTGTCGTTCCAGTGCTGCACGCAGGGCGCCGGCGACGAGCGCATCGTCGTCGTCAAGATCGACGCCGACGGAGCCCCGGCCTGGGGCGCCGGCGGCATCGCGGTCTCGACGCTCGGCGAAGGCGCGGTCGTCTCCTACGTCGCAGCCGGCGCCGACGGCAGCGCACTGGCCGCCTGGATGAACGACTCGGGCCAGGGCCGCGTGCAGAAACTCAATGCCGCCGGCCAGCCGCAGTGGGGCGCGACCGGCGTGACCGTGCCGGGCCCGGCCAGCGGCCTGAAGTTCATGGCCGACATCAAGGGAGCCGGCAACGGCGACGCGATCGTCGCCTGGAGCAACCAGTCCGGCTCCACGCGCATCCTGCGCGCGCAGAAGTTCGCGTCGGCCGACGGCGCGCCGCTGTGGGGAACCGACGGCGTCCGCGTCTCCGACAGCGGCAATCTGCAGGCCGGCTATTTCCCGAAGATCATCCCGGACGATGCCGGCGGCGCGGTGTTCGCGTACTACGACGCCAGCGGCGTCGCGTTCAACGTCCGCGTGCAGCACGTCGACGCCGACGGCGGCCGCCGCTTCGGTGCCGACGGCGTTCTGGCGACCACCGACACCAGCAAGGGCCACTACAGCCCGAGCGCCACCTACGATCCGGTCACCGGCAACACTCATCTGATCTGGGTCGACGGCACCACGATCAACCAGCAGAGCTACGACGGCCTCTACGCGCAGCGCATCGACGCCGGCGGCGTGCGGATCTGGAATGACGGCGGCCGCGAACTGGTGCCGATGACGATCTCGACCACCGGCGCCAACGCGCTGTCGCAGCTGGTCGCGCTGCCGGCGCCGGACGGCCTGCTGGCCGCCTGGGTCACCGGCAATACCTCGGTGGCCGCCAATCCGATCACGACGGTGCGCCTGGACGCCCTGGGCGCGGAGATCTGGCCGCAGCGCGTGTCGCTGAAGAGCCGGGCCAACCGCACCTCGCGCCTGGCCGGCGCGACCAGCCAGGCCGGCTATGCGGCCTACGTCTGGAGCGAGGGCAGCGGCAACGACGCCGGCGGCCTGGACCTGCTGGCCCAGAACCTCAGCTACGCCGGCGCGCTCGGCCCGACCGATCCGGATCTGCTGTTCGCCGACGGTTTCGAGCCGTGACCGGCGGTCCGCGTCGCGCCCTGGCCGGGTGCGGCGCAGCGCCGGACCGGCGCTGCGCCGCTTTTGCCATGCGCATCGCCACCCTTTACCCTTGTGTTCTCGCTCGCACCACCCCTCCGGAAGCATGAGCAAGCAACTTGCCCTGGTCATCGACGACGAACGCGACATTCGCGAGCTGCTCACGCTGACGCTCGGTCGCATGGGATTGGTGGTCGACACGGCGGCCAACGTCGCCGAAGCGCGCCAGCGTCTCTCGGAGAACCGCTACACGCTCTGCTTCACCGACATGCGCCTGCCCGACGGCTCGGGCCAGGACATCGTCGAATACGTCGCCGGTCATCATCCGGAGACGCCGATCGCGATGATCACCGCGTACGGCAACGTCGACGCGGCCGTCAACGCGCTCAAGGCCGGCGCGTTCGACTTCGTCTCCAAGCCGGTCGACATCAACGTGCTGCGCCGGCTCGTGCAGACCGCGCTCAAGCTCGGCGAGACCAAGCGCGCCGAGCAGGTCGCCAGCGGCAGCAAGCTGATCGGCGAATCGGCACCGATGCAGGAACTGCGCGCGACGATCGCCAAGATCGCGCGCAGCCAGGCGCCGGTCTACATCGCTGGCGAATCGGGCGTCGGCAAGGAGCTGGTCGCACGCCTGATCCACGAACTGGGTCCGCGCTCGGCGACGCCGTTCGTGCCGGTCAACTGCGGCGCGATTCCGTCCGAGCTGATGGAGAGCGAGTTCTTCGGCCACAAGAAGGGCAGCTTCACCGGCGCGCACGCCGACAAGGACGGCCTGTTCCAGGCCGCACACGGCGGCACGCTGTTCCTCGACGAGGTCGCCGAGCTGCCGGTGCACATGCAGGTCAAGCTGCTGCGCGTGATCCAGGAAAAGGCGGTGCGGCCGATCGGCGCGCGCGCCGAGGTGCCGGTCGACGTGCGCATCCTCTCGGCCACGCACAAGAACCTCGCACGCATGGTCGATCTCGGCGCGTTCCGTCAGGACCTGTTCTACCGCATCAACGTGATCGAGCTGCGCGTACCGCCGCTGCGCGAGCGCCGCGGCGACATCCCGCTGCTGGCCGCGCGCGTGCTCGAGCGCCTCGCGCGCGACGGCGGCGGCGCACCGGCGCGCCTCAGTGAAGGCGCCACCGCGGCGCTGATGACCTACGAGTTTCCCGGCAACGTGCGCGAGCTCGAGAACGTGCTCGAGCGCGCCGTCGCACTGTGCGAGGACAACGTCATCGCGGCCGCCGACCTGCGCCTGATCCCGGCGCAGGGCGCCGGCAGCGTCGCCGAGCCGGCACCGGCCGCGCTGCACGAGGCGCCGCCGCGCGCGGCACCGGCCGCCGCGCCGGCGCCGGCTGCGCCGTTGTCGGACTCGGCGTTCAACGACCTGGCCGCCGCGGTCGCCGAAACCGAGCGCGCGGCGATCATGAAGGCGCTCGAGGCGACGCGCTGGAACCGCACCGCCGCAGCCCGCCATCTCGGCCTGACGCTGCGCCAGCTGCGCTACCGGCTCGAGAAGCTCGGCATCGAGTGACGCCGCGGCATCGGCGCCGCCGATGCCGTCTTGTCTCGTCTCCCTGCGCATCGTCTGCCTGCGCTGCCGCGTTCTGACGGCGGGTGCGCATCGCCCGGACGTACGTGCGCCGGTGACGCATCGAACGACGCGCGCTCCGGCGAGTGCGCGCTCTGCCGAATCACACACGCCGGTCCGGCTGTTTCGAATTCGGATCGATCGGCGCGCTCCGACGACACGCATCGCCCCACCGCCGGCTCGATGCTTGTCGCGCAGCGTCGGTCGCGAGCACGCAAGCGTCGCGCCACGTCCGCGACGTCCTTCTCGATCGGTCGCGCCGGTTCGGCGCGCCGCCGCTTCGCCGACGGCGCACCCGCTCGCGGCGAGCTGTCGCGTGCAATCGGCAGTTGCCCACGCATGCGCCTGCATCGTCCGCTCCGACGATGCGCGTCACACAGGTCTGCGCCGACATCGGCGCACGCCGCGTAATCGATCCACCTATCGCCGACGTGCGCGCCTGCACGACGCATCGTCGAGAACCCGACGCCTGCGCAGATCGGGATTTTTTCCCGATCATCACAGGAAAAAATCCTGACGCGTCGCGCAGAAAACCGCGTTTTTACCGGCGAAAAACGCGTGTTTCGAAATCGATCGCCACGCCGCACGCAGCATCGGCGTGTAGCGAAACTGGCGCAGTCATGTGCCACGGGAGTGTCAACGCGCAACGTCGCATCCGATGCGATGGCGCATTCGTACGATCGGGCGCTCGCGACGACGATCGCGAAACGGCATCCGGTTCGGCCATTTGCATGCATGCGCTCGCAGTTGGCCCGCTTCCTGCTCTTCTCATTGCCCGCACCAACCCGTCGAACACCCACGATGCGTGGTCGCAAGCTCCAGCGATGCGCTTGTGCAACACGGCATCTCGATCAACACAACCGGAGGGGTCATGAGGAAAGTCCTGTTAACGGCAACGGCATTGGCGACGGCGCTCGCATCGACGCTGGCGCTGGCCAACGACAAGCTCGTCCAGCTCTCGCAGAGCGAAGAGAACTGGGTGATGACCGGCAAGAACTACAACGCCAACAACTTCAGCAAGGCGACCCAGATCAACGACAAGAACGTCAAGCAGCTGCGGCCGGCATGGACCTTCTCGACCGGCGTGCTCAACGGTCACGAGGGCACACCGCTGGTCGTCAACGGCACGATGTACATCCACTCGCCGTTCCCGAATCTCACCTTCGCGCTCGATCTCGCCAACCCCACGCGCATCAAGTGGATGGACAAGCCCAAGCAGAATGCGGCCGCGCGCGCGGTGGCCTGCTGCGACGTCGTCAACCGCGGCCTGGCCTACTGGCCCGGTGACGGCAAGGTGCCGGCCCTGATCTTCAAGACCCAGCTCGACGGCCACATCGTCGCGCTCAATGCCGAGACCGGCGAGACCTACTGGAAGCTCGAGAACTCCGACATCCGCGTCGGCTCGACGCTGACGATCGCACCGTACGTGGTCAAGGACTACGTGATCGTCGGCTCGTCCGGCGCCGAGCTCGGCGTGCGCGGCTATCTGACCGCCTACGACGTCAAGACCGGCGAGCAGAAGTGGCGTGCCTATGCGACCGGTCCCGACGAGGAGCTGCGTCTGGCCAAGGACTTCAACAGCGCCAATCCGCACTACGGCCAGTTCGGCCTGGGTCTCAAGACCTGGGAAGGCGAGGCCTGGAAGATCGGCGGCGGCACCAACTGGGGCTGGTACGCGTTCGATCCGGCGACCGACCTGATCTACTTCGGCAGCGGCAATCCGGCACCGTGGAACGAGACGATGCGTCCCGGCGACAATAAGTGGACGATGACGATCTGGGGCCGCAACGTCGACACCGGCATGGCCAAGTTCGGCTACCAGAAGACGCCACACGACGAGTGGGACTACGCCGGCGTCAACGTCATGATGCTGTCCGAGCAGACCGACAAGGCCGGCAAGAAGCGCAAGCTGCTGACCCATCCGGATCGCAACGGCATCATCTACACGCTGGACCGCGAGAACGGCGATCTGATCTCGGCCGACAAGCTCGACGACACGGTCAACTGGGTCAAGAGCGTGGACCTCAAGACCGGCCTGCCGCTGCGCGATCCGGAGTTCGCCACGCGCATGGATCACAACGGACGCGACATCTGTCCGTCGGCGATGGGCTACCACAACCAGGGCCACGACTCCTACAACCCCGACAAGCAGCTGTTCTTCCTCGGCATCAACCACATCTGCATGGACTGGGAGCCGTTCATGCTGCCGTACCGTGCCGGCCAGTTCTTCGTCGGCGCCACGCTCAACATGTACCCGGGCCCGAAGGGCGATCGCCAGAACTACGAGGGACTGGGCCAGATCAAGGCCTACAACTCGATCACCGGCGAGTACAAGTGGGACAAGATGGAGCGTTTCGCGGTCTGGGGCGGCACGCTGGCGACCGCCGGCAACCTGGTGTTCTACGGCACGCTCGACGGCTTCATCAAGGCGCGCAACGCCGACACCGGCGACCTGCTGTGGAAGTTCAAGCTGCCCTCCGGCGTGATCGGCCATCCGATGACCTACACGCACAAGGGCACGCAGTACGTCGCGATCTTCTACGGCGTCGGCGGCTGGCCCGGCATCGGCCTGGTGCAGGATCTGGAAGATCCGACGGCCGGCCTCGGTGCGGTCGGCGCGTTCAAGAAGCTCGCCAACTACACGCAGATGGGCGGCGGCATCATGGTGTTCTCGCTCGACGGCAAGGGTCCGTACGACGATCTCAGCCTCGGCGAGTACGCCAGCAACTGAGGCCTCGCGGCACGGGGCGTCCCACGACGCCCCGTGTCTTCCGATCCACGCGACAACGGGATTCGTGCATGTTCCTACGTGTGTTCCATCGTTTTTCCCGCACCGGCCGCTGCGCCGGTGCCCTCGCGCTCGCGCTCGCGCTGGCCGCGCTGCCGGCCGCCGCCGCGCCCGAGGCCCTGCGCATCTGTGCCTCGGAGATCGAGGCGCCCTACTCGTACAAGGACGGCAGCGGCTTCGAGAACCGCATCGCCGAGATCGTCGCCGCGCAGATGGGACGCAAGGCCGATTTCGTCTGGTCGCCGCGCGCGGCGATCTACCTGGTCCGCGACGGCCTCGACAAGAACGAGTGCGACGTCGTCATGGGCCTGGACACCGGCGACGAGCGCGTGCTGACGACGCGCCCGTACTACCGCGCCGGCTACGTGTTCGTGACGCGCGCCGATCGTGAGCTCTCGATCGACACCTGGAACGATCCGCGCCTCCAGCAGATGACCTCGATCGCGATGGGCTACGCCTCGTCGGCCGAGGCGATGATGAAGAAGATCGGCAAGTACGAGGACAATGCCAACTACGTCTACTCGCTGACCGACTTCAAGTCGCGGCGCAACCAGTACATCCGGGTCGACCCGGCGCGCATGGTCAACGAGGTCGCGCAGGGCAAGGCCGATCTGGCGATCGCGTTCGCGCCGGAGGTCGCCCGCTACGTCAAGGCGTCCACGGTGCCGCTGAAGATGCAGCGCGTGCCGGCCGACGACACTGGCACGGGCGATCCGATCGCGTTCCAGTTCGACCAGTCGATGGCGGTGCGCAAGAACGACCGGGCGCTGCTCGACGCGCTCAACGCCGCGCTCGCGGCCGCGGCGCCGCAGATCCAGAAAGTGCTCAGTGACGAAGGCATACCGGTCGTTCCGGCTGCTTCCTGAGATCGCTTACGACCCAGGCCACCGGACCACCCAGATAGGTAGACGATGAAGAACACTCCACGAACCGCCGGCGTGCTGAGCCTCGCCGTCCTGTCGTTGGCCGCCGCAGCGGCGCAGGCGCAGATCACCTTTCGCAACGTGACCGACGGATCGGCGCTGGACATGGCCAACGCACGCGAGGAGGGCCGCGATACGCCCGGCGTCAAGCAGTTCCTCGAGACCGGAAAGAACCCGTACAACAGCAAGCCGGCCTGCCTCAAGCAGGGCGAGGATCTGATGCTGACGGCCTGCTCGGCCTGCCACGGCCACTACGCCGAGGGCAAGATCGGTCCGTCGCTGACCGACGACTACTGGACCTACCCGGAAGGCAAGACCGACGAAGGCCTGTTCTCGATCATCTTCGGCGGCGCGCGCGCGCAGATGGGGCCGCAGTACCTGTCGCTGACGCTCGACGAGATGCTGCAGGTGATGGCCTGGGTGCGCCACATCTATCACGGACCGGTCGAGGCGGCCGACTGGATGACCGACGAGGAACGCAAGGTCTACAAACCCTGGTCTCCGGACCAGAAGCTCGAGGTTCCGGACGGTGCGGTCTGCGCACCGTGACGACACCCACCGCGCCGGATGTCCGGCGCGGCGCTGCGACGGACGCCGCCGGACGCCCGGCGGCCCCATGATGGTTCCACTGCACCACACCGAGGAGCGAAGATGAAATCGAACACCGCACGCATGCGCATCCCGCTGTCCCTGCTGGCGATCGGCGTCGCCGCCCTGTTCGGCGGCCAGGCGCTGGCCTACGACGGCACCAAGTGCAAGGAAGCCGGCAACTGCTGGGAGCCCAAGCCGGGCTATCCGGAGCAGGTCGCCGGTTCCAAGTACGACCCGAAACACAACCCGAACGAGCTCAACAAGCAGTCGGTGTCGATCTCCGCGATGGAGGCCCGCAACGCCCAGCGCGTGGCCAACTTCAAGAAGACCGGCAAGTTCGAGTACGACGTCGCCAAGCTGCCCAAGCCGTGATCCGCGCGGCCGCCCGTCCGCCGTCCCGGCACGGGCGGCCGCCGCGATGCTGCACCGCCGCCCGCGCATCCGCGCGGGCTCGCGTATCGGGCAGGACACCTGCTCGGACGACCTCTGCTTCGACGACATCGGCTACGTGAACAGTCCATCCGCTTCCGCGTCACCCGCCCCTCCGGATCTGGACGCCTGGCGCGAACGCGCGCTCGGCTTCGAACGCGAGATCGCACGCGCCGTCGTCGGCCAGTCGGCGGCGCTGCGCCTGCTGACGATCGCGGTCTTCGCACGCGGCCACGTGCTGCTCGAAGGCGACGTCGGCGTCGGCAAGACCACCTTGCTGCAGGCCGCCGCGCGCGCGATCGGCGGTGACTACGGCCGCATCGAAGGCACGATCGATCTGATGCCGGCCGACCTGATCTACCACACCTCGCTCGACGAGCACGGCAGGCCGCGCGTCGAGCCGGGACCGGTGCTGCGACACGGCGAGCGGCTGTCCGTGTTCTTCTTCAACGAGATCAACCGCGCGCGGCCGCAAGTGCATTCGCTGCTGCTGCGTCTGATGGCCGAACGCAGCCTGTCGGCGTTCAATCGCGAGTATGCGTTCCCGTATCTGCAGGTGTTCGCCGACCGCAACCAGGTCGAGCGCGAGGAAACCTTCGAACTGCCGGCCGCCGCACGCGACCGCTTCTTCATGGAGATCGCGATCGCGACGCCGGCCGATCCGGACGTGCGCCGCGCGCTGATCTTCGATCCGCGCTATCACGACGTCGCGGCCCTGGTCGACGCGGTGGCGCCGGCCGTGCTCGATCCGGCGCAGCTCGACGCGGTGGCACGCGCGATCCAGCAGCACGTGCGTGCCAGCGACCGTCTGCAGCACTACGTCGAGGCGCTGTGGACGGCCGTGCGCGATCCGGCACGCACCGGCATCCGCATCGACGACGTCGACATCGAGCGGCTGATCGCCGGCGGCGCCAGTCCGCGCGGCATGGCGTACCTGGTGCGCGCCGCGCGCGTGCGCGCCTGGCTCGAGGGCCGCGACATGCTGGTACCGGAAGACCTGCGCGCGGTGTTCTTCGAGACCGTCGCGCACCGCATCTTCCTCGCCCCGGTCTACGAGGCGCGCCGCGCGACGATCGTGCCGGCGCTGTGCCGCGCCGTCTTCGAAACGGTGCCGGTGCCCTGAGCGCCACGGAGCCCGCCGTGAGTGCCGCCGTCCGCGCGATCGACCCGGCAGCCGCCGAGGCGACGCTGGCCTATGCGCTGCGCTGGCGCGTGCGCGGTCAGACGCCGGGCGCGCATCGCGGCGCCGACACCGGACCGACCGGCGCGTTCCGCCGGCTGGTGCCGTTCGAGCGCAGCCCCGACGCGCGCCGGCTCGACCTGCGCGCGAGCCTGCGCGATCCGTTCGGCGGACTCTACGTGCGCCAGTTCGAGCAGCGCAGTGCCGCCGCGGTCCAGGTGCTGATCGATGCCTCGGCGTCGACCGCATTCGACGCCGGCCACGGCAGCGCCTGGTCGCGCGCGATCGCGCTGACGCGGTGCGTCGCCGATGCGGCGCAGTCGATCGGCGACGCGTTCGGCGTGGTCGCCGGCGCCGCGACCGCGGCCGTCGAGCGACCGGCGCTGCGTCAGCGCGCCAGCGCCGCGATCGATGCGCTGGAGCGGCTCACGCCGCAGGGCCGCGGCATCGACGCGCTGATCGACGCGGCGCGCACGCTCGGCCCGCGGCGCCGGCTGGTCTTCGTGCTGTCGGACTTCGCGTTCGCACCGGCCGCGCTCGCCGCACTGCTCGAGGCGCTGGCCGCGCACGACGTCGTGCCGGTCCGGTTCGGCCACGACGCCCTGACGCGCCTGCCGCGCTACGGCCTGGCCGAGCTGGCCGATCTCGAGTCGGGTCGGCGCCGTCTGGTCTGGATCCGCCCGGCGTTGCGCACGCGCTGGCTCGCGGCCGAGGCCGCGCATCGCGACGCGGTCGCGGCACTGTGCCGCCGTCACGGTCAGCCGCTGCTCGACCTGTCCGGCGCGCTCGACGTCGAGGCGGTCAGCCGCCATCTGCTGGAGCGATGAGCACGATGCGCGCCCTGCTCTCACCGCTCGGCCGCTCCGGCATGGCCGTCGCGCTCGGCCTGCTGACGGCGGCCGGCGCCTGCGCCGACGACGGCCCGATCCGCGCGGTGCAGCCGCTCGACACGCGCGCGGTCGGCTACACGCTCGGCGACCGCGTCCCGCGCAGCGTGGTGCTGCGCGTCGACCGCGACTGGCAGCTGCAGACCACCGCCTTGCCGGCGCCGGGCCCGCAGACCTACTGGCTCGAGCTGCGCGCGCTCGACGTGCACGAGCGGCTCGAAGGCGATGCACGGATCTATCGGATCGACCTCGACTACCAGACGTTCTACGCGCCGATCCAGGCGCTCGAGCGCAGCCTGCCGGCATTCGAGGTGACGGTCCGCCGCGGCGAGCAGACCGCGCACGCGCGCGTGCCGCCGTTCCGCTTCACGATGTCGCCGCTGCGCGAAGTCAAGCTCAGCGCCGGCGGCGAGGAGCGCGCGCCGACCGCGCTGCGCCCCGACATCGAGCCCGGCTCGCGTCCGCTGCGGCCGGCGCTCGCCGCGCTCGCCGCAGCGGTCGCCGCGGCCGCCGCCTTCGCGCTGGCGCTGGCCTGGCATTACGCGCGCTGGCCGTTCGGACGGCGGCCGGCACGGCCGTTCGCGCAGGCAGCGCGCCGCCTGCGCCGCGTCCTGCCGGACTATCGCCAAGCCCTGCTGACCGTGCATCGCGCGTTCGACGCAACGGCCGGCCGCCGCGTGCTGGCCGAGGACGCCGCCGCGCTGATCGACGCGCAGCCGCGCTACGCGCCGCTGGCCGCCGACATCGGCCGTTTCTTCGCGGCCTCGCGTCAGGCGTTCTTCGGCAGCGGCGAACAGGACGCCGCTGCGCTGCTGCCGGCGGCCGAGCTGACCGCGCTGACGCGGCGGCTCGCCGCCGCCGAACGGAGGCCGGCATGACGCTCGCGGACTGGCTGCTGCTGCGTCCGCCGGCGCTGCTCCTGCTGCCGCTGGCGCTGCTGCCGTGGCGGTACACGGGCCGGCGCGTCTCGGCCTGGCCGTGGTCCGGCGCGCTGCCGGCCGATCCGGCCTCGGCCTGGCTCGATCGCGCCCTGCGCCTGCTCGGCTCGCTCGCGATCGCGGCCTTCGTGCTCGCACTGGCCGGCCCGGGCCTGCGCGGCCAGCAGGTCGAGCGCATCAGCACCGGCGCGCGCGTCGCGATGGTGATCGACCGCAGCGGCAGCATGAACAGCACGTTCGCCGGCCGCGCGCCGGACGGCGGCGAGGAATCCAAGGCCGCCGCGGCGCGGCGCCTGCTGAAGGCGTTCGTGACGCGTCGCGAGCACGACCGCGTCGGCATCGTCGCGTTCTCGACCTCGCCGATGTTCGTGCTGCCGATGACCGACCGCCACGCCGCCGTGCATGCCGCGATCGACGCGATCGACCAGCCCGGCCTGGCCTATACCGACGTCGCACGCGGCCTGGCGATGGCGTTCGACCTGTTCGACGCGCGCGATCCGATCGCCTCGCAGGCGATCGTGCTGGTCTCCGACGGCGCGGCCGTGATCGACCGGCGCGTGCAGGAGAAACTGCGCGCCGCGTTCGCGTCGCGGCCGCTGCACCTGTACTGGCTGTTCCTGCGCACCGAACGCAGTCCGGGCCTGTTCGATGCGCCGGCCGATCCTCGCGAGGACACGCCGCAGCGCATGCCCGAGCGCCATCTGCACCGGTTCTTCGAGTCGCTCGGCGTGCCGTACCGCGCGTTCGAGGCCGACAGCGCGCAGGAACTGGCCGCCGCGATCGCGGCGATCGACCAGGCCGAGCGCGGCGAGGTGCGCTGGCTCGAGGCCCTGCCCCAGCGTGACCTGTCGAGGTTCGCATTCGCGGCGGCCGCGCTGGCCTGCGCGCTGCTGGCGGTCGCGAAATCCTTCGAGGTGCGGATCGGTCCGCCGCTGCCGGTGCTGCGGACATGAAGCGCGCAGCGTCCGTCCGCATGCACGCGCTGACGCCGGTCCTGCTCTGGGCCGGACTCGCGATCGCCCTGGCCGCGGTCGCGGCCGCCACCGCGGCACTGCTGCAGCGCACGCACGACAACCGCCGCATCGCCGCGCTCGCCGAAGGCCGCGACGTCGAGATCGGCGAGGACGCCTCGGCGGCGCTGACGTTCGCGCGTGCGCACTACCTGCTCGTGCGCGACCGGCTCGACGATGCGCGCGCACCGACCGAGCGCCTCGCGCTCGGCGACGCGCGGCGCTTCGCGTTCGCGGCGCTCTACGACAAGGGCAATGCGCATCTGCGCCGCGCGCTGGAGATCGTCGACGCGCACCGCTACGACGACACGATCGCCCAGGTCAATCTCGCCAAGGAACACTACCTGCGCGCGCTGCGCATCGATCCCGGCGACTGGGACGCCAAGCTCAATCTCGACGTCGCGATGCGCCTGGTCCGCGACTTTCCCGACGGCGAGGCCGAAGGCGACGAGGAGCCGCCCGAGCAACCGGACCGGCTCTGGACCGATCTGCCCGGCCTGCCGCGAGGCGGACCGTGAGCGGGCGCACCGACGCGCGGTTCTGGCTGCTGCTGGCCGCCACCGCGTTCGCCTGCCTCGGCCTCGCCGATCCGCAGATCGACTACCGGCGCCAGCGCTACGACGCGCTGTTCGTCGTCGACATCACCGGCAGCATGAACGTGCGCGACTACCGTCTGGACGGCGCGCCGCAGAGCCGGCTCGACCACGTCAAGGCCGTGCTGGCGGCGCTGATCGCCGACCTGCCGTGCGGCTCGCGCGCCGGCTTCGGCGTCTTCGCCGAACGGCGCCCGTTCCTGCTGATCGCGCCGGTCGAGACCTGCGCGAACTTCGCGCCGCTGGCCGGCATGCTGCAGCAGCTGGACTGGCGCATGGCCTGGGAAGGCGACAGCTACGTCGCCAGCGGTCTGTACCAGTCGATCGACCTGGCCGCGGCGTTCGACACCGATCTGGTCTTCCTGACCGACGGCCAGGAGGCGCCGCCGCTGCACTGGAGCGGCGCGGCGCCGTTCGAGGGCGAGCCCGGCGCCGTGCACGGCCTGATCGTCGGCGTCGGCGACGTGATTCCGTCGCCGATCCCGAAGTTCGACCGCGACGGCCGCGAGAACGGCTTTCTCGAACCCGGCGACGTCGTACAGGAGAACCGCAGCGGCACGCCGCCGCCGGACGCCGAGCGGCGCGAGGGCTGGCACCCGCGCAATGCGCCGTGGGGCGCCGCCGCGGCGAGTGGCGAGGAACATCTCTCGGCCGTGCACGAGGCGCATCTGCGCGCGCTGGCCGCGGCGACCGGCCTGGGCTACGTGCGGCTGACGCCGGGCCTGCCTCTGGAGCGCGAGCTGGCGACCCAAGCCGCCCCGCGCGAAGCCGACGCACGCCTGCCGCTGGCTCCGTGGTTCGCGGCGACGGCGCTGATCCTGTTGACGGCGGTCTGGCGCCCCGAGGGCGCCGGCCGTCGTCCCCTGTCCCTGATTTCGCTTCGACCGAGGAGACCCGTATGAGCTACCGCTTGCCCCGTTTCACGCTGGCCGCCGCGTTGGCGGCCGCGCTGCCGATCGCCTCGGCGTTCGCGCACGGCCCGACGCCGCACAAGGCCGACGAGACCGTGACGATCGCGCGCCCGCCGGCCGAGGTCTGGAAGGCCGTCGCCGATTTCGACGCGCTGGCGAAGTGGAACCCCGCGGTCAAGAGCAGCGTCGCCAGCAACGGCAACGCGCCCGGCTCCGAACGCACCGTCGTGCTCGCCGCCGGCGGCGAGCTGATCGACAGCCTCGACACCTACGACGCGGCCGCGATGAGCTACGGCTATCGTCTCTACCAGGAGAACGTCGAGGCGTTCCCGGTCAGCTACTACACGGCCGAGCTCAGCGTGAAGCCGGCCGACGGCGGCAGCGAAGTCCTCTGGTCGGCGCGCTACTACCGCGGCGACACCCACAACGATCCGCCGGAGAATCTCAACGACGCAGCCGCGCAGAAGGCGATCCACGACCTGTTCCGCGCCGGCCTGGACAACCTCAAGCGGACGCTCGAGAAGTAGCCGCAGCGGACGCCGCCCCGGCGCGTGCCTGCGCTCGCGCCCCGGGGTACTGGGGCCGCCTGCGAGAGACGGCCCCGTCGAACGAGCCCTGCGCGGCTCGACTCGGAAACGTGCAAGGAAACGTCGAACCTGCCGGCGGCTACGGGACCCGCAGCGATTCGATCAGGTGCCGACCAGCCGTCGTACTGCGCGGTACTCCAGCAGTACACGCCGACGCGACAGGACGATCAGTGCCCAGGTCGCCAGCAGGCAGGCGCCTGCGGCGACGAGGAGGATCATGCCCGCCTCACGCCACCGATCGTCCGCAAGCCACCATACGACGGCGTTGGCGGCGACGGCGTAGACGAACAGTACGCCGGCAGCCGCACCGGCGAACCGAAGATCGCGCAGGTTCGCCCTCAACTGGGACAGCCGAAGTCGTGCGTAGACGTCGGCGCGCTCGGATGCGTCCCATGCGCGGCGCCGCGGCGCACGCAGGATGATGGCCCAGGCGATGGGGATGTACAGCGCGAAGAACGGCAGCATGAGCCAGTGCGCAGGCCCCATGCTTTGGCTCAGGAGCGAACGGCCGAACACCAGCAAGGCGCCCGCGGTGAGCGCCAGTTCGATGCCGCGACGCACACGCAGCCGCCTCCTCTGGCGTGCGACACGCCGGGTCAGTTCCCGCTGACTGGCCGATTGCCGTTCGCTTTGCCAGGTAGCCTTGAGCAGATCATCGAAGTTCACGGCGCCTGCTCCTTCCCGTACAGGATCTTCAGCCGCGCGCGTGCGCGATTCAGACGGACGCCGACGTTCTCGACGCTGGTTCCCAGCATGGTCGCGATCTCCTGATAGTCGAACCCTTCCAGTTGCAGCATCAGCGGCTGCCGCTGATTGATCGGCAACGTCGCCAGCGCCTGGAACAGCCACTGCCGCTGCGCCGAATCGATGCTGGATGCGGCATCGGCCACGTCGTGCAGGCTGCCGTCGAAGGGCACCTGAATCGGTGCCTTGACTGCGGATCGGACGTGGCTGGCGCCGAGGTTGTGCGCAATCCGCAGCACGAAAGGCAGCAACATGGCCGGTTCGCGCAGGTGAGGCAGGCTCTCCCAGATCGCGAGCAGCACTTCCTGCAGGAGGTCTTCGCGCAAGGCCGGGTTGAGCTCGTAACCGCACACCGCACGCCACAGATGCGGGTGAAAGGTCTGAACCTTGGGCCAGAGTGCATCCATCGGCGACTTCGGTGATCCGTCGAACCGCGAGCGGCGTCCGACTCCGTGAGTCGGCAAACCGTCGCGATTTCTTACACCCGGACCTTCTCTTTTTTTCGAGTAAGAAACCACCCCCACGCGGCGACTCAGGAGGCCGACCCCACCGACAGGAAGCAAGACCGATGCAACGCTCGAACCCCGCAGGATCGCTGCTCCGATCCGTCCTGATGCTCTCCTTGAGTCCCGGGCTGGCCTTGGCATCGTCCGCGCCGAACGTGCTGGCCCTGGACCAGCTGCGCCTCGTCGATGCCGAGCGCGATCGCGTCGCCGCACCGAGTTGCGTGCGTATCGAAGGCAGGCGCATCGCGCGGATCGACAAGGCTGGACGGAAGTCGTGCCTGGATGGCGCCCGTGTCGTCGACCTGCCCGGTCGCTACGTCATGCCGGGGCTGATCGACATGCACGCCCACCTCACGCTGGGCCCGATGGAGATCAAACGCGAACGCGGTCGCGCCGCGATGCAGGCACTGCCCGACGACGAGATCGCCGAACACAACGCCGCTCGCCTGATCGCGTTCGGCGTCACCACGATCCGCAACCCCGGCGGCGATCTGGCTGCAGCGGCACGTTACAAGGCACGCCTGACCGCCGGCGATCTGACCGGGCCCGAATCCTTCAACGCCGGCCCCGTGATCCACAATGCCGATCTCCCGGGCCTGGCGACGGCGGCGCGCAATCCGGAAGACATGGCGCGTGTCGTGAGTGCTCAGGTCGAGGCCGGCGCCGACTGGATCAAGCTCTACACCGGCCTTTCGCCGGCGTTGCTCAAGGCCGGTGTGGAGGCCGCGCACCGGCACGACCGGCCGGCGGTCGCACACCTGGAGGCCATCGCCTGGCCGGACGCCCTGGCGACGGGCCTGGACGGCATCGTCCATCTGATGCCGCTCAGCCCGGACCTGCTCACGGCGCAGGAACGCACGGCCTGGCAGGCGACCGCACGGGGCGGCACCTATTCGTTCTTCGAATGGTGGGAGCATTTCGATCCCGACGGCGCCAGCGCCGATCGCATCGTGACCGCCTTCGAGCGCCACCGCCCGGTGTTCGACGCCACACTCGTGGCGTTCCATGCCGCATTCGTGCAGGACCAGGACAACCCCTACAAGGACGACGCCCGCCGCTACGCCCATCCGCGTCTGCTCGCCCACTGGAACGACTGGTTCACCTTCGCCATCGGCTGGCAGCCCGAGGACTTCGAACGCGCCCGCGCCGTATGGCCGAAAGTGCAACGGATGGCGGTGCGGCTGCATGCCACCGGCGCCCGCATGACGGTGGGCACGGACATGAGCAATCCGTGGATCGCACCCGGCATCAGCCTGCACCGCGAACTGCAGCTGCTGGCCGATGCCGGCGTGCCCGCGAACCGTCTGCTGCTCGCCGCCACGCGCAATGCCGCCGACGCCCTCGGCGCCGGATCGCGACTGGGGCGGGTCGCGCCGGGTTACGAGGCCGACCTGCTGATTCTCGAAGCCAATCCGCTGGAAGACATCGGACACACACGCGCCATTCACGCCGTCGTCGTCGACGGCACGCTCCTGACCGCCCCGACCCTGACCCGACTCAAAGGACAATGACATGAAACGCCACCTTCACACCGGCTCCCGCCTGCTCGCCGCGGGTCTGGCCATCGGCCTCATCGGCGCCGCTCACGCCGGCCCCGAGGATTGGCAATCTCCAGAAGCCATCGTCCACGCGCTCTACCAGACCATCTCCGCCGATCCCGGTGCCAAGCGCGACTGGGATCGCTACCGCGCATTGTTCCTCGACGGCGCCAGGCTGTCGGTGGCGATGAATTCGAAGGTCGGCAGCGGCATCCTGGGCATGGACAGCGAGGAGCTGATCGCGCAGACGGAGACCGCATACGCCGCGACCGGCTTTCACGAAATCCCGCTGGTGACGCGCGTCGAGCGGCACGGACTTCTGGCTTCGGTGATGAGCAGCTTCGAAGTCCGGCTGCGCCTGGCCGACAAGGCGCCGCTGATGCGCGGTCTGAACCACTTCCAGCTGCTCAATGACGGCGAGCGATGGTGGATCGTCTCCAACGTCGGCACGATCGAAACGCCGACATCCCCTCTACCGGCGGATCTCGTGCCGCAGAAGACGGGTGGCGCGAAATGAGCGCGCCGTCCGCGAACGACGTCGTTCGATCGCAGCGGAGGATGCGTCGTGCGCGGCATTGGATCGTTCTGGCCGGCACGGTATGCGTAGTGTCGTGGATCGCGCTGATCACCGGCGTGCTGATGCAGGTGGACACCGGAATCCGGATCGCCCTGGCGACCGCGGCAGCCGTGACGACAGAGGGTACGTTCTGGCTGGCGGCGCTCCTGCTCGGCGTGAGCGTCTACCAGGCGCGTCGGCAACTCTGGGCGACGCTCAAGCGCAGGTTCGCCGGAAAATGAGCGGGTGATGCGCGAGACGACCGAAGCCGGGCGCTGTCGGCGGACGCCGCAAACCCCGCAGCGATGGGCCAGCGTCGACGTCGCGGCGCCGTCGTCGGGCGAGCGGCCGGCGCCGTCTGGCTCGGTGCCGGGGTCTATTTCCCGATCACCACGCCCCACGGCAGTTCGCCGACCGGAATGTCCTTGATCTTCTTGCGCGTGGCGGTGTCGATCACGCTGACGCTGTTGGAGCGGCCGTTGGCGACGTAGAGCTTGCGGCCGTCCGGCGTCAGCGCCGGATTCCACGGCCGCTCGCCGACCTTGATCTCGGCGACCGACTCGCCCTTGGCGACGTCGATCACCGAGACGCTGCCGGCGCCGCCGTTGGACGCGTAGACGAACGCGCCGTCGGCGCTGACGGTCAGGCCCGCGGTGCGCAGGCCGGTCGCGATGCTGCCGACCTTGCTGCGCGAGGCCAGATCGATCACGTCGACGACGTTGGCGGTCTCCTGTGCGACGTACAGCCGCGTGGTCTTCGGCAGGAACGCCATGCCGCGCGGATGGCCGCTGGTCTTGATCACGGCGACCGAGCGGCCGGCGGCGACGTCGATGACGTCCAGATCGCTGCTGGCCTCGTTGCTGGTCAGCAGCCACTTGCCGTCCGGCGAGAACACGCAGTGCTCGGGATTGCGGCCCTGCGTCGCGACATCGGCGCGGATCTTCAGCGTCGCCGCGTCGACCAGCAGAATGTGCTGCGAACCTTCCACGCAGACCGCGAGCGAGGCGCCGTCCGGCGACACCGTGACGCCCTCGGCGTCCTCCTCGATCGGCACCCGCGTGCGCACGCTGTCGGACGCGATGTCGAGCGCGACCAGCGCGTTGTGCGCGGCGTCGATCACGAACAGCGTCTTGCCGGACGGGTCGAGCGCGACCTGCTGCAGGCGCTTGCCGAGCTGGCCCTGCGCGCTCAGCGTGCGCACGACCTCGTCGCTGCCGGTATCGACGACCGAGATCGTGCCGCTGCGCTGGTTCGGCACGTAGGCCATCGGGGCGGCGGATGCGTGGGCGGCGGCGAAGGCCGCCACGAGCGCGGTCATGGCGGCGAGCAGCCGGTGCGGGCGCGTGGACGATTGAGTCATGAGCTTCTCCTGCGAGACGGTTCTCGAAACGGCCGCGGCACCGGCGAGCGCAGGCCGGGAGCGGCCGCTGGCCGCCCCGGTCGCGCGATCACGCCGACTCAGTGCTTGCCGACGTCGAGCGGTGCGGCGGTCGCGCTCTTGGACGCGTCGCCGTACTTCTTCGCCTCGCTGCCGCGCCAGTTGGAGCGGATGAACGTGATGATCTTCCACAGGTCGTCGTCGGTCTTGACGATCGTGCCGAACGACATCATCGGCCCGACCACGTTCTCCTTGCCGATCCGATGATAGCCGTCCTTCTGCAGCGCGTCGCTGCCCTCGGAGACCAGGCGGAACAGCGTGTCGTCGTCGCCGCCGTAGACCCAGGTCTCGTTGGTCAGCGGCGGGCACATGCCGCCGCCGCCGGTGCCGCCGTGGCAGCCGTTGCAGCTGGCACGCAGGAACAGCTTGCGTCCCTCCTCGACGATGGTCTTGTCCGAATCCTGATACGGATTCTTGAGCTGTCCCTTCGGCGTGGCCTTGACCCGCTCGAGCGGCGGCATCGCGCCGGCCGGCGGGGCGGCGGCCGGATCGGCGGCCCAAGACGTCGCCGGCAGGCCGAACCACACGGCCGCCGCCAGCACGAACGGAATACTCGCTGCAATTGCTTTGTTCAACACGTACGACTCCTCACTTTCGATTGCCTGGGTGACACCTGGGGAAAGATGCGGTCGGCGGCTCAGCCACGCTGCGCCGGACCGCCTGAACCGCCACCGGATGCGCGCGCCTGCTCGAGCACCTCGACCACGGCGCGGTTGTCGCGTTCGCTGGCGATGCCGAGAGCGGTCGTGCCGTCCTCGCTGGCCGCACCGGCATCGGCGCCGTGCTGCAACAGCAGCCGCACCGAATCGACGCGATTGGCCGCCGCCGCGATGATCAGCGGCGTGATGCCGGCCTTGTTCTGCGCGTTGACGTCGGCGCCGCGTTCGACGAGCTTGGCCGCGGCGTCGTCCCAGCCGCCGACCAGGGCCAGCATCAGCGGCGTGTAGCCGCCCGCGCCGACGCTGAGGTTCGCGTTCGCGCCGGCCGCGAGCAGCGCCGCCACGGCGCCGGAGCGGCCGTGCTGGGCGGCGATGCACAGCGGCGTCAGGCCCTGCTGATTGGCGGTCTCGAGCTGGGCGCCCTTCTCGAGCAGCATGCCGACGATCTCCGGGCTGTCGCGCCAGGCCGCATACATCAGCGGCGTCCATCCGTCGCGGTCGGCGAGGTTGACGTCGGCGCCGTGCTGGATCAGGAAGCGCGTCAGATCGTTGTAGCGTGTCTTGACCGCGGTCAGCAGCGGCGTGTAGCCCTCGTCGTCGCGCGTGTCGACGTCGGCGCCGTGCTCGAGCAGATAGCGCACGCGCACGACGTCGCCTGCGGTCGCGGCGTTGGACAGCTCGTCGTTCGGATCGGCGCCTTCCTTGAGCCAGCGCTTGAGCTGGTCGAGGCTGGCGCCGGTGCCGCCCGACGGCGTCGCCATCGAGGCGACCTCGGTCTTCGGCTCGGCGGCGACCTGCTGCGCGACCAGCTCGCCGCTGATCACGCATTCGGCGCACTGCACCAGCGGCACGCCGTACTCCTCGAGGATCGCGCGGATCTGATCCTTGCGGCTGACCAGCACTTCATCGAGCTTGTCGCGCAGGCCGCGGTCGCCGCGGCGCACGCCGAGCGCCATCTCGAACTGCAGCGGCGGATCGGCCGTCATCAGATTGACCGGCTGCAGCGTGATCGGCGCCTGCTTGATCGTCTTGTACCAGCCCGCGAACGGGCCCCAGATCGCGACCAGGTCGAGCTCGCCGTCGATCATCCGCTGCACCTGGTAGGTCGGCTGATGCTCCGGCACGGTGGCGCCGTCGTAGCTGATGAAATGGGTGACGGTGTTGTCCTTGATGCCGTGGTCGGCCAGCGCCTCGCGCACCGAGGACATCTGATAGACGCCGATCTTGAGCTTCTTGAGGCGGGGATCGTCCAGGTTCTCGAACCGCAGCTTGCGATCCGTGCGCGAAGCCAGCACGAAGGTGCTGCGGTAGACCGGCCGCGTCGTCAGCACGCGCTCCAGGCCGACCGGCAGGTCGAACATCACGTCGCACATGTTGGCGTCGAGCGTGCCGCGCATCAGGCCGCGCTCGGTCGACGGACGGAAGTCGTACTGCACGCCGGTGCCGAGCGCCTCGCCGAGCACCTGCGCGATCTTGTTCTGGAAGCCTTCGCCCTTGTCGTTGGACAGCGGCATGTTGCCCGGATCGGCGCAGACGCGCAGTGCGCGAATCTCCTGCGCGTCGGCCTGCGTCGCGCCGAGCGCGAGCGCGCCGGCGGCGGCGACGGCGGCGAGGGCGCTCGCCAGCGGGGGGTGGATCCGGACCATCGGGAAACTCCTCTTGCTGTGTGCGCGCGACGGGCATCCGCCCGCCTGCCGACCGCACGCTTCTGGATCGAACGGCGCAAGCGGCGCTTGCGCCCCTGAACTGCGGCGGCTGCGCCTCGACGGCGCGCCGGCCCGGTCGGTGCGGTCCGGCTCGATGCGACCTTGCGCGCCTGGATGCCTGCGGAACAACACGACCTTGGTGGTAGAAACCGGGTGGTAGAAAAACGAATGCCCGGCGCCTCGTCGGCGCCGGGCTCCTTCGATCGATCGACTCAAACCGCCAGGTGCATCAGTCGCCCACGCGGAACGTGTAGAGCGTGCCGCCCTGCGGAATCTTGTCGAGGTTGGCCGCCTTGGTCATCGCGGTGGCGCCGATCGCGCCGAACTTGTCCTCCAGGTCCAGGCCCGCGGTGACCGGCAGGCCGATCCAGCCGCCGATGCCGCTCCAGACCGAGACGTACTGCTTGCCGTTGACCTTGTAGGTGATCGGATTGCCGATCACGCCCGAGCCGAGCTTGCGCGACCACAGCACCTTGCCGGTCTTGCGGTCGACCGCGCGGAAGTCACCGCCGAGACTGCCGTAGAACGCCAGGCCGCCGTCGGTGATCAGCGCGCCGCCCCAGTTCGGATACGGATCGGGGATTTCCCACACCGTCTCGCCGGTCAGCACGTTGAACTTCTTGAATTTGCCGGTCACGCCCGGCTTCTCCGGGTACATGTAGACGTTGGCGAACACGTAGACCGTGCCCTGCTGCGTGTGGGCGCGCTCCTGCGGCTCGAGCTCCATGCACCAGTTGTTGGTCGGGCAGTAGGCGACGCCTTCCTCGTTCGGATCGAGCGCGCACGGCTGCTGGTCCTTGCCGCCCATCGCCGACGGGCAGACCTGTACGTTCTGCTCGACCGCGAACGGCGAGTGCTCCTTGACCTTGACCGGCTTGCCGGTCTTCATGTCGACCTTCTCGGCCCAGTTGGCGGTGACGTACTTGTGCGCCTTGAGCAGGGTGCCGTCGACGCGGTCGAGCACGTAGGCGAAGCCGTTGCGGTCGAAGTGCACGAGGACCTTGCGCTTCTTGCCGTCGATCGTCCAGTCGGCCAGCATGTTCTCGTTGATGCCGTCGTAGTCCCACTGGTCGAACGGCGTCATCTGATAGGCCCACACGGCCTCGCCGGTGTCGATCTTGCGAGCGAAGATCGTCATCGACCAATGGTTGTCCTGGCTGCCGTCGTTGCACTCCTCGTGGGTCTTGTGCTTGCAGCGGAACGAAGGACTCCACAGGCCCGGGTTGCCGGTCGCGTGGTAGACCAGCTTGAGCTCGGGGTCGTAGCTGTAGAAGCCCCAGCTCGCGCCGCCGCCGCGCTTCCACTCGTCACCGGGATAGCCGGTGATGCCCAGGTCCTTGCCGCCCTGGCCGTAGTGCGGATTGGCCTTGTTGGTGTTCTTGGTCACGCACACGTCCTTGTCCGGACCGGTGGCATGGCACTCCCAGAGCTTCTTGCCGTCGGCGAGGTTGTAGGCGGTGAAGCGGCCGCGCGCGGCGAACTCGTCGCCGCCGAAACCGATCAGCACCTTGTTCTCGGCGATCAGCGGCGCCGGCGTGATCGTCTCGCCGTTCTCCGGGAACGCGTGCTTGACGACCCACAGCTCCTTGCCGGTCTTGGCGTCGAGCGCGATCACGAAGCCGTCGAGCGTGCCGAACACGACCTTGCCGTCGGCATAGGACAGACCGCGGTTGACCGTGTCGCAGCAGGCGCGCGGCACCGCCGACTCGTCGCGGTCCTCCTGCTTGACGTACTTCCAGATCGCCTTGGGATTGTCCGGGTCGCTCAGATCCAGCGCCTGCACGATGTTCGGCCAGCCGCTGATCAGGTACATCATCGCCTTGCCGCCCTCGGTCACGACGACCGGCTGGCCCTCGTGGCCGCGCAGCGTGCCGCTGGACTGCGACCAGATCATCTGCAGCTTGCCGACGTTGGCGGTCGAGATGTCCTTGAGCGGACTGTGCCGCGTCATCGACAGATCGCGGCCGGGCGCCGGCCACTGGTTCGGATCCTTCTGCCGCTCGATCGTCTCCGGGTTCGCCATCGCGCCCGCACAGACTGCCCCCATGAGCACCGCGGTACACACCATCGCTACTCGTCGAAATTTCATTCGTTGCTCTCCTCATTCGCAGACGGAAGACCCCTGGCAACGGCGATGCCGAAGGCACCTACCCACGGGCCGCGCGCTACCAACCAGCACCACGTCGATCGTTGCGCGATGCTTATTAAGCAGCGGATGTGCCAAGCGCGAAGACGGTCACGGCGGCCTGAGGATTCAAGGAGTTGCGGACGTGTCCGGGATATTTTCCTGTTGCGTTGCAATAGGAATTGCTCCCGAAGTGACACACTGGCGTTCAGGCGGAACAGCGACCACCGCGGCACCGTCCGGCGCGCCGCGGCCTCGCGCGGTCACGCGACCGATCGTCGCAGTCCGCACGACCGGCGGCGCATTCATGCCGCTCGGCTTATCATGGCCGCGGCCGTCGACCAGTCCGTCCTGCCAGGTTCCGGAGCGCAGCCGCGATCGCGGTCCGGACCTCGCCCCGAAGAACGGACGTCCGCCCACGCAACCTTCCTCCACCGGTTCTCAAGGAGTCACATCCATGTCCAGACTACTGATCGCCGCCGGCCTGTTCGCGCTGGCCGCTCCGGTCTTCGCGGCCGAATGCTCGGTCGACATCGCCGGCGACGACATGATGAAGTTCGACAAGACCAGCATCGAAGTCAGCAAGAGCTGCAAGCAGTTCACGGTCAATCTCAAGCACCCCGGCCAGCTCGCCAAGAACGTGATGGGCCACAACTGGGTGCTGGCCAAGACCTCCGACGTCCAGGGCGTGGCGACCGACGGCATGTCGGCCGGTCTCGAGAAGGACTACATCAAGCCGGGCGACGCCCGTGTGATCGCGCATACCAAGGTGATCGGCGCCGGCGAGACCGACTCGGTGACGTTCGACGTCTCCAAGCTCGCGGCCGACGGCGACTACACGTTCTTCTGCTCGTTCCCGGGTCACTGGAGCATCATGAAGGGCTCGCTGAAGCTGATCTGATCGCTTCGAGGCGGTACCGATGAAGAAGGCGGAGACGGCCGCGAGGCCGCTCCGCCTTTTTCATATCCGGCGATCAGGCGAAGACGTGCATGCCGATGCGGCTCCTGCACCGCGCGCGTCGTCTGCGACGCGATCGCGCACCCCGCCGTCGGCCGTGTGCCTACGCCGCGCGCCAGCGCCGCAGCACCTCGGCCGCGACCGCGGCGGTCTCGGCCAGCGGCCGCGCCGGCACGCGCGGCGGCTCGTCGAGCGGCTGCAGCCAGCCATGCCGATGCAAGGCCTCGTGGAACGAGGCGAACTTGCCGCCGATCGGATCGGGCGCGAAGGTCGCGACCGGCCGTCCGGTCGCGGCGGCTTCCGAGAGCATGTTGACCGAGTCGGGCGTGACGACGATGCGGTCGGCGAAGGCCAGCAGGCCCGCGTACGGATTCTCGCCGTCGGCCTCGCCTTCCCAGAACAGGCCCGGGAACGCCGCGAATGCCTGCCGCAGCCACGGACGCAGCGCGGCCGGCGTGCGCCGCGACAGCGTGACCAGAAAGCTGCCGCCATCGGCGGCGTGACGCGCGGCGAGCGCGTCGATGAGACGGCGGAAGTAGGCCGCGTCGATGCGCTGCGCGGCGTTGCCGGCGCCGATCAGCACCGCGACGCGCGGCTGCGGCCACTGCGCGAGCGCGGCGAAGCGTGTGCGCGCCTCGGCGAGCCAGGCCGGGCCGACCGGATTGAGCGAGCCGATCGTCTCGATGACACGCGGACCCGAGAGACCGTCGTGGCGCGGCGCGACGACGACGTCGAAATGATCGGCGTCGATGCGCGGATCGAGGATCTGCACGGTGTAGCAGCGGCCGCCGCTGCGCGCCTTGAGCAGCCGCGTCAGCCAGGCCGCGCGGCGGCCGCAGCCGATCGCGAGCTCCGGCCACGGCGGCGCCAGTGCCGCGCCGTCGAGCCTGCGCACCGCCAGGCCGGCGCCGGCGCTCAGCCGCGGCGCGAACCAGTCCCACGGCGCGCGCAGGCCGATCGTCACGACCGCGGCGTCCAGGCCCATCGCCTGCGCCAGCGCGGTCGCCTGGCGCCGATTGCCGGCGATGCCGTCGCTGACGACCCAGCCGCGCGCGGAACCGACGCCGCTCATCGCGGGTCCACCCATCCGTCGCGATTGTCCAGCCAGGTGTTCCAATCTGTTGTTCGCATCGCCGTTTATCATCGCACGACGCTCGTTCTATCGTGCCGGCCTGGCAAAGTGACCGTACCGATCGCCGCTCCGATCGCGCTCCGCGCTTGTTTTGGCGCGTCGTGCCGTCAGATCCGGTGACCGGACGGTCGTTCGATCCGTCACCATCCGCATCCACCGATCCCGGCTCCGCGCCGGACATTCGTCACCAGGAGGAAATCCGATGCTCCGTCGCACCGTTCTGGCCAGCGTGCTGGCCCTCGTCTCGGCCGGCGCCTACGCCGCGCCGATCACCTACAAGCTGGACCCGACCCACACCGACGTGCTGTTCACCTGGAACCACCTCGGCTTCTCGAACCCGACCGGCCATTTCGGCCAGATCGAGGGCACCCTGGTCTACGACGAGGCCGATCCGACCCGCTCCTCGGTCGAGGCCACGCTGCCGCTGGCCGGCCTGGACACGCACGTGACCAAGCTCGACGAGCACCTCAAGAAGGACGAGTTCCTCGACGCGGCCAAGTACCCGACGATCACGTTCAAGAGCACCAAGGTCGAGACCGCGGGCAGCGGCAAGCTCAAGGTCACCGGCGATCTGACGCTGCGCGGCGTGACCAAGCCGGTCGTGCTCGACGTCAAGCTCAACGGCGCCGGTCCGCATCCGATGAAGAAGGTGCCGGCGATCGGCTTCGACGCGACGACCACGATCAAGCGCAGCGAGTTCGGCATCGGCGCCTACGTGCCGAACATCAGCGACGAACTCAAGGTCAGCATCACGACCGAGGCGCTCGGTCCGAAGTCGGGCGGCTGATCCGTACTGGCGGCATCATCGAGCCCCGTCGCGTTGCGGCGGGGCTTTTTTTTGGCTCTTGTCCCGAGAGCGGGATGACTCGGTTTCGACGCGCTCGATGAGGGCTGTTGCTTTCGAGCGATCTGAAGCGCGTGAGCTTCGAAGTCATACTCGATCGTCCTGAAGGCTCAGGCGAAAGATTCAAAGCAAGAGCTTCCGCTCGCTGCGCGAGCGGGTGACTTTGGCGGCCCACCCTCCCTGGCGGCCGCCCTTCGGGCCGTCGCTGACGCGACGTCAAGAATGTCTCCCGGACATTCTTTTTCTTGGAAAAAGTCACCAAAACCGCCTGCGCTGACGCGAGCCGACGCGGCTGCGCCGCGCCGGTCCCCTGCGCTTCTCGGTCGCCCAGGCACGCT
>QFPO01000020.1 GCA_003241385.1 Rhodanobacter denitrificans
ACATTCTTGACGTCGCGCCAGCGACGGCCCGAAGGGCGGCCGCCAGGGAGGGTGGGCCGCCAAAGTCACCCGCTCGCGCAGCGAGCGGAAGCTCTTGCTCTGAATCTTTCAGCTTGAGCTTTGTTGACGATCGAAGGCTCGAAAAGGGCAGATCAAGACCGGCATCGACCTCAAAACTCGATCGCATCAGATCACGAAGACCACAGACGGCACGAATCCAGCCGCAGGCGCTACCCGACGAAGCGCGTGATCGGCGACAAGGCGATCTTTAACCGGACAACCGACGCCAGGCGTCAACCCCCCCGCGCCACCCGCCCTCAGCGTTCCGCGTCGGCGGCATCGCGCCGCTGTTCGTCGAAATAGCGCTGGATTTCCAGACAGATCGGCCAGGTGCCTTCGCGCCCGATCGCCGACACGACGAACCACGGCTGCTTCCACTTGAGGCGTCGCACAATCGCCTTGGCGGTGCGCTCGCGCTCGTCCTCGGGCAGCAGATCGGCCTTGTTGAGCACCAGCCAGCGCGGCCGCGTCAGCAGGGCCGGGTCGAACTGTGCGAGCTCGTGCTCGATCGCGCGGACCTGCTCGACCGGATCGGTGACGCCGTCGAGCGGCGCGATGTCGACCAGATGCAGCAGCAGGCGCGTGCGCGAGACGTGCTTGAGGAACTGGACGCCGAGGCCGGCGCCGTCGGCCGCGCCCTCGATCAGGCCGGGGATGTCGGCGATCACGAAGCTCTGGTCGGTGTCGATGCGCACGACGCCCAGATGCGGCTGCAGCGTCGTGAACGGGTAGTCCGCGACGCGCGGCGTCGCCGCCGAGACGGCGCGGATGAAGGTCGACTTGCCGGCGTTCGGGAAACCGAGCAGGCCGACGTCGGCCAGCACCTTGAGCTCGAGCCGCAGCTCGCGGTCCTCGCCCTCCGAGCCCGGCGTCGCGCGGCGCGGCGCGCGGTTGACCGAGCTCTTGAAGTGCACGTTGCCGATGCCGCCGACGCCGCCGCGCGCGACCAGCAGGCGCTGGCCGTGACGGGTGAGGTCGCCGATTTCCTCGTCGGTCGCGACGTTGTAGACGACGGTACCGACCGGCACGCGGATCGTGACGTCGGCACCGGCCTTGCCGTTCATCTGCCGGCTCATGCCGTTCTCGCCGCGCTGTGCGCGGTGCGTGCGCTCATGGCGGAAATCGACCAGCGTGTTGAGGCCTTCGTCGGCGACCAGATGGACGTTGCCGCCGCTGCCGCCGTCGCCGCCGTCCGGGCCGCCGAACGGGATGAATTTCTCGCGGCGGAAGCTGACGCAGCCATTGCCGCCGTTGCCGGCAATGACGCGGATCGTGGCTTCATCGACGAAATGCATGGAACACCGTTGCAGATAGTGGGGCGGAAGGGCGGGCGAATCGAATGCGGATCGCGCAAACGAAAAGCCCCGCCGGAGCGGGGCTTGGCGAATCGCGTTGCCCCGTCAGGGCCGCGTCCAGGCCTCAGGCGGCCGGAACGACGTTGACCGTCTTGCGCTTCTCGGCGCCCTTGACCTTGAACTCGACGACGCCGTCGACCAGGGCGAACAGCGTGTGGTCACGACCCAGGCCCACGCCGGAACCCGGGTGGAACTTGGTGCCGCGCTGACGAATGATGATGTTGCCGGCGTTGACGGCCTGGCCGCCGTAGATCTTGACGCCGAGGTACTTCGGGTTGGAATCGCGGCCGTTGCGGGTAGAGCCGCCAGCTTTCTTGTGTGCCATGACTAGACTCTCCTCGGATCAGACGCCGGTGATACCGGTGATTTCGATTTCGGTGTAATGCTGCCGGTGGCCCATCTCCTTGCGATGGTGCTTGCGGCGGCGGAACTTGACGATGCGGATCTTGTCGGCCCGGCCGTGCGAACGGATCTTGGCCGCCACCTTGGCGCCGCTGATCAGCGGGGCGCCGATGGTGATCGACTCGCCCTGGCCGACCAGGAGCACCTGGTCGAACTCGAAGGTGCTGTCGACGTCGGCGCTGAGCTTCTCGACGCGCAGGATCTCGCCCTGCGCCACGCGGTACTGCTTACCGCCGGTCACGATGACTGCGTACATGCTGGCAATGCCTCTGTAGTTATTCTGAAATCTGCCCGCCGGCGCACGCAGGCGCCGGACAATCGGCCGCCGACTATAGCGGACCGTCGGCGGCCGGGTCAAGCCGTGGGCAGGCGGCGGCGGGGCTGAACGGCGCCGGCCCGGCCGCTCCGAACCCCTTGATATCGCGCGCATCGTCACGGGGTTCGCAGGTTGCGCGCGCACGCTATAGTGCCCAGTTCGCCTTTCCCCCCGAGCCGTCCATGGACACGATCCGCATCCGCGGTGCGCGCACCCACAACCTCAAGAATCTCGATCTGGAGCTGCCGCGCGACAAGCTGATCGTGATCACCGGCCTGTCCGGCTCCGGCAAGTCCTCACTGGCGTTCGACACGATCTACGCCGAAGGCCAGCGCCGCTACGTCGAGTCGCTGTCGGCCTATGCGCGGCAGTTCCTGTCGGTCATGGAGAAGCCCGACGTCGACCACATCGAGGGCCTGTCGCCGGCGATCTCGATCGAGCAGAAGTCGACCTCGCACAATCCGCGCTCGACGGTCGGCACGATCACCGAGGTCTACGACTACCTGCGCCTGCTGTTCGCGCGCGTCGGCACGCCGCGCTGCCCCGACCACGGCATCACGCTGGAGGCGCAGACGATCAGCCAGATGGTCGACGCCACGCTCGCGCTCGACCCGGAGCGGCGCTACGCGCTGCTGGCGCCGATCGTCCGCGAGCGCAAGGGCGAGCACGTGCAGATCTTCGAGCAGCTGCGCGCGCAGGGCTTCGTGCGCGCGCGCGTCGACGGCGTCGTCCACGAGCTCGACGCGGTGCCGCCGCTGGCGCTGCGCCAGAAGCACACGATCGAGGCGGTCATCGATCGCTTCCGGCCCAAGCCCGACCTGCAGCAGCGTCTGGCCGAATCGTTCGAGACCGCGCTGCGCCTCGGCGAGGGCATCGCGCTGCTGGCCGATCTGGACGGCGGGGCCGAGACCACGTTCTCCTCGCGCTATTCGTGCCCGATCTGCGACTACGCACTGCCCGAGCTCGAGCCGCGGCTGTTCTCGTTCAACTCGCCGGTCGGCGCCTGTCCGTCCTGCGACGGCCTGGGCGTCACGCAGTTCTTCGATCCGGGCCGCGTCGTCGTGCATCCGCGGCTGAGCCTGGCGGCCGGTGCGGTGCGCGGCTGGGACCGCCGCAACGCGTACTACTTCCAGATGATCCAGTCGCTCGGGCGGCACTACCGCTTCGACGTCGACACGCCCTGGGACGAGCTGCCGGCGAAGATCCGCCAGCACGTGCTGTACGGCTCGGGCGACGAGCCGATCGGCTTCCGCTACCTCAGCGAGTCCGGCGGTACGGTCACGCGCAAGCACCGCTTCGAGGGCATCATCCCGAATCTGGAGCGCCGCTACCGCGAGACCGAATCCTCGGCCGTGCGCGAGGAGCTGTCCAAGTACGTCAGCGAGCAGCCGTGTCCGGACTGCGAAGGCCAGCGCCTGAACCGCAGCGCGCGCAACGTCTTCGTCGGCGAGCGCAACCTGCCGACGCTGACCGCGCTGCCGATCGACCAGTCGCTGGACTTCTTCCGTACGCTGGCGCTGGCCGGCTGGCGCGGCGAGATCGCGGCCAAGATCGTCAAGGAGATCCGCGAGCGCCTGCATTTCCTCGTCGACGTCGGCCTCGACTACCTGACGCTGGACCGCCAGGCCGATTCGCTGTCCGGCGGCGAGGCGCAGCGCATCCGCCTGGCCTCGCAGATCGGCGCCGGCCTGGTCGGCGTCATGTACGTGCTCGACGAGCCCTCGATCGGCCTGCACCAGCGCGACAACGAGCGCCTGCTCGGCACGCTGAACCGGCTGCGCGACCTCGGCAACACCGTGATCGTCGTCGAGCACGACGAGGACGCGATCCGGCTCGCCGACTACATCGTCGACATCGGCCCCGGTGCCGGCGTGCACGGTGGCGAGGTCGTCGCGCAGGGCTCGCTGGCCGACGTGCTGGCGGCGCCGCGCTCGCTGACCGGCCAGTACCTGTCCGGCGCGCGCCGCATCGAGGTGCCGGCCGAGCGCCGCGCGCCCGATCCGGAGGCGATGCTGCGCGTGCTCGGCGCCAGCGGCAACAACCTCAAGAACGTCGATCTGGAGATTCCGGCCGGCCTGTTCGTCGCGGTGACCGGCGTGTCGGGCTCCGGCAAGTCGACGCTGATCAACGACACGCTGTACCGGCTCGCCGCGGCCGAACTCAACGGCGCCCACGAGAAGGCGACCGCCTACCGCGAGGTGCAGGGCCTGGAGCTGTTCGACAAGGTCGTCGACATCGACCAGTCGCCGATCGGCCGCACGCCGCGCTCGAATCCGGCGACCTATACGGGCCTGTTCACGCCGCTGCGCGAGCTCTACGCCCAGGTGCCCGAGGCGCGTTCGCGCGGCTACGGGCCGGGGCGCTTCAGCTTCAACGTCAAGGGCGGCCGCTGCGAGGCCTGCGAGGGCGACGGCCTGATCAAGGTCGAGATGCACTTCCTGCCCGACGTCTACGTGCCCTGCGACGTCTGCCACGGCAAGCGCTACAACCGCGAGACGCTCGAGATCCACTACAAGGGCCACAACATCTCCGACGTGCTCGGCATGACGGTCGAGGACGCGATGAATCTGTTCGAGAACGTGCCGGCGCTGGCGCGCAAGCTCGAGACGCTGATCGATGTGGGCCTGGGCTACATCAAGCTCGGCCAGAGCGCGACGACGCTGTCCGGCGGCGAGGCACAGCGCGTCAAGCTCTCGCGCGAGCTCAGCAAGCGCGACACCGGACGCACGCTGTACATCCTCGACGAGCCGACCACCGGGCTGCACTTCTACGACATCGAGCAGCTGCTGAAGGTGCTGCACCGGCTCAGCCGCGACGGCAACACCGTGGTCGTGATCGAGCACAATCTCGACGTGATCAAGACCGCCGACTGGATCGTCGACCTCGGTCCCGAGGGCGGCGACCGCGGCGGCACGATCATCGCGACCGGCACGCCCGAAGCGATCGCGGCGAATCCGGCCTCGCATACCGGCCATTTCCTCGCGCGCGTGCTCGCGCAGGATGCTGCACAGGACACCGCGCCGGCACGCGGCGCCGGCAAGGCCGGCAGGAAGAAGACCACGGCCGCGGCCGCGCCGACCGCACGCGCCGCCACCCACAAGAAGAAGGCCACGCGATGAGCCGTACCGATACGCCCGACGTGCCGACCGATTCCGCCGCCGCGTCCGCGCCGCTGCTCGGCCGCTATCCGGTCGCGCTGCGCTGGCGTGACCTGGACGCGTTCAATCACGTCAACAACGGCAATTTCCTGACGTTCCTCGAGGAAGCCCGGCTGCGCTGGCTGTCGGCGATCGAGGGGCCGTGGTTCGACGAGCACAGCATGCCGGTGGTCGCGGCGATCCAGGCCAACTACCGGCGTCAGCTCGGCTGGCCGGCCGAGATCGACGTCGAGCTCTATGCCGAGCGCATCGGCCGCTCGTCGCTGACGGTAGGACATCGCATCGTCGCGCGCGAGGACGCCTCGCTGCTCTACGTCGACGGGCACGTCGTCGTGGTCTGGATCGATCCGGCCAGCGGCCGGCCGACGCCGCTGCCGCCGGCGATCCTCGCCGCCTGCGAGCGGGCCGGCGGCGCCTGAGCGGCGCCGGTCTCAGTGCGCGTGGTGGTCGTGACCGGCGTGGTCGTGAGCGCCGGCCGCCGGCGCCTGCTCGGTCACGACGAACTCGGCATCGACGCGACGACCGTCCTCGAGCACGAAGCGCAGCCTGAGCGGCGTGCGCGCATCGACCGGCTGTCGCGGTTCCATCAGCATCAGATGCTTGCCGCCGGGCTCGAGCCGTACCGAGGCGCCGGGCTCGACGGCCAGGCCTGGCAGCTCGCGCATCCGTGACACGCCGTCGACGACGGTGGTCTCGTGCAGCGACACGCTGCCGAACGCCGTGCTCTCCACCGCGGTGATCCGCAGCGGCGCATCACCGGTGTTGTGAAGCTCGGCGTAGCCGGCCAGCATCGGCACGCCCGGCGGCGCCGCGCGCACCCATGCCTGTTCGACGCTGAGCGTGCCGGCCGCCGCAGCGACGCCGGACGCACCGAGCGCGAGCGTCGTCGCCAGTGCCGCCACGGTTTGTTGCAATCGATTCATCGGACCCTCCGTTGCGGTCCGTATCATAGCCGGCCATTTCAGCTGCTCAAGGAATACGCGACCATGCACCGCACGTTGCTCGCCGCCGGGCTGAGCCTGGCCGCCGCCGCGCCGGCGACCGCTGCCGACAGCGTCGGGCTGACGATCTACCGCAACAACGGCGGCAGCCTGTTCGAAGGCGGCGGTTCGCCGGTCGCCGACGGCTACGCGGTCGTGCACGAACGCCGTGCGATCACGCTGTCGGGCGGCCGCGAATCGCTGTCGCTCGGCGGCCTGCCGACCACGCTCGATCCGGAAGCGGTCGCACTCGATCTGGGACGCACCCGCGTGCTCGCACAGCGCGTGCTGTCGGCCGGGGACGGCGGCACGCTGTCGGCGCATCGCGGCGAACGCGTCCAGCTGCTGCGCGCCGACGGCAATCCGATCGTCAGCGGCGTGCTGGTCGGCGTCGACGGCAACGGCCTGACCGTGCGCGACGACAGCGGCGACATGCGCTACGTGCGCGACTTCGCAGTCGTGCGCTTCCTCGACCGCACCGGCCAGCCCGGCAGCACGCTGCAGCTCGTCGTCGAGGGCACCGCCGGGACCAGTCAGGCCGCGCTGACTTATCCGACCTCGGGCCTGGGCTGGCGCGCGGCCTATGCGGCCGTGCTGGCCGACGGCAGCGGCTGCAGCCTGAGTCTGGAGGCGCTGGCGAGCATCGCCAACCGCAGCGGCCGCGACTATCCGGCCGCGCGGCTCAAGCTGATCGCCGGCGAGCCGAACATCGCCAGCAGCGGCGGACCGCAGGCATTCGCGATGAAGGCCTCGATGGCGCGCGACGCAGTGCCCGAGGCGATGCCGGAGCAGGGCGGCCTCGGCGACTACCGCAGCTACACGCTCGACGGCGCGCTCGATCTGCCGGACGCCAGCGTGACCCAGGTGCCGCTGTACGCGCCGCGTACGCTGAACTGCCAGCGCAGCTGGCTGTTCGACGTCGGCAACGCCTGGTTTCCGGCCAAGCCGCTGCTGACCGCCGACTACGACGAGGCACCGGTCGAGTCGCGCGTCGTCAGCAGCCTGCGCTTCGTCGCCGACGAGAACCTGCCGGCCGGTACGCTGCGCGTGTTGACGCGCGACCGCGACGGCCAGCTCGAACTGCTCGCCGAGTCGCAGCTCGGCGACACGCCGAAGGGACGCGCGGCGACGATCACGCTCGGCAACGCGTTCGATCTGACCGCGCAGCGCGAGCGCACCGCGTTCAGCGTCGACCGCAGCGGCCGCACGATGGACGAGGGCTTCCGCGTCGTGCTGACCAACAGCGGCGATGTCGCGCGCACCGTGACGGTCCGCGCCTATCCGAACCGCTGGCGCAGCTGGAGCCTGATCAGCTCGAGCCAGAAGCCGGCGCGCCAGACCACGAACCAGCTCGAGTTCGCGGTCGAGGTGCCCAAGGGCGGCAAGGCCACGCTCGACTACGCGCTGCGCTACAGTTGGACGCCCGCGGAGGAATGACCGGCCATGCTGGACACGATCGACCACGCCGAGATACGTGAACTGCGCCTGGCGCGCCCGCCGGTCAATGCGCTCGATCCGGCGCTGGTCGCGCTGCTGCGCACGACGATCGAGGCCGCGCCGGCCGACGGCGCACGTGCGCTGGTGCTGTCGGGTACGCAGGGCCTGTTCTCGGCCGGCCTCGACGTGCCGGCGCTGCTCGCGCTGGACCGCGCCGCGATGCGCGCGTTCTGGAGCGATTTCTTCAGCCTGTGCGCGGCGATCGCACGCTCACCGATCCCGGTCGTCGCGGCGCTGACCGGGCACAGTCCGGCCGGCGGCGCGGTGCTGGCGACGTTCTGCGACTACCGCATCATGGCGCGCGGTCCGTTCCGCATCGGGCTCAACGAGGTGCAGGTCGGGCTGTCGGTGCCCGATTGCATCCAGGCCGGCCTGCGCCGGCTGGTCGGCACCTACCGCGCCGAGCGGCTGATGGTCGCCGGCACGATGGTCGAGGCCGAGCAGGCCCTGGCGATCGGCTTCGTCGACGAACTGGTCGACGTCGACCACGTCGTGCCGCGTGCGCTGGTCTGGCTCGGCGAACTGCTGCAGCTGCCGCCTCAGGCGATGGCGCAGACACGCCGCCTGGCGCGCGCCGATCTGGCGGCCGTGTTCGCCGACGTCGCGGCGTTTCCGGTCGACGACTTCGTCGACGGCTGGTTCTCCGACGAGTCGCAGGCCACGCTGCAGGCGCTGGTCGCACGCCTGCGCAGCAAGGCCGGCTGACGGTCCGCCGGATCGGACCGGTCGTGGACGCGCACAGCCGGCCCCGTCCGCTCCCGACGCTGCGGCGTCATTTGCGCTTCGTTTGCTCTGCTCTGACCGTCGCGGTACTCGGTGCCGCCGGACCGGCACAGCCGGCACGGCTGCCGGACTGGCGTTGCACGCATCCCGACGCGCTGTTCGTCGACGGCGTCGACGGCGGCCCGGTGTCCGTCGGCCTGCCGTCGGGCGGCAGCGGCGGCGCCTATCCGGGCCCGGTGCTGCGCTCGGTCGCGGTGCCCGGCATCGGTACACGCAATGTGCGGCTCTATCTGCCGGCCGGCTATACGCCGCGCCACGCCGCACCGCTGATCGTCGCGCTGCACGGCGCGGCCGGGCCCGGCCAGGCCGCGGCCGCCGCTGCGGCTGTGGCGCAGGACTGGGGGCCGGTCGCCGAGGCCGCACAGGCGATCGTGCTGGCGCCGGTCGCCGGCGGTTCGCAGGGCGGCTGGATTCCGCCCGAGGTCGACGGCAGCGGCCCATCGGACTACGACGTGATCGCCGCCGCGATCGCCGACGCCGCCGGCGCCTACAACGTCGACCGCCTGCGCATCCACGGCTGGGGCTACTCGGCCGGCGGCGCGGTCATGCACGATCTGAATCTGACGCCGCTCAACACGCATTACCAGGCGTTCGCCGGCTACGCGGTCGTCGCATCCGCGCGCGCCCTGTGCCCGGACTACATCGGGCCGTACTGCGAACCGGCGGCCGCGCCGACGCGCGTGCCGGTCGCGATCCGGATCGGGCTGTCCGACTCGCTGCTGCCGTATGCGCGAGCCGACCGCGCGGCCTTCGTCGCCGCCGGCTGGAGCGAAGGCACCGATCTGGCCTATGCCGAGGTCGCCGGCGGACATACCTACGACGCGACCGGCCTGGCGGCCGCCTGGTCGTTCCTGTGCCCGTTCCGGCGCGATCCCTGAGCGCCATGCCGGTCCGCGGCCGGCGTGCCGCGCCGCGCGGTCGTCACCGCCGACGGCTGGACCGCACCGGCCGGCCGCACCCGCGGCCGACGCTGCGGCGCTCGTGAGCGGACAGGCGTCGATTGCGCGCGCGCTCATGCCGTACCATTGCCGGCCCCGTCCCGCGCCGGAGCGAACGTGAGCATCAAGTCGGACCTGTGGATACGCCGCCAAGCCGAGCAGCACGGCATGATCGAGCCGTTCGAGGCCGGCCAGGTCAAGGTCGACGCGACCGGGCAGCGGATCGTCAGCTTCGGCACGTCGAGCTACGGCTACGACGTGCGCTGTGCGAACGAGTTCAAGATCTTCACCAACATCAACTCGACGATCGTCGACCCGAAGAACTTCGAGGCCGGCAATTTCGTCGATTTCACCGGCGATACCTGCATCATCCCGCCGAACAGCTTCGCGCTGGCGCGCACGGTGGAGTACTTCCGGATTCCGCGCGACGTCCTGGTCGTATGCCTCGGCAAGAGCACGTACGCGCGCTGCGGCATCATCGTCAACGTGACGCCGCTGGAGCCGGAGTGGGAAGGGCACGTCACGCTCGAATTTTCCAACACCACGCCGCTGCCGGCGCGCATCTACGCCAACGAGGGCGTCGCGCAGATGCTGTTCTTCCAGTCCGACGAGGTCTGCCAGACCAGCTACCGCGACCGTGGCGGCAAGTATCAGGGCCAGCGCGGGGTGACCCTGCCGCGAACCTGATTCCGGTGGTAGGCTTCCGCTCCCCGCCGTCGTGTCCGAGATCCGCGCAATGCCCCCAGTCCTCGATCTGCGCCGCTGGCGCTTCGTTCCGCTCGCGCTGCTCCTGCTCGGCCTGGCCGCCTGCTTCGGCGGCGCCCGCAACGAGGAACTGGTCCGCAGCGAGGACGTTCCGACCGAATTCGACGTCGTCCTGCTCGCCGAGAAGGATGATCAGTTCGACTTCACCGGCGTGCCGCTGACCGCCGAGGCGCTGCGCGACGCGATGCGCTACCGCAAGGACGAGTCGCTGCCGCTGCGCTCGGTGCTGCTCAAGCGCGGCGAGAAGCAGAAGGTCACCGATACCCACATCCTGTCGCTGATGCGCGTCGCCCAGGAGCTCGGCTTCCGCGCCTGGGTGCAGCAGAAGGGCGAAATCGGCGAGATCCGTGCCCAGGCCCGGCCGCAGTGAACGGAGAACCTCGATGAAGCGCATCGTGACGAAGCTGCTCGCCGCTCTATTCGTGCTGATGTTCGCGTTGCCGGTCCTGGCCAAGGACGTCCGTGACGGCGAGCTCACGCTCGAGCCGGCGCGCGACGACCGCTTCTCGGTCAACGGTTTCACGATGGGCAAGGCCGAGCTCTACGGCTACCTCAGCGAGCTCAAGAGCAGCGAAGGTCTGCGCAAGATCGTGCTCAAGCGCAGCAAGAAGGCGAGCGACGCGCAGCGCAGTGCGATCGGATCGATCGCGCGCGCGCTCGAGCTCGAAGCGGTCGACGCCGAGGGCGCCGACCTGCGCACGCCGCAGCCTTGAGTTCCACCGCGCGCGGCACGAAGCCGCGCGCGTCGTTCAGCATGATGCACGGACCGCCCGCGTAGTCTCGGCGGCCGATCGCCCGGCTGCCGTCGCTCGCCGGTGCCCGTCACGGACCTCCAGTCCGCGCAGGACGCGTCGCATCGACCGTCCGCCCTCCTGTGCCGGAAGCTCAGCAGGCCGGCCGCATTCGTGAGTCAACAGGTGTACGTGCGTCGAATCATCGCCGTCGTGTCTTTGTCCGGCTGCCTGGTCACAGGCGCCGCGTTCGCGGCCAATCCGTTCGTCGAATGGCGCGACCGCCTGTTCGGCCCGAAAGCCGACGACACGCCGATGTCGCGCGCCGAGCCGTACGAGGCGATCGAGGTCGACTTCGACCGGCCCGAGCGCTTCCGCGTCGACGAGGCCTCGCTCGAGCGCGATTTTCCGCAGGGCAAGAGCCGCTATCGCGTGATCGAGCTGCCGCGCGAGGTCGCACATGCGACGCTGCGCCTGCGCGTGCGCGCGGTGCCGAACGACCGCGGCCGCGGCAATACCGTGTTCAAGCCGGTCCTCTATCTGCTCGACGACCAGGACCGCGTGCGCGAGACCCGCGAGGTCGATCCGCTGTATCTGGACATCCGGCCGTTCAAGCCGACGCGGCTGCTGGCCTGCGTGCCGCTCGAGAAGGTGCGCCGGTTCGCCGTGGCGACGACGCCCGAGGCGGTCGGCAAGGCCTTCGACGCGACCGCGCGCGGCAAGCTGAGCGCGCCGAGCAAGGGCAAGTTCTACTACTCGACCGAACCGATGCGCGTGAAGCTGCCGTACGCGGCGACCGGCGAGCTGGTCGTCGAGCTCAGCGAGCAGGACGAGGCCGGCCAGGGCTGCTGAGCCGGGTCGCGACGAACGCGGCGCGATCGCCGCCGGGGTCGCGTCGCCGATCGCTCAATGCGTCGCGCCGCCGGCGACGCGCAGGTCCTCGCGCGTCGACGCCGCGCAGGCGATCGCCGCGGCGATGCCCTCGACCATCGTCTCCAGCGCCATGCTCGGCTGGCCCGGCCGGCCGGCGGTCTGCACCGGCAGCCACGGCACGTGGACGAAACCGCCGCGTGCGGCCGGATGCCGTGTCGCGAGCAGATGCGCGAGCACGAAGAAGACCTGGTTGCAGACGTAGCTGCCGGCGCTCAGCGACAGCGCGGCCGGAATCCCGCGCGTCTGCAGGTCGGCGACGATCGCCTTGACCGGCAGCGTCGAGAAATAGGCCGGCGGCGCATCGGCGATCACCGGCCGATCGACGGGCTGCGCGCCGTCGTTGTCGGCGATGCGCGCGTCGACCAGGTTGATCGCGACGCGCTCGAACGAGAGCTCGGCGCGGCCGCCGGCCTGGCCGAGCGCGATCACCAGGTCCGGCCGGTGCCGGTCGAGCAGGTCGCGCAGCAGCGGTTCGGTGCGCGCGAACGCGACCGGCAGCGTCGCGCCGACGACGCGGCGGCCGTCGATGCGGCGGCCGTCGAGCCGTTCGACGATCGCCTGCGACGGATTGACCGTCGCGCCTTCGAACGCCTCGAAGCCGGTCAGCAGCACGCGCGTCGACGGCGTCGCGGCACTCTTGCGTCGTGTCGTCATGAAAACACCAGCCAGGCCATCAGCGCCACGTTGAAGACCAGCAGCGGCAGCGCGGTACCGGCCTGCGCGCGGATCACCGCGTGCTGGTCCGGCAGTTCGAGCAGCACCGCCGGCACGATGTTGAAGTTGGCGGCCATCGGCGTCAGCAGGGTGCCGCAGTAGCCGGTCAGCATGCCGACCGCGCCGAGGATCGCCGGGTCGGCGCCGTGCTGGCGGATCAGCAGCGGCAGGCCGATGCCGGCCATCATGACCGGAAACGCCGCGAACGCATTGCCCATGACGACCGTGAAGAACACCATGCCGAGCGCGAACGCGAGCAGGCAGGCGTAGCGGTTGTCGGTCGGGATCACGCGGCCGATCAGGTCGGCGACGGCGCCGCCGACGCCGGTCGCGGCGAATACGCCGCCGAGCGTCGCCAGCACCATCGGCAGCAGCACGGCCCAGCCGAGCGCGTCGATCAGGCGCCGGCCCTCGCCGAGCGCCTGCAGCGGCGCGGCGCGCGTCACGCGCAGCGCAGCGGCCAGCGCGATCAGGCTCGCGATCGCCAGCGCGCTCAGCGTCAGCGCTTTCGGATCGAGCAGCGGACGCCCGTTCCAGCTCAGATGGCCGCCGCCGAAGAACAGCAGCAGCGTCAGCAGCGGGATCGACAGCGCCGGCCAGAACAGCCGGTTGCCGAGCCGGTCGGCCCGGAGGCGGCGCTGCGCGGCGGCCTCGGCGCTGTCGGGCTCGCCGGCGAGGCGGCCGCCGGCCGCGAGCAGGCCCAGTGCGATCACGCCGGCACCGGCCGCCTGCGCCGGCCAGGCCGAACCCGCGCGTGCGGCGGCGAGGATCGCGTCGCCGAACGCGAACGGCAGGCCGAGGATCAGCCAGAACGCCGCCATCGCGTAGCGCCGCTCGCGCAGGTTGTAGACCGCGGTGCAGGCCAGCAGCACGGCGATCAGCGCATAGAGATACTCAATCCGCAGCATCGGGCGCTCCGGCCGACTGCCGGCCGCGGCGCAAGGCGCGGCGGAACAGCCACAGCCGCGTTGCGTGGATCGCGAATGCGGCCACCGCGGTCGGCAGCGCCCACAGCGCGATCGTCAGCGGTTCGAGCACGATGCCGTTGCGCGCGAAGAAGCCCTGGATCAGCAGCACCGCGCCGATCGCGACGAACACGTCCTCGCCGAAGAACAGGCCGACATTGTCGGTCGCGGCCGTCGTCGCGCGGACGCGGTCGCGCTCGGCCGGCGAGAGCGGGCCCAGTTCGCGCTCGGCCGCGGCCTCGCTCATCGGCGCGGCCAGCGGCCGCACGGTCTGGGCGTGGCCGGCGACGTGGGTCAGGCCGGCCATGCTGGTCAGCTGGCGCACCGCCAGGTAGGCGATCTGGAAACGCGACAGATTCATGCCGCGAAAGCCGGCGATCCAGTCGCGTGCGCGCTCGCGCAGCCCGTAGCGCTCGAGCAGGCCGATCGCCGGCAGCGTCAGCAGGAACATCAGCAGCGCACGGTTCTCGACGAAGGCGGTGCCGAGCACGCCGAGCAGCTCGCCCGGTCCGAGGCCGGCGGCCAGGCCGCTGACGAGGCCGGCGATCACGACGACCAGGACCGGATTGCGGCGCAGCGCGAACCCGGCGACGACGACGGCGATGCCGAGCAGCGGCCAGTAGTTGACGACGGACGATTCGGGCACGCGCGGCTCCGGTGCGGCGGTCGCGGCATCCTAGCAGCGGATGCCGCCGCGCCGCACGGTCGCGGCGCCGTCGATCAGACGGTCAGGCCGAGCGCCTGCGCGACGCCGGCGCCGTAGGCCGGGTCGGCCTTCGCGAAGTGCGCGATCTGGCGGCGCTGGATCGCCTCGGGCACGCTGCCGATCGACGCGGCGATGTTCGCGAACAGGCGCGCCTTCTCGTCGGCCGTGAACAGCCGGAACAAGGCGCCGGGCTGGCTGTAGTAGTCGGTGTCCTCGCGATGGTCGTAGCGCGCGACGGCGCCGCCGAAGGCCTCGGCCAGCGGCGGCTCGGCCGCCGCCGGATCGTCGACCGGACCGCCGAACGAGTTGGGCTGGTAGTTCGGCACCGCCGCGCCGTTCGGCAGCAGTCCGCCGTTGTCGTCGCCGCGCATCAGGCCGTCGCGGTGCGGCGCGTGATACGGGCAGCGCGGCCGGTTGACCGGCAGCTGGTCGTGGTTGATGCCGAGACGATAGCGGTGCGTGTCGCCGTACGAGAACAGCCGACCCTGCAGCATGCGGTCCGGGGAATAGCCGATACCCGGCACGACGTTGGCCGGATTGAACGCGCTCTGCTCGACCTCGGCGAAGTAGTTCTCGGGATTGCGATCGAGCTCGAGGATGCCGACGTCGATCAGCGGGTAGTCGCCGTGCGGCCAGACCTTGGTCAGATCGAACGGATTGAACCGGTAGGTGGTCGCGTCGGCCTCCGGCATGATCTGCACGGCCATGCGCCAGCGCGGATAGTCGCCGCGTTCGATCGCCTCGAACAGGTCGCGCTGCGAGCTCTCACGGTCGGCCGCGACGACCTGGGCGGCTTCGGCATCGGTCAGGTTCGCGATGCCCTGCATCGACTTGAAGTGGAACTTGACCCAGTAGCGTTCGCCGGCCGCATTGACGAACGAGAACGTGTGCGAGCCGAACCCGTGCTGCTGGCGCAGATTGGCCGGGATGCCGCGGTCGCTCATCAGGATCGTGACCTGGTGCAGCGACTCGGGATGCAGCGACCAGAAGTCCCAGGCCGCCGTCGGATTGCGCAGGTTCGTGCGCGGATCGCGCTTCTGCGTGTGGATGAAGTCCGGGAACTTCAGCGGATCGCGGATGAAGAACACCGGCGTGTTGTTGCCGACCAGGTCCCAGTTGCCGTCCTCGGTGTAGAACTTGATCGCGAAGCCACGCACGTCGCGCTCGGCGTCGGCGGCGCCGCGCTCGCCGGCCACGGTCGAGAAGCGCAGGAACAGCGGTGTCCGCTTGCCGATCTCGGCGAACAGCCGGGCCTTGGTGTAGCGCGTGATGTCGTGGGTGATCGTCAGCGTGCCGTACGCGGCCGAGCCCTTGGCGTGGACGACGCGTTCGGGAATGCGCTCGCGGTCGAAATGGGCGAGCTTCTCGATCAGCCAGAAATCCTGCATGACGACCGGGCCGCGGCGGCCGGCGGTCTCGCTGTTCTGGTTGTCGGCGACCGGACGGCCGGCGGCGGTGGTCATCGGGGTCTTGCTCATGCGTGCGCTCCGGCTGGCTGGGATGCCGGGCACTCTAGAAGCCGGGCGCGATCGCGTGAAATTCTTTTTATCGAAGCGATCGATAGTTCTGGTCGATCGTGGCGGTGGCAGCGCACCGGGGACTCGTACCGGTGCGCTTCGGCGCGCCACGCCGCATGCCGCCGACGCAGTCGCCGCGAGCCGTCTCAGAGCGCGACGCTCATCCCGGTGCCTGCTGCGTGGGCTCGGCCTGCACCGGCTGTGCGCGGATCGCGGCCTCGAAATGCGGGTACAGGAAACGGTTCCCGTACGCGCTGAGATGGTCGCCGTCGAAGAACAGCGGCCGGCCGTCGCGCAGCGCCGGACAGAGCGTCGGCTCGCACAGCAGCGGGAACGGATCCCAGACCCGCACCGACGGCAGCTGCGCGACGATGCGCGCATAGCTGTCGAGCACCGGCTGCCGGTAGCGCTCGAGCATCTCGCGCGATTCGGCCATGCCGCCACGACAGACCGGGTTGCCGGCATTGAAGAAATCGGCGCAGCGGAACGGCGAGACCTTCAGCAGCGGCTTGGGCGCCTCGAACACGATCTGCACGCCGCGCGAGACGACCGGCTCGAGCAGGGCCACCAGGGCCTGCTCGGCCTCGCGGCGAGCGTGCAGATAGCCCGGGCCGATCATCGTCTGCCACGCGGCCTGCTCGTTCTCCGGTCCCACCGCGGTGCTCAGGCGCGTCAGGCGCAGCGCCGCGAGAAACAGCACGTCACCCGGCTTCGCACGGGCGAGGATGTCGTCGATCGCGGTCTTGCCCTGCGCCGGACATGAGCCGGTCTCGCGATGCGGCTGCAGGCTGGCGAACGTGCAGCCGATGTTCGGATAGAGCCGGACGGTCGAGCCGGTGCGCACGACGTGCTCGCTCAGCATCGCCGAGTACGAGATCGTGTGCGAGTCGCCGATCGCGAAGATCGTGCGGTCCGACGCCGGCTGGTTCGGACAGCCGCGCCGCGTCAGGATCCAGACCGGCGCCGGGTTGGCGCTGTCGTCCTCGAGGTCGAGCGCGCAGCCGGGCCGGTCGTCGACGGCCCAGGTGTAGCCGGTGTACCAGTCGTGCGCGTGGCGGCTGACCGTGCTCAACGAGAACTGCGGGCGCAGGCCGGTGACACGGTCCGACAGCCACCAGGCCGAGACGATCATCGTCAGGCCGGCCACGATGATGCCCGGGCGCGGCCAGCGGCGCAGCCAGGCCGCATAGCGGAACGGCCGCTCGATCAGCCGGTACGACAGTTCGGCCGCCACGAACGTCGCTGCGATCCCCGCGATCAGCTGGTTCGGCGTCTCCAGGCCCAGCGTCCAGCGCAGCAGCACGAAGATCGGCCAGTGCCACAGATACAGCGAGTACGAGCGCTTGCCGACGTAGACCATCGGCGCGCTCGCGAGCAGGCGGCGCAGCACCGAGCCGCTGCCGGCCACGTGCAGGCAGCCGAGCAGACCGAGCGTCGCCGCGACCGGCAGCAGCGCGCCCGGAAACGCGAACGAGGCCGGCTTGGAGACGATCAGGCCCGCGACCAGCAGCGCCAGCGACGCCCAGGCGCCGAGCGTCGTCGCATGCCGCACGATCGTCGCGACCGGCGCGGTCGCCGATGGCGTCCGATGCAGGCACTGGAACAGCAGCACGCCGGCGGCCAGTTCCCAGAAGCGCGTCGTCGTCAGATAGAAGCCGGCCGCCGGATTGGCGCTCGCCAGATGGCGCGCGTGCAGCAGCGAGGCCAGCGCCGCCAGCGCGAACACGCCGATGCAGACCGCGCGCCGGCGACCGCCGCGGGTCCAGACGAAGAACAGCAGCGGAAACAGCAGATAGAACTGTTCCTCGACGCCGAGCGACCAGGTGTGCGTGTACGGGTTGTACTCCGCCAGCGTCGAGAAGTAGCTCTCGGTGTGGTGGGCGAGGAACAGGTTGCTGATGCCGAAGAACGCGCGCAGCCCGGTCGTCTCGACCGCCGTGCTGAGCCAGGCCGTCGGCACGAACAGCATGCAGAGAAAGCCGGTCACCAGCAGACAGGCGATCAGCGCCGGCGCGATGCGCTGGATGCGGCGTGCGTAGAAGTACGCGAGAAAGCCGCCGAGTCCGCCGCTCCACTGGCTGACCGAGGCGCTGACGACGAAACCGGAGATCACGAAGAATACGTCGACGCCGGCGAAGCCGCCGGGCAGCCAGGTCTTGTGCAGGTGGTAGACGATCACCGCGAGCACGGCGACCGCGCGCAGGCCGTCGATGTGCGGCACGTAAGGTGCCGCGACCGGATGGCCGCCGCGCGGTAGCGAACCGGCCGCCGCGGCGTCGGCGGGCAACGGCAGCGCGGCGCTCATCGGCGCCCCGGGCCGGCGTGGAGCGGAGCAGGGCCGGGCGTCGTGCCGGCCGGTCGGAAACAGGTGTCGCGCAGGTCCATGCGGGGCGTGTCTCAAGATCGCGAAACGGGCGAGCCGGCGATGATCCCATCAAGACTCGGTGCGGTGCCAGCGGTCCGGTCCGGCGCCTCGCCGCGGCGCAGGCGGGCGCGCCAGCGCCGGTTGATCGGGTCCGACCAGGCGCGTGCCAGCAGCGCGCCGAGCGCCCAGGCCGCCAGCACGGTCGGCAGGTGCCAGAGGAAACCCCAGTACATGCCCGCACCGACGGCCTGGTGGATCGCGACGACCGCGAACACGACGAACATGTGCGTCAGATAGATCTCGTAGCTGCGCCGGCCCATCGCCTGCAGCCAGCCGACGCCGCGCACCGGCCGGACCGGGCCGGCCTGCGCCTCCCACGACAGCGCGAGCAGCAGCAGCGCCGTCGACAGCGTCAGCACCAGCAGGTAGCCGTCGCGCAGCAGCGGCCACAGCCGGTACGCGAACAGCAGCGCGACGGCCAGACCGGCGCTGCCGACCAGCGCGAGTGCGACCGTCAGCGCGCGCGGCGCGCGCGGCCAGCGCGCCGCCGCCAGCGCGGCGAGGATGCCGGCCGCGATCGCGGCCATGCCGGGCAGGTAGGCCTTCTCCTGCCAGATGTCGTTGCCGGCCAGCGCGGCGCGCGTCCACGGCAGCGACAGCGCCAGCACGACCAGCACGGCGACCAGCAGCGCCTGCCGGCGCAGCAGCAGGCACAGCAGCGGAAAGCCGAGGTAGAACGCCTCCTCGATCGACAGCGACCACAGCACGTCCCAGCCGCCGGGCAGGTAGCCGGTCCGGCCTTCGTACCAGTTGAGGTGCAGGCCGGCGACCGCGAGCAGCGCGCGGCCGAGCGACTGTCCTTCGCGATCGATCACGTGATACGGCACGCCGGCCAGATGCAGCAGGCTGAGGATCGCCACGACCAGGGCCAGCGACGGCAGGATGCGCGCGGCGCGCAGCGCATAGAACCGGCGCGGCTCGATCGCCGCGAGGCTGCCCCAGCGCGCGATCGCATTGCCGGCGATCAGGAAGCCGGAGATCACGAAGAACACGAACACGCCTTCGTAGCCGTCGTACATCAGCGTGGTCAGGAACCGGCGCGGCAGGAAGGTTTCGAGCCAGCCGTCGCGCAGCGGGATGCGCAGCGACAGGTGATGCACGACGACCAGCAGGATCGACAGCCCGCGCAGCAGATCCACGCCGTCGAGGCGGCCGACGGCGCCGTGCGGTGCCGCCGGCGGTCCGATCGAGACGGCGCTCATCGTCAGAGCATCTTGCGCAGGCGGTAGACCAGGTCCAGCGCCGCGCGCGGGGTCAGCTCGTCGGCGTCGATCGTGCGCAGCGTCTCCTCGATCGGCGACGGCAGCGACGGCGCGAACAGGCCCAGCTGCGGCGCGGCGGCGGCCGGCTGCGCCGCCGGCGCCGGATGGCCGCCGGCCTCCAGCCCCTGCAGCACGCGGCGCGCATCGCCGATCACCGAGCGCGGCAGACCGGCCAGCGCGGCCACCTGCAGGCCGAAGCTGCGGTTGGCCGGACCGTCCTTGACCGCGTGCATGAAGACCAGCTGCTCGCCGTACTCGACCGCGTCCAGGTGCACGTTGGCGATCGTCTCGAACTGCGTCGGCAACTGGGTCAGTTCGAAGTAGTGCGTCGCGAACAGCGTGAACGCCCGGTTGACGCTGGCCAGATGCGCCGCGCAGGCCTGCGCCAGCGCGAGGCCGTCGTAGGTGCTGGTGCCGCGGCCGATCTCGTCCATCAGCACGAGGCTGTGTTCGGTCGCGTTGTGCAGGATGTTGGCGGTCTCGCTCATCTCGACCATGAAGGTCGACTGGCCGCGCGCGAGGTCGTCGCCGGCGCCGATGCGCGTGAAGATGCGGTCGATCGGACCGATCTCGGCGCGTGCCGCCGGCACGTAGCTGCCGATGTGCGCCAGCAGCACGATCAGCGCGTTCTGGCGCATGTAGGTCGACTTGCCGCCCATGTTCGGGCCGGTCACGATCAGCATGCGGCGCGCGTCGGTGAAGACCAGATCGTTCGGCTCGAACGGCTCCTCGCGGACACGCTCGACGACCGGATGGCGGCCGCGCTCGATGCGGATGCCCGGCTCCTCGACGAGGTCCGGGCGGTTCCAGTCCAGCGCATCGGCGCGCTCGGACAGCGCGGCCAGCACGTCGAGCTCGGCCATCGCCGCGGCCGCCGTCTTCAGCGCGGCCAGGCGCGCGCCGAGCAGGTCGAGCAGTTCCTCGTAGAGCGCGCGTTCGCGCATCAGCGAGCGCTCGCGCGCCGACAGCACCTTGTCCTCGAAGTGCTTGAGCTCCTCGGTGATGTAGCGCTCGGCGCCCTTGATCGTCTGGCGCCGCGTGTAGTGCGCCGGCGCCTTGTCGGCCTGTCCCTTGCTGATCTCGATGTAGTAGCCGTGCACGCGGTTGTAGCCGACCTTGAGCGTCGCGATGCCGGTGGCGGCCTTCTCGCGCTCCTCGAGCTCGACCAGGAAGCGGTCCGCGTTGGTCGACAGGGCACGCAGCTCGTCGAGCTCGGCGTCGAAGCCGGCGCGGATCACGCCGCCGTCGCGCAGCAGCGCCGGCGGTTGCTCGGCCAGCGCCTGGCCGAGGTGTTCGGCGGTGCCGGCGTGCTCGCCGAGCCGGTCGAGCAGGTCCGACAGCAACGGACTGTCGATGCCGGACAGGCGCTCGCGCAGCACCGGTGTGCGCGCCAGGCCGTCGCGCAGCGTCGACAGGTCGCGCGGCCGCGCCGAACGCAGCGCGACGCGCGCCAGGATGCGCTCCAGATCGCCGATGCCGCGCAGCTCCTCGCGCAGCCGCTCGGCGCCGCCGCCGAGCAGCAGGCCGACCGCGTGATGGCGCTGTTCGAGCGTGCCGCGGGCGCGCAGCGGCCGGTTGAGCCAGCGGTGCAGCAGACGCGCTCCCATCGGCGTGACCGTGGTGTCGAGCACGCCGAGCAGGGTCGCGTCGCGATTGCCCGAGGCGTGGCTGTCGAGCTCCAGGTTGCGCCGCGTCGCCGCGTCGAGCGCGATCGTCTCGGCCGCGCTCTCGGTCGCCAGGCCGGTCAGATGCGGCAGCGCCGACTTCTGGGTCTCCTCGACGTAGCCGAGCAGGCAGCCGGCCGCGCCGATCGCCAGCGGCAGATGCGTCGCGCCGAAGCCGGACAGGTCGCGCGTGCCGAAGAACCGGCACAGCTCGCGCTCGGCGGTCTGGCCGTCGAAATGCCACGGCGCGCGCTTGCGCAGGCCGGGCAGGGTCGTCACGAAGTTCGGCCAGGCCACGTCCTCGCCGACCAGGGTCTCGACCGGCTGCAGCCGCGCCAGCTCCGAGGCCAGCGCCTCGGCATCGGCGACCTCGGCGAGCAGGAAGCGGCCGGCGGCCAGGTCGATCCAGGCCAGTCCGTAACCGGTCTTGCCGGCCGCGATCGCCATCAGCAGGTTGTCGCGGCGCGCCTCGAGCAGGGCCTCGTCGGTGACCGTGCCCGGCGTGACGATCCGCACCACCTTGCGCTCGACCAGGCCCTTGGCCAGCGCCGGATCGCCGATCTGCTCGCAGATCGCGACCGACTCGCCGAGCTTGACGAGCTTGGCCAGATAGCCCTCGGCCGCGTGATACGGCACGCCGGCCATCGGAATCGGCGCGCCGGCCGACGCGCCGCGCTGCGTCAGCGTGATGTCGAGCAGCCGCGCGGCCTTGCGCGCGTCATCGTAGAACAGCTCGTAGAAGTCGCCCATCCGGAAGAACAGCAGCACGTCCGGGTGCTCGGCCTTCGCCGCGAAGTACTGGCGCATCAGGGGCGTATGCGAAGAAGTGTCCGTATTGGTCATTCAATCAATATCTTATGTTCTGGACGCGTTGCGATCGGGTCGGCACACGGCTGCTGAAGGTCCGCCGGAAGCAGGGAGTCTACGGTCCGAGTACGTCCGATCGTATCGAGGCCGATGTTCAATGCGTTCGTGTAGCGTGATTGCGTCTCCACGCCGATGTCTACCGCCTCGAGCGGCATGCAGCGCTCGTACGGATCGCCGAAGCGTTTGCTGGCTTGAGGGGCCATCGGCCGACCTGGAATGTGGAAAGAACTCCGCTCGCCAAGAGAAAGAACGCCCGGCCAGGCAAGCGCCGACATGACGTATCCGGCCGACGCAATCCAAGCATCAACACCTGTGGTCAAGGCGCCCCTGGGCGTGCACGGGCTTGCGCCGTCCCCGCGATCACGCCCTTGATCCAGTCCTGGTAGTGACGCAGGCGGACATTGCAGGTGATCTGGCCGTATCGTCCCGGCGTCCTGTTGGTGCTTTGCGGGTCCGACCATGACGTCAGCCCGGCCAGGCGCCAGTCGTTGTCGGTCTGGATCAGGACCGGTCCGCCGCTGTCGCCGCTTCCGGAGCCGCCCTCGAACGGCAACGCCTGCTCTGGCAGGTCGAAGATGTAGCAGAGCCAGCGGCCGTCGGCGCTGGTGACCTTGTTGAATGCGCGACGAAGCGTCGTGCGATGCGAATCGCTGAACGCATAGCCGGTGACGCCATTCCCCGTGGCTCCCGCACCCAGCACCTTGACGACCTGACCGAACTCATCGGTGTCTTCATTGATCGCAACGGGCGTGACGTCGGTGACGGGCCGCGCCAGCTTGAGCAGCGCGATGTCGTCCGAGGACGAGAGCAGCGCCCTGAACAACGTCCAGTCCCAGGTCGCCAGCGCTTGGTCGAGCAACTGCTGCGATGGCTTTTTGTAGCCGGGATGGACCACGAGGCGCTCGACGTCCCGGGGGATTCCGTTGAGCGTCACCTGCTCGATCTGGGTCTGCCACATGACGGCGTGCCCCGCGGTGACGAGCCATTGCGGCGCGATCAGGACGCCGTGCCCTTCGCCGGGCAGGTCGACCAGCGCCGGGAACTCCGATGCCGGAACGCGGTACTTCGCGTCGTCGACATCGTCCCGGATGACGATCGCGCCCGCGCTGAGGGGAGCGGCAAGCAGGGCGAGCAGCAGGATGCGGAGCATGGTTCGGTTCCTTGATCGAGTTTCTTTGGAGCGGCCGGCTAGCGAGCTGCCTTGGCGGCGGCTAGCATTCATTTCCCGACGAAGCAGGGCAACGAGCGTCGCACCATCATATGCGAGCGCCACGGCCAGCACGGGGGCGCCATGGTCGTACGCAAGTTGCGGGGATATGGGCATGCCCGGTCATAAGTGACTCGAGCCGCGTCACTCGGTTGGCCCACGACGTTTCCGTCGATTGATGGATGCATGGCGCGTCCGGCTGCCGCCGTCGGACTCGCGGGCTGCGCCCCGCGCCTCTGCCGAGTCGCGGCCATGCGGCTTTGATCCCTGACGCCTCCGGCCCCGCCGGGCCTGCGCGCTCCGCTTGTCAAAGAGAAGGAACGTCTTTCCGTATCCTGCCCGGCATCGCGATGCGAACTAGCGGACCCGCACGAACTCCGCGCTCACGCGCCCTCCGTCCGGGCGAGTGAACCTCTCGTACAGCCGATCACCCTCGACCGTGAGCTGCAGGTCCCGCCGGGTTCGCACGGCGCCCACCCAATTGGGAAACGTGGCCCCTTCGACGCGGTTGCCGCTGAAACGACCGTGCGCGTCCACCGTGTACGTCCCGAAGAACCCGATGCTCGATGCCATGGCGCGCCTGTTCTCCTCATCGGTGCCACCGCCTCGAGCATCCGAGGCGAAGCGCGGGGCATCGCCATCGGTCAATACCTCGACGAAATGCATGTCGGTCGTGAAGACGAGCATGCCTTGGGGATTCTCGCCATAAGGCCGCCGGGTCTCGCCATTCGCTTCCAACGTGGCGGCGACCATGCGCCAGGTGCCGGCCACCTGGTTGGGCTGCGCAGGGGAGGGCACGGGCTCGCTCGCTGCGACGACGGTGGAGGCAGCGAGCAGAGGCAAGAGCCACTTCATGCCCTGTCCGCCGTCAGCGTCAGCGCCTTCTGCGCCACCAGATCGTCCAGCCGGGCGGTCAATGCGCGATGGATGTTCTCGAACGCCGTGCTGCCCAGTGCGATCCGGCGCCGCGGCTGCGCCGAGTCGGCCACCTGGATCATCGCCTCGACCGTACGGTCGGCGTCGCCCTTGATCTCGAACGTGCCACTGGATACGGCGCGGCGCACATCGCCGGCCGGCGTCGCGTCGTAGACGTCCATCGGCGCCGCGTGATCCAGACCACGTGCGAATCCGGTCGCGGTCGCCCCTGGCTCGGCGATGACGACGTCGATGCCGAATGGCGCCACCTCCTGGGCAACCGCATCGAGAAAGCCCTCGATGCCCCATTTGGTCGCGTGGTAGAGACTGAAGTTGGGATACGCCACCTGTCCGCCTTCGGACGAGACCTGCACGATCCTGCCGCCGCCCTGCGCGCGCAGATGCGGAAGCACGGCACGCACCAGCTGGATCGACGCGGTCAGATTGGTGGCGATCTGCCGCTCGAGCTGCGCATCGGTGACCTCCTCGGCAGCGCCGAACAATCCGTAACCGGCATTGCTGACCACGGTGTCGATCCGGCCGAAGGCAGCGAAGGCGGCATCCACCTCCTGCCGCAGCGAGGCCGTGTCGGTCAGGTCGAAACACGCGACGCGCAACCTGTCGCCCGCCATTCGCCGAAGCGTCTCGAACGGCGTTGCGCGTCGCCCGCATGCGACCACCCGGTCACCCCGTGCCAGCAGCTTCGTGGTCATGACCAGCCCAAGGCCGGACGGCGCGCCTGTGATCAACCATGTCTTCATCGGGTCTACCTGTGGGGGAGGCGCACCAGGGTAAGAGCCCGGACGGCGTATGATAAGTCGCACCAATACGAACGAGCTGGTGAGTGATATTCACCAATGAAAAATGTCAGCCTCTCCGATCTGAAAGCCTTCGCGCTCGTGGCGCGATACCGCAGCTTCCAGAAGGCCGCCGATGCGCTGGGCGCATCGCGGTCGTCGCTCAGCCATGCCTTGAAGGGGCTCGAGCGCCAGCTCGGCGTTCGTCTGCTGCATCGGACCACTCGCAGCGTTGCGGTGACCGACGACGGCGAGCGGCTGCTGCAGCGCCTGGTTCCCTTGTTGCGGGAACTGGACGACCTGCTGGACGCGGTCAGTCATGGGCAGGACGAACTGGTCGGCACGCTGCGCATCAACGCCAGCAAGGGAGGTGCGCGCTGGTTGCTCCGCCACGCCGTGCCGATGTTCCAGCAGCGTCATCCACGTGTCGAGCTGGACCTCGTCGCCGAAGGGCAACTGGTGGACATCGTGGGCGAAGGCTTCGATGCCGGCGTGCGCCTGGCCGAGTCGGTACCGAAGGACATGGTGGCGGTACCTTTCGGCCATGATGTCCGTTTCGTTGCGGTGGCCGCGCCGGACTACGTCGAGGCATTCGGAGCGCCCGCGACCCCGATGGACCTGATGTCCCATCGCTGCATCCGCCAGCGGCTCCCGAGCGGCAAGCGCTATCGATGGGAGTTCGAGAAGGGCACGCAGCAGGTCGCGCTGGATGTTCCCGGCATGCTGAGCCTGGACGACAACGACCTGATGGTCGAGGCGGCCGCCGACGGCCTGGGGATCGCTTACGTTCCGGAGTCCTTCGCCCGGCCAGCCCTGGACAGCGGCGCGCTGGTCCTGCTGCTGGAAGACTGGACCCCGGCGTCACCGGGCCTGTGCCTCTACTACGCCAGCTATCGTCACGTGCCTGCGCCGTTGAAGGCGTTCATTGCGATCGTTCGTGAGGCGACGCAGGGCTGAGGCTGGCCCAGCTCACCGGGACGTGCGGCTGCGTCGGGCGGGATCCATGGAGCATGTCAGCCCGGCCATCCGGACCGGCGCAGGAGCCGCCATACCGGCGCGCGGCGAACAGTCGTGATCCGCACGCATGCGGCGCTGAACGCGCTGATCCTGGATCCGGCGACGGGGGATGCAGGAGAAGGCGTCGCTGAAGGTCTCCAGCCGGCTCTCGGCAACGCGCCACGGAGGTTCCGCCGCGCGTGGAGTACGTAAGGAGGCCGGACGCGACTGGGCTCGACGACGTCCGGCGTCTGACGCCATGTCTTACTTGGCCGGGCGAGCAGCCCTGGCCGCCTGGTCGATCGTGTCGGCGACCACCTTGGGCTGCGTCATGAAGACCGCATGGCTGGCCGAGACCTTGGTGATGCGCGCCTGGATGCGCTCGGCCATGTGGATCAGCATGGCCTGGTCGAACGCCTTGTCCTCGGTCGCGATCACGGCCCAGCTCGGCTTCGTGCGCCACGCGGCCTGCGTCAGCTTCGTGCCGAACACCGACATGTTGATCGGCACCTGCGAATCGCGCAGGAACGCCGCGTCGGCATCGCTGGTGTCGTGGGCGAAGCCGGCCTTGAACTTGGGTCGACTGATGAAGCCGTAGCCGTCGCTGCCGGTCTCGATCACGAACTCGGGCGTCGGTGCGAAGCCTTCGTATTGCTGTGCGGTCGTCTCGCCTGCGTCCGGCGCGAGTGCCGATACGTAGACCAGGCCTGCCACCTTGTCGTGGACGCCGGCCTCGGTGATCACCGTGCCGCCCCAGGAATGTCCGACCAGGATCGCCGGGCCGTCCTGCCGGTCGAGCACGCGCCGGGTGGCCTGCACGTCGTCGGCGAGCGAGGTCAGCGGGTTCTGCACGATCGACACGCGATAGCCGCGTGCAGTCAGGTCGTCGTAGACCGGGCGCCAGCCCGCACCGTCGGCGAACGCGCCATGTACCAGGACGACGTTCTTGATCGGTCCACCACTGCGCGAGGATGCGACATCGTCGGCATGGGCGGCGGGGGTGACGCTGGCGGCCAGGGCGGTGGCGAGCACGGCGGGAATCAGCTTGAGCATGGTCGTATCCTCGGATGGTGGCGGGACGTGCAGTGTGCGGCGTTGGCCGGCAGGGCTACTGTGCGCGCCGAGGCCGAACCATTGGCCGCATAAAGTCCTGATAACTTGATCGAGCGTCCTTCATCGCCGCCGGCGGCCACCCACATCTGATCGCTCGGCATCCCGGCGGGAACCCGCTGTTGGAAAGACGGGGCCGCCGGTATGCGTTCGAAGCGACCGGCCGGTCGCCGTTACACGGTCGGCACGGTCCCGCCGTCGATCGTGTATTCCGCCCCCGAGATCGACGCCGCCCTCGGCGAGACCAGAAACGCGACGAGGTCGGCCACTTCACCCGGTTCGGCCGGACGTCCCAACGGAATGCCGCCCAATGCTTGCATGACCAGCTGCCTGGCACCTGCGTAGTCCGTCCCGGCATTGGCCGCGATACCGCCGAGGAAATCGATCGAGGCTTCCGTTTCGACCCAGCCCGGCGAGACACGGACCACGCGCACGCCCTTGGGGGTGACTTCCTTGGACAGTGCCTTGCTGTAGGTCGACAGCGCGGCCTTGGCGGCGGCGTAGGCGATCGTGGCGTCGTGCAGCGGCAGCACGCGTTGAATCGACGACACGTGCAGGATCACGCCGGATCCCTGCGCGACCATCGCGGGAAGCAAGGCGCGATCCATCCGCACCGCCGACATCAGGTTCAGGTCGAGCGCCTTGGCCCACTCGGCATCGTCCAGCTTCGCGAAGCCGCCGGCGGGCGCCGACGAGCCGCCGACCACGTTGATCAGGATGTCGATTCCGCCGAGATGGCGCCGAGCCGTCTCGACGGCCTCATCGACACCCGCGGCCGTGGCCAGATCGGCCGCCACATAGTGCACACCTTCGATGGACTTCGACGGCTGCGAGCGTGCGGTCGCCACGATCCGGGCTTCGAGCTGCGAGAGCCGTTCGACGACGGCCGCGCCGATACCACGCGTGCCGCCGGTGACCACGACGCGCTTGCCGGCCAGGTGGAGGTCGAAATTCATGGCTTCACCTCCAGCGAGGCGATCTTGCCGCGCTCCAGGATGAAGGTGTAATGCAGGTCCACCGGGCTGCCCGGAAAGTCGCCGGATACCCGGCTGGTGACGACGTGGCTGCGCCCTTGCGTCTGCAGCGTGTGCGGCTCGGCGGTGTAGGCGTACTTGGCGGACGCCTCGTTCTTCCAGGCCTCGATCGCGGCGAAGCCCGCATGGGTCTTGCCCTCGTCGAGGACCACGCCGTCCTTGGTGAAGCAGCGGGCGACCGCCTGGCCATCCCGGCGGTCGGCATCGAAGTAGGCCGCGATCGGCTCGGGCAGGTTCAGATCTTTCATTGCAATGCTCCGTGGGTGAGTGCGGAGTCAGCTTGAGCGGTTCTAGAAGATTAGAGAATCACCTATGATCTGATCAGGCTATGTAGAGATCAGTACACAATGCGCGGCTCCGAATTCGCGGAACTCAAGGCCTTCGTGGCCGTCGTCGACCGGGCCAGCTTCGCCCGCGCGGCCGATCACCTGGGGCTGTCCCGTTCCGCGCTCAGCCAGATCATCCGCCAGCTCGAATCGAGGCTCGGCGTCCGCCTGTTGAATCGCACGACACGCAGCGTCTCGCCGACGGAACCCGGGCGGCGTCTGCACGAGCGGATGGCGCCGATGCTGCGCGAGATGGACGAAGCGGTCGCACAGGCCGTCGGCGCGAATGCGCGCGCCGCCGGCACGTTGCGGATCAACACCCTGAGCATGGCGGTGAAGAAGGTGATCGCGCCGCGGCTGGGCCGCTTCGCGCGCGCGCATCCGGATGTCGTCCTCGACATCGTGATCGAAGACGGCCTCAGCGATATCGCCGGCGAAGGTTTCGATGCCGGTATCCGCGTGGGCGGGCGCCTGGAGAAGGACATGGTCGCGGTCCGGCTCACGCCGGACTTCGAGCTGCTCGCCGTGGCCTCGCCCGACTATCTCGCCCGACACGGCGAACCCAGGACGCCCGCCGATCTGAGCCGTCACGCCTGCATCAACTGGCGCTTCCCCGGCAGCGGCAAGATCGCGGGATGGCCGTTCAAGAAGAAGGGCAAGGCGGTCGAATTCTTCGGCGAGGGGCCGCTGATCTCGAACCATCAGGACATCATCGTGGCCGCGGCGCTGCAGGGACTCGGCATCCTGTACGCCTACAACGATGAAGACGTCGCCGAGGCGCTGGCGCAAGGCCGGCTCAAGCGCGTGCTCGCCGACTGGTCGCCGACGATGCCGGGTCTGTACCTCTACTACTCGAGCCGGCGCTACCTGCTGCCGGCGCTGCGTGCGTTTATCGACTGTCTGCTCGATCGTGATCTTAATCGGATGGGGGGCTTTGAGTTAGGCGGCTCGGCGTCTGCTTTCGACCCGAAGCGGACTTAAACGCGCAGCGCATCGACCACCAAACGGAATGCAGGCGATGGCTGTCTCCGGCTGGGGTAGTACAAGTGGTATCTAGTAAACGGCGGACACCAGTGTGCTAGCACTCGCACCAGTTCGCCCGATTCGATATGAGGCGCGAACTCGGGCAGGAAGGCGACTCTAGACCATCCAGCGCGGCCGCGATGATATGGTGGCTGGCGTTGAAGATGACCTGCCCTTCCCACAGGTAGAGACCACCATGAGTCGGGAACCGGATGTTGACGCAGCGATGTCCGACCAGATCGCGCGGCGTTTTCGGTGGCGTATCATTACTTGATGGCCGCCTCTGGGCGGGGCTTGTCGTATGAACGAGGGGGCTCATGGACATAAAGATTCTTGGGGGCAACGGACTGCATGCTAGCGAAGTTCGAGCGGTCAAGCGGATGCAGGAGTCGTTGAGGCAAAGCTGGTTTGGCTACGCCAGTCTGCTCGTTGTTGATGACGAGGGGTCCATGGACGTGGACACGATGATCATCACGCATGACCGTCTATTACTTGTGGAGCTCAAGGAATGGACCGGGAAGCTTGAGAGCAGTGACGGCCGCTGGTACCTCAACGGTTACTCCAAAGGGAAGAGTCCCTATGAGATCAAGCGTGTCCACGCGATTCGGATTAGCAAGCTGCTAGGAAGGGAGCTTCAACACAAGCTCGGCTATGTCCCCAGAGTTGAAGCCCACGTCGTGATGTGCGGGACTGCCAGTCCAGAAAATCTTTCAACAACGGAACGTCGCTTCGTTCACACGCTTGATGAGTTTCTCAAAATAAATGGAGCCAACGATTACGCAAGGGTTGTTTCTGAGGCGCCGCAAAATTATACGGACCTGTTTGATCGCCGAGGGAAGCCGCGCCCAAATAACGCGACTTGTCGGCCCATCTTCGAACAGTTCTTCGCCGGAAGCCGGGTCAGGCCGAAGGAATTTTCCTATCACAGCTATACGGCCGAACCAACCCCTTGGTTTCGGCACAAGCTCGGCTTGTTCGCGGAATTCAAAGGCCATCATCAGGAAATTGCCAATGATCTGGCGCTGATGAGGCGTTGGAACATGTCGTCGCTCGGCGTCGGCAACGCCACGCAAGAGCAGTGGGCAAAAGTCGCTCTTCGTGAATATCGAGTGTTCGCGCTCGCAAAATCTCATGAGAGAGGGCTGGAAGAATATCTACTTCGCCCGCTGGTTCCGCTCAGCACAAGTGACGTTTCTGACGACTTTACAGAGCTTTACGAGCTCAGGAGAACCTTTAGCCGCCTGGATGAGCACCTAAGCAAAGTGGGGCCGGCTCATGACCCCCAGTCTCGTTTGGATCTGGTCAGAGCTCTCTTAGTGCCATTTTCAGAATTGCACGCCTTAGGCGTTGCGCATCGTGATATCGACCTTCACAACTTGTGGCACGCAGCAGATCAGCGAAGCGTGGTCATCTCTGGTCTCGCAGCGGCTTTTTTCCCGGAGCGTGGAACGGTTAGCGAGGTTCGAGACCTCCTGCAGGGTTCGCATGTCCGGTTGCCGGAAGAGGCAATGGGCGTAGAGGGAGAGATTTACGACGCCTTTAGGCAAGACGTGTTCATGCTCGCCGCCGCTGCGTATCGAATTCTGTTCCCTGAGTCAGACCTTCCGCGCGACGAGCAAGGAATCTGGCAATGGGTCCCCCCGAGACAAGATCCATATGGCGGCGCCCTGAGCGCTTGGCTTCAGCGCGCCCTCTCCTGGGGGCCGGTCGATCGCTTTGAAAATGCTGCCGCGATGTTGGCGGCTCTCAACGAGTGCGTTAAGCCGGCGGCGGCGAGCAAAGAGGAGGCAATCAATACCTGGAACGAGATATCGGATGGCGACTTCATAAAGCGAGGATGGGGCCAGTTTCAGATCTTTCAGCACTTCCCGCCAAGCCACGGCGAGAACCCTGGATCGGGACAAGTGCTCCGATACAGATCCGCGGTTGACGATGGGTCCGTACTGGTCAAACTTTGGTTGCAGGTTGCCCCGAACGCCGGCACGCACGGACTGAATCGGCGTGTCGCGGCATTCCGATCCAAGGCCGAAAAAGTCAGGTCGCGTGAAACCGCGACCCCGCACCTTGTCGACTTCGGATTGCTGGAGTCGGGAGGCCTCCTCGTAGTAACCAGAATTGAGCCAGGTAAGGAGTGGCAGGAAGCTATCGCAGGGGCGGACATTCCATCACGCAGGCGGATCGCCGCGGCCCTAATTCAAGCGGTTTCGGCATTGCACGACCAGCAGCTGAGCCACGGGGACATTCACCCAGGAAATCTGCTCGTGCAATATCCGGAGGCGCCGGAGGCCGGCTCCGAAAGGGTTCTCCTGCTCGACTTTCTCGACTTTGGGGAGAGGACGCAACCCTTCAATGTCGAATATGGTCCACCAAATCCGGCATCAACCGACGGCTTCGGTCGCGATCGCTTTGCGGTCTACAAGCTTGTGGAAGAGCTCCTAGTCGAGGAATACGACGAACAATTCAAACAGGAGCTAGAGGTCGGTCGCAGCCAGCCGCAAGGCGTGCCCGTATCACTATCTCCGCTGCAGGTCGAGGTTCGACGGCTCATCGAGGGAGTATCGGAATCGTCCGAAGCGGCAGCACCGATCATTGTTCCTTGGAACAGAATTCAGTTCGCAGGCTCGGAGTTCGCGCTCGAGTCCGACGGCGGCGGCTACCACTTCAATTGCAAATGGGATAAGCGCAACGATGCCTTGCTGGACTGCTACGTAACAGGCCTTAATGGCGCAATCACATTTGTGATTGATCCTGAGCAGCGTCAGCTCCGGGATGTCCGATTGGTAACTCCAATTCCGCTCAGTGAGCTGGTGTCAGCCAGCAATAAGTCCTCCGCAAGCATCGAACGCTCAATCGCGCTCCTCAAGTCGAACGAGCGCGGGCCAGGGATTCAAGATCTCCTCGACCTGATTCTGGGGCTTGATCCGGTGCTCTCGCTGCTTGAGGCGAAATTTTCTCCCCCGAACTCGGAGGCGGCGGAGAGGCCGGAGGAAGCGGGTATTCGAATCGAAGAGATTTGGCGAGCTCTGATGAACACCGAAGAGGAGAGCCTCCTCGAAGTCGAAGTGACCGGTGCCATCCAAGAAAACGCTGTGGGCCAAATGCGGCTTCCATACCGGACGGCGAACGGTGCCGCGATGGATTTCGGCTCGGATGATCGCGTTTTCGTTAGTCTGAAGGACGACGGCAACAATTTTGCAGTTCTGGACATACTCCAAACAAGCCAAGATGAGCTTGTAATTGATGTCACCAGAATGGACGTCCGCAAGCGCGTCATACCTGGCGCGATGCTAAAGCTCGAATCCTTACAGAGCAAAGCCTCGCGAGACCGAAAATCCAAAGCAATGGAGCGCGTGCTAGAGCACGCCTCGGCAATTCCCGATCTCCTAAAGTACTTTGATCCCATCGCCTCACCATCGATCTCTCCGATGGCTCCTCGACCCAGTGCAGAGCGAATTAGACAGCTATACGATGACGAAGAAACAAGCCTCAATGAGCGGCAAGTCGAGGCCTTTCAACAACTGATTGAGCAGGGACCCGTTGGTGTTCTTCAGGGGCCACCAGGCACCGGAAAGACGACGTTCGTTGGGGCGTTCATTCACTACCTCTTTAGCGAGGTCGGCGTTAGAAACGTACTGCTGGTCGGGCAGTCTCACACGGCTGTTGATGCAGTAGCTACGAAGGCTCGAGCGATGTGCCAGAGGCACGTTTTTCCGCTCAGCGTAGTTCGAATGGGACAAGAGCGAATGCTCGCCACACCAATGTTGGATGCCCACTCGCGGGCGATCCAGCGTCAAATGCGACATTCTTTCCATCGCGAGTACGAGCATCGTATCGCGGTCTTTTCAGAGCGCCTTGGGATACCGACGCAGCTTTCGGCCGAGTTGGCTTCTCTGCACCGAACGCTAGATGGGCTTGTCTCGTCAATTGTTAGATATGAAGCAGAATTGAACTTGGCAAAGTCGGAGACAGCAAGCGGTGACCTTCGCGAACGTGTTCCCGAGCTGCAGTCTCAGCTTGACGAGGTCCGAGAGCTCACTTCCAGAATTGTTCGAAATCGATTCCCAGAGGAGGGGGCGTCTCTTCTAGAGTCCGAGAATTTATGGGAGAGCACCATCGCGCTGGTTGCGTCTGCCCACGGCGTCAATAATCCGGCAGCTCTCTCCCGCCTAAAAATGTTGCTTTCACTCAGTCAGGAATGGCTTTCTGTTCTACACGCAGGCCAGGCCAACTACGACCAATTCCTGGTGCAGACGAGGCAATTGGTCTGCGGCACTCTGGTCGGCATGGGACAGAAGCAACTCGGCGTAGCCGATGTCGATTTCGATTGGGTGATTGTCGACGAAGCTGCTCGCGCGCAAGCGAGTGAGCTAATGATCCCGCTTCAGTCTGGACGCAGGATCTTGTTGGTCGGTGACCACAGGCAGTTGCCGCCGGTCTACGAGCCATCTCACCTTCGCGCGGCTTCCAAGTCTTTGGGAATCTCGCCAGACTCACTTAGGCAGACTGACTTTGAGCGCGCATTCCGTGTTACTCGCGGAGTTGCCCTCAATACGCAATATCGAATGGTCGAGCCAATTAGCGACCTGGTTTCCGATTGTTTCTATAAAGATGACGGCGTGCAGCTGAGGACCGGCCGCGGCGAGTCACGGGCTTGGTGCGAACATCTTGCCTTTCCTTGGAAGTCTCCTGTTACCTGGGTCGATAGTGGAGCTGGGCCAGACTCAACCGGCGACAGCGACCCGAGTAAGCAAGGGAAATACGTAAATCCCCACGAAGCCCGCCTCGTGCTTCGGCTCCTTCAGCGCCTCGCCACCCCAGACAAGGCGGAGCTGCTCAAGGACATTCAGTCGTCACACCACCCAATTGGTGTGATCACGATGTATAGCGCGCAAAAGGCACTGCTTGAAAAGGAGCTCAGCAAGGCCGAGTGGGCTGCCTCAATTCGTAGCCTGATCAGAATCGATACGGTAGATAGCTATCAGGGGCAAGAAAACCCATTCATCATCTTGAGTCTTGTTCGAGACAATATCAGCGAGACACAGGGCTTCATGTGGGAGCCGTCGCGAATCAATGTTTCGCTTTCCCGAGCCCAAGAGCGCCTTGCGATCGTAGGTGCAGCTCGGATGTGGCGAAAGCGAAACAAACTAGATCCGTTGGGGCGCGTGCTTCGCTTCATCGAGGAGAAGGCGGCGAATTCGATTTCCAACAGGCCGTCCCTGAGGAGGCCGAAAATGCTTGACGAAGAAGTTGATGCCGGTGAGACGGAAGGGCTGGGCAAGCGCCGACTAGCAAATGTCATTTCCGTACTGCTGCCGGCGAGGGAATACCGGTTGGAGTGTTCATGGACTACCGAAAGGCCTCTTCCGGCTATTGAGGAATTCGCTTGCAGATTGATCGTCATGATGGAGAGCGCCAGCCCTAGCGAGCTTCAAGTGTACTTTGGGCTGTCTAAGCTGGAGACGGATGGTTTGGTTGGCAGTCTTACAAGAAACAGGCTGGTTGACGTTGCGGACGACGGACTACTTCACCCGTCGGCGATCCTCCGCGCGAAGCAGATTGCTACAGGAGAGGTTCCGACGTTTACAACTTTCGAAACCCGAGAGGAAGACGCAGTATTTGACCTGCTGGCCCTTCAGCTCGTCCCGCGCCGCGGCTACAATAATTCGAGGTTTGGTCTGCCGGAGGTACCAATGCCGGAGCTAGCGAAGTCAGTCGCTCCCGACCGTGTAGCCGAGGCATTCAGCGAGCAGTCTCGAGCGTTCTTGGAATTCTCGTGGGGCCGCACAAAGGAAAGCTTCAAGACTCGCCTGTACAAGGTAGCCCGTTGTCGACCCATGCGTACCCTGCAGGTGCCTGTAGACATGGAGATTTCATTGGATGTGGGCGCCACAGGCGACTTGAACGTACACCGAGACGCTGTGGAGCGCTTAGGAGACAACCGTAAGCGACCACTTTCGATTGAGCTTGAGTCCAAGGTGGCGGACTACCTCGCGAGCGAGAGCCTGCCCAAGACCGCCGCGTCCTTCTCAGACTTTTGCGCCTTGGTTGAGGACGAGGTTCTTGCTCGGTATGTGCGAGAAAACGAATTCGACCTTTCTAAGTGGCTAAGGGACCGAGATGCGGACAAGACTGGCTATGGGTCACAACTGACCAGAGGCCTCTTGGGGCCGATTTACCTCGTCGGAAATCGAACGACGCTCATCAATATGTTGCGATCGGAAGACCACGAGGAGGAGCGGTCCAGCATCGCGCACTGGTTGCCTGCGGATGTCCCATTCTGGGCGGCGAATAGTACTGAACTAGTCGAATTTGTCGCAAAATTCCAAAAGGCCCTTGATCGAAAAGATGGAGGTCGACTGGTCGCGTGTTTTAAGGGTGAGGGCGCTTCAGAGGAGCGTTCGCTTAAGCGGGCATTTCACTCTAGGTTGCCTCATGCCGTGATGTTTTCTGGCGGAATCCGACTGGATAGATTCGAATTGCTCGTGGTGCCCGAGCGCCTGGCAGTTGCGCAGTACCACGTTCAACCGAGTAAGGTGAGTGCTGTGACGCTTCCGATTGGTTACGCAACCACGGACCCCAATCGAGTGGACAGAATCACCAGGCTACTCGCTCAGCGGCTCGCACCAACCATTAGCGCTTCTATTTCTTGGTCGGCCGATTCGCAGCACGTCCAGAGCCTGATCGATTTCAAAGCGCTAGGAATCGTTGAGATGGCCCGTCTGAAACCCTCGGGCGCGGCTGGGGCAAGCGGCGCAACACCCGTAGCATCGGCTGAGAAGCCGCACCCAAAAATAATCTTCAAGCGACCAAAGTTTGACTCTTGACGAGCGCTCACTCGTCTCTCGATTTCAATCAGCCTTTTCGTGACAGAAAGCGAATCGCACGTGAGTTGAGCGGCCAACACCATGAGAGCAGCACGTAGCCGTCGGCGATTTCTCTGACCGGCCCCTACTGAGCCGTAATCTGGTTAGAGACGTCACTGACTGATTCTGGTCTTCGCGCTCCTGCAAGCTGCTCGCGCAATTCGATTCTGGGTCGCAGATCGGGTTGTCGATGCCGGGCCTTCACACAGGAACGTGGACAACCTGGCTAGTGTCCAGATCCACTGCCTCGACATCTAGCCGGAGTGCTGACCGCTCGGATCATCCGGAGCGCTCGCAGAATGCCCGAGCATCCTCCCGGCGATATCGAGCAGTGCCCGCAGCCGATCCATGTGGCGAAGATCCTGGTGATAACCGACCCAGACGTCGCGGCCGGGCGGTTCTCCGAACAGGTCGATGCGGTGAAGCCCGTCGACGCCCTCGGCCAATGGCCGCGGCAGCACCGCGATGCCCTGGCCTCGACGGCACATCTGCGCTTGAACGCTGCGGCTGGTGCTGGTGAAGGCGCGTCGTGAGTGCGGGAATCGATCGAGCAGCCAGGTGACGTCCGGGAAGTGCGCCTGGGCCGAGTTCATCAGGATCAGGCTGACCGATTCGGGATCGTCGCTCAGCGCGCGCACGGTCGCCGCCGATCCGTAGAGACCGTACGGCATCCTCATCAGTCGGCGCTGGACGATGTCCGGCTCACTGAACGGAACGATGCGGAAAGCGACATCGGCCTCGCGACGGGAGAGATCAAGAAGCCGGTAGCTCGCGATGACCTCGGGCACGACCGCAGGGTGTAGGCGTCCCAGTTCGACGAAGACGGGCGCGAGGACGTAGGCAGCGAACCAGTCCGCCGAGGAGATCCGCAGGATGCCTTCGAGCCGCTGATGGTTGCCCGCCAGGCGCCTCTCCATCGAGAGCGCGGAGGCCTCCATGGACTCGGCGAGCGACAGCACCGCATCTCCGGCATCGGTCAGCACCAGGCCGTCTTTCGTCCGGCGAAAGAGCGGCTGCTCGGCCTCGTCCTCGAGCGCCTTGATGCGACGACCGACGGTGGGATGGCTGACGCCGAGGCTGCGGGCCGCCTCGCCGAGCGATCGTCCGCGGACGACCGCGAGGAATATCCGGATATCGCTCCATTCCATGTCCGGCCTGTGCGTTCAAAAATGTACGCGAAATATGCAGGAGTGGCAGTCCACAAACAATCCTGTAGGGATCAACATGCCGCCCCTGCACCGGTGGTCGGCCCATGGAGACCGTGGTTCGACCCGTACGCGACGTGAGTGAAGTCGCGGGCGATCGGGCGAACACGTCCCCCAGGCAATCCTCCGACATGACCTCGTCCACCATCGATCCGAATCCGGCGGCGACCGACCCGCGCCGCTGGCCGGCCCTGGCCGTTCTGCTGACCGGCACGCTGTTGCCGCCGCTGGATTTCTTCATCGTCAACGTGACCTTGCCCAGCATCCGGTCCGATCTGCTTGCCTCGGCGGACGTCGCGCAGCTGGTGGTGTCGGTCTATGCGGTGGCGTATGCGGTCACCCTCATCCTGGGCGGCCGTCTCGGTGACCTCTATGGACGTCGACGCACGTTCGTCGCCGGCATGCTCGGGTTCGGGCTGGCATCGACGATCTGCGGATTCGCAGCCTCAGCCGAGGTGCTGATCGTCGGCAGGTTGCTGCAGGGCCTCTCGGCCGCGGTCATGGCACCGCAGTCGCTGGCGTCGATCCATGCCTTGTTTCCGGCCAGCGAGAAGGGGCGTGCGCTCGGTCTGTACGGGGCCACCTTCGGCCTGGCCTCGGTCGGCGGGCAGCTTCTGGGCGGATGGCTGGTATCGGCAAGTCCCTGGGACCTGGGCTGGCGCAGCGTCTTCCTGATCAATATTCCCGTCATCGTGCTGGCCGTCCCCGCTGCGCTGATGCTGATCCGCGAGAGCAGGGCAGAGGCGGCCGGTGGACTCGATGTCTCCGGTGCCGTCCTGCTGGCGTTGGGTGTGCTCGCGCTGGTGGTTCCGCTGATCGAAGGCCGCGAGCATGGCTGGCCTTGGTGGAGCCTGGTCTTGCTGGCGCTGAGTCCACCGCTGCTCATCATGTTCTGGCGTTACGAGATGCATCGGGAACGCTCCGGTGCGTCGGTGCTGGTGCCGCCTTCGGTCATAGCGGCAACGCGCGGGCTGCATCTGGGCCTGCTGGCGGCGGTGCTTCTGTATGCCTTGGCGGCGTTCTTCCTGACGTTCGCGGTGTATCAGCAGGCGGGGCTCGGTCGCGATGCACTGGCGGCGGGGCTCGCGATTCTTCCGCTCGCGATCGGGCAGCTGCTCGGGCCGACCTGCGGCCTGCGGCTGTCGCGATGGCTGGGTTCGAACGCCGCCGCGTTCGGCATGAGCCTGGAAGTCACGGGTCTGGTCCTGGCGGCCGGCGTGGCTGCGATCGACCAGCCGTTCTGGCTTCCCGTTCCGCTGCTGCTCTTGGGTGTCGGGCAGGGCATTGCGCTGCCGGCGCTGGTGCGACTGAACGTCGATCGGGTGGAGCCGCGCTGGGCGGGCCTGGCGGCGGGTACCGTCAGCGCAGCGATGCAGCTCGGCGCCGCGCTGTCGGTCGCGCTGGTCGGCGGCGTCTTCTTCTCGCTCGCGCCCGACGGGGCCCGTAGCGATGAGGTCAAATCCGGCTTCGCGGTCGCCTGCCTGATGATCGGCGTCGCGATGGCGATGGCCGCGATGCTCAGCAGGAGGCTCGCGGTCACCGCTGCGAGAGACACGCCGGGCTCCGCACGCGAGCCGGCCCCGACGCTGCGACGGCAGGCAGCGGCGCCGGACGCGAAGCCGGCACTCACGGCGCCGAAGCGCAATCGGCTGGCACGCCCGCGTATGCGGAGCCAGGCCCGAATTCGGGCAGTCCGGCGCAGGCAGAACGCGGTGGAGTGAATAGCAGCGTCGGCGGGCTGCCGCCGGCTGCCGGGCCTCCGGTACTCGATCCAACAAGCACTTGCGTTGCCTACCTATTGGTAGGTAGTCTCCCTCCACCTTCACGACGGAACATCCTCATGAGCATCTCTCCAATCGGCTGGCTCCACACGCTCGGCAGCGTCCCGGCGATCCCGCTGGCGGCCTACATGCTGTTCAAGCATGGACGGATCGCCCCGGATACCCGCGCCGGGCGGGCCTACTTCTGGTTCATGCTGCTGGGCGTGCTCACGGTCTATCCGATCGCGCACCAGCCGGTGAGCTCGATCGTCGCCACCGTGACCCTGGTGTTTCTGCTGATCGGATACGGCATCGCGCTGCGGCGACCGGCACAGCGACCGTGGGCGTATCTGCAGACCGTCGCGCTCAGCATCACCGTGTTCCTGCTGATGGTCCCTACGGTCAGTGAAAGCCTGCGCAGGCTTCCGGTCGGCCATCCGCTGGTGACAGACTTGAAGGACCCTCTGCTGCTGGGTGTCCAGGGCGCTCTGCTGGTGGCACTGCTCGTCGGCATTCCGCTGCAGATGCGAGCGCTTTACCGGCAGCGTCCGATCGAGATCAGGTAGACCGTCGATGACCTCCGCGCAAGTCCAGCCTCAGTATTCACCGAAGGCCCAGGAGATCATCCAGCGAACCAACGAGTTGCTGGCGTCGGGTGGCTACAACGGCTTCAGCTATGCCGACATCGCCGAGCGGGTGGAGGTCAGGAAGGCGAGCATCCATCACCACTTCCCGGCCAAGGCGGATCTGGTCAGGGCGACCGTCGCCCAGCACCGGCATGCGATGCGGCAGGGACTGCAGTCGTTGCAGCAGTCGATTCCGGATCCGTACGCGCGACTGGTCGCCTACAGCCGCTACTGGGCCGACTGCATTCAGGCCTCGAATCCTCCGATCTGCATCTGCGCGCTGCTCGCAGCCGAGCTGCCGGCGATCCCGGCACCGGTCGCCGAGGAGGTCACCGGTCACTTCAACGATCTGCAGGCCTGGCTCGCGCAGACCCTGGAGGAAGGCGTCGCGAAGGGCGTGATGCGCCTGGCCGAAACGCCTTCGCGAGAAGCGGCCATGTTCATGGCCTCGATCCACGGCGCGATGCTCTCGGCCCGGGCCACCGGCGATGCCGGCGTGTTCTGGCAGATCGCGAATCTGTCCACGGTTCGGTTGAAGATCGCATAGCGGCACGGGTTGTCCTCGCCTGGTAGCGAACGTCGTGCCGGTAGGCAGGTCCCGATCGCATCCAGCGCGGCGATCAGGGCGTTGAAGCGCACGCGTCCTTCGGTGCCGTGAAGGCGGACCCGCCGGCCTCATCCGCGAAAGATCGGCGTGGACCCCGATGCCCGCCGGCGATCGCTCGAGGCGAAGAGCTTCTGGCGCAGTGTCTCGATGTTCGCCTCGCCGGTCCGGAGCGCCTGCGCGGACGTATGCACCGAGTAGTAACCCAGGTGCAGGTCATGGGGATGCGGGACGGCCGACCCGAGAACGAAGGTCGCGCCGCCTTGACCGGCCTCCAGGACGATCGCGCCGTCGTCTTCGGCGAAGACGAGCAGCTCGCCGGCGGCGGCGGATGCCGCTCCCCTCAGACTGCCCTTGGACAGCGCGAGCCAGCCGACGGTATGGCTCATCGGCGTGTCGTAGACCCAGCGTTCGCCGGGGGCCAGGGTCACCAGCAGATAGTTGATCCCGGCCGGGGCCTTCACCGGGCTGCTGGCGCCCTGGTGCGTGCCGACGATGACGTATGCGGGCCCGACCTGCGGCATGTCGCGTGCCTCCACGTACTGGCTCTCCACCTCGGAGAGCTCCAGCTCGGCGGGAAGGGCCAGCCACAGCTGGAAGCCATGGATGTGCTCGGACTTCCCCGAGGACAGTTCCTTGCCGTGCCAGACGCCGCCGCCCGCGCGCATCCATTCCACGCCGCCGTAGCCGATGTGGCCGCTGCCGCTGTCGGGATCGTCGAAGTGCACGTCGCCCCGGGTGAAGACGGTCACCGTTCCGATCCCGGAGTGAGGGTGCATGCCTCCCGCGGCAGCGAACTCGCTCATGACCCCGGCGAAGCTGTCGAGGAACACGAACGGTTTCAGCTGCTCGCCCAGATCGCTCGGACTCATCAGGCGAAACACGTCGCCGTGTCCGCGGCCGCGGGTGCGATGGATCACAGGGCGTGATGCAGGGCCTGCGGTAACGCCGGCGCTGGGCTCGGCATCGGTCAGTATCGTGGACATGAGGGTCTCCTGCAGGGCCGGGGCATGCCCCATGGCGCTGCGCTGCAATGGATGTGAGATGCGCTCGGGCTAGTGGCTCGCGCGCGCGGCCCGCGTCGCCCTGGCCCACCAGACCAGCTCGTCCAGAGCGGTGGCGGCCGACGGCAGCAGGTTCTGCTCGATGGTTTCGATCGGCTGGTTTCCGACCGCCGGAAAGACGGTGAAGAAGTCGCTGCCGCCGATATGGACGGCCGCATGCGTCGAGACCATCTGCAACTCGACGGCGATCGCGCGCAGATGCTCGATCGCGCGTGCCGCGCCGACGCCGCCGTAACCGATGGCCGTGAACGGTTTGCGGTTCCACTCCGTGTAGGCCTGGTCCAGCGCATTCTTCAGCGCACCGGTCAGCGAGTGGTTGTACTCGGCGACCACGAAGATGAAGCCGTCGAAGCGCGCCAGCGTCTGCTGCCAGCGAATCGCCTCCGGGTGCCGGCTCGGCACGAATGCGTTGGAGGCGATGTCGTCGAACAGCGGAAGGTCGAAGTCGCGCAGATCGATCAGCTCGACCTCGAGGTCTTCGCGCGCTTGCGCCTGTTTCAACATCCATCGAGCGGGGACGTCGGCGAAACGCGTGGCGCGGGTGGAGCCGATGATGAGCGCGATCCTGGGCTTGGCGGTGCTGGCAGACATGGTAGGTCCTCGGATTCAAGAGTGGGGCGGAAGCGGTCCGGCTGTGCTCGGCAGCCGCAGGTCCGGCCGGGAGGGGGCAGGGCAGGGGGCGCTGGAAGCGGAACACCTCGTGTCGGGGTCGCTCCAGCGGCCGGGGCCGGATGCCGGGCGCCTGGACGACGCGCCGGCGGGTCCGCCGAGGTGGCGCAGACGGCTCCGATCACGCGGCCGATGCGAGCGCTGCGGTTGAGGCGCGGCGCTTGCTCAGGTGCTCGTCGAGACTGAAGGCACCCGCGCCGAAAGCGGCCAGCTGCAGCATCCCGCCGGCCATCATCACGTTCTTGAAGAAGTGGACGAACGTGTTCTGGTCGGCCAGGTCGGCGTGGAAGAAGACGGCGGTGACCAGCGAGAAAATGGCGAGAATCGCCGCGATCGGACGCACTTTGTAGCCCAGGACGAGCAGCGCGCCGCCCACGATCTCGAGGGTGACGGCACCGAAGAACGCCAGTGTCGGCAACGGCAGTCCGACGGCTTCGATCATCGCGACGGTGGCGCCGTAGGTGGTGGCTTTGCCGAGTCCGAACAGGACGAACGGCAGGCCGATCAGAACGCGGCCGGCCAGCGGAAGGTAGCGATTGAGGTTCATGGTCAGATCCGGGTGGCTGCGGATGGTCATTCATCCGTGGGCCCAGGATGTGCCGGATGCGCGGTCCCGACTAGCCCGTTAAGATGCGCTCCGGTGTCGCTGAAACAGGGACACCTGGCTGCCGATCACGGGTGCCGGCGAGGAGAGAGGCGGTGGAGATCGAGGACCTGAGGACGTTCGTCGAGGTGGCCGATGCCGGGGGCATCAACGCCGCGGCGCGACGACTGGGCGTGGCCAAATCGATCGTCAGCAGGCGCCTCATCCGGCTGGAGGAAGAGCTGGGCGCCGAACTGCTGGCGCGCACGACGCGCGGCGCCGTCCTGACCGAGGCCGGGATCTCCTTCAGGGACAGGGCGGCGGACATCTGCGCGACGATCGATGCGGCGCGGGAAGAGGTGTCCCCGAACGGCGATCTGCGGGGCCTGTTGCGCATCGCAGGGCCGGCGTCCTTGGCGACGCACTTCGCACCGGCGCTGACCGAACTCGCGCTCGCCCATCCGGCGCTGCATGTCCATACGCGCTTTTCGGACCGCTATGTCGATCTCGCGGCGGAAGGCTTCGACTGCGGGATCCGGGTCGGATACCTGCCCGATTCCAACCTGATCGCCAGGAAGATCGGCTCGATGGCCGTGGGTCTGTACGCCAGCCCCGAATACATTCGAGCGCACGGCGCGCCGGATTCGCCGAGCGACGTGCTCAAGCACTCGGCGATCACACCGGGCACCGATACCTGGAAGTTCAGCGACGGCGATCAGACCTTCACGGTGCATCCGCAAGGTCGATTCAAGGCCGATCACGCGCATGTGCTGGCCGAGGCCGGTGCCGCCGGCATCGGCATCGTCGCGATCGGCGAACTGATCGCCGCGCCGTACGTCGCGTCGGGCAGGCTCGTTCCGATCATGACGCGCTACACGCTGCCGCCGGTCGGCGTTTTCATCGTGCGGCCACCGAGCCAGCACACGCCGCGGAAGGTGCGCATCCTCATCGACTTTCTGGTCGAGCGATTCGCATAAGCGCGGCCTCCGGAGGCGGCGGCCGCTCATGCCGCGGCACCCGATGTGGCGGCAGGCGAAGCGGGACGCGGCAGCGCGCGGCTGCGCAACAGCAGGAAGGCGGCCGGGATCACCAGCATCGACAGCAGGGGGGCGGTGATCATGCCGCCGAGCATCGGCGCGGCGATGCGCTGCATGACCTCCGAGCCGGCGCCGCTGCCGACGAACAGTGGGAACAGGCCGGCCAGGATGACGGCCACGGTCATCGCCTTGGGTCGAACGCGCAGCACGGCACCCTCGCGTATGGCCGCTTCCAGCGTGGCCAGGGTGGCCGGCTCGCCCGCGGCCAGCCGGCGTTCCCACGCCTGGCGCAGGTACAGCAGCATGATCACGCCGAACTCGGCCGCGACGCCGCCCAGGGCGATGAAGCCGATCATCGTCGCGATCGACACCGCGTGCCCGAGCGACACGATCAGCCACAGGCCGCCGGCCAGCGCCGGCGGCGCGCTGAGCAGGATGATCGCGACTTCGCCGACGCGCCGGAACACCAGCCAGATCAGCACGAAGATGATCGCCAGCGCCGCCGGCACCACCCACTTCAGACGCGCGACGGCCCGCTGCAGGTATTCGTACTGGCCCGACCAGGCGAGCGTGTAGCCCGGCGGCAGCTGCACCTGCGCGCCGACGGCATGCTGCAGATCGGCGACGACCGAGCCGAGGTCGCGGCCGGCGACATCGATGTAGACGTAGCCGACCAGGCGGCCGTCGTCGCTCTTGAGCATTGGCGGTCCCGAACTCGACGACACCTCGGCGACCTGGTCCAGGCTCAGCTGCACGCCGCCCGATGCCACGATCGGCAACTGTGTCAGCGCAGCCAGCGAATCGCGCTGCTCGCGCGGATAGCGCAGCACGATGGGATAGCGTTCGCGACCCTCGATCGTTTCGCCGATCGGATCGCCGCCGACCACGCTGCCGATCAGGGCTTGCAGCTCGGCCTGGTTCAAGCCGTAACGCGCCGCCGTCTCCGGCCTGATGCGGACATCGACGTAACGCCCGCCGGTGAGGCGCTCGGCCAGTGCCGAACCGACGCCCGGCACGGTCTTCGCCACGCGCTCGATCTCGCTGCCGAGCCGTTCGATCACGCCGATGTCCGGTCCCGATACCTTGATGCCGATCGGGCTCTTGATGCCGGTGGCGAGCATGTCGATGCGATTGCGGATCGGCGGCACCCACAGATTGGTCAGGCCCGGCACCTTCACGGCGGCGTCCAGTTCGCGGCGGAGCCGGTCCGGGGTCATGCCGGGGCGCCACTGGTCGCGCGGCTTGAACGTCACCGTGGTCTCGAACATCTCGATCGGCGCGGGATCGGTGGCGGTTTCGGCACGCCCGGCCTTGCCGAACACGTGCGCGACCTCCGGTACGGTCTTGATCATGCGGTCACTGAGCTGCAGCAGCTGCCGGGCCTTGTCCGCCGAAAGGCCCGGCAAGGCGGTGGGCATGTACAGCAGCGTGCCTTCGTCCAGCGGCGGCATGAACTCGCTGCCGACGCGGCGATACGGGATCAGCGTCAGCACCAGCAGCAGGCCGCCCAGGACCAGGGTCAGGCGGGGATGGCGCAGCACCCAGTCCAGCACCGGACGGTAGCCGCCGATCAGCGCGCGGTTGATCGGATTGTCGCGTTCCGGACGGATCCGGCCACGGATCAGGTAGCCCATCAGCACCGGGATCAGCGTGACCGACAATCCCGCGGCGGCGGCCATCGCGTAGGTCTTGGTATAGGCCAGCGGCGCGAACAGCCGGCCTTCCTGCGCCTGCAGCGCGAACACCGGCACGAACGAGAGGGTGATCACCAGCAGGCTGGCGAACAAGGCGGGGCCGACCTCGGCGGCGGATTCGGCGATCAGAGGCCAGCGTTCGGCTGCGTCGGGCTCCCGGCCGTGCCGATCGCGCCAGTGCTCCAGGTGCTTGTGCGCGTTCTCGATCATCACCACCGCGGCGTCGACCATCGCGCCGATCGCGATCGCGATGCCGCCCAGCGACAGCAGATTGGCGCTGATGCCCTGGTGGCGCATCACGATGAACGCGATCAGGATGCCCAGCGGCAGCGTGATCACCGCGACCAGCGCCGATCGCAGATGCCAGAGGAACAGCGCGCAGACCAGCGCCACGGCCAGGAATTCCTCACCCAGCTTGCGGCCGAGGTTGCGCACCGCATCGTGGATCAGGCCGGAGCGGTCGTAGACCGGCACGATGTCCACGCCCTCGGGCAGGCTGCCCTGCAACTGCCTCAGTCGCGCCTTGACGTTCTCGATCGCCGCCAGGGCGTCCTTGCCGGTACGCAGCACGATCACGCCGCCGGTGACCTCGCCCTGGCCGTCGAGCTCGGCGATGCCGCGACGGAAGATCGGGCCCCGCGTGATCGTGGCGACGTCGCCGAGCAGCACCGGCGTGCCGCCGGTCGTGACCGGCACGCGCTCGAAATCGGCCTGGCTGCGCAGGTAGCCTTCGCTGCGCACCATCAGCTCGGCCTCGCCCTGTTCGATCACCGAGCCGCCGGCCGCGCCGTTGGCGTTGCCGATCGCCTCGCTCACCTGCGCCACGGTCAGGCCGCGCACGGCCAGTGCCTGCGGATCGGGCACGATCTGCCAGGCACGCACTGCGCCACCGACGCTGGCCACTTCGGCCACGTCGGGTACGGTCTTCAGTTCATAGCGCAGGAACCAGTCCTGCAGCGCGCGCAGCTGTCCGATGTCGTGCCGGCCGGTCCGGTCGACCAGCGCGTACTGGAAGATCCAGCCCAGACCGGTGGCGTCCGGACCCAGCGCGGGGCTGACGCCGCGCGGCAGGCGATCGCGCACCTGGCTCAGATACTCCAGCACGCGCGAACGTGCCCAGTACGGGTCGGTGGCGTCGTCGAACAGGACGTAGACGAAGGAATCGCCGAAGAACGAGAAGCCGCGCACCGCCTTCGCGCCGGGCACCGACAGCATCGTCGTGGCCAGCGGATAGGTGACCTGGTCTTCGACGATGCGTGGCGTCTGTCCCGGCCACTGCGTGCGGATGATGACCTGGGTGTCGGACAGGTCCGGCAGCGCATCCAGCGGCGTATGCAGGACCGACCACGATCCGGCCACGGCGAGCGCCGCCGCCGCCATCAGTACCAGCACGCGGTTGGCGATGCAGGCATCGATCAGCCGGGCGATCATGGCTGCGGCTCCGCGGCATTCGCGCCGCCGCTGTCCAGCCGTTGCAGCGCACCGGACAGGCTGGCTTCCGAGTCGATCAGGAACTGACCGGAGACGACGACGCGCTCGCCACCCTCGAGCCCGTCGAGAATCTCGGTGTGACCGCCCTCGGTACGGCCCGTGCGCACGCGGACCGGGCGGAAGCGGCCGTCCGTCTCCTGCACGATCACGCGGCTGTCGCTGCCGGTGGCGATCAGCGCCTCGGCCGGCACCAGCGGCACCGGCGCGCCGGGATCGGCCTGCAGGCTGACGTCGGCGTACATGCCCGGTGCCAGCACGCCGTCGGGATTGCGCAGGACGATGCGCGCCTGCCGGGTGCGGCTGGCCGCGTCGATCAGCGGCAGCACCGCTTCGACTTCGCCGGCGAAGATCCGCCCGGGCACCGCGCCGACCACGGCCTGGACCGGCGTGCCATGGCGCAGCATGGCGGCGCCGGCCTGCGGGATGGCCGCTTCCAGCCACAGCGTGTCCGTGCCGTTGACGCGGAACAGCGGCGTGCCCGGCATCACCGCCTGGCCCTCGCGCACCAGTACCTCGGTGACGATGCCGTCGTGCGGTGCGGTCAAGGTCACGCTGCCGTCGCGTCCCGCGCCGCTGGGCACGCCGAGCGCGCGCAGGCGTTGCTGCGCGGCCGCCTGCAGATCCCGCGCGGCGGCCGAGCCTGCCTCGCGCAGCGCCTGTGCCTCGGCCAGTGCGCTGCTCCAGGCCGGCGAGCGCAACGTCGCCAGCGGCTGGCCACGTGCGACCCTCGTATAGGGCGCCTTGACCTGCACCTGGCTCACGACCCCTTCGGTGAAGGCGCTGACCAGCGCCTCCCGACGCAGGTCCCAGGCCAGCGTGCCGGGTGCGCGCACGGTCGTGGCCAACCGGCCGATCCGCACGTCCTCGCTGCGGATGCCCATGCTCTGTCGCAGGCCGGGGTCGATGCTGACGCCGCCGCCGGCCACGTCGTCGGCGTATTTCGGCACCAGTTGCATGTCCATGAAAGGCGACTTGCCGGGCTTGTCGAAATGCTGGTCCGGCACCATCGGGTCGTACCAGTACAGCACCTGGCGCTCACCGGCCTCGGTCGCCGGCGCGGCGGACGTGTCGTCGTCAGCGCGGTTGCCGAGTCGCGCCCACCCGTAGCCAGCGGCGAGGCCGGCCACCCACAGCGCGGCCGCCGCGACGATCACCGCCAATCGATTCATCGGGTACGTCATGGCGAGCGTTCCTCTTCGGGCAGCAGATAGGCCAGCGCGGCCCACGCGCGGCCGAGTTCGCCCAGGTGGCGGGCGTGCATCACGTGCAGTTCGATTTCGTCGCGGCGTGCCTCCAGCCACGGTTGCAGATCGCCGCCGGCGGCGTAGGCAGCCAAGGCCGTCCGGGTGCGGTCACCGGCCAGCGGAAGCAGTTCGGTTTCCTTGCGCACCACCTGGCGCTTGAGTCCTTCCCATTCGGCCAGGGTCGTGCGCACGTGTTCGGTCTGCGCGCGAAGGGCGTCCTCGCGTTCGGCGGCCACCGCGTCCAGCTCGGCCCGCCGCGCGGCCACGCCGCGATCCTGCCGGTTGCGCGTGGACACCGGCAGGTCGATCGCGAACTGGACCATCAGCATGTCGCTGCGCGGCATGCCGTCGGGTGCGCGCCTGCGCTGCCCCCAGGTGACACCGACGCTCCAGTCCGGCCGCTTCTCGGCGACGGCCGCATCGACTTCGGCTTCGGCGACCGCCTCGCGCGAGCGCCAGAGCAGCAGCGATCCCTGGCGATCGACCGAGGCCAGCAGCGTGGCCGGGGCCACCGGCAGCGTCATCAGGTCGGGCGGCTCATCGTCGATGCGGATCGTCGCCGGTTCTTCGCCGAGCTGGCGCGCCAGGCCGGCACGGGCGCCCTCGGCGCCGGCTTCGGCGGCATCGATCCGGTTCTCCAGATCCAGCGCTGCGGCCTGGGTCGCCAGCGTATCGGTCACGCTGCCCGTGCCGCCCGCCAGGCGCGCCCGGGCCGATCGTATGGCCACGTCGGCAGGCTCGCGCAACCTCTGCAAGGCCGCGACTTCCCGCTGTGCCGCCCACAGGGCGATCCAGGCCCGGGTCGTCGCCTGACGCACGATCAGTCGCTCGGCCACCGACAGCGCCTGCGCCTCATCGACGCTGCGATCGGCCAGCACCTGGCGCGCCCGGCGCTTGGCGCGGGCCGGGAATTCCTGCATCACGCCGACCTGCTGCATGGTCATGTCGTCGCTGCGGAGGTCGAACGCGTCGGCGCCGGTGACCGGCCAGTTGGCGAGGCCGAGCGTGAGCGTGGGATCGGGCAGGGCCGCCGCGCGCGCGGACTCTTCGCGACGGGCCGACACCTGCGATCGGCGCGCCTGGAGCAGCGGCGCACGCTCGACCGCGATGCGCAGCGCCTCATCGAAGGACAGATCGGCCGCGGCTGACTCGCCGGGAACGAGGATCAGGCCGAGGACAAGCCATCCCGTGGCGGACCGGCGGCGGGTGCTGCGCGGTCGGCGCAGCGAAGGGAAAAAGGACATGGGACCTCCGAACACGCAACGACGAACGCGCCGCCGGCATCGGCAGCGCGGGGACGGGTCGCGGTCGGGGTCTAGATCTGCAGGCTACAGAAGCGCTGCGCCGGCGCTGGATCGGATCGGCAGAGGGGAACGTCGTCGTAATGCCGGGCCTGGACCGGCGGCAGCAGCGCCTCGGCCAGCGTGAAATGCAGCGGCGGCAGCGCCAGCGGCGGCACCTGCGGCGCCTTGAGGTCCGGGCTGGCGACGTGGTCGCGCTGGCAATGCTGATCGCACAGGGCCGGTGCCTGCGGATCGGGCATGTCCATGCCTTCGCAGCCGGCCATGACCCGCTGCGGCTCGGACGGTATCGCGCTGATCGGGCACACGTAGGCCGCCAGTGCGGCCTGCTGGAACAACAGCGCCAGCACGGCGAGCCAGGCGACGCGCAGGCGGAGCGAACGCGTTCGCCATGCGTGCAGCTTCATCGGCGGCCCCCGCAAGGCGACACGACGGCAACCCGGACGGGCGGGCATCGGTCATGCGTGGAAGGGGCCGGGAGCGCGTGCATCGGTGCGATGAGCATAACGCCGCCGGGCGCGTACCTGGAAGCGAGGCCTGGACGTCCACGGACGGCGGCGAGGGCGCTGCCGATCGGGCAGGGCATGCGCTTCGACAGGGTTCCACATCGGGCGGTCGGGAGGCTCACCGCTTCACGATGTCGGACGCGCGCCCAGTCGGAATCCGTCGCCCGCGCTGGCCGGCCGGTCCTGCCTGACCGGGCGGCAGGCCTCGGCGATCGGGTCGGCTACGGCATCGGCCCGGTGAGTCGGCCCCGCGCAACAGCCGTGCGTTCGGACGGTCCGGTTCACTGCCACGTAAGGCAGGCACTGCTACCAATGGACGCCGCCGACCCGTCGGCCGGCTCGGCCCGATCCACGCCGAGCCGATGCGCCCTCGAGGTTCGGGCGCCGCACTTGCATTCAAAGCCACCTGACCGGGAGCAGCGATGCCAGACGAGCCTGCCGTCAAGTTCACGCGCCGCGAGATGCTGATCGCCGGCGCCGCCACCGTCACGGCGGGCGGGCTGCCGCGCGCAGTTGCCGCGGCCGATGCCTTGTCGGCGCCGACGACCGCGGCGCCGGTCACCGTCGAGGTGGCCTTTCGCGTCAACGGCCGCGATCACACGCTGACGCTCGACACGCGCACCACGCTGCTCGATGCGCTGCGCGAGCAGCTGCATCTGACCGGCACCAAGAAGGGCTGCGATCACGGCCAGTGCGGCGCCTGCACGGTGATCGCCGACGGCCGCCGCATCAATGCCTGCCTGAGCCTGGCGGTCATGCATCAGGGCGGCTCGATCACGACGATCGAAGGCCTCGGCACGCCGGATGCGCTGCATCGGATGCAGCGCGCGTTCGTCGAGCGCGACGGCTACCAGTGCGGCTACTGCACGCCCGGCCAGATCTGCTCGGCCGTCGCGGTGCTCGACGAGATCGAGGCCGGCATCCCCAGCCACGTCAGTGCCGACCTGACCGCCGCGCCGCAGCCGACGCCGGACGAACTGCGCGAGCGCATGAGCGGCAACCTGTGCCGCTGCGGTGCCTACTCCAACATTCTAGAGGCGATCACCGACGTCGCGAAGGAGCGCAGATGAGGGCCTTCACGTACGAGCGCGCGACCTCGCCGGCGCAGGCCGCCGAGAAGGCCGCGCGCACGCCGGGCGCACGCTTCATCGCAGGCGGCACGAACCTGCTCGACCTCATGAAGCTCGAGATCGAGACGCCGACGCATCTGATCGACGTCAACGGTCTCCAGCTGGACCGGATCGAGGACGCGGACGGCGGTGGTCTTCGCATCGGCGCGCTGGTGCGCAACACCGACCTGGCCGCGCATCCGCGCGTGCGCCGCGACTATGCGGTGCTGGCGCGCGCGCTGCTGTCGGGCGCCTCCGGCCAATTGCGCAACCGCGCGACCACGGCCGGCAATCTGCTGCAGCGCACGCGCTGTCCGTACTTCTACGACACCGCCCAGCCGTGCAACAAGCGACTGCCCGGCAGCGGCTGCGCGGCGCTGCAAGGTGTCAGCCGTCAGCATGCGGTGGTCGGTGTCGGGGAAGCCTGCATCGCCACGCATCCGAGCGACATGGCGGTCGCGATGCGCCTGCTCGACGCCAGCGTCGAGACGGTCCGGCCGGACGGCACGACACGCCGCATCGCGATCGCCGAGTTCCATCGGCTGCCGGGCGACCGGCCGCAGATGGAGACCGTGCTGGCGCCGGGCGAGCTGGTGACGGCGGTCGTGCTGCCCGCGCCGCTCGGCGGACGGCACGTCTACCGCAAGGTGCGCGACCGGGCCTCCTACGCGTTCGCGCTGGTCTCGGTGGCAGCGGTCGTCCAGCGCGACGGCAGCGGCCGCGTCGCGCTCGGCGGCGTCGCGCCCAGGCCCTGGCGCGTCGAGGCGGCCGATGCGGAACTGCCGCGCGGTGCCGGCGCGGTGTCCGAACGTCTGCTCGCCGGCGCCCGGCCGACCGCCGACAACGCGTTCAAGCTGACCCTCGTCGAGCGCACGCTGGCGGCGGTCCTCGCCGAAGCCGGAGCAGGCGCATGAAGTTCGAGACTCCCGCCACGACCAACCCGATCGATCGGCTCAGGATCGTCGGCAAGCCGACCGACCGCATCGACGGGCCGCTCAAGACGAGCGGCCGCGCGCCGTATGCCTACGAACGCCACGACGTGGCGCCCGATGCGGCCTACGGCTACGTGGTCGGCGCGACGATCGCCAAGGGACGCATCCGCTCCCTCGACACGGGCGCGGCGCGCGCCGCACCCGGCGTGCTGGCGGTCGTGACGGCCGACAACGCCGGCCGGCTCGGCAAGGGCAAGTACAACACGGCGCGCCTGCTCGGCGGTCCGCAGATCGAGCACTACCACCAGGCGATCGCCGTGGTCGTCGCCGAGACCTTCGAGCAGGCCCGGGCCGCCGCGGCGCTCGTGCGCGTGGACTACATGCGCGCGAGCGGCCGTTACGACCTGGCGCGCGCCAAGGACGCGGCGGTCGAACCGAAGAGCGATCCCGACACCAGTGCCGGCGATTTCGACGCGGCCTACGCGGCGGCACCGGTGCGGCTCGACGCCACCTACACGACGCCCGACCAGTCGCACGCGATGATGGAGCCGCACGCCTCGATCGCGGCCTGGAACGGCGACCGGCTGACCGTGTGGACGTCGAACCAGATGATCCACTGGAGCAAGCAGGACATGGCGATGACGCTCGGCATCGCCGAGGACAAGGTGCGCCTGGATTCGCCGTACATCGGCGGCGGCTTCGGCGGCAAGCTCTTCCTGCGCGCCGATGCGCTGCTCGCGGCGCTCGGTGCGCGCGCGGTGCGGCGGCCGGTCAAGGTCGCGCTGCAGCGTCCGTTGATCTTCAACAACACCACGCACCGGCCGGCCACGATCCAGCGCCTGCGCATCGGCTGCCGCCAGGACGGCACGATCGAGGCGATCGCGCACGAGAGCTGGTCCGGCGATCTGCCCGGCGGCAGCCCCGAGGTCGCGACCCAGCAGTCGCGCTGGCTCTACGCCGGCGCCCATCGCAAGGCGGCGCTGCGGCTGGCGACGCTCGACCTGCCCGAAGGCAATGCGATGCGGGCGCCGGGCGAGGCGCCCGGCATGCTGGCGCTCGAGGTCGCGATGGACGAGATGGCCGAGAAGCTCGGCATCGATCCGGTCGAGTTCCGCGTGCGCAACGACACCCAGGTCGACCCGGAGAAGCCCGAGCGGCGGTTCTCGCAGCGCCACCTCGTGGAATGTCTGCGCACCGGTGCCGAGCGCTTCGACTGGAAGCGCCGCGCGATCAGGCCTGCCCAGGTCCGCGAAGGGCGCTGGTGGATCGGGCGCGGCATGGCCGCCGCCTATCGCAACAACCTCGTCATGGACTCCGGCGCCCGCGTCAGGCTCGATCGTCGCGGCATCGTCACGGTCGAGACCGACATGACCGACATCGGCACCGGCAGCTACACGATCATCGCGCAGACCGCCGCGGAGATGATGGGCCTGCCGCTCGAGCACGTCGTCGTGCGCCTGGGCGATTCGAACTTTCCGGTCTCGGCCGGATCGGGCGGTCAATGGGGCGCGAACAGCTCGACGGCCGGTGTCTACGCCGCGTGCATGAAGCTGCGTGTAGCGGTCGCACGGCGGCTCGATCTCGATCCGGCCGCCGCGACGTTCGAGGACGGGACCGTGCGCGTCGGCGACCGCCGTATCGAACTGGCCGAAGCCGCGCGGGACGCCGAGCTCGTCGCCGAGGACGGCATCGAGTTCGGCGACCTCGCCGAGCGCTACCGGCAGGCCACGTTCGGTGCGCACTTCGTCGAAGTGGGCGTCGACGCCTGGACCGCGGAGATCCGCGTGCGGCGCATGCTCGCAGTCTGCGCGGCCGGGCGCATCCTCAATCCGAAGTCGGCGCGCAGCCAGGTCATCGGCGCGATGACGATGGGCGTCGGCGCCGCGCTGATGGAGGAGCTCGCGATCGACCGGCGTTTCGGCTTCTTCGTCAATCACGATCTGGCCGGCTACGAGGTGCCGGTACACGCCGACATCCCGCATCAGGACGTCGTGTTTCTCGACGAGACCGATCCGATCTCCTCGCCGATGAAGGCCAAGGGCGTGGGCGAGCTCGGCATCTGCGGCGTCGGCGCGGCGGTCGCCAATGCGATCTACAACGCCGTCGGCGTGCGCGTGCGCGACTATCCGATCACGCTGGACAAGCTGATCGAGCGGATGCCCGCCGTCGGCGCGTAGCGCTCAGGTCCGAAGCGAGTTCACATCGGCGGGGCGGGCGCCGATGCTAAGTTCGCGACCGAACGAACAGCCCGACGGCGGCGCCTCGAGGTCGGACCGTCCGTCCGAGGCGAACCGGGCGCAGAGAGGACCAATGATCGAACTTCCGATACGAGACCCGTGCGACCTGTGCGTCGCGGCCCGCGACGAGCGCTGGAAGCTCATCGACGAAAGCGAGCACACGCTGACGGTGATCAATCCGTGGCAATTCGAGATCGGCCAGTGCTGCGTCATCACGCGACGCCACGTCGCGACGCTGCTCGACCTGTCCGACCCGGAATGCGCCGCGATCCTGATGTCGGCCAGGCGCGTCGCCGAGGCACTGCTCAGGACCTATCGTCCGCTCGGCATCCTGACGTTCCAGAACAACGGGGTCTACAGCGGGCAGGAGACGCCGCATTTTCATTTCCACGTCGTGCCGCGGCAGCCGGGCAGCGACTGGGGCATCGGCCCGCCGCAGCTGGCGACCTTCGACGGTGCCGGGCGTGAACGCGGCATCTCGCACGACCCGGCCGGTGATGCGCAGCGCCGGGTGCGCGTGCAGATGTCCGATGCCCGGCTCGCCGAGACCGCCGGCCTGATCCGTTCGAATCTGCCGCGGTAGGCCACCGTTGCATGGGCGCCGATCTCGACAGCCGCCGCACCGGCTTGGCGTCGATGCGCGAGCGGTCGCCTGCACGATCACCTGCGCAAGCGCGGCCGTCCGCCTCCGGGCGGCGCGGTGAGGTCAGCCACGCAACGTCCTCAGCTGTGCTTCCGATCCGGTGCATCAGGTCCGGCCGTCGCACCGGCGCGTCAGCGCGCCGGCGCGCGACCCGGAGCCGGCCTTTCGCCCTCAGCGGGCGCTCGACGCCGACCTCGCGCCGGACCGGCGGCGCGGCGGCGTCGCCGGCTGCTCGGGCGCGGTTTCGCGCTCCTGCATGCGACGCCAGACCCAGCCGATCGCGATGCCGACCGCGGCGATCAGCAGCGCCGACTCGACCGGCCGCGTCTCGATCGCGCGCCGCGTCGACTTGGAGGCGCGACTGAGGCTTTCGAGCGCCTCTTCGCGAAACGCGTTCGCCGAGTCGAGCACCTCGCCGCCCTTGCGGCTTGCGCTGTTCTGGAACTCGGCCAGCGCCGCAGAACAGGAGTCGCGCGACTGCGCCAGATGGTCGAGGACGTTCTGCAGGGTCTTGTGAGCGGATGCCGTCATGTCGTGTCTCCCGATGGATCGCTGCGGCGCTGGATACGGAGAAGGGTGGGTGCCCGGCATCCGGACAGTGCGGAGCTTCGCCGAAGCTTCCGCGCGCCCGTGCCGAGGGATGCAAGCATTGCCAGCGGGCCGTGAACAGCCCGTTTACCGGCAGGGGCGCCACGAAATTAGACGTGGAGCCGATTCGGCGGACTCGACCCGCCGCCGCCGAAGACGCAGCAGATCGACGACAGGCAGTCGACGTCGGTAGCGATGGCGGCGGCTGGGTGAGACGGCCGAACGCGTTCAGCGATCGTGCAGCGGCGCGATACGCGACACGGTTGTGCGCTGTCGCTCGCGTAGTCGTGCCTCGACCGCGGACGACGGCACGCCAGCCGTCATGTTCTGCAGCCGGACATCATCGCGAAGCGGCTCGCCCGGGCCCATCCGACCGGGTGGGTGGTCGTACGCCTCGACTGCGCAGCCTCGCGTGTCCGACGCGTCTCATGCGCTCGTCCGCGTCGTCACGGAAGCAGGGCCAGGTTTCCGCTGGCCGCCTTCTCCATCACGCCGATCACCCTCTGCGCTTCGGCCAGGCAATCGGCCGCCATGTCCGAGCCGATCTGCAGCTGCAACTGCAGGACTTCCAGCGGGGTCGTGCAGGTCGCGAGCTGGCCGAGCGCATCGGCAGTCTTGACCAGCCGGCTTCCGATGAAGCGGAGCAGTTCGGACTGCTCTTCGGCGATGCCTGCCAGCAGCGCGCCGCCCATCCTGAAGAACGGATCGATGGACGGCTGTGCATGGCCGTTCTGGTCCGCGCCCGGAATGGCAGCGGCCGAATCGTTGGGACTGGCGTTCTTGCGCACGACACTCTCCTGGTGGCGGAAGGCGATTGGATGGTCTCGTGTTAAAGCTAGCTCATGGACCGGACGACGATTTGATCCTGATCAACGCAGCCGGCCATTTTCCGTTGTGTGATGTGATCCAGATCAAGACCGCGGCGGAGAATCGGCGCAGATTGACGTCGAGTTCTCCTTCAACGAACCGGTTCGAGGAATCGATCATGCATTCACCTGCGGACGGAATCGGGCCTGCGACGGACCTCCGCGTGCAGGAGCCTGTCGGGTCGACGGCCGACAACTTGCATTGGACGGAGACCTTGCGTGACGGGAGCCACGTCCTGATCCGGTCGATCCAGCCCGCGGATATCGAGCTGGAGCGGATGTTCATCGAGCGGCTGTCGGCGGCGTCGCGCCGCTTTCGTTTCCTCGGATCGTTTCGTGAGCCGACCGACGAGCTGCTGCGGCACCTGACCGACATCGATTACCGGCGCGACGCTGCCCTCGTCGCCCTGGTCCACCGCGACGGACAGAAACGCGAGGTGGGCGTCGGCCGCTTCAGCCTCAGTGCGGACGGGCGCTCCTGCGAATGTGCGGTCGTCGTCGCGGACGAATGGCAGAACAAGGGCCTGGGCGTATTGCTGATGCGCCATCTGATCCAGGTCGCCCGGGAGCGCGGCATACGATCGATGATCTCCTATGACGCCGCCGACAATACCGCCATGCGCGATCTGGCCCGGTTCCTCGGTTTCAGCCGGGCGCCCGATCCGGACGATCCGCGGCAGGTCGTGCATACGCTCGTACTGGGATGAAACTGCAGCAATGGCGAAGTTGTCGCCTTGAGGCTCGGGACGCAAAGGATTCCACGGCGCCTATGCGCGAACGCGTATACCAGGCCCCATCGGGCGGGCGCTGTGGCGCGAGGAGAGGCCGTGACTGCCGCCGTTCGGACCCGGGCGCAGTCGCCGGACTCGCCCATGCCGGCCGTGTCTCGATCGGCCCGATGTTTCGTCGCCGTGCGCTCGTCCGGCCACCGCCGCGCCGTGCCCGCGACGAAGCGGCATTCACTCTCCAGGAACACTTACGATGACCCTGCGCAACACCTCCACTCGCTACGGTTCCCTCGCCGTCGCCCTGCACTGGGCGATGCTGCTGCTGATCGCGCTGGTCTACCTGTGCATCGAGATGCGCGGCTACTTCCCGAAGGGAAGCGCCGTGCGCGACGCTTTGAAGACCTGGCACTTCATGCTCGGATCGAGTGTCTTCGTGCTGGCCACGCTGCGCCTGATCGTGCATCTGGCCGACCGTGCGCCGGCGATCACGCCGGCGCCTCCGCGCTGGCAGCGCATCGCCTCGGGCGGCGTGCATCTGCTGCTGTACGGGTTCATGCTCGTCATGCCGGTGCTCGGCTGGCTGCTGCTGGGCGCGGAAGGAAAGAGCGTGCCGTTCTTCGGTCTGCAGCTGCCCGTGCCGATCGCGGAGAATGCCGCGCTCGCCGACCAGCTGGAGGAGATCCACGAAACTATCGGCTCGGCCGGTTACGCGCTGATCGGCCTGCACGCCGCTGCCGCGCTCTTTCATCATGCGATCCGTCGCGACGACACCTTGCGGCGCATGCTGCCCTGGCCGCGCCGCACGTAGCGTCCGTGTCCGCGGCGCGGTCCCGGGCGGATCGCGCGCTCGGCAGGTCAGCGCACGATCAGCACCGGTACCGTGCATTGCGCCAGGACACGCTGGGTGACCGAGCCCAGCACGATTCCGCCCAGCAGCGTCCGTCCGTGCGAGCCCATCACGATCAGGTCGAAGCGCTCCTTGTCGGCCAGGCGTGAGATGTACTGCGCCGGGTTGCCGACTGCGTGCCGCTCGTCGAAGCGGATCCGGGCCCGCTTGAGGCGGCGCCGTGACGGCCCCAGGGCCGCTTCGCTGTTCTCGCGAAGGATCTCGGCGACGCGCCGCTCGCCCAGTGCCGACGCCGCGCCGCCGATCATCGGCGCGTCCACGTACAGCAGCGTGACGCGGAGATCGACGGTGTTCCGGCGCAGCGTGCCGGCGAGATAGCGGGCGGCCCGGTCCGAGCAGTCGCTTCCATCCGAGGCGAAGAGCACTTTCATCGGTCATCTCCTTGAGTGTCGTGAAGCGGCGGCGCGGTACGGCGGCCGAGAACGCGCTGTACCGCCGGCACGCGTTTGGCCGGATCGAACACCAGCGCCGCGGCGAGCCCGATCGCGATCGCCGCCGCGACCAGTCCCGGCGGCGGCACGGCGAAGCGGAACAGGCGTTGCAGGACCGGCACGAACAGGCAGGCCGCGGTGACCAGGGCGGCGACCGCGGCCACCGTCCAGTAGGCGCGATGGCCCGGCGCCGCGAGCCGGGCCAGCGTGGCGCCGCGCGTGCCGACGACGCGCACCAGCATCAGGTTGCCGGCGGCGAACGCGAGGAAGGCCAGCGTGCGCGCGGTGTCGATGGGCTGCTGCGCCGCCAGCAGGGCGGCGTAGAGGCCGAGCGACGCCGCCAGCAGCAGCGCTCCCTGGATCGAGGCGACCAGCATCTGCGGCCAGCCCAGCGGCGGATCGTCCGGATGCCGCGGCGGCTGCTCCATCGTGCCGGGCTCGACCGGCTCGTTCTCGAACGCGATCGCGCAGATCGGATCGATGACCATCTCGATCAGTACCACGTGCATCGGCAGCAGCAGCGGCGGCAGACCTAGCAGCAGCGGCAGCAGCGCGAGGCCGGCGATCGGCACGTGCACCGCCATGATGTAGATGGCGGCCTTGCGCAGGTTGTCGAAGATGCGGCGGCCGGTCTCGATGCCGGCGACGAGGCGGGTGAGATCGTCGTCCAGCAGCACGATCGAAGCCGCCTCGCGGGCGACGTCGGTGCCGCGCCGGCCCATCGCCAGCCCGATGTGCGCCGCTTTCAGCGCCGGCGCGTCGTTGACGCCGTCGCCGGTCATCGCGACGATCTCGCCGTTCGCCTTCAGCGCCCGCACGATGCGCAGCTTCTGTTCCGGACGGATGCGCGCGAACACGCGGGCGTCGCGCACCAGACGGCCCAGCTCGGCGTCGTCGGCGGCGTCGATGCGCGCTCCGGTGAGCGGCGGCGCGGTGGCCTCGATGCCGACCTCGCGCGCGATCGCCAGCGCGGTGAGCGGATGGTCGCCGGTGATCATCGCGACCTTCACGCCGGCGCGGCGCGCCGCGTCGATCGCCAGGCGCGCCGTGGGGCGGGGCGGATCGGCGAAGGCGAGCAGACCGCGGAACTCGAAGCCGATTCCTTCCAGCGCCTGCGGCGGTTCGCCCCCGTCGATGCGCGCTCCGGCCACGGCCAACACACGATGTCCGGCCGCCGCGTGATGCGCGATCTCGCCGAGCATCGCCTCGCGCTGCGCCGGCGCCAGGCCGCACAGGGCGGCGATCGCCTCCGGCGCGCCCTTCGCCGCCGCCTGCAGGCGGCCGTCGATGCGCCAGATCCGCACCACCATCGGCCGGTCCTGCGTCAGCCCGAACTCGCGCACCAGCTGCTCCGGCGCCTGCGCATCGGTCGGCGTGGAGGTGCCGGCCAGCCGGTGCACGGCCTGGTCCATCGGATCGATCGATTGGCGCGCCGAGGCGAGCGCCGCGATGCGCAGCACGCGCTCGAACGCGCCGGGCGGCACGATGGTTCCGTCGGTGACCGCGAGCCGTGCGCCGTCGGCCGACAGCGCGCACACGCGCATGCGGTTCTCGGTCAGGGTACCGGTCTTGTCCAGGCACAGCGTGCTGCACGCGCCGAGCACCTCGATCACCGCCGTGCGCCGCACCAGCACGTGCAGCCGGGCCAAGCGGTGCGCACCGAGCGCGACGAAAACGACCAGGATCATCGGAAATTCCTCGGGCAGCGCCGACATGGCGAAGGCGAGGCCGGACAGCACGCCGTCGAGCCAGGCGCCGCGCAGCCAGCCGTGCAGCAGCACCACCAGCGTGCTGGCGACGATGGCGAACACGCCGAACCAGCGCACGATCCGGCCCAGCGAGCGCTGCAGCAACGTCGGCTCGACCTCGATCGACGCCAGCGAGGCGCCGATGCGTCCGGCCTCGGTGCCCAGCCCGGTGGCGACCACCTCGGCGATGCCGCGGCCGGACACCGCCAGTGTGCTGGCGAATACGCGCGTGGCGTCGCGTTCCTCGTCCGGACCTGCGCCGACGCCTTCGGCCTGCACGGCGCGCTTGGCCACCGGCACCGATTCGCCGGTCAACAGGGACTCGTCCACGCTCAGGCCTTCGGCGCGGCGCAGGACCGAATCGGCGGCGATCCGCTCGCCGTCGCCGACCAGCAGCACGTCGCCCGGCACCACCTCGCGTGCCGGGATGCGCCGTTCGCGGCCGTCGCGCACGACGCGCGCCGTCGGCGCCGCCAGCGAGCGCAGCGCCGCCAGCGCGTTCTCGCTGCGGGCCTCCTGCAGCACCACGAGCAGGATCGACAGGCCGGCGAAGGCGCTCATCAGCAGTCCCTCGCCGATGCCGCCGATGGCGAGGTAGATCGCCGCGCAGAGTGCCAGCAGCAGGAACATCGGTTCGCGCAGCACGCCGAGCAGGATGCGCCCGAGTCCGCGCCGCGGCGGCTGCGGCAGCTCGTTCGGTCCGGTTGCCTGCAGGCGACGGCAGGCCTCCTCCTCGCTCAGTCCGGGCGGCAGGGCCGGATCCGGTTGCAGATGGATTTCATCGCTCATCGGACCTGTATAGCGAGGTGGCGCGAGCGCATCTTGACCGGTATCAAGTGCGGCGTGACGGCGCCCGCCGGGCGGGGCGGGAACGCCGATCGGGTGCGAAACCGCGGTGCGTTCGGACCTCGCGTCGAACGTGGAGGAAGCGATTCGGCCGGAAGGCCGCCAGGCGCAGTCGTCAGGCCAGCCGGGCGATCGTGCGGCGGAAGCGCGCCATCGCGAACGCGAACAACGTGCCGCCGATGGCGGTCAGCGCCAGGAACTGCTTCCAGACCACATCCAGGCCCGCGCCGCGATAGAGGATCGACTGGCCCAGCTCGACGAAGTGCGTGGTCGGCGCGAGTAGCATCAGGTTCTGCACGATCGGCGGCATGCTCTCGCGCGGCGTCGTGCCGCCGGAGAGGAGCTGCAGCGGAATCAGCGTCAGGATCATCAGCAGGCCGAACTGCGGCATGCTGCGTGCCAGCGTCGCCATGAAGATGCCCATCGACGTGGTCGCGAACAGGTGCAGCGCGGCGCCGGCCAGGAACAGCGGGATCGACGTGCCGATCGGCACGTGCAGCAGGCCGCGCACGACCAGCAGCAGCGACACCGCCGCGGCGAACAGCACGACCAGGCCCATCGACCAGACCTTGGCCAGCATGATCTCGGCCGGCGTCACCGGCATCACCAGCAGGTGCTCGATCGTGCCGTGCTCGCGCTCGCGGATCAGCGCCGCGCCGGTCAGGATGATCGACAGCATGGTGACGTGATCGATGATCTCCATGATGCCGCCGAACCAGGCGTGCTCGAGCGTCGGGTTGAAGCGCACGCGCAGCGCCAGGTCGACCTTCGGCACGGCATGGCTGCGGTAGTGGGCGACGAACTCGTTGATCTCGTCGAGCACGATCTGCTGTACGTAGCCGCTGCCGGTGAAGGCCTGGCTCATGCGCGTGGCGTCCACGTTCAGCTGGATCGCGGCCGTGCGGCCGGCGAGCACGTCACGCTGGAAGTCGGGTGGGACGTCCAGGACGAAGGTGTAGAGCCCGGCATCCATGCCGGCGTCGGCACGGCTCGCGGCGATCATCGCCGGCGTTGCGAACAGCGGCGGATAGAACGCGCCGGCGATGCGCGCCGACAGCGCCGAGCCGTCCTCGTCGACGATCGCGATCGGCGCCTTGTTCAGCGTGTCGGGCATCGCCGTGGCGGCGGTGTAGACCGAGAACGTGAACGTGTAGACGATCAGCAGCAGCATGGCCGGATCGCGCCACAGGCTCCACAGCTCCTTGACGCCGAGACGGAACACGTTGGCGAGGTGGCGGCGCATCAGGAATCCTGTTTCTTCAGCAGCGCGACGGCGATGCCGAGCACCACCGGTATCGCGGCCAGCAGCGGCCAGAACGAGGACTGCAGGTCGCGAAGTCCCAGCGCCTTGTTGAATACGCCGCGGCTGATCGTGAACATGTAGGTGGCCGGATAGATCTCGCCGATGACGCGTCCGGCGCCCTCCAGCGAGGAGACCGGATCGATCAGTCCGGCGAACTGCACGGTGGGGACCATCGTGCCGATCATCGTGAAGAACATCGCCGCGATCTGGCTGCGCGTCACCGCCGACGCGACCAGCCCCATGCCGGTGGCGACGATGCCGAACAGCAGGGCCGCGAGCAGCAGCGTCGGATAGCTGCCGGTCACCGGGACGCCGAATACGGTGACGGCGGCCAGGCTCATCAGCAGGAAGTTCAGCAGGGCCAGGCCGACGTACGGCAGCTGCTTGCCGAGCAGGAATTCCAGGCGCGTGGTCGGTGTGACGTAGAGATTGACGATCGAGCCGAGCTCCTTCTCGCGCACGACCGCCAGCGCGGTCAGCATCGCCGGCAGCATCAGCAGCAGCATCGGAATCACCGCCGGCACCATCGCCGGCAGGCTGCGCACGTCGGGGTTGTAGCGGAAGCGCGTCTCCACGCCGATCGCGCTCTCCGTCGACAGGCCCAGCCGTTCGCGCGCCTGCTGCGCCAGCCAGAGCTGGTGCATGCCGCCGACGTAGCCCTTGACCGTCTCGGCGCGCGTCGGCATCGCGCCGTCGATCCAGGCGCCGACCGCCACGTCGCGACCGCGCGCGAGATCGCGGCCGAAGCCCGGCGGTATCTCGATCGCCAGCGACAGCTCGCCGCTGCGCATGCGGCGGTCGAGGTCGGCGTAGTCGGCGATCGGCGCGTGCTCGATGAAGTAGCGCGAACCGCCGAGGTTCAGCGCGTAGTCGCTGCTCAGCACCGAAGCATCGCGATCGAGCACGGCGTAGCGCAGATCCTCCACGTCGAGGCTGATGCCGTAGCCGATCACGAACATCAGCAGCAGCGAGCCGCCCAGCGCCAGCGTGCCGCGCACCGGGTCGCGGCGCAGCTCCAGCGCCTCGCGCCAGAGGTAGCTGAACATCCGTCGCCAGCTGAAGGCGCGGTGCCGCGGCGCGACGGCCGGGGCCGCGTCGACCGGCACCTCGGCGCCGTTCTCGTCCGCCGGTGTGCCGCCGCCGGCCTCGACCAGGCAGGCGATGAACGCGTCCTCGAGCGTCTTCGCGCCGTGCTTGGCGACGAGCGCGGCCGGCGTGTCGCTGTCGAGCACCTTGCCGGCGTGCATCAGCGAGACGCGGTCGCAGCGCTCGGCCTCGTTCATGAAGTGCGTGGAGATGAAGATCGTCACGCGGTCGCGCCGCGACAGCTCGATCAGCAGCCGCCAGAAGCCGTCGCGGGCCACCGGGTCGACGCCCGAGGTGGGCTCGTCGAGGATCAGCAGGTCGGGCTCGTGCACCATCGCCACCGCCAGCGAGAGCCGCTGGCGCATGCCCAGCGGCATCGCTGCGGGCAGGCTGTCGAGCACCTCCGACAGGCCGAAGCGCCGCACCATCTCATCGACGCGGACGGGCACGTCCGCCTCGTCGACGTGGAACAGGCGCGCGTGCAGCACCAGGTTCTGGCGCACGGTCAGCTCGCCGTACAGCGAGAACCCTTGCGACATGTAGCCGACGCGGCGACGGGTGTCCAGATCGTGCGGATTGAGCTCGCTGCCGAGCAGCCAGGCACGGCCTTCGCTCGCCGGCAGCAGGCCGGTCAGCATCTTCATCGTGGTCGACTTGCCGCAGCCGTTGGAGCCGAGGAAGCCGAAGATCTCGCCGCGGCGGATCCGGAAATCGACGTGGTCGACCGCGACGAAGTCGCCGAAGCGCATGGTCAGCCCGCGCGCCTCGATGGCCGCCTCGCCGTCGGCCTCGAGCACCAGCGGCGGAATCTCGACCGGCGCATAGCCGCGCCGGCGTTCCTCGGGCAGCAGCGCGATGAAGGCCGCTTCGAGCGTCGGCGCCGCCGCGCGCGCGAGCAGTTCGTCCGGCGTGCCGGTGGCGAGCACCTGGCCCGCGTCCATCGCGACCAGCCAGTCGAAGCGCTGCGCCTCGTCCATGTAGGCGGTGGCGACGATCACGCTCATCGCCGGACGCCGGCGGCGGATCTTCGCCACCAGGTGCCAGAACTGCGCCCGCGCCAGCGGATCGACGCCGGTGGTCGGCTCGTCGAGGATCAGCAGGTCCGGATCGTGGATCAGCGCGCAGCACAGGCCGAGCTTCTGTTTCATGCCGCCGGACAGTTGCGCGACCGGGCGCGCCAGGAACGGGTACAGGCCGGTGCTGCGTGTGAGTTCGTCGATGCGCCGGCGGCGCTCCGCCGCGTCGTGCCCGAACAGGCGTGCGAAGAACTGCAGGTTCTCCTCGACCGAAAGCGTCGGGTAGAGGTTCTTGCCCAGTCCCTGCGGCATGTAGGCGATGCGCGGGCAGGTCGCGTCGCGATGGCGACGATCGGCCATGCCGCCGCCGAGCACCTGCAGGTGGCCCTCCTGCAGGCGGCGCGCGCCGGCGAGCAACGCCAGCAGGCTCGACTTGCCGACGCCGTCCGGACCGATCAGGCCGACCATGCCGCCGGCGGGCAGGTCCAGGTCGATACCGTCGAGCGCCGCGATCTTGCGGTAGCGCAGGCGGATGCCGCGCAGCTGCGCCACCGGGGGAGGGGCCGGCGGCACGGATTACTCCGGCACCTTGACCGCGAGAGCGGCCGGCCACGCCACGGTGGGGTCGAGTCGCAGCCAGGCGATGCCGGGCAGGCCGGTCTTGACCTGTTCGAGGTGCTTGAGCAGCAGTGCGCGGTCGATCCGCGCCTTGACGCGGAACATCAGCTTCTGCCGCTCGCTGGCGGTCTCCACGGTCTTGGGCGTGAACTGCGCGACCGAGGCGACGAACGAGACGCTCGCCGGAATCACGTACTGCGGCGCGGCATCGAGCACGATGTGCACCTCGTCGCCGAACGCGACGCGCCCGGCCACCGTCTCGGGCAGGAAGAACGTCATGTAGACCTCGCCGAGATCGACCATGTTGAGCACGTTGCCGCCGGCGGCGAGCACCTCGCCGGGCTGTGCGACGCGGTACTGCACGCGGCCGTCGCGCGGCGCCGTCAGCGTGCTGTCGAGGAGGTCGGCGTCGATGCGCGCGATGGTCGCGGCGGCCGCATCCGCCGCCGCCTGCGCGCTGACCACCTGCGAGCGCGCGGTGTCGATCGCGGCCGCACCGGCGGCGATCTGCGCGCGCGCCGCGGCCACGGTCGCCTGGCGTCCGTCCACCGTGGCACGCGCGTCGTCGAGGTCCTGCTGCGAGATCGAGCCCTTTTCGGCCAGCGCGCGCGTGCGCGCGAAACGCTTGCGGGCCGCTTCCAGCTCCGCCGCCTGCGCGGCGGCGCTGGACTGCGCGGCGGCGTATTCGCTCTGCCGCTGCACGACCTGGAACTGCGCGGTGCGGACCGCCGCCTGCGCGTTGGCCAGCTGCGCCGCCGCCTCGTCGCGCTGCGCTTGCAGCACGTCGGTGTCCATGCGCGCCAGCGGCTGGCCGGCACGCACGAACTGGCCTTCCTCGACGAGCAGTTCGCGCAGGCGGCCGGCCGTCTTGGTGGCGATGTCGATCTCCACCGCTTCGATGCGGCCGTTGCCGCTGACGAAGGCGGCGCCCGGTCCGCGCGGGCGCAGTGCGTTCCAGGCGGTCGCCGCGAGCACGGCGAGGACGGCCGCGGCCGCGGCGAGGCGCAGCGGCTTTTTCCAGCGGGAGAGGTTCATCGGCGAAGCTCCTGGCGAAGTCGATGCGCGCGTGTCGGAACGCGGAGCGGGCGTGGCAGACCGCACGACGGCGCTCATGTCATGTCTCCAGCACGTAGCGGCCCGGCGCGTCGTCGATCGCGGCGTAGCCTTGCGCGCCCATCGCCGGCGGCGCCGTCGGCGCGCCGGAGCGCGCGTCGAGCCAGGCGCACCATGCCGGCCACCACGAACCGTCCTTGGCCTGGGCGTGCCCGAGCCACTCCTCGGGCGCCTCGTAGGGCGCGTCGGCGGCGCGCGTCAGGATCCGATAGCTGCGATGCGGATGCCCCGGCTCGCTGACGATGCCGGCGTTGTGGCCGCCCGAGGTCAGTACGAAGGTGATCTCGGCGACGGTCTCGTGGTGCAGCTTGTAGACCGAGCGCCACGGCGCGACGTGATCGGTCGTCGTGCCGACGCAGAACATCGGCAGGCGGATGTCGCTCAGCGCGACCGGCCGGCCGCCGACCGGATAGCGGCCTTCGGCGAGGTCGTTGTCTAGGAACAGCCGGCGCAGGTACTGCGAGTGCATGCGCGCGGGCATGCGCGTGGCATCCGCGTTCCAGGCCATCAGGTCGCTCGGCGGCGCCGACTCGCCCATCAGGTAGTCACCGACCAGCCGCGACCACAGCAGATCGTAGGACCGCAGCATCTGGAACGCGCCGGCCATCTGCTGCGCGGTCAGATAACCCTTGTCGGCCATCGCCGCTTCCAGGTACGCGATCTCGCTCTCGTCGATGAACAGCGCCAGCTCGCCCGGCTCGGTGAAATCGACCTGCGCGGCGAACAGGGTCAGCGAGGCGAGCCGATCGTCGCCGTCGCGCGCCATCGCCGCCGCGCCGATCGCCAGCAGCGTGCCGCCGAGGCAATAGCCGGCGGCGTGGATGCGATGGCCCGGCACGATCGTGTTCACCGCGTCGATCGCGGCGTGCAGGCCGAGGTCGAGATAGTCCTGCATGCCGAGGTCGCGCTCGGCCGCGCCGGGGTTCTTCCACGACAGGCAGAACACGGTATGGCCCTGGCCGACCAGATGGCGGATCAGCGAGTCGTGCGGCGACAGGTCCAGGATGTAGTACTTCATGATCCACGCCGGCACGATCAGCACCGGCTCGGGGCGGACCTGGTCCGTCGTCGGCGAGTACTGGATCAGCTCGACCAGCCGGTTGCGCAGGACCACCTTGCCGGGCGTCACGGCGACGTCGCGGCCGACGAGGAACTGCTCGCTGCCGCGCGGCCCGGCGCCGCGCAGCAGGCGGCGCACGTCGTCGATCCAGTTCCATCCACCGCGCACGAAATTGGCGCCGCCCTCGTGCCAGGCGCGCTCGAGCACCTGCGGATTGGTCGCGGGGAAGTTGCCGGGCGAGAACAGGTCCAGCCATTGCCGAGCGGCGAACGCGACGACCTTGGCGTGGTGGTCCGACACGCCGTCCAGGTCGGACGTCGCCGCGGCCCACCAGCGCTCGGTCAGCAGGAAGGCCTGATGCAGTGGGCCGAACGGCCACTGCCGCCAGACCGGCGCGGCGAAGCGCCGGTCGTTCTCCGGCGGCTCGACGCAGCAGCGCGCGCCGCCGGCGAGGGCGCTCTCGCGCACGTAGCGGGCGAACTCCTCGGCATGGTGCAGCGCCAGCGCGAAAAGCTCGACCTGACGGCCCGGCGAGGAGGCCAGATGCGCCGACCAGTCCAGGAATGCGAGCGCCGCCGATGCCGGCGACAGCGAGGCGGTGGCGCGCGCGAGCGCGGCATGCGCCTGCTGGTCGAGACGCCGGGTTCCATCCTGCGGAAAGATCGTGTCCGTCATCGGTCGGCAGCGCGCGGCGGAACGGGGGCCGTGTTGCGATGCAATGTAGGCCGGGGCGGCCAGGTGGCGCTTGATGCGGATCAAGTCCGTGCGCGCGCCGCAGCGATACGCGCTTGACGGCGATCAATCGCATTCCCGCCGCGCTGGTTAAGCTGATGGGAAACGACGACGGCATCGCCATGCAGACCTCGCCTCCGACGCCGCGTGGCGGCGTCTGGGCGCCGCCGAGGGCGTGCTGGCCGCAGGCGGAGTCGGCGGGCGCCTGCGCGCCCGGCTCTACGGCCACGCGCTGGACGAAGAGCAGTATCTGCGCCTGCTGCGCGACGCCGTGGCCGGCCGCCTGTCGCACATCGAGCTCGCCGCCTTCGTCGCCGCCGAGGTCGGCGAGCACGTCGATCTCGCGGAGACGATCGCGCTGACCCGCGCGATGGTCCGCGTCGGCGATCGCCTGCACCGGGCGCACCCGAGGGTGATCGACAAGCATTGCGTCGGCGATCGGGCACCGGCAGCGCTTGCGCGCGGCGACGCCCCGGCCGCGATCAGGTCCGGTGCACCGTGGCGAAGCGAGGCGGTCTTGACGCCGATCAAGCGGCCCGCGCTTCGGCGCTTCTACGCTGGCTGCACCGCGGCGAACGGCAGACTAAGGATTCGACGATGCGCATCCAGTTCCTCGGCGCGGCCGGCACCGTGACCGGCTCGAAGTACCTGGTGACCTCGCGCGATACGCACGTGCTGGTGGACTGCGGATTGTTCCAGGGGCTCAAGCAGCTGCGCCTGCGCAACTGGGCGGCGCTTCCGGTCGAGCCCGCGAGCATCTCGGCGGTGATCCTGACGCATGCGCACCTGGACCACTCCGGCTACGTGCCCTTGCTGGTCAAGGGCGGCTTCCGCGGCCCGATCTACTGCACGTCCGCCACCTTCGATCTGTGCAGGATCCTGCTGCCCGACAGCGGCCGGCTGCAGGAGGAAGACGCCGGCTACGCCAATCGCGGCGGCTACTCCAAGCACCATCCGGCCTTGCCGCTGTACACCGAAGAGGACGCGCTGGCGTCGTTGCGCCGCTTCCGTCCGCTCGGCGCCGGTCAGAGCATCGACCTCGGCGACGGCCTGTCGGCGCGTTTCGACCCGGCCGGCCACATCCTCGGCGCCGCGATCGTGACGCTCACCGGTCAGACGCACCGGGTCGTCTTTTCCGGCGACCTCGGGCGGCCGGACGATCCGCTGATGCGGCCGCCGTGCGCGATCGAGGAAGCCGATCATCTCGTGGTCGAATCGACCTACGGCGATCGCCTGCATCCGCCGATCGATCCCCTCGACGAACTCGAAGCCGTGATCACGCGCACGATCGGCCGCGGCGGGACGGTCGTCGTGCCCGCGTTCGCGGTCGGCCGTGCGCAATCCCTGCTGTTGTGCATCGCGCGACTGAAAGCGGCGCAGCGCATCCCGCGTGATCTGCCGGTCTACCTCAACAGCCCGATGGCGGTCGACGTGACCGGCCTGTACCGGCGCTACGAGGGCGAGCACCGTCTGGACACGCGTGAATGCGCCGCGATGTGCCGCGTCGCGAAGTACGTCAACAGCATGGAGGAGTCCATGCACCTCAACACCTTGCGGCAGTCGATGATCATCGTCGCGGCGAGCGGCATGGCGACCGGCGGGCGTGTCGTCCATCATCTGAAGGCATTCGCGCCGGATGCGCGCAACACGGTGCTGTTCTCCGGCTATCAGGCCGCGGGCACGCGCGGGGCGGCGATGCTGGCCGGCGCGCCCACGGTCCGCATCCATGGACAGGACGTGCCGGTTCGCGCCGAGATCGCCGCCTGCACCTCGCTGTCGGCGCATGCCGACCATGCCCAGATCCTGCAATGGCTCCGGCATTTCAAGGCACCACCGCGTACCACCTTCATCACGCACGGCGAGCCGGTGGCAGCCGACGCGATGCGCCAGCACATCGAACGCCAGCTGCACTGGACGACCCAGGTGCCCGACTACCGGGACAGCGTCGATCTGGACGGCGTGCCGGTCGGCGCCTGAAACGCCCGGTGCCGTAGCGTGCCGGGCCGGTCGAATGCGCGGACCCGCAGCGCGTGCCGCAACCACTCACTCACCCGGGACGCTGTGAACGGCATGGATCACGCAGCGCACCTGCGCCGACCGAAGCGGCGAGGTGGGGCGGGCAGCGGTAGCGCCTCCCGCCCCGCGGGCAGGATCGCCGGCCCAGCCTTCCGTCCGCGTCCCGTCGTGATTCAGATCAATCGCCGATCCGGATGACTGCGGCACAGTGCCGACCGGACATTTCTTCGAGGAAGCCGCCGTGCAGATCAGCCGTCTCAGGTGCATTTCCCCCACCGCGTGCGCGAGGTGTGACGGGCGAGCCGCGGGGGCGGCGCGATGAGCGGCGCGGCGCTGGTCACCGGCGGCACGCGCGGCATCGGTCGCGCCGTGTCGGTCGCATTGAAGGGCGCAGGCTACGAGGTCGCCGCCGTCTACCACGGCGACGACGAGGCGGCTGCCGCGTTCCGTCGCGATACCGGCATCGCCGTCCATCGCTGGGACGTCGGCGATTTCGATGCCTGCGCCGCCGGTGTGGCGCGCGTCGAAGCCGATCTCGGCCCGATCCGCGTACTGGTCAACAACGCCGGCATCACGCGCGACGCGACCCTGCACAAGATGACGCGCGAGCAGTGGAGCGAGGTGATCCACACCAATCTCGACTCGCTGTTCAACATGTGCCGCGCCGTCGTACCGGGCATGCGCGAGCGCCGTTTCGGCCGGATCGTGAACCTCAGTTCCGTCAACGGCCTGCGCGGCCAGGCCGGGCAGACCAACTACGCCGCGAGCAAGGCCGCGGTGCTCGGCTTCACGCGTTCTCTGGCGCTGGAAAGCGCGCGTCACGGCATCACCGTCAACGCGGTCGCACCGGGCTACTGCGACACCGACATGGTCGCCGCCATGCCTGCCGACGCGCTTCGCGTGACGGTCGGCTCGATTCCGGTCGGCCGCCTCGGCAAGCCGGAGGAGGTCGCCGCGCTGATCGCCTATCTGGCGAGCGAGGACGCCGGTTTCGTCACCGGCGCGACGTTCTCGATCAACGGCGGGCAGTGGACCGGCTGAGGCGCCGCGTCCGCCGCGGGCGACGCACGACGCCGTCGCATGACAGGAGTGCCGACGTCCGCGGCGATGTGCCACGGGCTTGATGCAGATCAAGGTGTACCGGCCGGACTTCGCGATAGTGGCGTCACCGTGGTCAGGAGTTCCCGATATGTTCTCCTTACTCTCTCTCGCGTCGGACACGGTCCCGTTCGGATCGGCCGCGAGCTTCGCCGCCGACCTCGCGTTCGCCCTCGACGCTGCGTTGACCGGACTGTGTGCGGTCCGGATGGGTGCACCGATGTCGGTGATGGATGCTCCGACGTTTCTCGAGGACAGCGCCGAAGACCTGCGCCGACAGCGCAACCGCGCGATCGCGGCCGAACCTGCCTTTCTTCGGTGGGCGCACGAGCGTGGCGTGTCCGAGGCGAGCTGGCGGGTCGTCGAAAGTCCGCTCGACGAGGCGTTGTCGGTCGCCTGCGACTGGCACGACGCCGTCGTGCTCGGCCTTGCCGACACCGGCCAGGATCCCTGGCAGCGCGTCTCTGCCGTCGGCAGCCTGCTCGTCACGCTCGCTCATCCGTGCGTGGTCGTGCCGCCTGGAGCGGTCGCCCGGCTGTCCTGCGTAGCCCTGGCCTGGAACGGATCGCGCGAAGCCATGCGGGCGATCCACGCGGCGCGGCCGCTGCTCGAACGCGCCGAGCAGATCGTGCTGCTGAAGTCCTCCGAGACCGATGCCAAGCGCTACGGCACCTGGCATCCGCCATTCGACCTCGAGCGCTACCTCGATCTGCACGGCCTCGTGGCGGAGGTGCATACGCTGGGCGAGGCCGGTGAGCCGGCCGAATGGGCGTTGCTCGAAGCCGCCGAGGCGGCCGGCGCCGACCTGCTGGTGATGGGCGCCTACGGCCATCGCCGCTTCACCGAATGGCTGTTCGGAGGAATGACGCAGCACGTGCTGGAACATGCGCGGATTCCGCTGTTCATGTGTCATTGACGGCGGGGTGATGCCCCTGCGGGCCGCCGCTGCGTCGCGGCCGGCCTGCCGGCTTCGAACGAGCGCGGTTGGAATCGCCCGGAGTCGTGGTCGCGTCGACCGGCGCGATTGCGGCTGATCGCCTGCTCCGGATCGACGGTGGCTTCCACCTGCCGGGTGGATCCCGCGCATGCGCGCCTGCCGGCTGCGGCTTCAGTCCAGCTCGTCGGACGGCGTGCGCTCGCGTGCCGGACGCTTGGCCAGCTTGCGCTGCAGCGAGCGGCGGTGCATGCCGAGCATGCGCGCGGCGGCCGAGATGTTGCCGGCCGTGTTGCTCAGCGCCTGCTGGATGTGCTCCCACTCCAGACGGTTCATCGGCGTCATCTGCGCGTCGATCTCCGGCGGCAGCGGCTCGTCGGCGAGCACGCGCAGGATCATCGGCACGCTCGCCGGCTTCGGCAGGTAGTTGTCGGCGCCGCGCTTGATCGCCTCGACCGCGGTCGCGACGCTGGCATAGCCGGTGACGAGGATCACGCGCATGTCCGCGTGCAGCGCACGCAGCGGTGCGATCAGGTCCAGACCGGTCTCGCCGTCGAGCTTCAGATCGACCAGCGCGAAATCCGGTCGCAGCCGGCGCGCACAGGCCAGCGCGGCGGCGGCATTGGTCGCGGTCGCGATCTCCAGGCCGCGGCGCTGGAGCGAGCGCTGCAGCACGCGCAGATACAGCGCGTCGTCGTCGACCAGCAGGCCGCGCTTCATCGCGCCTCCACGGCCGTCGCCGGCAGGCGGAAGCGGATGCAGACGCCACGACCGTCGCTGGCCTGCATCGACAGCTCGCCGCCGAGGCGCTCGACCGTCGCATGCGACAGCGCCAGGCCGACGCCGAGGCCGTCGGGCTTGCTGCTGCCGAACAGCCGCGCCGGCAGGAACGGCCGCGCCTGGTCGAAACCGTCGCCGTAGTCGCGGATCCGTCCGCGCAGTCCGTCGGCATCGGCCTCCAGGTGCAGGTCCACGCGCGGCGTGCCGGCGCGCACGCCGGCGTCGGCGGCATTGTTGAGCAGGGCCTGCAGCAGATGGCCGACCGCCGGATCGACGCTGGCGTAGCGGCCGATCGCGCCGCTGCGGTGCAGCTCGACCGCCGGACGCACCAGCTGCCAGCGCTCGATCACACGCTCGAGGTCGACGCGGCGCGGCGGCCGCGCCTGGTCGCCGGTCTCGGCCGGCGCAGCGAGCTCGCGCACGCGGTCGCGGCAGACGTCGATCAGCTCGCGGATCGTCCGGTGGTCCTCGCGCAGCTCCTCGGACTGCGGACGGTCGAGCAGGTCGTCGACCATCAGCGTCAGCGTGCCGAGCGGCGTGTTGAGCTCGTGCGCGACCGAGGCGGCATGCGTCGCCAGCGCGAGGATGCCCTCGTTGCGCGCGAAGCGCTCGCGCAGCAGCGCCAGCTCGTGCTCGCGCGCGCGCAGCGCCGAGGCCAGCCGCGAGAAGAAGTACAGGACCACGCCGGCCGAGATCAGGAAATTGACCGCCATGCCCCACAGATGCAGGTCGAAGCCGTCGAGCGGCGCGCCGTGCACGTGCGCGAGCGGCCGGCCCAGACCCGCCGCGGCCGCGTAGCCGGCGCCGCAGATCGCGGCGGTCGCGTAGATCCAGCGCAGCGGCAAGGCGAGCGCGGCGAACGCGATCGGCAGCAGGAACAGCGACGTGAACGGATTGGCGACGCCGCCGCTCCAGGCGACCTGCCAGGTCAGCACTGCGACGTCGAGGGCGATGTGGACGAAGGTTTCGGCCGGGCCGGCCTCAAAGCGCCGCACGCGCCAGGCCGCGTAGAGATTGAACGCGGCGAGCACGCCGACACCGAGCCACAGCGGCGCCGGCGCGAGGGCGAGTCCGAGCGGTCCGGTCGCGACGAGGATCGCGGCGGCCTGCCCGGCGATCGCGAGCCAGCGCAGGGTGCACAGGGTGCCGAGGATCGACGTCGAAGCGGCGCGCATCGGCCGATTATCGGGGCTTGGCCAGACCGGCGCGCGCGACCGGCGGTCGCAGGCGACGCCGCTCAGCCGCGCCAGATCGCCGAGGCGTCGATGTCGGCGAACCGGCGCCGGCCGGTCAGCGCCATCGCCAGTTCCAGCTCGGTGCGCAGGATCTGCAGCACGTGCGCGACGCCGGTCGCGCCGGCCGCGGCCAGTCCGTAGACGTACGGCCGGCCGATCAGCACGGCCGACGCGCCGAGCGCGAGCGCCTTGAGCACGTCGGTGCCGCGCCGGATGCCGCCGTCGAGCAGCAGCGGCACGCGCCCGGCGACCGCGGCGGCGACCGCCGGCAGTGCGTCGATCGTCGCCGGCAGCGTGTCGAGCGTGCGCCCGCCGTGGTTCGAGACGATCAGGCCGTCGACGCCGTGCGCGATCGCACGTACCGCGTCGTCGGCGCCGAGGATGCCCTTGGCGAGGATCGGCAGCGTCGTGATCGAGCGCAGCCAGTCCAGATCGTGCCAGGTCGGCGCCTGCTCCAGCAGCGGCGTGCCGAACGCGATGCGGCCGGCCGCGGCGGCCGGCGGCGCCTGCAGGCCGCGCAGATTGACCGCCTCGATGCCGGGCGGCAACGCGAAGCCGGCGCGCTGCTCGCGATTGCGCACGCCGTTGACCGGCGCGTCGACGGTCACGACCAGGGCGCGATAGCCGGCCGCCTCGGCGCGCTCGACGAGGGTCCGCGTGAACGCGCGATCGGGCTGGATGTAGAGCTGGAACCACAGCGGCGCCGGCGTCGCCGCGGCGATCTCCTCGAGCGTCAGGCCGGCCTGCGTGCTGACGACCATCGCGCCGCCCATCGCCGCCGCGGCCAGCGCCGAGGCGCGCTCGCCGTCCGGATGCGCCAGCGTCTGGTACGCGACCGGCGCCAGCACGATCGGGTGCGCGAGTGTCTGGCCGAACAGCGTCAGCGCGGTGTCGCCGCCGGCCAGGTCGGCCAGGACCCGGCCGGCCAGCCGCAGCCGGCCGAATGCGGCGCGGTTGTCGGCGGCGGTCGCCTCGTCGGCGGCTGCGCCGTCGAAGTACGCCCAGGCCGCCTCGCCGAGGCGCTCGCGCGCGAATGGACGATAGTCCTCGACCGCGGCGATCGCGGCCGGAATCCGTTGCAGCGGCGGCGGCAGCTCGCTCATCGGACCGGGCCGCCGCCACGCCGGTCGTGACGGCGACGCGCCGGGCGAGGCCGAAGGCAGCGGCCAGTCGGGCACCGCGCGGCGCCGATGCGAGCGAGGATCACCGACGACTCCGCAGCGTGGACAGGCAGCCGATGAGCATCGCGCCGGGCCGCCGGCTTGGCAAGCCGCCGCGTGCGGGCCGCGACGCGATGACGCGGCCGCTCAGCGCTCGAGCCGCCCGAATCCGAACAGGGCCTGCAGCGGATGGCGGCGGCGCGCCAGGTAGGCACTGACCAGGCCGGCGCCGAGCATCGAGTAGGTGATGCCGTTGCCGCCGTAGGCCATCACGAACACGACGCGCGGACCGTACTGGGCGTGCGGGCCGATGAACGGCAGGCCGTCGGCGGTCTCGGCGAACGTGCCGCCCCACGAGAACGTCGGCACGATGTCCAGATGCGGCAGCAGGGTGCCGGCCTTGGCGGCGATCCTGCGTGCCTTGCGGTCGACGCGTGCATCGCGCCGCGCCGGCCGGTCGACCGCATCGTCCTCGCCGCCGACGAGCAGGCGGCTGTCCTGGGTCGTGCGCAGATACAGATACGGACGCGCCGACTCCCAGACCAGGGTCCGCCGCAGCGGCCCGAGCGCGGCCTCGTCGAGCGGATCGGTCACGAACGCATAGCTGCTGCGGTTGCGCGCGACGAGCCGGTCGAGCCAGTGCTGCGTCGCATAGCCGGCGGCCAGCACCACGTGGCCGGCACGCACGACCGGTCCGGCCTGCGTGCGCAGCGTGACGCCGCGCGTGGTCGCGTCGATCGAGCTGACGACTGTGCGATCGAATACCTGCATCCCGCCGCGAAGCCGCCGCGCGAGCAGCCGGTACGTGAAGCGGTACGGATCGACCTGGGCCGCGGTCGCGCTGAGGATCGCGGCCGGCGCGCGGAATCCGTAGCGCGCCTGCAGGGATTCCGGCTCGAACCAGCGCACATCGAAGCCGTGGCGGCGGCGCAGCGAGAACTCCGCTTCGAGCGCGGCGCGATCGCGCTGCCGGCTCGCGTAGTAGAGGCTGTGCGTGCGCGCGAAGCCGACGTCGCGGACCTCGCCGGCCAGCGCGTGCAGCGATTCGATCGCCTCGGCGCAGCCGCGGTAGGCCTCGACCGCGTCGGCCTCGCCGTAGCGTTCGGCGAGATCGACCAGGTGCGTGTCGATCTCGTACTGCAGCAGGGCCGTGCTGGCCGCGGTGCTGCCCCAGCCGATGTCGCGCTGCTCGAGCACGACGACCTCGTGGCCGGCCTCGGTCAGCGCATCGGCGATCAGTGCGCCGGTGATGCCGCCGCCGACCACGGCGACCTCGCAGCGCAGATCCGACTGCAGCGCCGGAAACGCGCGCATCAGACCGTTCTTGACGGCCCAGAACGGATAGCCGCTCTTGAGATCCATCAGCGGCTCGCAGCGGCGCCGGACGCACGCCGATCGTCGCTGCGCGATGCCGCGTGCCGAAAACCGGTTCGGAGCGATTGCCGCCGCGGCGCGGACGATTCGACCGCGGAGCTGAGCTGCGACATCAGAGGATTCATGCAAATCGTTGAAATACGATATGAATTCATCGATCGGCTCGGCGGCGGGCGAGAATCGCACAGCGCTGGCCGCCACGCAATCGGCCGGCTTCGACCGCTCCGGTGTGCGCTCCGACGGACAGGTGGATCGGATCGTCGATCGGTGCGCGCCGACGATGGCCGTCGACCCACTCGACCCGCTCGACCCCCATCGTCGCGCTTGGAACACTTCGCGTCGGACGATCTTGAACCTGGAGATCGGCTGCGATGCGCCGCCCGGCTCGCAGGTCGCACGCCGCGCCGCACTCGACGCCTGCGGAGCGATCGGCTACCGTCGCCGTTCCTGACGTTCAGCTTTCGCGGAGACGGGTGATGTCGGCCCCCCTCGTACACGACGACGCCGGCCTCGGTGTGCTCGGCCGGACCGTCGCCGATCTGCTGATCGCGCGCGGCCTCAGCATCGTGACCGCCGAGTCGTGCAGCGGCGGCTGGATCGCGAAGGTGCTGACCGATATTCCGGGCAGCTCGTCGTGGTTCGAATGCGGCGTGGTCGCCTACAGCTACGAGGCCAAGGCAGCCCTGCTCGGCGTGCAGCCGCAGACGCTGCAGCGCACCGGCGCGGTCAGCCAGGAAACCGCGATCGAGATGGTCTCCGGCGCGCTCGCGCGCTACGGCGCCAGCGTCGCGGTCGCGGTCACCGGCATCGCCGGTCCCGGCGGCGCGACGCCCGGCAAGCCGGTCGGCACGGTCTGGATCGGCTGGAAGCGGCGCGGCGGCTATGCCCGCGCCGAACAGTTCCATTTCCCGGGCGACCGCGAGGCGGTACGGCGCAGCACGGTCGCCGCGGCGCTCGAGGGCGTGCGGCGAATTCTTACCAGCTGACGCGGCATCGGGCGCTGTCCGGCTGCGACCGCTGTGGGATAATGACCGCCACTTCGCCGCATCGTCTCAGCCCCTGAGATGCCGACGCGGCATCTTCCGCGCCGATCACTCCTATTCGAGGTACCGCCCAATGGACGACAACAAGCGCCGCGCGCTCGCATCCGCGCTCTCCCAGATCGAGAAGCAGTTCGGCAAGGGTGCCGTCATGCGCATGGGCGACCGTACCGACGACGCGATCGAGACGGTCTCGACCGGCTCGCTCGGCCTGGACATCGCACTCGGCGTCGGCGGCCTGCCGCGCGGCCGCGTCGTGGAGATCTACGGGCCGGAATCCTCCGGCAAGACCACGCTGACGCTACAGGTCATCGCCAGCTGCCAGCGCAACGGCGGCACCGCCGCGTTCGTCGACGCCGAGCACGCGCTCGACCCGACCTATGCCGAGAAGCTCGGCGTCAACGTCGACGACCTGCTGGTCTCGCAGCCGGACACCGGCGAGCAGGCGCTCGAGATCGCCGACATGCTGGTGCGCTCCAATGCGGTCGACGTCGTCGTCGTCGACTCGGTCGCGGCGCTGACGCCGAAGGCCGAGATCGAGGGCGAGATGGGTGATTCGCACGTCGGCCTGCAGGCGCGCCTGATGAGCCAGGCGCTGCGCAAGCTGACCGCCAATATCAAGAAGTCCGGCTGTCTGGTGATCTTCATCAACCAGATCCGCATGAAGATCGGCGTGATGTTCGGCAGCCCCGAGACCACCACCGGCGGCAATGCGCTGAAGTTCTACGCGTCGGTGCGTCTGGACATCCGCCGCATCGGTGCGGTCAAGCGCGGCGACGAGGTGATCGGCTCGGAGACGCGCGTCAAGGTCGTCAAGAACAAGGTCGCACCGCCGTTCCGCCAGGCCGAGTTCGAGATCCTCTACGGCGAGGGCACCTCGCGCGAGGGCGAGCTGATCGAGCTCGGCGTCGCGCACAACCTGATCGACAAGTCCGGCGCCTGGTACAGCTACAACGGCGACCGCATCGGTCAGGGCAAGGACAATACGCGCCTGTACCTCAAGGAGCATCCGGAGATCGCCGCGGCGATCGACGCGCAGCTGCGCGCCAAGCTGCTGGTCAGCAACGGCAAGTCGCCGCTGCCGGCGGTCGAGGTCGAGGAGGCCTGATCGCGGCCCACGCGTCGCGACCGGCCCCGGCCGTCGCCGCCGCCGGTCAGGATGCCCGACCGCCGGTCGGGCATGGCTGGACGTCCCGCGTCCGCCGGCACTAAGGTGCCGCGAACCGGCCGGACAGCCGTTGCGGCCGCCGTATCGGGTTATCGGAGAGCGCGTCATGAGCCGTATCGTCAGCCGTTCCGTCTTCGCGATCCTCGCCGGCCTCGCTGCGGCCGCGGCCGGTGCCGCCCACGCCGCCGAGGTCATCGGCAGCAGCCTGGTCTGGCCGCCGCTGCCGAGCAGCGGCTTCGTCGCCGGACGTGCCGCGACCCAGGCCGACATCGACGCCGGCAATGCGCTGTTCCTGCTCGGCGACGGCGCGCGCTCGAGCGGCGAGCCGATGGCGATCGACATCCCGCAGTACGCCTTGTTCGACGACGAGGGCATCATCACGGTCGTCGTCGTGATCCAGGCCGAGAGCGAGGCCGGCCGCAGCCAGATCGGCGCGCGCAAGCTCGACGGCACCGCGCTGATCGGCCAGCTCGACCAGTTCAAGCTGGTCGGCACGCAGCCGCAGAGCACGCGTGCGACCGACTGACCGTCAGCGCCGGCGCCGTTCGCGGCGCGACCACCGATGAACCGGATGCGGCCGCCGCGAGATCCGGACCGGCCCGGCAGCGGCGACGGCACCACTACCTCCACCCGCGGTACCACCACCCGCAGCCGCACCGGCACCGCCTACGGCAAGGCGCTGGGCCTGCTGGCGCGACGCGAGCATTCGCGCGCCGAGCTCAAGACCAAGCTCGCGCGCGGCGGCCATGCCGCCGACGAGGCCGAGGCTGCGATCGCCTCGCTCGGCTCGGGCGCGCTGCAGAGCGATGCGCGCTTCGCGGCTGCACTGGCGCGCAGCCGCGCCGGCCAGGGCTACGGCCCGCGGCGTATCGTCGCCGAGCTCAAATCGCACGCGATCGGCGACGCGCTGATCCGCGAGGCCCTGGCCGAGCTCGACGTCGACTGGGCCGCGTCGGCGCGTCGTCAGCTCGAACGGCAGTATGGAGCGGGCAGGGCGGTTTCGCCGCGCGACCGGGCCCGCCAGGCCGGTTTTCTCTTGCGCCGCGGCTTCGATGGCCCCACAGTGGGCGCCGTAACCCGCACCGATTTCGGCGGCGAGGACGACGGTTCCGACTAGCGACGGGTCGCTTCGGGCCGGGCCGTTCCGCCGCGCTGGCCGCCGCCGTGCCGGCTGGCCGCGCCGTCGTCGGTCCGGTTCACCTCCGCTCCGCCCGGATACCTCGCGCCTCGCATGTGCGTGACGGCGGAACGCTGCACCCGACACGATCCTTGACGGCTTGCCAGACACCATGACGACCAGCGCCGACATCCGCTCCACCTTCCTCGAATTCTTCCGCTCCAAGGGCCACGTGATCGTGCCCTCGGCGCCGCTGGTGCCGGCCAACGACCCGACGCTGCTGTTCACGAACTCGGGCATGGTGCCGTTCAAGAACGCGTTCCTCGGCAGCGAGAAGCCGCCGGGGCCGCGCGTCGCCGACGTGCAGCGCTGCCTGCGTGCCGGCGGCAAGCACAACGATCTCGATTCGGTCGGCTATACGGCGCGCCATCACACGTTCTTCGAGATGCTCGGCAACTGGTCGTTCGGCGACTACTTCAAGCGCGACGCGATCCTCTGGGCCTGGGAGCTGCTGACCGGCGTCTGGAAGCTGCCGGCCGATCGGCTGCTGGTCACGGTCTACCACACCGACGAGGAGGCCTACGCGATCTGGAAGGACCAGGTCGGCGTGCCGGCCGAGCGCATCGTGCGGATCGGCGACAACAAGGGCGCGCCGTTCGCGTCGGACAATTTCTGGCAGATGGCCGACACCGGTCCGTGCGGACCGTGCACCGAGATCTTCTACGACCACGGCGCGCACATCGCCGGCGGTCCGCCCGGCTCGCCCGACGAGGACGGCGATCGCTTCATCGAGATCTGGAACCTGGTCTTCATGCAGTTCGATCGCGCCGCCGACGGCACGCTGACGCCGCTGCCGGCGCCGTGCGTCGATACCGGCATGGGCCTGGAGCGGCTCGCCGCGGTGCTGCAGCACGTGCACACCAACTACGAGATCGACACGTTCCAGCACCTGATCCGCGCCGCGGCCGGCCTGACCGGCACCGCCGATCTGGGCAACAACTCGCTGCGCGTGATCGCCGACCACATCCGCGCGTGCTCGTTCCTGATCGTCGACGGCGTGCTGCCGTCGAACGAAGGGCGCGGCTACGTGCTGCGCCGGATCATCCGCCGCGCGCTGCGGCACGGCTGGATGCTCGGCGTGCGCGGCGACTTCTTCTGGAAGATGGTCGCGCCGCTGATCGACGTCATGGGTGAGGCCTATCCGGAGCTGCCGGCCAAGCGCGAGCTGGTCGAGCGCGCGCTCAAGGTCGAGGAAGAGCGCTTCGGCGAGACGCTCGAGCAGGGCATGAAGCTGTTCGGTGAAGTCGCGGCGCGCGCGCAGTCGGTCATTCCCGGCGCCGACGCGTTCCGCCTCTACGACACCTACGGCTTCCCGGTCGACCTGACCGCCGACATCGCGCGCGAGCGCGGCCTGAGCGTCGACATGGCCGGCTTCGAGGCGGCGATGGAACAGCAGCGCGAGCGCGCGCGTGCGGCCAGCCAGTTCGAGTCCAAGGGCCAGCTGCCGGCCGAGCTCGCCGCGAGCCTCGCGCCGACGCAGTTCCTCGGCTACGAGACGCTGCAGGACGAGTCAGGCGTCGTCGTCGCGATCCTCAGCGGCGGCCGCGCGGTCGACGCGCTTGCCGACGGCGAGGAAGGCATCGTGATCCTCGATCGCACCCCGTTCTACGCCGAGTCCGGCGGCCAGGTCGGCGACACCGGTACGCTCAGCGGCAGTGGCGGCCACCTCGCGGTGGCCGATACGCACAAGCTCGCCGGCGCGTTCCACGGCCACATCGGACGCTGGCACGGCGCGCAGCCGCTGCGCCGCGGCGATCGCGTCGCGGCCGCGGTCGACGCAGCGCGCCGCCAGGACACGATCCTCAACCATTCCGCGACGCATCTGCTGCACGCCGCGCTGCGCGAGGTGCTCGGCACGCACGTCACGCAGAAGGGCTCGCTGGTCGCGCCGGACCGGCTGCGGTTCGACTTCTCGCATTTCCAGCCGGTCGGTGCCGACGAGCTGCGCCGCATCGAGGACATCGTCAACGCCGAGATTCGCCGCAACGTCGCCGCCGAAGTGCACGACATGGGCTACGACGAGGCGATCGACTTCGGTGCGATGGCGCTGTTCGGCGAGAAGTACGGCGACCGCGTGCGCGTGCTGCGCATGGGCGCGTTCTCGACCGAGCTGTGCGGCGGTACCCACGTGACGCGCACCGGCGACATCGGCCTGTTCAAGATCGTCGCCGAGAGCGGCGTCGCCTCGGGCGTGCGCCGCATCGAGGCGCTGACCGGCGCGGCCGCGACCGCCTACGTCGCCGACGAGGAGCGCCGGCTCGACGCGGTCGCCGATCTGCTGTCGGTCGCCTCGACCGAGGTCGTCGATAAGCTGCGCCAGGTGTTCGACCGCCAGCGCAGGCTCGAGCGTGAGCTCGACGCGCTGAAGGCCAAGGCCGCCAGTTCGGCGACGCAGGACCTCGCCGCGCAGGCGCGCGAGATCGGCGGCATCCGTCTGGTCGCCGCGCGCGTCGACGGCCTCGACGCGAAGGCGCTGCGCGAGGGCGTCGACACGCTCAAGCAGCGGCTCGGCGACTGCGTCGTGCTGCTGGCCGCCGGCGCGGACGGCAAGGTCTCCCTGGCCGGCGGCGTCGGTGGCAGTGCGCTCGGCAGGGTCAAGGCCGGCGACCTCGTCGCGCACGTCGCCGCGCAGATCGGCGGCAAGGGCGGCGGCCGTCCGGACCTCGCGCAGGGCGGCGGCGTCGATTCGCCAGCACTGGATCAGGCGCTCGCGCATGTGCCGGAATGGCTAGCCGGGCAGCTCGCGTAGATTGTGGAGAAACCGCGGATGTGCTTGCGCGTTCTCGATTGCGCAGGCACGATGGCTGCGGTTACCATCGCAACCGTTTCATGCATGTGTTTCAGCCGTCCATACACAGACGGCATCATCCAGGGCCGTACACGGCCCGGTTCCTTGAAACAGGGGAAGGGTCACGTGATCAGCTAGGGAGGCTGATCCGGTCCCCTGATGTTTTCGTTTGTTCGGAGTGAGCGCCGGCAGACGTCGAACATCGGACCGACCACAGGCATCGCAGGAGAATGAAGAAATGCTGATTCTCACCCGCCGTATCGGCGAAACCCTCATGATCGGCGACGAAGTCACCGTCACCGTGCTCGGCGTGAAAGGCAATCAGGTGCGCATCGGCATCAACGCGCCGAAGGACGTCGCCGTGCATCGCGAGGAGATCTACCAGCGCATCAAGCGCGAGCAGAGCGCCGGCTCGGAAGAGGCAGGCAGCGGCGGCCAAGAAGGCTGACTTTACGATCTGCCGCGCTGACGTTATCCTGCGCGCCTTCGTAGGCGAATGCGTCCTTCGGGGCGCGCAGGAGCGGCGACCATGCCGCATCCGACACCGCGGCGACATCCGCACATCCCCGGAGAGATGCCCGAGAGGCCGAAGGGGCTCCCCTGCTAAGGGAGTATAGGGTCAAAAGCTCTATCGAGGGTTCGAATCCCTCTCTCTCCGCCAGTTTCGTCTGGCTTCAAGCGGTTACGGTGGCCCTTCAGGGGCCGTCCACCATCACACTGCAGTTTTGCGTCGTGTCGGGCCTTTGAAAGCGGCAGCGCGGCTCCAGCTCGCCAAGTTCACCGTTTGCTCTCGCACTAACGCGCTGCGAGCGTGTCGATGCCATGGTGTCGGGGCAACGCCGAGCACGTGAGGGCTTCTTAGCCCAGAGCTCGCGACTTTGCTCGCCTGTCCGCAGAAGCATTCATATGACCGGTGACGCCTCGCTGATGGGTCCGAAGAGGCGCGTCTCCACCAAAGGGCGCGCCTGCCAAAGGTCTCATCAGGATTCCCGAGGCCCGCACGTGCGACACGCGCGACTGCAGAGCGATGCCGATCGCAAAGCCGGTTGCTACGAATACTGTCATCGGCTCGAAAGCCGCGGCCATGCGGATATCTCGCGAGCGGATTTCGGTGCGTGTCGATTTGATGATTCAGGTGCGCCCTGCGGGATTGCGGCACCGGCACGCCAGAGTGCAGATCTGGAGTGCGCCGGCCTGAGTCTCTCCATGCGTCAATATGGCGAGCGTGAAAGCAAAGCGACAGCCGGTGCGTCACGCCACAGTAGATGTTCTCCGGAGAAAAACGATTGGTCGAGTTCGCCCATCCAGTGGCGAAGTCGGGGCGGTCGCATTTCAACGCTGCCAGGAGAGCATGCGCTCAGCTTGTTCGATGAGTACAGGCGTTCCCGGTTCTTGTGCTCGCTCGAGAGCGAGCAGCGTTGCCAGCTGCCGAGACGGTGCGGCAGGAGTAACGGCGGGCTTGATCGACGATGACCAGCTGACCTGAGACGAATCGTGTAGCCATTCTGATGGTGAGTTCTCTACCCTTAACTGGCCAGGAGAGCTCAATGAAGAAGCGTTTCAGTGACGAGCAGATCATCTTGATCCTTCGCGAGGCCGAGGCCGGCGCGATGTCGATCAAGGCGCTGTGCAGGAAACACAACATCACCGACCAGACGTTTTTCCGCTGGCGCAACAAGTTCGGCGGCTTGGATGCGCCCGATGCCCGCCGCCTGAAGGATCTCGAGTCCGAGAACTCCCGCCTCAAGCGGCTGGTCGCCGAGCAGATGCTGGTGATCGACGGGATGAAGGAGATCGTCCGAAAAAAATGACATCCCCGTCGGTGCGGCGCGAATCGGTCCAGGTGCTGGTCCGTCGGGGAGTTTCAGAGCGCAAGGCTTGCCGGTATCTGGGCCTGAGCCGGCGCATCGGCAGCTACCGGCCGCGGCAGGCGGCCAAGGATCAGGCCGTGGCCGAGAAGCTGATGGCGGCGTCGCTGGAGGTACCGCGGTTCGGGTATCGGCGCATGGCCGCGTGGCTTGCCCTGGGCGAGGCCCGTGTGCGCCGTCAGTGGCGGATACTGGGCTTGAACATTCCGCGCCGTCGCCCCGCGTCGCCGCCGCTCCGGTAGCGACATCCGCCTCCCTGATGCCGTGCGGTCGAATGCCGTCTGGAGCTACGACTTCGTACATGACCAGATGGTCGACGGCCGCAGCCTCAAGCTGCTTTGCGTCATCGACGAATACACCCGCGAATGCCTGGCGATCGAGGTTGGCGCAAGCCTGCGTTCGCAGGACGTGATCCTGACGCTGTCGCGGCTGATGCGGCTTTACGGAAAGCCAGCTTTCGTCCGATCCGACAACGGCGCCGAATTCACTGCAGCCAAGGTCATGCGCTGGTTGCGCGACGCGGCGATCGGCCCGGCGTTCATCGCGCCGGGCAGCCCGTGGCAGAACGGCTTCGTCGAAAGTTTCAACGGCAAGCTGCGCGACGAGCTCCTCAACCGCGAATGGTTCCGCAGCGGCGCCGAGGCGAAGGTGCTGATCGAGCGCTGGCGACAGTTCTACAACGAGCAGCGGCCGCACAGCGCACACCGCTACAAGACGCCGGCCAGCGTTCGCCGGACATGGATTGAACCCGCTACCATCCCCGCCGGACTCACCGTCTAGCTGGCTACAACTTTCGTACGCAGGTCAGTCTTCGCACGAGCTGCATTGAAGCTCGCCTTATGGCTTGCGCACGCTCGAGCTGCCTCAGACGGGCGCCCGTAAGAAATTTCTTACACGCTTGCGAGGCTATTTCCCATTGTGCTCGACAAGTGATGCAAGGACCTTGGACTCCTCACAAAAGCGATGCGTGCGGATGAAAATCCGCTCGTCCGCCGGGATGGCAGCAGCGAGCGGGGTCACGTCATTGGCTGGTCAATGAACTTGCGTTAGGGCGTCCGGCCATAGTCGCCCATCGATGCCTTTGCCGAGTGCCTTAGGGTTCGCGGTGACTGCACTACTAACTGGGGGAGGGGCACCGGTATCCGTTAGGATGTGCTGCCACCCTTTGCAGGATGCAAAAGAAGATGTCGTCAAGTGCCTCACGCCGTATTTCTAGCTCTACGAGAATCCCATACTTTTCAGTCAATTGCGTGGTCAGCGGTCGGCCCGCAGATAGCCAGAGCGACGCGTTTCTGTCCGACGCGCCGTGTTGATCGAGGACAGGAATATGGAGAAATGGATGAGCCACGGCCCGCGCGGTACCGGTTGCACTGCGGCAAATGGGAGAAGCACGAAGGCCGCTCCATATACGGGGTGGTTCAGGCGGCCGAGGGGTGGGCCTTCTCGTCCACGTCGGCTGTCACCGTGGTTACTTGGCTGGTTCTTGATCGGCCTGATTAGCTGGGCCGGCACCGCGCTCGCAGTGACCATCTCCTCCTTCAGTCCCAATCGCGGAGAGCCGTGGACGAGCGTTCGCATTAACGGAAGCGGCTTCAGTACCACCGTCGAAGACAACTTCGTCACCTTCAACGGTGTTCCTGCGGAGACCTATTCGGCAACGGCTACGCGCTTGATGGTGTATGTCCCGGACGGAGCAACCAGCGGTCCCATTTCCGTCACGGTCAACGGCCAGACGGCAACCAGCAGCGCGGTGTTTCGCGTACCGCCGCAAATCCACAGCTTTACCCCCGGTGCCGTTGCCGGAAACGTCATTACGATCCGCGGCGTCAACTTCGGTGAAACGCCGGCAGCGAACCAGGTGGATTTCAATGGCCTTTCTGGCTCGGTGACCACTGCATCCGCTACCCAACTGACGGTGACTGTGCCGACCGGCGTGAGCACCGGACCGATCACGTTGACGGCGTACGGCTTCTCGACGACCCCGTGGTCCAATTTTGTTGTTCTATCCGCTCAGCCTCAGACGGGCAGCGAGCTTCTGTATGCGAGCTCAGCAGATAGTGGCGGTGTGATTGTGGTCGACTCTGCCACGGCCCAGCCTGTTGCGGCGATATCAACGGGCCAAGGCGCGGGAAAGATGATCGTCAACACGGCGGGCACGCGGGCTTATGTGCTGAACCATACAGCCAGCAGCGTCGCAGTCGTTGACACGGCGACCCATTCGGTCCTGGCTTCTATCGCCACTGACCAGAATCCAAGCGATCTTTACCTCGACACATCCGGCAGCTTCCTCTACGTCATTGGCTCGCAGCGCGTCACTGTCATCGACCTCGGAACGAATACGGCGACCGCATCCATCGATCCCGGTATCGGATTCGGGTACGGAACCACGTACGGTACCGTGCGCGATCATGCGCTGAACAGGCTATACGTTACCTACTACCTCAGTGGCAGCATCCCAGATAAGCACCTCGCGCGCATCGACATGGCGACAGGAGGGCTGATCGACAGCCGTCCGATAGCCGCCTTTACTGTTCCGGAGGACCTGCATGCGAATCCGGCAGGGGGGAGCTTCTACTACACAGACAACTCGCAGCTGCAGCGGTTTGATGTGAGCGCGGGAGTGGTCAGCGCAACCTATGCCTTGGCCGGTTCGGGAAGTTCGTCAATACTTTCACATCTTGGAGTGGCGGGCGATCCGCTGTACGCGCTTCACTACGCATCTCACACGCTGAATGCCGTTGATCCGGCGACTGAAAATCTCCTCTGGAACGTCCAAATTCCAGGTTACCCGGGTGCATTCGTAGTAGGCCCAGGGGAGTCGGAAGCTTACATTTCGACCGGTGACCTCGACGTTTCGATCGTTGACTTGCACGCGGAGACATTGTCGGAAACGATCGTTCCCGATGTCGACTCCATCAGGGGCTTGCGAGCCAATACTGGTGGCGACCGTCTCTTCGTGTTGGGCTACTCAGGTGCCCTTAAAGCTATCGATACGATAAGCCGCACAGTCGTCGGCTCCTCGCAAATCAGCGGTCCAGGCGGGCTACTTGTAGTCAACACCATACCGGCAGACCGCCTCGGAGTGGTTCGGCGTCAGAATGAAGAATCTTTCGCGGACGCGTATGTTGATGTGCCGTTCGAGATCGTGGTGCAAGCACATCACGGCGGCGGTCCAACGAATGTCGTTGCGTCCACCGCAGTTAGCGTTGCCCTGGCATCGGGAACTTCTGGCAGTCTGTCGGGCCCCTCTGGCTGCACGATTCCTGCGGGCCGCAGCTATTGTCTCGTACGTGGGTTGGCCATCGATACGGTGCAGCCCGCTGCGCGCCTGATTCTGACGGCGACATCGGGTGATGCTCTGGCGTCGGTAACGAGCCCGCCGTTCGCAGTGATCGGGACGGCCGAACCGAGCATCACCAATCTCGACCCCGACCGTGGTCCGGTCGGCGCGTCGGTCCGAATCATCGGCGCCGATTTGTTGCAGGACCCGGGCATCGTGCCGGAGGTGTACTTCAACGGCGTTGCGGCCGTGGTGACGAGCAGCGCGGATGAAGAGATCGTCGCGACCGTGCCCGTCGGGGCGACTACAGGGCCGGTGGCGGTGCACGTTTCGGGATCGATGGCCGAAAGCCCCGGGGATTTCACTGTGTTGCCCGTGCCATCAATCGTCATCTCGCAGATCGAGCCTGCGGTCCCTCGCTACACCGCTCCCTACGTGGCAACGGTCGAGTTGACCAGGCCATCGCCGAGTGATCCCGTGCCGACGGGGTCAGTCACAGTTACTGATCTAACCAACCAGGTGAGTTGCACCTTTGTGTTGCCGCAGACAGGCTGCAGCTTGGTCGCTCCATCGACGACCCCCAACACGATCCTACTGTCGGCCACTTACGCGGGCGACAGCAACTATGGAACAGTGACTTCAGCGACGAGCCAGCAGCGTATCGCCTACGGGACGGTAGCGATCGAGATCGGCAACGTAGTTCCCCAAACCTCGCATGCCGGGCAAGGTTCGTTCGTGTTCTTCACGATTACACCAGTAGTTCGTCCTTGGAACACGAGTCTGTTACCGATTGGCTATGTACGCATAACGGACGGCACCAATTCCTGCTCTTACGGTACGCAGTTCGATGAGATCGCGGGTGGCGGCTGCGCACTGTCCTCGCCGATCGCGGGCACTCGAACGATCAGGGCGTACTTTCACGGAGACTATAACTACGGATCCGCCTGGTCCGAGCCGGTGACCCAATCGGTGAGTTCGCCGGGCGGGGCGACCCCGTTGCCCGCCGGTACCGAGCTGTGCGGCTTCGACCCGGATGCCGACTACCCCCCGCAGACGGGGTTCGTCCCGATTGGACAGTTGAGCGGAGGCGTTCCCTCGCTGGGGCTCGAACGCTCGATCCACGGTGCAGCTCCGGTGAGTGTCACTGTAACCTCACCGGTGGCAACCAGCACAGTCAACGGTCGTTCGGTGGACGTCGTCGGCACGTTCGAGGGACCGGTCAACACCGGGATTACTGTCAACGGCGTCGTGGCAGCCACAGCGAACGGTCGGTTCCTCGCCGTAGCGGTGCCGGTCGAGCCGGGCGCGAATACCCTCGATGTGGTCGCGACGACGATGACCGGTGCCACGGCAACCGCGAGCGTGTCGGTGCAGGCGAGCGCTGATCCCGCGCTGATTGCGATCGAAGCGAACGACCAGGTGGGTCAAGTCGGGTTCGGTCCGTTCCAGGCCGTCTATCACATGAACCTCGACAACCTGCCCAGCAGCGTGACCGTCTCCAATGTTCGGCTCGATCTCAATGGCGATGGGATCTGGGAACACGAAGGCGCGACGCTGGACGGGGCGCCCAATGCATACACGTTCCCCCACCCCGGCCTTTACCGGGCCAGGCTCGACGTCAATCACGGCGGATTCGTGGCCGACCGGTACATCTTGGTTCGGGACCGTATTGCTCAGCGAAGCATGCTCTGCGACATCTATGGGTACCTGCGCGACCGATTGGCGGCACAGGACCTGATCGGAGCCGCCGATGTGTTCCATCCGGATCGCCGTACTGAGTACGTCGCCTTGCTCTCAGCTTTGGGTGCGCAAATGCCTACGTTTGCTCAGCAACTGGGGACAGTTGTGGATGGTCAGTTCTCCGGCGGCATGGCGGACTTAACATTGGTTCGCGACCAATCCGACGAGACGCGAACCGGCTATCCATTGCGCCTGATGCAGGGGTCGGACGGCGTGTGGCGCATCCTGGAGATGTGAGATGGCTCAGTCGCGCGTCTTTCGTTGGCTGCAGTGGTTGCTGATGGCGATCGGGGTCTTCGGGATGCTGTACCTCCTTCTGTTATTTATTCAACCGTATCGTTTTCAAATGACGCTTTCGGAGAAGCGCGGTCGTGTCGTCGACGCGCAGACGGGCAAGGGACTGGCCGATGTTGCCGTGGTCGTCAATTACGAGTCGACATTTTTTACCCCGTTTCGTACGTCAAGTGATTGCCTGCATCAAAAGATTCTTCGCACCGATGCGGAAGGCTACTACTTCGTTCCGGATGCTTCGAAGGACGTCGATGTCGCTGACGGTCTCCTGCTCAGGATGCTACCCGGATTCAGCGAAAGCTATGGCTGGGTTTTGCTGTATTACAAAGAGGGGTACGCAAGCCCGCAGGAAATAGAGCGGCGGTTGGACAGGATCGAGGGACGCGCTGTTCGGAGTACTGTTCCAAGAGAGCGTTACACATGGGATGGCTCTGCCTACATCGTCCCGCCAGTACAGATGCAGCGGCTTGACATGACATCTGCCCCCTCCATGGCGGATGCCTATATTTCCCACATTGGCTCCCTTGCAGTCAGGATGAGCTGCATGCTGTTTCTGGAAGAGAGCTCAGAGGAGTTTCGGCGCCTACACAAGGACATGGAGACGTCCGTGAAGCAACTGATATGCGAGTTGCCTTCGGACAAGGTTCTAGCTCAAGAAGCAATGCGCTTCTCCTTTACCGATTGCGCGGCGTCGATGGGAATGAAGCGTATCCGTGAAAGGAAGGGCAGCCATGCAGCCCTGACGACGGGTGACATGTGCGAGTCGTACAGCTATGTGCCTAGCGAGTTCGAATGCCGTGGATTGGGTGGGAAGAGACCTCCCTTAAAGGTCGTAACCAAGCCGGCGTCGAAGTCGGCTGGATCAGTTCATTGACGCCGGAGGACGGCATGCGTACGCGAATCGTGGGACGTGCGGTTGGTTCCATTGTGCTTGGAGCTATCGGCGGCTCAGTCGACGCCTTCGAGACCGAGACACACGCTCTGATCACATACAACGCATATCTGCGATCGATGCTCGCCAGCCCGGAAGGGGCGCTGGCACGACGTACGCTTGGCTTGGATCGTTTGCCTCCCGAGGACCCGTTTGGCTCCTGGTGGAGCACTGCGCCGGGAACTACCAGCTATTTCGACAACGTGCCCGTCTCGCAACCGAACGCGTATCCACCTGCGTATCCGTCAGTCACAAGCTTTGTGCGACCGCCTCAACTGTTCGAGAGATGCCAGATTCAGACACTCCAGCGCGTGGGATGGTTTGGAGCGGGCGATGGATTGGATAACGTCACTGGTTCGCTTTCCATTCAGAACTGGCTTCTTCGTGGGGCCATACGAGAGGACGACCTGATTAGCTATATATACAAGCCAAAAGACAACTGTACTGCAGTACGTCCGGACAACGATCCTCATGGGGAGTTTTTGAGGGTCATTCATCATTTTTATGATCCAGTCAATGACGACTCGGTTGCGCATGGATACCTGTCGGACAAGAAGTCCATCGACTGGGCGCTAGGGCTTCAGGACAGCCTTTCGCCTGTCCCGGTAACGGATTCGACGCGCAGAAATCACTTCAGCTACTCCGACGCGCGTCATAACTTTTGGCTGGCGCTGACTGACCAGCGCGGCGTCATGAACCTTCCATATTCGAGTGAATCGCGTGAGGTGGACGCCAGGAATCGTTTTTATCGCTGGGCTACCGTGTTTCGATCGCTGGGCGATGTGGTGCATCTGTTGCAGGACGGCGCCCAGCCTCAACATGTCCGAAATGACAGGCACACTCCGGTTGATACCGCGGTGCGTCAGTCGTACGAGTATTACACGAACCTTCGCGTTATTACTCCTCCCGATCAGCCTGTTACAGAGTTTGAGAATCGCTATGTGGCAGGATTCTTCAGCGCGAGCGCCGATGTTCCGCCGCCGGTTCTTGGCAGCTACCCGAAGCCCACTTTTTCGACACCCGTTCGCTTCTTCACAACAAGGCAGCAGGGTGATAGTCCTGAGACATCGACACTGACGCGTCACGGCTTAATGGATTTCACGAATCGCGGATTCTTCACAGCCGGCACCTTGCCCGATCTGTCCGGAAGCGGATTTCCTGAGCCGCCAGTTCCTATTGACGAAACGCAGGGCTACGTCAAATCGAACGCAGCCTGCAGGATGAGCTTGCAGCTCTTTGAACGAATTGCCGCTCGCTGCACGCATTGGACGCGTCCTGTCGTTGACACGGTAGCTCCGGCCTATGTGGATACGTTGCCGGCGATGGGTGCTCCACCGATCACCGAGCCGCCGCTCGTCAGCGAGAGTGCCTTGGGCTTGATTAATGATATTCTGGGGACTCCGATGGCCCAGCGTTATGCCATCGGCGTCGAGGAGCTGGAGACCATGGGCAATCTCGGTCTCCCCCGGGCGATTGCCTACAGTGCCGGCCTGATCGATTTCTTCTTCCGCGGTCGGTTGACGCTTTCGTCGCCGCCCGATGGGTTATATGGTGTTCTCGACCAAGGCACGCCACATACTGTGGTCGATGGCGTGCCGATTTTGGCCGACGGAAGCGACCGGACGTTCGGTTTCACCGCGATCCGCGTGCGTGCGCGGAACAGCACTGGCGACGGGAACGGTCGCCTGACCGAGTCCGGAAGCGGGCGCGTAGTGCCGCAAACGATGAGGGGAGGCGTCGGCAGCGATGGCCATGCGACCGGTATGTTGGTCGCGATCGCCCGCTACCACAGGAACCCGTGCTACCAGAACGACCTCTCGGGTGAATACGTGGTCCGGCTGAATCCGGACTTCACGCCGCAGGAGCCATTCGTGCCGTCTGGCTGCCTGCCGGAGCAGACCCGCTCCGATGTACCGGAGATTTCGGTCTCCAAGCCGCTCTACATCGATGCCTACGGCGGATTGCCCGGGCCACTGCCCGGGGCGACCAATGCCTGCGCGAACGTCGGCAACATCAACACCGGCGCAGCCGGTGACTGCGAGCACGACAGCGCGCTGCTCGAGTTCGATTTTGGCGACGATCCGATTCCGGTCAATGCGACCGACTTGTTCCTGCAGGTGGCCTATCGCGGACAGCTCGGCGAGGAACATGACGGCATTGCCGTCGGCGCGATGGATCTGGTCGAGCCGCAGTTCTTCACGTCGTGGAACCACACCGACTGGTACCTCTACGAGGACCAGTGGCTGCGGCCGGAGAACGTGCCCGAGCCGCCCGGCCCGGACGGGGCCGAAGCGGTCGCGCTGGAAGACCTGTCGATTTGCTTCGGCCACCAGCTGATCGGGCATCTTCCGCTGCCGGCGCAGCTGGCACCGGCCGAGTTCGTGCGGGTGGCATTCCTGACCGACCGCGAGGAGGTCACGCTCGGTACCGTCGCGACGTACGCGGACGGTCCAACCGTCGCACGCGCGGCGGTGCAGCCGCTGACATTTCCGAGGCAGTCGGATCAGGAATACGGTGGCAATTTTGAAAGCACGCCGTGGTACTACGGCCGCGGCACGACGCTGGGCCTGGATCTCACGCTGTACTTCCAGTACTTCACGGGCAGTTGGTGGCTGTTCAATTTCCCGGAAGCGGCTGCCCTGACGCCGCCGCTGGGCAGCGCTTCGACGCCGGGCATCCCCAAGCCCTTGACGGCGTCGTTCTCCGGTGTACCCCACCCGTTGTGCGAGACGCACTTCGCGGAGCCGTCGGCTGCGAAGGCGAGCGGATTGTCGCGCAGCACACTGCCGGCAGGGCATTCGCAACGAGCTAGTGGCCCGGAGCCGGAAGGAAGTGGTGGCTAAGTGCACGAGCTGGACTGACGAGTCGGCAACGTATGCCGGCGTCAGTGCAGGCCCGCGTGAGCCAGATCGTGTGATGCCCGCACGTAGGCAACCAGCCGACTAGCCCCGGCCGCTCAGCGTTGCTGTGTGCTTTCGAGGATAGGGCGATCTCGCTGGCTGTCTGCGCGAACTGGACCGCCGCCTGTGCTCGATCACCTGGGCAGGGTCTCGTCGCACCCGGTTTGGAGGCGGAGCAGGGGCTCTGCTAGGCTAGCGAGCTCGATTGCGCGTGCTCGCCGGATACGCCGATCGCCAGCCGGTCGGCGTCCATCGCGCGTCCGGTGCTGTTTTGCGACCCACCTTCTCGGCGACCTACTGGACGATCAGGCTGCCGATGGCCAAGCACGATTTCCTGCAACGATTCCTGCTCGAGCAGGCCGGCGTGCACGGCGCGTTCGTCCGCCTCGACAAGACCTGGCGCGACGTGCGCGCGCAGACCGACTATCCCAAGCCGCTCGCCTCGCTGCTCGGCCGGACGCTGGCCGCGAGCGCGCTGCTGAGCGGGTCGATCAAGTTCCGCGGTCGGCTGTCGATCCAGTTCCGCTCCGAGGGCGCACTGCGGCTGCTGTTCGCCGAATGCACCGACGGCGGTGGCCTGCGCGGCCTCGCGCGCTGGGACGAGGCATCCGAGGCGGTGCCGCAGCTCGGCGACGATGCGATCCTCGCGGTGACGATCGAACAGTCCGATCGCGACCTGCGCCAGCAGGCGCTGATCGCCTGTGAAGGCAACGATCTTTCCGGTGCGTTCGAGCGCTACTTCGAACAGTCCGAACAGCTGCCCACGCGCATGCTGCTGGTCGAGCACGCCGGCCGCTGCGCCGGCCTGCTGCTGCAGCCGATCGCCGACGGCGGCGGCATCTCGCTCGGCGATCCGGACGCCTGGAACCGCGTCGGCTATCTGATGGCGACCGCGATGACCGACGAGATGGTCAACCTGTCGGCAGAGGAGCTCCTGACGCGTCTGTTCCACGAGGAGGGCGTGCGCGTGTTCGAGCCGCGGCCGCTCTCGTTCGCGTGCAGCTGTTCGCGCGCACGCGTCGAGGCGGTGCTGCGCTCGCTCGGCCACGAGGAGTGCGAGGACACGCTCGCCGCGGAGGGCCAGATCGCGGTGACCTGCGAGTTCTGCAACCACGCCTACCGCTTCGACCGCGTCGACGTCGCCGGCCTGTTCGTCACGACGATGCCGGTGGCCGGGCCGTCGACCGCGCAATGAGCGCGCCCGCGACCATAGCCGTGACGTCCGATGCGGCCGCCGCTGCCGGCAGCGTGCTCAACGTAGCGGCATACCGGTTCGTCGCGATCGACGATCCGGCCGCGCTCGCGGCGCAGCTGCGCGCATGTGCCGAAGCCGCGGACCTGCGCGGCACGATCCTGATCGCCGGCGAGGGCATCAATCTGTTCCTGGCCGGTGCGGGCGCCGCGCTGCGCGGGTTCGTCCAGACCCTGCATGCCGACGCGCGCTTCGCGGCGATGCCGGTCAAGTTCAGCCGCAGTGCCGCGGCGCCGTTCGCGCGGCTCAAGGTCAAGATCAAGCCGGAGATCATCAGTTTCCGCCGCGGCGGCATCGTGCCGGAGGCGGCGCGTGCGCCGGCGGTGGAGCCGGCGACGCTGGCGCGCTGGATCGGGCAGGGTGCCGACGACGCCGGCCGCCGGCTGGTGCTGCTCGACACGCGCAATCGCGAGGAGGTCGCGCACGGCAGTTTCGAGGGTGCGCTGACGCTGCCGATCGACCGCTTCACCGAGCTGCCCGACGCGGTCGATGCACTGGGCGACACGCTGGCCGACGCGACCGTCGTCAGCTTCTGCACCGGCGGCATCCGCTGCGAGAAGGCCGCATTGTGGATGCGCGCGCAGGGCCTCGACAACGTGCTGCAGCTCGACGGTGGCATCCTCGGTTATTTCGAGCACGTCGGCGGCTACGGATATGCCGGCCGCTGCTTCGTGTTCGACGAGCGCATCGCGCTCGATCCGGATCTCGCGTCGCTTGCGGACGTGGCGTCCGATCGGGACTGATCGGTTCGATCGTGGGCGCTGCCGCGTCAGTCGTAGCTTCGCGTTCGGCACGCAGCTGCGCTTGGTCCGGCATCCGGCCGCTCGTGAACCGTCATCCGATCCGCACTCACCGATGCAGTCGACGCCTACGGACGTACGCCGCGATTCTTCGTGTTCGACGTGCGCATTGCGTCGGATCTGGGCGAGGGAGGTCTGAGTGTGGCGCGCTCCACCCTTTCAGATCGTCTGGGTACGCGGTCGGCGAGGTTTCCCTCGGCGTCGGTCGGCATCCCTAACGCTTGTCCGCTCGTCTTTCGGCGATGAGGCAAATTCGATCTTCAGCTATCGGCTGGGCTTCGCTTCGTTGCTGGGCGGCATCCGTGCCTTTTTCCGCTCGCCTCCAGGCGAGCGGGTCACTTTTCTTTGTGTGGCCAAAGAAAAGTAACCAAAAGAAAGGCCACCCCGGTACCGCGGTCTCCGGGCATCCTGCCCTGCGACTGCGCGAAGGTGCTGCGGGGGTCTGCTGACAGCGCATCCTGCGCTGACAGCAGACTGGGCCACGTCCTGTGGCCCACCCTTCGGGCCTTTCCTACGCCCCTTCGCCGCGGCACAGGGGCCCCTTGGAGAGCGCGCACGCCTCAGCGTTCGCGCGTGCAGACAGACGCGCTGGTGCTGTCGCCTACGGTCGAGCAGGGCCAGATTCGCTTTGGCTCTTGCTTCGTCTTCTGCGCGCAGGATGCGCGCTGATGGGTCCCGTCAGACGTGGTGGGCCGAGGTCGGATCAGCCCGAAGGGGCGCGGGCACGGATGCCCGCGCGTTCGTCGTCAGCACAGGAGGTGCTGTCGACGAACCCCGGCCTCGGCCCACGGACCCGCAGGGCAGGATGCCCGGAGGGCACGTCTGTGGGGTGCCCTTCTCTTTGGTTACTTTCTCTTGGGCACGCAAGAGAAAGTGACCCGCTCGCCCGGAGGCGAGCGGAAAAGCGGCAGGGATGCCGCCGGCCTACGGAGCAAACAACATTCAAACATCGGCCCGGCGTCGCCGTTCGCGCCACTCCTGCGGCGCAGTGGGCACGCAAGAGAAAGTGACCCGCTCGCGGGAGCGAGCGGAAAACAGGCAGGGACGCCGACCGCCTACGAAGAAGCAGGCCCGCATCCTGCGCTCCACCTTCCGAGGCGGCTCCGCCGTTCACGCCGCTCTGCGGTAGTGGGCACGCAAGAGAAAGTAACCCGCTCGCGGGAGCGAGCGGAAAACAGGCAGGGATGCCGCCCACCGCCGCGCTCACAGCCTAGACCGCAAGCCCTGCGTCCAAGCGAGCGAACGATATCCCCGACATCCGCTGGGACATCGGATGACGCCGCGCACCGGTTGACGGTGCGCGGCAGAGACCTCAAGCCGCCGAGCGCGAGCGCGCCGGCGAGCGCCAGGCGGACAGCAGATCGTCCTGCCGCTTCAGCGCATCGGCGAGGTGGCGCTCCTTGACGTGGCCGTAGCCGCGGATCAGCTCCGGCACGCTCGCGATGTCGACCGCGAGGGCGTGGTTGTCGCGGTCCAGGCCCGACAGCAGCTCGTCGACCTGGCGGTAGTAGTCCTCGATCAGGCGGCGCTCCATCTTGCGCTCGGCGGTGCGGCCGAACGGATCGAGCACGCTGCCGCGCAGGCCTTTGAACCTGGCCAGCACGCGGAACGCCTTGAACACCCAGGGGCCGTACTCGGCCTTGCGCAGATGGCCCTCGGCGTCCTTCTTCGCGAGCAGCGGCGGCGCCAGGTGGAAGTGCAGCTTGTAGTCGCCTTCGAAGGTGTCGCGGATGCGCCGCTCGAAATCGCCGCTGGTGTAGAGGCGGGCGACCTCGTACTCGTCCTTGTAGGCCATCAGCTTGAACGCGTAGCGCGCGACGGCCTCGGTCAGCGCGGTCTGGCCCGGCGTGCGTGCCTGCTCGGTCGTGCGCACGGTGTCGACCAGGTCCGCGTAGCGGCGCGCGTAGGCGGCGTTCTGGTAGTCGGTCAGGAAGGCGATGCGGCGCGCGATCCGCTCGTCGAGGCCGCCGCTCAGGCTGGCGTCGTCGAGCGCGTCGGCACCGGTCACGGCCGGGGCAGAGGCCGGCCGCGTCGGCAGCGCGAGCGGAATCGCGCCGGACGGCAGATGCGACTTGACGCCGGCGGCGGCGCGTACGCGCGCCGGATCGTGCGCGCCCATGCGGCCCCAGTTGAACGCGGCCTTGTTCATCTCGATCGCCGCGCCGTTGAGCTCGATCGCGCGCATCAGCGCGTCGTGGCCGACCGGAACCCATCCCTTCTGCCAGGCATAGCCGAGCATGAACAGATTGGCGGCGATCGTGTCGCCGAGCAGGGCAGTCGCCAGGTCGGTCGCGTCGACGAGTTCGGGCGAGGCGCCGTCGAGCGCGAGCTTGACCGCGTCGATGATCTTCTGCGCCGGGAACTGCAGGTCGGGCTTGGTCGTGAACGTGCCCGGCATCGCCTCGTAGGTGTTCAGCACGACGTTGGAGCGGCCCGCGCGGATCTTCGACAGCGCCCAGTAGTCGTTGACGACGACCATGTCGCAGCCGAGCACGAGGTCGGCCTCGCCGGCGGCGATGCGCACGGCGTGGATGTCGCCGGGCGCGCGCGCGATGCGCAGATGGCAGGTGACCGCGCCGCCCTTCTGGGCCAGGCCGGTCTGGTCGAGCACCGTGCTGCCCTTGCCCTCCAGATGCGCGGCCATGCCGATCAGCGCGCCGATCGTGACCACGCCGGTGCCGCCGATGCCGGTGACCAGCACGTTCCACGGGCGGGCCAGGTCGGTCGCGAAGGCCGGCATCGGCAGCGCGTCGAAGTCGACCGCGCCGGCGCTGCCGGTGCGCTTCTTGAGGCCGCCGCCGTGCACGGTCACGAAGCTCGGGCAGAAGCCCTTCACGCACGAGTAGTCCTTGTTGCAGCCGGACTGGTCGATCTCGCGCTTGCGGCCGTATTCGGTGTCCTTCGGCAGCACCGACACGCAGAACGACTTCACGCCGCAGTCGCCGCAGCCCTCGCAGACCAGCGAGTTGATGAAGACGCGCTTCTTCGGATCCTCGAGCTTGCCGCGCTTGCGGCGGCGGCGCTTCTCGGTCGCGCAGGTCTGGTCGTAGATCAGGATCGACACGCCCTTGATCTCGCGCAGGCGCTTCTGCACCGCGTCGAGCTCGTCGCGGTGCACGAACTCCACGCCGCTCGGGAAGATCTCCGGGCGCGACCATTTGGCGATGTCGTCGGAGACGACCACGATCGTCTGCACGCCCTCGGCGCGCATCTGATGGGCGATGTCGGGCACCGTCAGCGTGCCGTCGACCGGCTGGCCGCCGGTCATCGCGACCGCGTCGTTGTAGAGGATCTTGTAGGTGATGTTGACCTTGGCGGCGATCGCCTGGCGGATCGCCAGCGAGCCGGAATGGAAATACGTGCCGTCGCCGAGGTTCTGGAACACGTGCTGGGTCTCGGTGAACGGCGCCTGCCCGCACCAGGTCACGCCTTCGCCGCCCATGTGCGAGAACGTGTCGGTGCGGCGGTCCATCCAGGTGACCATGTAGTGGCAGCCGATGCCGCCCTGCGCGCGCGAGCCTTCCGGCACCGCCGTGGAGGTGTTGTGCGGGCAGCCCGAGCAGTAGTGCGCGGCGCGCGGGAAGTTCGCGCGCGGCAGCGTCAGCTCCTGCTCCTTGGCCTCGATCCAGGCCACGCGCGAGCGGATCGCTTCGCTCGTGAAGAAGCGCGCGAGGCGGCGCGCGATCACCAGCGCGATCATCGCCGGCGTCAGCTCGCCGGTACTCGGCAGCACCCAGCGGCCTTCCTCGTCGTACTTGCCGACGACGCTGGGGCGCGTGGGCCAGTTGTACATGTACTCCTTCATCTGCGACTCGATGAACGAGCGCTTCTCCTCGACGACGATGACGTCCTCGAGGCCGGCGGCGAAGTCGCGGATGCCGATCGGCTCGAGCGGCCAGGTCATGCCGATCTTGTAGACGCGGATGCCGATCTCGCGCGCGTCGCGCTCGCTGATGCCGAGGTATTCCAGCGCCTGCAGCACGTCGAGATAGCTCTTGCCGGTGGTGACGATGCCCAGCCGCGCGCGCGGCGAATCGAGCACGACGCGGTCGATCCGGTTAGCGCGCGCGAACGCGCAGGCCGCGTCGACCGCGTACTGGTGCAGGCGCATCTCCTGGTTCAGCGGCGGATCGGGCCAGCGGATGTTGAGGCCGCCCTCGGGCAGCACGAAATCGGCCGGCAGCACGATGTCGAGCTGATGCGGATTGACGTTGACGCTGGCGCTGGACTCGACGGTCTCGGCGATCGTCTTGAAGCCGACCCAGCGGCCGGTGAAGCGCGACATCGCCCAGCCGAGCATGCCCATGTCGAGGATGTCCTGGACGCCGGCAGGGTTCAGGATCGGCATCATCGCCGAGACGAACTCCAGTTCCGAGCCGTGCGGCAGCGTCGAGGAGCGGCAGGCGTGGTCGTCGGCGGCCAGCGCGAGCACGCCGCCGTGGCGCGAGGTGCCGGCCGCGTTGCCGTGCTTGAAGACGTCGCCGCAGCGGTCGACGCCGGGGCCCTTGCCGTACCACATCGCGAAGACGCCATCGACCTTGGCGCCCGGGAACAGGTTGGTCTGCTGCGTGCCCCAGACCATCGTCGCGCCGAGGTCCTCGTTGAGGCCCGGCGTGAACTCGATCGCCGAGGCCTTGAGGTGCTTGCGCGCCTTCCACAGCTCCAGATCGAAGCCGCCCAGCGGCGATCCGCGATAGCCGGAGATGAAACCGGCGGTGTTGAGGCCGGCGGCGCGGTCGCGCATCTGCTGCATCAGCGGCAGGCGCACCAGCGCCTGGACGCCGGACAGATAGATGCGGCCCTCGCTGCGCGTGTACTTGTGCTCGAGCGTGTACTCGCGATCGACGATCGGCGCGGGAACGGACATGGGAGACCTGGCAGGCGGCTAGGGATGGACGCGGAAATTGTAGCAGCGGCCCTTTCCGGCCAAGCCGCGGCGGCGGGAATCAATCGGCCGAGTGCGCGCGCACAATCGCGGTCTGCCGGGGCGTCCGAGTGCGCCGTGCCGGACCTGGAGGGATGCCGTTTCGAACCGGACCGTGGCGACGCCGGATCGGCATGCCCCTGTTTGCTGCGTCTGTCGGGGCGCGGGCCACGCGACCGGTGCCGGCAGGCGTGCGGCGCGTCGCTCGCTTCACCGGATCGGCCCGCTCCGGCGATGCGATCAGATCACCTCGACGCCGGCCGCGCGCAGCAGCCGGCAGACCGCGATCAGCGGCAGGCCGATCAGCGCGGTCGGGTCGTCGCTGCCGATGCGCTCGAACAGCGCGATGCCGAGGCCCTCGCATTTGAAGCTGCCGGCGCAGTCGAACGGCTGCTCGCGCTCGACGTAGGCGGCGATCGCTTCGGCCGACAGCGGACGGAAGACGACCTCGGTGCGGTCGGCGGCCATATGCTCGACCGCGTCGCGGCCGCGCCGGTCGATCAGACAGACCGCGGTGTGGAACAGCACGGACGCGCCGCTGCAGGCGGCCAGCTGCGCACGCGCGGTCGCCGCGTCGCCGGGCTTGCCGAGCACGAGGCCGCCGCGATCGGCGACCTGGTCCGAGCCGACCACGATCGCACCGGGCGTGCGTGCGGCGACCGCGCGGGCCTTCTCGGCGGCCAGCCGGCGCGCCAGATCGGCCGGTGCCTCGCCGGGCTGCCGCGTCTCCTCAACGTCCGGCGCGACGCAGCGCAGGCGCGGTGCGATGCGGCCGAGCAGCTCGCGCCGGTAGCGCGAGGTCGAGGCCAGCACGAGGTCGACGTCGCCGAGCTTCACGAGACGGCCCCGCCGGCGGCGCCGAGCGCCTGGCGCAGGTCGGCGCTGGCGCCGTCGAGCTGTTCGATGCGCCGCTGCAGGTCGACCAGCGACCGTGCCAGCGCCGCGTCGGCGGCTTCGAGCTCGGCGATCGTGGCGCGCGCGGCCTGTTCGCGCAGCCACAGCCGGTGTGCGAGCAGGTCGCGCAGCGCCGCCTCGATCGGCGCGCCGGGCAGGGCGGCTGACGCGTCCTCGCCGGCCGCGGCGACCAGGCCCGGCACGTCGGCCAGGCGCCGGCGGCAGGTCTGCAGGCCCTCCTCGAATGCGTCGGCACGGTCGAGGATGCTGCGCAGCACGCGCGCGCGGCGCGCCTGGCGCCGCCCGATCCAGACCGCCGCGATCAGCGAGACGCCGGCCACGCAGGCGACGATCGTCAGGAGATTCATGGGCTTGGCTCCGCGCCGAGAGAGCCGGGCAGTGTGCCCGAGGCGTCGCTTTCGGGCAATTTAGGTTGACTTTACAGGGGGGCACACCTAGTATCGCGCGCCCTATGTCAGCCGCCCTGCCCGAAACCGTGGATGCTTGGCGCATGGTGCAGGGGCAGCGTGCGTTTCAGGGGCGTTTGCCGCTGGCGGGCTTTGCGCGGCTGTCCGACAGCCTGGCCGATGCCGACGGTGACGTCGCCTACGACCTGGAGTTCGGGCGCGATGCCTACGGGATCGCGTTTCTGCGCCTGCACGTCGACGCCGGACTGCCGCTGATCTGTCAGCGCACGCTGGAGCGTTTCGTGCAGCCGGTGACGATCGATCAGCGGCTGGGCCTGATCAGCAAGGAGCAGGACGAGGCGGGATTGCCCGAAGGCTACGAACCGCTGCTGATCGCCGACGGCCAGCTGGTTCCGGCCGACGTGATCGAGGACGAATTGATATTGACGCTGCCGGTCGTTCCGGTGAGCCCGGGCGCACCGCTCGAGTTCACCACCGGCGCCGAAGAGGCCGACGAGACCGCCCGCGAGAATCCGTTCGCGGTGCTCGCCCGGCTCAAGCACGATTAGCGGTACCTTGAGATTCCATCGGAGAAAGTGTCATGGCAGTTGCCAAGAGTCGCAAAACCCCGTCGCGTCGCGGCATGCGCCGTGCCCACGATTCGCTCACCGCCAAGCAGTTGGCCACCGATCCGACGTCGGGCGAGGTGCACATCCGCCATCACGTCACCAAGGACGGCTACTACCGCGGCAAGAAGGTGATCGACACCCGTTCGTCGGTTCCGACCGAGGACTAATCGGTTCCTTTCGGCGGACGCGCGCAGGCGCGTCCGGCCGGCACACGGCGGGAACGGGCCGAGCGGCGCCGTTCCCGCGTCTTTTTTGCCGGTAGGCGCTGCGGCGATCGGACAGCCCTGCGTCGGCCCACGACACGCAGCCAGCTGCAGAAGGGGTTGATTCTGATCCACTCACGCATCGCGGGTACCGGCAGCTATCTGCCGGACAAGGTCCTGACCAACGCCGACCTCGAACGGCTCGTCGAAACCAGCGACGAGTGGATCGTCTCGCGCACGGGCATCCGCGAGCGGCATATCGCCGCCGACGGCGAGACGACCGGCGATCTGGCCCTGCACGCGGCGCGCCGCGCGCTCGAGGCGGCCGGCGTCGCGGCGACCGAGATCGACCTGATCGTGCTCGGCACGACCACGCCGGATCTGGTCTTTCCGTCGACCGCCTGTCTGCTGCAGCACCGGCTCGGCGCGAACGGCTGCATGGCCTTCGACGTCAACGCGGCCTGCAGCGGCTTCATGTACGCGCTCGGCATCGCCGACAAGTTCATCCGCTCGGGCACGGTCAGGACGGCCCTGGTCGTCGGCTCCGAGACGCTGTCGCGGATGACCGACTGGACCGACCGCCAGACCTGCGTGCTGTTCGGCGACGGCGCCGGCGCGGTCGTGCTCAAGGCCTCGGACGAGGCCGGCATCCTGTCCACGCATCTGCACGCCGACGGCGGCCACAAGGATCTCCTGTACGGACCGGTCGGCGTGTCGACCGGCTTCCGCGCCGAGGAGCCCAACTGCGGCGTCACGATCCGCATGAGCGGCAACGAAGTGTTCAAGGTCGCGGTCAAGACGCTGGACCGCGTCGTCGACGAGACGCTCGAGGCCAACCAGCTCGACAAGAGCGCGATCGACTGGCTGATCCCGCATCAGGCCAATCTGCGCATCATCCAGGCCACCGCCAAGCGGCTGGACATGCCGATGGACCGGGTGATCGTCACGGTCGACAAGCACGGCAATACCTCGTCCGGTTCGGTGCCGCTGGCGCTGGACTATGCGGTACGCTCCGGCAAGGTCCAGCGCGGCCAGCTGCTGCTGCTGGAGGCGTTCGGCGGCGGCTTCACCTGGGGTTCGGCGCTGATCCGCTACTAGCGGATCCTCCGGCGGCGAGCGTCGGCGGCGGTCCGCCGGTCGCGACGGATCGCGCCGGACGACCGCGCGGATGGCGGGTTCCGGGAGAAGATCGGTTCGGCGAGTACAGGTTCGAGCTCCGTTCGCCGCGGCCGGTCGTCGGGTCTTCGATCGGATCAGGGCAGGGAGCCGGTACTCCCCACTCATCGCTAGAGCGCTGCCGAGCGCGGAGGGATTCCATGGCTCAACGTCTGCTGCTCGAGGGGCGCGCGGTCTGGCTCAAGCGCTACGGGCACCGGCGCCGGCGCCTCGCGCATCGCGCGCTCGATTTCACGGCCCGCCAGCTCGATCTGGAGCCGCTGCGGCCCGACCGCGTCGAATCGGCCGAGGAGGCCCAGCGCATCGAGGCGCGCCGCCTCGGCGAACTGGCCGGCCGCGGCCTGCGCGTGCCGGCCGTGCTGGCCGACGGCGCCGGCGTGCTGCTGCTCAGCGACGTCGGCGCCTCGCTGTCGCTGCGGCTGCGCGAGCTCGCCGATCGGCCCGCTGCGGTCGATCGTCTGGTCGCCGGTGCGGTCGACGCGATCGCGCAGGCGCATCGGCGCGACGTCTATCTCGGCCAGCCGCTGCCGCGCAATCTCACCGTCGACGCCGACGGTTACGGCTTCATCGATTTCGAGGAAGACCCCGGCCGCGTGATGTCGCTGGACGGCGCGCAGGCGCGCGACTGGCTGCTGTTCGCCTCGGGCGTCGCGCGTCGCTACGAGTCGCGCGAGCCGCAGGCGCTGGCGACCCTGCTCGCGGCCGGCCTGGAGCGTGCGCGCGAGCCGGTGATCGGGCAGGTGACCCATGCCGCGCAGCGGCTGCATTTCCTCGAGCGCCTGACCCGCCCGCTCGGATCGCGCGCCCGCGCGCTCGGCGCGGCGGTCGCCTCGCTGCGCCATGCGCTCGGCATCCTCACGCTGATGGCGCTGGTGCTGCTGGTGGACTACCTGCCGGACCGCGACATCGACCTGCTCGGCCTTTCCTTCCTGATCGACTATCTGACATGACCGCTACCGCTTCCACGCTCGCATTCGTCTTCCCCGGCCAGGGCTCGCAGTCGCTCGGCATGCTGGCCGAACTGGCCGAGATGCACGCACAGGTGCGCCAGACCTTCGTCGAAGCCTCCGACGGCGCCGGCGTGGACCTGTGGGCGCTGTCGCAGGGCGGGCCGGAGGAGATGCTCGGCCGGACCGAGTACACGCAGCCGGCGCTGCTCGCCGCCGGCGTCGCGGTCTGGCGCGTCTGGCTGGCCGCCGGCGGCGCACGCCCGGCACGGCTGGCCGGCCACAGCCTCGGCGAGTACACGGCCCTGGTCGCCGCCGGCGCGATCAGCCTGCACGACGCGGCGCATCTGGTGCGGATCCGCGGCCAGGCGATGCAGGCCGCGGCGCCGGCCGGCGCCGGCGCGATGGCGGCCGTGCTCGGCGCCGACGACGCCCTGGTCGAAGCGGTCTGCCGCGACGTGTCCGGCGAGACCGTCGTGGTGCCGGCCAACTACAACTCGCCGGGCCAGATCGTGATCGGCGGACACGCCGCGGCGGTCGACGCGGCGCTCGCGCAGCTCGCCGAGCGCGGCGTGCGCAAGGCGGTCAAGCTCGCGGTCAGCGTGCCGTCGCATACGCCGCTGATGCGCGAGGCCGCCAACCGGCTGGCCGAGGCGATCGGCGCCTACGTCTGGCGCGAGCCGGCGCTGCCGGTCGTACAGAACGTCGACGCGAAGGTCCACACCGGCCTGCCGGATATCCGCGACGCGCTGGTGCGCCAGCTCTATCTGCCGGTACGCTGGACCGGCTGCGTGCAGGCGCTGGCCGCGGCCGGCACGACGCGCGTGGCCGAGTGTGGCCCCGGCAAGGTGCTGACCGGACTGGTCAAGCGCATCGACAAGTCGCTCGACGCCCGTCCGCTCGGTACGCCGGGCGAGTTCGAGACGGCGCGCGAGGCCTGGGCCTGATTCTCCTTTCCTACTGCGAGACTTCCGCATGAGTGCAATCCTCGAGGGCGAGATCGCCCTGGTCACCGGTGCCAGCCGCGGCATCGGCGCGGCGATCGCCGCGGAGCTGGCGAGCCTCGGCGCCGTCGTGATCGGCACCGCGACCAGCGAAGCCGGCGCGCAGGCGATCGGCGAGCGGCTGGCCGCCGCCGGTGGCGCCGGACGCGTGCTCGACGTCACCGATGCGGCCGCGGTCGACGCGCTGGTCGAGGAGATCGGCAAGACCTTCGGCGCGCCGTCGATCCTCGTCAACAACGCCGGCATCACGCGCGACCAGCTGCTGATGCGCATGCGCGAGGAGGACTGGCAGGCGATCATCGACACCAATCTGAGCTCGGTCTTCCGGACCTCGCGCGCGGTGCTGCGCGGCATGATGAAGGCGCGCAAGGGCCGCATCATCTCGATCGCCTCGGTGATCGGTTTGACCGGCAACCCGGGCCAGGCCAACTACGCGGCGGCCAAGGCCGGCATCATCGCGTTCTCCAAGTCGCTCGCGCGCGAGATCGGCTCGCGCGGGATCACCGTCAACGTGGTCGCGCCGGGCTTCATCGACACCGACATGACGCGCGTGCTGCCCGAGGAGCAGAAGAAGGCCCTGGTCGGCCAGATCGCGCTCGGCCGCCTCGGCGAGCCGGTCGACATCGCGCGTGCGGTCGCGTTCCTGGCCTCGCCGGCCGCGGCCTACATCACCGGAGAAACCCTGCACGTCAACGGCGGCATGTACATGCCGTGAGCGGGCGCCGGCCGGGCCGGACCGCTTGAAAAGCGGCCGGCACGGCGCCATCGCGAACCCGCGCGGACGCTCCGGGCGGTTGCTGGCGACCCTTCGGACGTTCCACTACAATGCGCCCGACTTCGAGCCACGCTGCGCCACCCGGTGCGGCGGTCGGACAAACCGCAAGAATCCCACCGGGAGGAAGAGAACCCATGAGCACCATCGAAGAACGCGTCAAGAAAATCGTCGTCGAACAGCTGGGTGTGAAGGAAGACGAGGTCACGCCGAACGCGTCGTTCGTTGACGATCTCGGCGCCGATTCGCTCGACACCGTGGAGCTGGTGATGGCGCTCGAGGAAGAGTTCGAGTGCGAGATTCCCGACGAGGAAGCCGAGAAGATCACCACCGTCCAGCAGGCGGTCGATTACGTGAAGGCGCACGTCAAGGCCTGATCGGGGTCTGCCCAGGCGTCGAAAGAGCTGCGCCCGCGAGGCGCAGCTCTCGTTTTGAGGGGTGCGATCGCTACGCTCGCGTACGGTCGGTCCCGCCATCGAAAGGTATTCGCATGACCAAGCGTCGCGTCGTCGTCACCGGACTCGGACTGCTCAGCCCCGTCGGCAACGACGTACCCACCGCCTGGCGCAACGTGCTCGACGGCGTGAGCGGCATCGGCCCGATCACGCATTTCGACGCCAGCACGTTCCCGACGCGGATCGCCGGCGAGATCCGCGACTTCGATCCTTCGACGGTGATCCCGCCGAAGGACGTCAAGAAGATGGATCCGTTCATCCACTATGGCGTCGCGGCCTCGGTCCAGGCACTGGCCGACGCGGGCCTGGTCCCGCACGAGCACGACGCCGAGCGCATCGGCGTGGCGATCGGCGCCGGCATCGGCGGCATCCACACGATCGAGCGCACCTCGATTACGTATCACGAGAGCGGCCAGCGCAAGATTTCGCCGTTCTTCGTGCCGAGCTCGATCATCAACATGGCGTCCGGCCAGCTGTCGATCATGCTCGGCCTGAAGGGCCCGAACATCGCCTGCGTGACCGCCTGCACGACCGCCACGCACAACATCGGCCTGGCGATGCGCATGATCCAGTACGGCGACGCCGACGTGATGATCGCCGGCGGCGCCGAGTACGCGACGACCGGCACCGCGGTCGGCGGCTTCTGCTCGGCGCGCGCGATGTCCACGCGCAACGACGAGCCGACGCGTGCGAGCCGTCCGTGGGACCGCGGCCGCGACGGCTTCGTGCTGTCCGACGGCGCCGGCGTGCTGGTCATTGAGGACTACGAGCACGCGGTCAAGCGCGGCGCGCGGATCTACTGCGAGCTGGCCGGCTACGGCATGAGCGGCGACGCCTACCACATGACCTCGCCGCCCGAGGACGGCAACGGCGCGCGCCGCTCGATGCAGATCGCGATCGCCGACGCCGGACTCAATCCGGACCAGGTCCAGTACATCAACGCGCATGCGACCTCGACCGGCGTCGGCGACATCGCCGAGGTCGCCGCGATCAAGGCCTGCTTCGGCGATCACGCCGGCAAGCTGATGGTCAGCTCGACCAAGTCGATGACCGGCCATCTGCTCGGCGCGGCCGGCGGCGTCGAGGCGATCTTCTCGATCCTCGCGCTGCGCGACAACGTCGTGCCGCCGACGATCAATCTGGACGACCCGGACGAGGGCTGCGATCTGGACTTCGTGCCGCATACGGCGCGCGAGAGCCGGCTCGAGGTCGTGCTGTCCAATTCGTTCGGATTCGGCGGTACCAACGGCACGCTGGCGTTCCGACGCGTTTGACGCGCGTCCGGCTCAGCCTGACCGGCCGGCGCGACCTGCTCGCGCTGGCGGCGGCTTACCCCGAGCGCTATCCGGGCCTGCTCGAGAGCGCGGCGCGCGGCGGTGACCGGCCGCGCTACGACATCCTGTTCGCGCATCCGCAGTCGGCGCTGCAGCTGGACGCCGACGGCCGTGTGCGCGACGGCGAGGGCCGTGCGCACGCGGGCGATTTCCTCGACCTGCTCGACGCGCGCCACGCCGAGTCGCATGAGGCCGACGCCGGCCACGGCCTGCCGTTCGGCGGCGGCTGGCTGGTCTATCTCGGCTACGAGTACGCCGGCCACGTCGAGCCGCGCCTGCGGCTGCCGGCCGCCGACGACGGCCTGCCGGTCGCGCTGGCGCTGCGCTGCCCGGCCGCGATCGTCGTCGATCACGCCGAGGACCGCACGATCCTGATCGCCGAGGCCGAGTACGCCGGCCTGGTCGAGTCGATGGCGCGCGATCTCGCCGACGCGCCGGCCTTCGATGCGGCGCTGCCGGCGCGCATCGCGATCGACGAGGACGCGCCGCAGCGCTTCCTCGACGGCGTCGCGCGGATCGGCGAATACCTGCGCGCCGGCGACGTGTTCCAGGTCAATCTCTCGCGCGGCTGGCAGGCGCGCTTCGCCGCGCCGGTCGCGCCGGCCGCGCTGCACGCGGCACTGCGCCGTGCCAATCCGGCGCCGTACGCGGCCCTGCTGCAGTGGCGTGGCACGGCCGTCGTCAGTTCCTCGCCGGAGCGCCTGGTCGAGGTGCGCGGCGAGCGCGTGCAGACGCGGCCGATCGCCGGCACGCGGCCACGGCTGGCCGGCGACGACGAGGCCGGCCGCGTGCGCGAGCTGGTCGGCCATCCGAAGGAGCGTGCCGAGCACGTCATGCTGATCGATCTGGAGCGCAACGACCTCGGCCGCATCTGCGTGCCCGGCAGCGTCGTCGTCGACGAGCTGATGACGGTCGAGAGCTACGCGCACGTGCACCACATCGTCTCCAACGTCGCCGGCCGGCTGCGCGCCGGGGTCTCGCCCGGAGCCGTGCTGCGCGCGGTGTTCCCGGGCGGCACGATCACCGGCTGCCCGAAGGTGCGCTGCATGGAGATCATCGCCGAGCTCGAAGGCCGCGGCCGCGGGGCCTACACCGGCTCGATCGGCTATCTCGATCGCGGCGGCGCGATGGACTTCAACATCCTGATCCGGACCCTGGTCGCCTCGGACGGCTCGGTGCGCTGGCGTGCCGGTGCCGGCATCGTCTTCGATTCGCAGGCCGGCGCCGAGCTCGAGGAGACGCGTGCGAAGGCGCGCGGCCTGTTGCGCGCGCTCGGGGACGCGCCGTGATCGCGCGTACGCGCGTCGACGGCCGCGCCTCGGCCGTGGTCGACCTCGCCGATCGCGGCCTCAACTACGGCGACGGTCTGTTCGAGACGATCCTGTTCGTCGACGGCACCGCGCCGCTGTGGACGCGCCATCTGGCGCGGCTGCGCGCAGGCTGCGAGCGGCTGCGCATCGTGCCGCCCGACGAGGCCGCGCTGGCGGCCGACTGCGCCGCCGTCGGCGCCGACCTGGCGCGCGCGGTGGTCCGTGTCACGGTCACGCGCGGCAGCGGCCCGCGCGGCTATGCGCCGCCGTCGCCGGCCGGCTCGACGCGCATCGTCGCCGCCGGCGCCGAGCCGGTGCTGCCGCGTGATTGGTACCGTGAGGGAATCCGGGTACGCTTCTGCGAGACCCGTCTGGCGCTGCAGCCGCAACTGGCCGGACTCAAGCATCTGAACCGTCTCGAGCAGGTGCTCGCACGCGCCGAGTGGGACGATTCCGCCATTGCCGAGGGCATCGTGTTCGATACCGAAGGGCGCGTCATCGGCGCCACGGCCGCCAATGTGTTCCTGGTCCGCGACGGCGTCGTCGCGACGCCGCGCCTGGACCGCTGCGGTGTCGCCGGCGTGATGCGCGCCGAACTGATCGCGCGCCTGGGCGAGGTCCACGTACGCGACGTCGAGGCCGGCGAGCTGCTCGACGCCGACGAGGTGTTCCTCAGCAACGCCGTGCGCGGCGTGCTCTGGGTCGGCGAGCTCGGCGGCCGCCGCTGGCGCCCCGGCCCGGTCGCCACGCGCCTGATCGCCGATCTGCATGCGGCCGGCTTCGGAGCTGCGGCATGAGTGCGCCGCGCCGGACGCGCCCCGTCGCCGTGCCGAGCCGTGGTCGCAGCGGTATCGGCCGTCTGCTCGGCGTCGCCGTGCTGGCGGTGCTGCTCGCGGCGGCCGCGCTCGCGTTCGCCGCCTGGCGCGACTATCGCCACTTCGCCGATGCACCGCTGTCGCTCGCGGCCGACACGACGCTCGACATCGCGCGCGGCACCTCGTACCGGCAGATCGTGCGGACGCTGCGCCGCGAGGGCCATACGCAGGCCGCGCCGTTCTACTGGCGCCTGCTCGATCGCGAGATGGGCGTCGCCGGCCGGCTGCACGCCGGCGAGTACGCGCTGCCGGTCGGCATCACGCCGCGCCAGCTGCTCGCCAAGATGGCCGCCGGCGACGTGCTGCAACACCAGTTCACGATCGTCGACGGCTGGACGTTCCGTCAGCTGCGCGTCGCGCTCGCGCAGGAGACCGGCCTGCGCCAGACGCTGACGACCGCGAGCGACGCCGAGATCGCCGCCCAGCTCGGCCTCGCCGACGTCGGCGCCGAGGGTTGCTGCCTGCCCGAGACCTATGCCTGGATCAAGGGCGAATCGGATCTGGACGTGCTGCGCCGTGCCGCCGCGGCGATGCGCAGCACACTCGACGAACTCTGGGCTGCGCGCGCGGCCGACCTGCCGCTGAAGTCCCCGTACGAGGCGCTGATCCTCGCCTCGATCGTCGAGAAGGAGACCGGCATCGCCAGCGAGCGCGCCGAGGTCGCCGGCGTGTTCGTGCGGCGGCTGCGGATCGGCATGCGGCTGCAGACCGACCCGACCGTGATCTACGGCCTCGGCGACGGCTATACCGGCCGGCTGCGCCGGCGCGACCTGGACGGCGACACGCCGTACAACACCTATACGCGCGCCGGCCTGCCGCCGACGCCGATCGCCTTGCCGGGCCGTGCGGCGATCGCCGCGACACTGGCGCCGGCCGGCGGCGACGCGCTGTACTTCGTCGCCTACGGCGACGGCAGCGGCCGCCACGAGTTCTCGGCGACGCTGGCCGAGCACAATCGCGCGGTCGCGCGCTATCTGGAGCGGCTGCGCCGATGAGGGGCCGGCTGATCACGCTCGAGGGCGGCGAGGGTGCCGGCAAGAGCACCGTGCTGGCGACCGTGCGCGAGCGGCTCGTCGCGCACGGCCTGGACGTCGTCGTCACGCGCGAGCCCGGCGGTACGCCGCTCGGCGAAGCGGTGCGCGCGCTCGTGCTCGACCCGGCCTACGGCCCGGTCTGCGCCGAGAGCGAGCTGCTGCTGATGTTCGCGGCACGTGCGCAGCTGGTCCGCAGCGTGATCGAGCCGGCGCTGGCGGCCGGACGCTGGGTGCTCAGCGACCGCTACACCGACGCCAGCTACGCCTACCAGGGCGGCGGCCGCGGCCAGCCGGTCGCTCGGATCGCCGAACTGGAGGCCTGGGCGGCCGGCGTGCGGCCGGACCTGACCCTGCTGCTGGACCTGCCGGTCGCGCAGGGCCTGGCGCGTGCCGGCAGCCGTGCCGCGGCCGACCGCATCGAGGCCGAGCGCGACGACTTCTTCGAGCGCGTGCGCACGGCCTACCGGGCACGCGCGGCGGCCGAACCGCAGCGCTTCCGCGTGATCGACGCCGCCGCCGAGCTCGGCGCGGTGCAGGCCGCCGTGACCGCGGCGATCGACGCCTATCTCGCCGCGCAGGCGCCCCGATGAGCGCGCCGATCGCGCCGTGGCTGGAACCGGCCTGGCGACGCCTCGACGAGGCGCTGCGCAGCGGGCGCCTCCACCACGCCCTGCTGATCGCCGGCCCGGCCGGTCTCGGCAAGCGCGCACTGGCCGAGGCCCTGGTCGCCGCGGCGCTGTGCCAGCAGCGCACCGAGGCCGGGGCCTGCGGCGTCTGCCGCGCCTGCCAGCTGCTGGCGGCCGGCACGCATCCGGACCGCGCCCACGTCAGCTTCGCCGAGCGCGACGACGGCAAGCTGCGCAGCGAGCTGACGATCGAGCAGATCCGCACGCTGTCGGCGCGCCTGGCCTTGTCGAGCCAGTTCGGCGGCCTGCAGCTGGCGATCATCGAGCCGGCCGAGGCGATGAACGTCAGCGCCGCCAACGCCTTGCTGAAGACGCTCGAGGAGCCGGCCTCCGACACGATCATGATCCTGGTCGCCGATCAGGCCGCGCGGCTGCCGGCGACGATCCGCAGCCGCTGCCAGCGCATCGACGTCGCGCTGCCGCCCGAGCGCCAGGCGCTGGACTGGCTGCGTGCGCAGGGTTTGAACGAGGCCGCGGCTGCCCAGGCGCTCGCGGTCGCGGCCGGCAATCCCGGCCTCGCGCTGGCCTGGAGCGGCGATGGCCGGCTCGAACTCGGCACCGCCTGCGCCGGCGACCTGAGCGCGCTGGCCGGTGGTCGCGCCACGGCGATGCAGGTCGCCGAGCGCTGGGCGGCCGACCGTCCGGCCGACCGGCTCTGGTTCGCCGCGGTGCTCGCCGACGAGGAGGCGCAGCGGCTCGCGCTCGGCGAGCGTGGCCGCTTCGGCTTGACCGCCATCGACGAAATCCCGAAGCTAGCCGCGTGGTTCGCGAAGGCCAACCAGGCGCGCCGGCTGCTCGACACGCCGCTGCGGCCGGAGCTGGTCCTGCTCGAGGTGTTGCGCGCCTGGCCGGCGGCCGGGCAGGGCGAGAGGAGAATCTGACGATGTCCACCCCGCTATCCGGCGGCATGCCGCGCCAGGGCATCCTGTCGCTGGCGATCAAGGACAAGGGCGCGCTCTACAACGCCTACATGCCGTTCGTGAAGGGCGGCGGCCTGTTCGTGCCGACCACCAAGCGCTACAGCCTCGGCGACGAGGTCTTCATCCTGCTCTCGCTGATGGACGATCCGGACCGCCTGCCGGTCGCCGGCAAGGTCGTGTGGATCACGCCGCCGGGCGCGCAGGGCAATCGCGCTGCCGGCATCGGCGTGCAGTTCAGCGATTCGAGCGACGGCGAGATCGTGCGCACCAAGATCGAGACGATCCTCGCCGGCATCCTGACCCAGGAACGTCCGACCCACACGATGTGAGGCCGGCGCGGCTGCGCCCCCGCCTGATCCGATGCGCCGCGCGTTCGCGCACGATCGTGCCGGACGCTGCGGGACCGCGCGTATAGTATGAGCGCCTGCGTGCCGGCCCGGCCGGCCGCAGCGGATGATGCAACTCCAGTACGGATGACGCGGAGATCGGTCGTGTTCAGACGTTGGCTGCTCGGAATCCTGGCCGTCGTGGCGATCGCCATCGTCGGGCTGTTCGTGATCGCCTGGCGGCCGTCGATCGCGCCGATCGATCCGCCTGCGGCCGGATCGTTTCCGCCCGAGCGCGTCGCGCGCGGTGCGGTCCTGGCCGGCGCCGGCTACTGCGCGACCTGCCATACCGCTCGCGGCGGCACGCGCTACGCCGGCGGCTATCCGATGGCGACCGCGTTCGGCACGATCCATTCGACCAACATCACGCCCGACCCGGACACCGGCATCGGCCGCTGGTCCGAGGCGGCCTTCGTGCGCGCGATGCGCAGCGGCGTCGCGCGCGACGGGACGCATCTGTTTCCGGCGTTTCCGTTCGACCATTTCACCAAGGTCACCGATCAGGACCTCGGCGATCTCTACGCGTTCCTGATGAGCCAGTCGCCGGTCGCGGCGCCGCCGCACGAGAACACGGTGCCGTTTCCGCTCAACGTGCGCGCGCTGCAGGCCGGCTGGAAGCTGCTGTTCCTGCGCAAGGGCGTGTTCGAGCCCGATCCGGCACGCAGCGAGGCCTGGAACCGCGGTGCCTATCTCGCCGAGGGTCTGAGCCACTGCGGCGCCTGCCATACCCCGCGCAATGCGGTCGGTGCCGAGCGGCGCAGCGCCGCCTATGCCGGCGCCCTCGTCGACGGCTGGGAGGCGCCGCCGCTGACCGCGGCCAATCCGGCGCCGGTACCGTGGAACGAAGACGCGCTGTACGCCTACCTGCGCAGCGGCGTCAGCGCGCTGCACGGCAGCGCGGCCGGTTCGATGTCCGAGGTCGTCCACGAGGGCCTGTCCAAGCTGCCCGATGCCGACATCCGCGCGCTGGCGGTCTATTTCGCCGACGTCTCCGGTGCGGCCGCGCGCGCTGATCGCGGCGACGCGGCGGTCGCCGCCGCGCTGGCGGCATCCGGCCAGGCGCCCTCGTCGGCATCGGACACCGGCGCCGAGCTGTATCGCGCGGCCTGCGCGTCGTGCCACTACAACCGCGCGCCGGCGCCGCTGACGGCCCGCCCCGAGCTGGCCCTGGTCAGCGCGCTCGGCAGCGACGATCCGACCAATCTGATCCGCGTCGTGCTCGAAGGCATCGGCGTGGACGAAGGCATGCCGGGCGTGCTGATGCCGCCGTTCGCGCATCTGAGCGACGCCGAGCTCGCCACGCTCGCGGCGTATCTGCGCCGCACGCGTACCACCCGCCCGCCGTGGCCGGATCTGGAGGCGAAGATCGCCGAGGTCCGTCGTCACGCCGCCGGCGCCTGACCTTTCGAACGGAGCCGTCGCGATGACCCGTCTGACGATCAACGAACGTGAGGTCACCGTCGCCAGCGGCGACGATACGCCGCTGCTGTGGGTGATCCGCGACGAGCTCGGCCTGACCGGCACCAAGTTCGGCTGCGGCATCGGCATGTGCGGCGCCTGCACGGTGCACGTCGATGGCCGGGCGATCCGCTCGTGCATCACGCCGGTGGCGGCGGTCGCCGGCACGCGCATCACGACGATCGAGGGACTCGATCCGGCCGGCGCGCATCCGCTGCAGAAGGCCTGGATCGCGACCCAGGCGCCGCAGTGCGGCTACTGCCAGTCCGGTCAGATCATGCAGGCCGCGACGCTGCTCAAGGATTTTCCCGAGCCGACCGATCGTGACATCGATGCGGTGATGGGCGGCAACCTGTGCCGCTGCATGGCCTATGTGCGGATCCGCAAGGCGATCCATCTGGCCGCGGCCGAGCTCAAGGAGCGCGAGTGATGGCCGGCCTGCGCTTTCCTGCGAATCCCGACGCGCCGGCCTCGGCGGCCCGCCGCGGTTTTCTGATCGGCGCGGCCGGCGCCGGCTTCGTGCTGGCGTTCGCGCGGCCCGGCCGCGTCTTCGCCGATCCGGCCGAGGCGATCGCGGCGTCCGCGTACGAACCGAACCTGTGGTGCCGCATCGACGCCGACGGCATCGTCACGGTCAACATCATCCGTGCCGAGATGGGCCAGCACGTCGGCACCGCGCTGGCGCGGATCCTCGCCGACGAGCTGGAGGCCGACTGGGCCGACGTGCGCATCGACCACGTCGACAGCGACCCCAAGTGGGGCCTGATGGTAACCGGCGGCAGCTGGTCGGTCTGGCAGAGCTTTCCGCTGCTGAGCCAGGCCGGCGCGGCCGCACGCACCGCGCTGATCGAGGAGGGCGCCAAGCTGCTCGGCGTCGCTCCGTCGGCGTGTACGGCGCGCGCCAGCACGGTCAGTGCCGGCAGCCGCTCGATCCGCTACGCCGAGATCGTCCGCCGCGGCAATCTGAGCCGGCACTACAGTGCCGACGATCTGAAGGCCATGCCGCTCAAGCCGGCATCCGAGCGCCGTCTGGTCGGCCGCGACACGCAGGCGATCGACATTCCCGACAAGACCGACGGCAAGGCCGTCTACGGCATCGACGCCCGCGTCGACGGCATGCTGTATGCGCGGCCGAAGCTGCCGCCGACGCGCAACGGCTCGAAGGTGGCCGCGATCGACGACGCGGCCGCCAAGGCGATTCCCGGCTATCACAGCGCGTTGGCGCTGGAGGATCCGTCCGGCACCGTGCCGGGCTGGGTCATGGTGTTCGCCGACTCCTACGCCGCGGCGATCCGTGCCGCCGATCAGGTGCAGGTGCGCTGGGACAGCGACGACACCGCGCAGGTCTCCGAGCAGCACATCCTCGATCACGGCGCGAAGCTGATCGCCGATCCGGCCGCTGGCGCCCGCGTATTCGACGACGCCGGCGTCGACGAGGCATTCGCGCAGGCCGCCTCGGTGCTCGAGCGGACCTATACGACCGCCAGCGTGCTGCATTTCCAGCTCGAGCCGGTCAACGCGCTGGCGTTCGAGAAGGACGGCCGCTGGGAGATCCACACCGGCAACCAGTGGCAATCGCTGATCCTGCCGACGCTGGCCAAGGCGCTCGGCGTCGGCGAGGACGCGGTCGTCATGCGCACCTACCTGCTCGGCGGCGGTTTCGGCCGTCGCCTCAACGGCGACTACGCGGTGCCGGCCGCGCTCGCGGCCAAGGCGATCGGCCGGCCGGTCAAGATGGTCCTCACGCGCGCCGACGACGCGCGGTTCGACTCGTTCCGCTCGCCGTCGATCCAGCGCGTACGCATGGCCTTCGACGCGGCCGGCGCGGTGACTGCGATGCAGCACGACGCCTGCGCCGGCTGGCCGACCGAGGTCATGGTGCCGGCGTTCATGCCCAAGGGCGTCAACGGCGTCGCCTACGATCCGTTCGCGATCGCCGGTGCCGACAGCTGGTACGGCGTCGGCGCCCAGCGTGTGCGCGCGCTGTCGAACGATCTGGCCAACCGCGCGTTCCGGCCCGGCTGGCTGCGCTCGGTCGGGCCGGGCTGGACCAACTGGGCTTCCGAATGCTTCATCGACGAGGCCGCTCATGCGCTCGGCGTGGATCCGGTCGAGTTCCGCCTGCGCCTGCTCGACGGCAAGGGCCGCAACGCCGGCAGCGCGCCCAATGCGGTCGGCGGCGCGCTGCGCCTGGCCGCGGTGATCCGGCGCGCGGCCGAGAAGGCCGGTTGGGGCGGGGCGCTGCCGGCCGACACCGGCCTGGGCATCGCCGCGACGTTCGGCCAGGAGCGCGACATGCCGACCTGGACCGCCTGCGTCGCGCGCGTGCGCGTCGACCGCGCCAGCGGCATCGTCGTCGCGGAACGGCTGACCCTGGTCGTCGATGCCGGCACGATCGTGCATCCCGACGGCGCGCTCGCGCAGACCGAGGGTGCGGCGCTGTGGGGCCTGAGCATGGCGCTGCACGAGGGCACGCGCTTCGTCGACGGCCAGGTACGCGACACCAATCTGGATACCTACACGCCGCTGCGGATCGGCGACGTACCCGAGCTGGACGTCGAGTTCGTCGCCAGCACCGAGGCCGCGGTCGGGCTCGGCGAGCCGGCGACCACGGTGGTCGGGCCGGCGGTCGGCAATGCGGTGTTCGCCGCGGTCGGCGCGCGCGTGCGCGATCTGCCGATCCGCCCCGACGCGGTGCGTGCCGCACTGGCCGGGAAGCCCGGCTGAGCGGCGCGGCCGCATGCGCTGGTGCGGCGCACGATTTGCGCGTACACTGAACGGGTTTGCTGCACCGGCTGCCCGTTTTCCCCGGTACGCCCGCCTCTTCAGGCTTCGAGCCGCGCTCGAATCATCTGCCTGAGACGGCTTCACTCCGCACGTCTTTCGCTGCGCAAACCCGACGGCCCGGTCCGGTCCGTCCGACAATGAAGCACTTACTCGCAGCGCGGTTTCAAGGGAACGCTCCGGGTCGCAGAACGGAGTATTTCCATGTCTTTCGAAAACCTTGGGCTGATGCCCGAGCTGTCGCGTGCGCTCGTCGAACTGGGCTACACGCAGCCGACCCCGATCCAGACCGAAGCGGTTCCGCTCGCGCTGGCCGGCCATGATCTGATGGGCGGCGCGCAGACCGGCACCGGCAAGACCGCCGCATTCGCGTTGCCGCTGCTGCAGCGGCTCGCGCAGCTGCCGCCGGCCGGCGGCCCGCGCCGTCCGCGCGCGCTGGTGCTGACGCCGACGCGCGAGCTCGCCGTGCAGGTGCACGACAGCCTGCGTGCGTACGGCAAGTACCTGCGCCTGGCCAGCACGACGATCTACGGCGGCGCCGGCATGCAGCCGCAGATCGACGCGCTGCGCCGCGGCGTCGACGTGCTGGTCGCGACGCCGGGCCGCCTGATCGACCATATGGAGCGGCGCAGCGTCGATCTCTCGCAGATCCGCATGCTGGTGCTCGACGAGGCCGACCGCATGCTCGACATGGGCTTCCTCGCCGCGATCAAGCGCATCCTCGTCAAGCTGCCGGCGGAGCGCCAGACGCTGCTGTTCTCGGCGACGTTCGAGGACGCGATCAAGAAGCTCGCGATGGAGTTCCTGCGCGAGCCGCGCGAGGTGCAGGTCGCCGCGCGCAACACGGTCGCCAGCACCGTCGCGCACCGCGTGCATCCGGTCGACGCGGTGCGCAAGCGCGATCTGCTGGTCGACATCCTGTCGGCACGCTGGCAGGAGCAGGTCCTGGTGTTCGGCCGTACCAAGCACGGCTGCAACCGCCTCGCCGAGCAGCTCGCCAAGTCCGGCATCGAGTCGGTCGCGATCCACGGCAACAAGAGCCAGGCGCAGCGCCTGCGCGCGCTCGGCGACTTCAAGTCCGGCAAGGCGCGCGTGCTGGTCGCCACCGACGTCGCCGCGCGCGGCCTGGACATTCCGCAGCTGCCGCTGGTGATCAACTTCGATCTGCCGATGGTCGCCGAGGACTACGTGCACCGGATCGGCCGCACCGGCCGGGCCGGCGCCAGCGGCGAGGCGATCTCGCTGGTCGCGCCGGACGAGTCGGAGCTGCTGCGCGCGATCCGGCGCATGCTCAAGAACGAGCTGGAGATCGCCGAGGTCGAGGGCTACGCGCCGAGCCGGCCGCTCGATCTGGAGGGCCGCGGCGGCGCCACGCAGCGTCCGGGCGGCCAGCGTCCCGCGGGTGCACGTCCGGCCAAGCGCTCGCGGCGTTCACGCGGCGGCGGTGGCGGCGGCGCGGCCAAGCCGCAGGCGCATGCCGGCCACAAGAAGCACGGCGGCGCACGCAGCGACGGTTCGCGGCGTGGCAGCGGCACGGCGCGCTGACGCGCGTCGCAGCCGACAGGTTCGACGCGTTGAATCGGCGACCGGCGGTGCGAACCGCCGGTCGCAACGCATCGCCGGACCGCTTTTTACCGATCGACCAGCTCAGGCGGCGCTCCCGCGCCGTCGCTCAGGATGCGGCGAGCCGCGCCAGGGCCTGCTCGCGATCGAGTCCCTGCACGCGCAGGTTGTAGTAGTGCTGACAGTCGGCCGAGAAGCTGACGCGGTTGGCCGGCGGCAGCCGTGCCAGCAGCCTCAACAGCGATACGGCATCCTCGTCCAGACCTTCCTCGGCCAGCATCGTCTGCAACTGCACGGCGCGGTTGGCGATCATGCGCGGGCTTTCGCGGTAGCGCTCGGCGGCGGTCTGCAGCAAGTCGGTCACCGCCTCGGGCGTCGCATCGTTCGCGCGCGCCGGGGCGGGCAGATGCGCGATCAGCCACGGGGCCGGCGGCGCCGGGTCGTGGGCGCCGAGCCAGGCCGAGGATTCGGCCGGATCGGCCGCAGCGTCGGTCGCAGTCGCGGACCGCGGTGGCGGTGCCTCCTCGGCACAGGCGATCAGCATGCAGGCCAGCACGGCGAGCGCGATCGGACGCAGGCGATTCATGGCGGTACTCCGTGCCGGTCGGTCCGCGCTGCGGCCCGTTCGCGAAAACCCTAACCCGATCGCGCACGGCGCACCAGCGCCGATCCGGCCGCGGCCGCCCGAGTGATCGGCAGCTCGTCGACGCGGCGTCGACCGCCGATCCGTCGATGTGATCCGATCGCGACGATATCGCTTGGAATTTCATCGATCGTCCGCATACTGACGATCGCCGCGGATCGCGATGACCGTCGTTGCCGCGACGCCGCCGACACTGCCGATCGCGCGCATCGTCCGGTTCAATCAGGGAGAGCCCATGCCCCATCACACGCCGCTGATCGCCACGATCGTCGCCGGCCTCGTCCTGGCGTTCGCGTTCGGCATGGTCGCGCAGCGGCTCAGGCTGTCTCCGCTCTTCGGTTATCTGGTCGCCGGCATCTGCGTCGGTCCGTTCACGCCCGGCTTCGTCGCCGACGCCGCGCTCGCGCACGAACTGTCCGAGATCGGCGTGATCCTGCTGATGTTCGGCGTGGGTCTGCATTTCTCGCTCGGCGACCTGCTGTCGGTCCGCAAGATCGCGATACCGGGCGCGATCGTGCAGATCACGATCGCGACGGGTCTGGGCATGCTGCTGGCCTGGGTGCTCGGCTGGACCGTCGGCGCCGGCCTGATCTTCGGCATCTGTCTGTCGGTCGCCAGCACCGTGGTGCTGCTGCGTGCGCTCGAGGAGCGCCGCCTGCTCGAGACGATGCGCGGACGCATCGCGATCGGCTGGCTGATCGTCGAGGACCTGGTCACGGTCCTGGTCCTGGTCATGCTGCCGGCGGTCTCGGGCCTGCTCGGCGGCAAGGTCGAGGAGGGCGTCGCCAACGACACCGCCAGCATCCTCGCCGCGCTCGGCTGGACGCTGGCCAAGGTCACGCTGTTCATCGTGCTGATGTTCGCGGTCGGCCGCCGCGTGATCCCGTGGGCGCTCGAGCGCACCGCCGCGGTCGGTTCGCGCGAGCTGTTCACGCTGGCGATCCTCGCGATCTCGCTCGGCGTGGCCTACATGTCCTCGGCACTGTTCGACGTCTCGTTCGCGCTCGGCGCGTTCCTGGCCGGCGTCGTGCTCAACGAGTCCAAGCTCAGCCACGAGGCCGCCAACGATTCGCTGCCGATGCGCGACGCGTTCGCGGTGCTGTTCTTCGTTTCGGTCGGCATGCTGTTCGATCCGAGGATCCTGATCGAGCAGCCGATCGCCGTGCTCGCGACGTTCCTGATCATCACGGTCGGCAAGTCGCTCGGCGCCTTGTTCATCGTGCGCGCGTTCGGCCATCCGCTGCAGACCAGCCTGACGATCGCGACCGCACTCGCGCAGATCGGCGAGTTCTCGTTCATCCTGGCCGCGCTCGGCGTCAGTCTCGGCCTGCTCAGCGAGGACGGACGCAATCTGATCCTCGCCAGCGCGCTGCTGTCGATCATCGTCAATCCGATGCTGTTCGTCGCGCTGGATCGCTGGACCGCGCGGCGCGACGCCGAGAAGAACGCGATCAAGGCCGCCGAGGCGCAGGCCGCCTCGGACCGCGAGGCCGCCCACGCCGACGACGACTTCCTGCCCGATCGCGCGCTGATCCCGGCACGCGACCACATCATCCTGATCGGCTTCGGCCGCGTCGGCTCGCGCGTCGGCAAGGCGCTGCACGAGCGCGACATCCCGCTGGTGCTGATCGAGTCCGACCGCGACGACTGCGTCGCCGCGCGCGGCCTCGGCATCCCGTGCATCCTCGGCAATGCGGTCGCGCCGCAGGTGCTGGCCGACGCGAACCTGTCGACGGCCCTGGTGCTGCTGGTCGCGATCCCGCAGACGCTCGAGGCCGGTCCGATCATCCGGCAGGCGCGCGAGGTCAATCCGGCGCTGGCGATCCTCGCGCGCGCGCATTCGGACGACGAGGTCGCCTACCTGCTCAAGGCCGGTGCCGACGCGACGATCATGGGCGAGAGCGAGATCGCGCGCAGCATGTGCGACTCGGTGGAGTCGCTGATCCGCCTCGCGCCGCGCCTGCAGAACGGCGGCGATGCGGCCGACGAGCCGCCGCCGACCTCGGCGCCGAACAGTCCGCAGGCGGCCTGAGCGGCCGAGCGTGCTCCGGCGCGCGTGACCGCGACCGTCACCGGACGGCTTCGTTCCGCCCGGTGACGACACGTTCGGCGACATCACGCACACCGACATCACGCACACCGACAGACGACCGGTTGCGCGATACGACGAGCCGCCGATGTCGCGGCGCTGCCGGCAGCGTCGGTGACGCTCGCGAGGCAGGCCTCGCGTAGCGGTATCGAAGGGTGTTCGCCTCGACCGACGGCTCCACCGCTTCGCTCCCTGTGAGGTGCCTCCGCCCGGAGCAGGCGGCCTGCCATGCATCGGCGCGCGTCGCGGCATCTCGTGCCGATCGATTCGGCGCCGTTCAACGCCGGCGGCTGGCGCGGGTGCCGCTGTCGTGCGTGCGGCGCAGTGCCGGTGCGACCCGCCGGTACGCATAGCGGCCCTTGATCCGCGCATTGAGGTGGCGGCCGATCGACTCGGCCTCGATCAGCGCGCGGTAGGCCTGCGGCGACACCTTGAAGTAGCGGTAGACGCCACCGTTGCGAAACATGATCTCGAGCACGCGCGAAGCTGGCGCATATCCGATCTCGGCGATGCTCGAGGACTGCACGGACTGGCGTTTCATCGGTTCCCGTGACGCACGATCGCGGCGCACGGCGCGCCGACGCCGATGCTGTCACGGCGAGGCGATCACGTCATCGACGAAGCGCATGAATGCCGCGGCGCCGGGTGGTCTGGCCGGGAACGGCGATGAGATGCCCGCGCTCTGCGGCGTATCGGGAACGTCCTCCTCGTAACGGCAAGGCCGACGTGAAGCGGCTCTAGGCCGGCACTCCGCACCGGTTCAGCGCCGCGTCCGGATGATCCGGCAACCCCGCGCGTCAGCGCACCGGAGGTTTCGCGCATGTCCCGATCAGATCCCCGCCGCCAGCCTGCACCCGGTTATCCGGAGGAGAACCTCAAGCCGAAGCGTCAGCCGCCGAAGGCGCCCGGTGAGGGCAGGCCCGACGAGCCTCAGAACAACCCCACGCGCAAGCCCGGTCGCGGCAACGGTTGAGCGGACCTGCAAATCGCGCGTCGATCGGGCCGGGGACGGCATCCGGCGCGTCGTCGTCGTGCGGCACGTCTACCGGCAGCGCCGCGTTCGGCCGATAATGCGCGCCCCTCGCCGTGGTCGCCGCGCGCGACGGATCTCCGTACCGCCGCGGCGTTCGATGCCGGGCACCGACCCGGACGCCGCCATGCTGCTGATGATCGACAACTACGACAGCTTCACCTTCAATCTCGTCCAGTATCTCGGCGAGCTCGGTCAGGAGGTGGAGGTCGTGCGCAACGACGAGCTCACGGTCGATGCGATCGCGGCGCTGCAGCCCTCGCACATCGTGATCTCGCCCGGGCCGTGCACGCCGAACGAGGCCGGCGTGTCGCTGCAGGTGCTCGCAGAGCTGGCCGGGCGCGTGCCGATCTTCGGCGTCTGTCTCGGTCACCAGTCGATCGGCCAGGCCTTCGGCGGCCGCGTGGTCAGGGCAGGGCGGATCATGCACGGCAAGACCTCGATGATCCATCACGAAGGCCAGGGCGTGTTCCGGGGCCTGCCCAATCCGTTCGAGGCGACGCGCTACCATTCCCTCGTCGTCGAGCGCGATACGCTGCCCGACTGCCTGGAGGTCACCGCCTGGACCGTCGACGAGGACGGCCGCCGCGACGAGATCATGGGGCTGCGCCATCGTTCGCTCGACGTCGAAGGCGTGCAGTTCCATCCCGAGTCGATCCTGACCCAGCACGGCCACGCGCTGCTCGGTAACTTCCTGAGCGCCTGAGCCGGCGCCCGAGGTCGCGGCTCGATCCGAGGCGCCGCGAGCGGCCGCCGGCTTGCGGTCGATCACGAATTGGACGGCCAAACCCGATCCGGTCGCGCTGCGGGCTTGTGTCGCGCCGACAAGATGGTAGGTTCTCAGCCACGCGCCCGTGCAGGCGCGCTCGACGGATCCATCGATGCCCATCACCCCCCAGCAGGCCTTGCAGCGCGCGATCGAGCATCGCGAGATCTTTCACGACGAGATGATCGACCTGATGCGCCAGATCATGCGCGGGGAGGTCTCGCCGGCGATGACGGCCGCGATCCTGACCGGCCTGCGCGTCAAGAAGGAAACCGTCGGCGAGATCACCGCCGCCGCCGAGGTCATGCGCGAGCTCGCCGCGCCGGTGACGGTCGAAGCGCCCGAGCACTTCGTCGACATCGTCGGCACCGGCGGCGACGGCGGACACAGCTTCAACATCTCCACCGCCGCGATGTTCGTCGCCGCCGCGGCCGGCGCGCGCGTCGCCAAGCACGGCAACCGCAGCGTGTCGTCGAAGTCCGGCAGCGCCGACGTGCTCGAGGCGCTCGGCGCCGCGATCGAGCTGACCCCGGAGCAGGTCGCCGCCTGCATCGCCGAGGTCGGCATCGGCTTCATGTACGCGCCGACGCATCATCCGGCGATGAAGGCGGTCGCGCCGGTGCGGCGCGAGATGGGAGTGCGCACGATCTTCAACATCCTCGGACCGCTGACCAACCCGGCCGGCGCGCCGAACGTGCTGATGGGTGTGTTCCATCCCGATCTGGTCGGCATCCAGGTCCGCGTGCTGCAGCGGCTCGGCGCGCGTCACGCGTTGGTGGTCTGGGGCAAGGACGGCATCGACGAGATCTCGCTCGGCGGCGCGACCCAGGTCGGCGAGCTGCGCGACGGCGTCGTGCGCGAGTACGAGATCCACCCGGAGGAGTTCGGCTTCGCGATGGCGTCGGGCCGGCAGCTGCGCGTCGCCGACGCGGCCGAGTCGCGCGAGCGCGTGCTCGAGGCCCTGGCCGACGTGCCCGGCGCGGTCCGCGACATCGTCGCGTTCAACGCCGGTGCCGCCCTCTACGCGGCCGACGTGGCCGAATCGATATCCGAAGGCATAATCCGAGCACGCCAGGCCCTGGCCAGCGGCGCCGCGCGCGCCCGGCTCGATCAGTTCGTGTCGACGACCCAACGCATCGCGAAAGGAGGTTGAATGAGTGACGTCCTGCAACGCATCCTCGCGCGCAAGGTCGAGGAGATCGCCGAGCGCAGCGCGCGCGTGCCGCTGGCCGAACTGTCGGCGCGCATCGCCGATCTGCCCGACACGCGCGGCTTCGCGACGGCGATCGAGGCCGCGATCGAGGACGGTCGTCCGGCCGTCATCGCCGAGGTCAAGAAGGCCAGTCCGAGCCAGGGCGTGATCCGGCCCGACTTCGATCCCGCCGCGATCGCGCGCAGCTATGCGGCGGGCGGCGCGACCTGCCTGTCGGTGCTGACCGACGCGGACTTCTTCCAGGGCAGCGAGACCTATCTGCAGCAGGCGCGCGCCGCCTGCGAGCTGCCGGTGCTGCGCAAGGACTTCACGATCGACCCGTACCAGGTCTACGAGGCGCGCGCGATCGGCGCGGACTGCATCCTGCTGATCGCCGCCGCGCTCGACGACGCGGCGCTGCTCGAACTGTGCCTGCTCGCGGCCGATCTCGACCTCGACGTGCTGGTCGAGGTGCACGACGGCGAGGAGCTCGAGCGCGCGCTCGGCGTGCCGGCGCCGCTGATCGGCATCAACAACCGTAATCTGCGCACGTTCGAGGTTTCGCTGAACACCTCGGTCGACCTGCGCGACCTGGTGCCGTACGACCGCCTGCTGGTCGCCGAGAGCGGCATCCGCACCTTGGCCGACGTCGCACGCCTGCGCAATGCCGGCATCGACGCCTTCCTGGTCGGCGAGAGCTTCATGCGCGCGGTCGATCCCGGCCACGAACTGGCGCGTCTGTTCTCGCTGGAATGAGCGCCGCGGCGCCGGGGCCGGAGGCGGACGATCGCCCGATCCGGATCGAGCCGTTCCGGCCCGAATGGGCCGAGGCGTTCCGCCGTCTGAACCTGCAGTGGCTCGAACGTCATTTCAGCGTCGAGCCGGCCGATCTGCCGGTGCTGTCCGACCCGAAGTCGCAGGTGATCGACGCGGGCGGCGAGATCCTGTTCGCGCTCGACGCGACCGGCGCGGTGGTCGGCACCTGCGCCCTGCTGGCCGGGCCGGACGGCACGTTCGAGCTGTCGAAGATGAGCGTCGAGGAGGCGCGCCACGGGCAGGGCATCGGCACGCGCCTGATCGAGGCCGCGATCGCGGCGTTCCGCCGTCGCGGCGGCCGCCGGCTGTTTCTCGAATCCAGCAGCCGGCTGGCGCCGGCGCTGCATCTGTACCGGCGCAACGGCTTCGTGCAGCAGGCGTCGTCGCACGCGTCGCACTACCGGCGCGCGGACGTCTACATGGTCTGGCGCCCCGCCGACGCGGAGCGCTGAGGCCGGCCGCTCAGCGCGTGCCGAGCACCACGATGGTCTTGCCGGACACCGTGATCATGCCCTGTTCCTCGAGCTGCTTGAGGACGCGACCGACCATCTCGCGCGAGCAGCCGACGATCCGGCTGATCTCCTGGCGCGAAATGCGGATCTGCGTGCCCAGCGGATGCGACATCGCGTCCGGCTCGTCGGTCAGGTCGATCAGCGTCTTGGCGACGCGGCCGGTGACGTCCATGAACGCCAGACGGCTGACCTTGCGATTGGTGTGCAGCAGGCGGTTGGTCAGCTGCGAGCCGATCGCGAACAGGATCTTCGGGCATTCCTCGCGCAGCGGTCCTTCGAACAGGCTGAACATGCGCTCGTAGCCGATCTCGGCGAACTCGCACGGCGTGCGCGTGCGCACCAGCACCTCGCGTCGCGGCGTCTCGACGAACAGGCCCATCTCGCCGATGAACTCGCCGCGATTCAGATAGGCCAGGATCAGCTCGCGGCCTTCCTCGTCCTCCGAGGAAATCGTCAGCGAACCTTCGATGATGTAGTAGAGGATGTTGGCGGTGTCGCCCGGACGGACGATGACGGTCTTGCTGGGATAGCGTCGTCGGTGGCAGGCGCTCAGGAAGCGCTCCATCGCAGCGCGGTCGGGGGTGAGAAACGGCGGGGCCTGGACCCGGGAAACGTTGCGCTGGAGGTTGTATTTGAAGTCGGCCGCGTTCACGTGATTGGATCTCCCCTGCACATGGCATCCGGATGCGTCACCGGGCGTGACGCATGGTTCCCCACGCGTCTGCGAGTCACGCCACAGTACGGTGCCGCGTCATCTTACATGGAGGAAACCGATTGTGGCAGTCGTCGCTCACAATTCATCGAGGCGATGTTTCGCCTTCGATTCGATTGGGACATAATCCGCGGCCTTGCCGAGGCAGCGCCGACGAACGTCGACGTCCGACGCAGGACGAGGGCGGTCGGCGGCCGAGGTCGCGCGCCGCGATTTGACGGGTTCAGTTTTCCGGCGACAGGCCTGCGGGCGTGTCGCATCACGACGAGGTGACGGTGGTGGTCAAGCCCATTCCGAGGCTGCGGCTGCAGGGTTTCAACAACCTGACCAAGGCGCTCAGTTTCAACATCTACGACATCTGCTATGCGGTGTCCGAAGACCAGCGCCAGCGCTACATCGAGTACATCGATGAAGCCTACGACGCCGATCGCCTGACCAAGATCCTCACCAACGTCGCCGACATCATCGGCGCGAACATCCTCAACGTCGCGCGCCAGGACTACGATCCGCAGGGCGCGAGCGTGACGATCCTGATCTCCGAGCATCCGATCGTCGAGAAGCTCGGCAAGGACGTGATCTCCGACGCGGTCGTGGCGCATCTGGACAAGAGCCACATCACGGTCCACACCTATCCGGAGACGCATCCGCACAACGGCATCGCGACGTTCCGCGCCGACATCGACGTGGCGACCTGCGGTGTGATCTCGCCGCTGAAGGCGCTGAACTACCTGATCGACAGCTTCGAGTCGGACATCGTGATCATGGACTACCGCGTGCGCGGCTTCACCCGCGACGTCAAGGGCCGCAAGCACTTCATCGATCACAAGATCAACTCGGTGCAGGAGTACCTGGCGCGCCACATCCGTCACAAGTACGAGATGTTCGACGTCAACGTCTATCAGGAGAACATCTTCCACACGAAGATGCACATCAAGGACTTCGACCTCGACACCTATCTGTTCGAGGCCAACGCCGACGATCTCTCGTTCAAGGAGCGCCAGCGCATCGAGTCGCTGCTCAAGCGCGAGATCGAAGAACTGTTCCACGGCCGCAATCTGGTCTGACCGCCTCGCGTCCGGCTGCACGATCCGACGGCCCGCCTCTGGCGGGCCGTCTTGCGTTCGGGCGCGCCGGGGCGTGCGGCATGCGGGTCGCGACAGGTTCGGCATTCTCATCGCGACGGCGGGTCCGCGCGGCGTCGGTGCGCCTCGCGCCGGCTCATCGGTACACCGACCGCTTCGCGCCCGAGCGATCGGCTCGATCGTGAGCCGATCGGAATCCATCGGGACCGGTTCTCGGCCGGGATCGAACGGATCGGATCCGGTCGGGCCAGGCCCGATCAGCCGGGTTCGATCAGATCCGGTAGGCGACGGTGCGCATCAGCTGGGCGGCGGCGCGCATCAGCAGCGGCAGCGGCGCCGGCAGCGGCGCTGCGCCGGCGGCCTGCGCATGGTCGGCGTGGCGCGCCTCGTCTTCCTTCATCTGGCCGACGATCGCGCGGCTGCGCCGATCGGCGGCGGGCAGGGCATCCAGATGGCCGGCCAGATGGGCTTCGACCTGGCGTTCGGTCTCGACGACGAAGCCCAGGCTCAACCGGTCGCCGATCAGGCCGGCGCCGGCGCCGATCAGCCAGGCACCGCCGTACCAGAGCGGATTGAGCAGGCTCGGGCGGCTGTCGAGCTCGCGCAGGCGTGCGCCGCACCAGGCCAGGTGGTCGGTCTCCTCGGCGGCGGCCGCCATCAGGTGGCGGCGCAGCTCGTCGCTGCGCGCGACCGCGGCCTGGCCGACGTACAATGCCTGCGCGCAGACCTCGCCGACGTGGTTGATCCGCATCAGGCCGGCCGCGTGGCGCCGGGCCGCCTCGTCGAGCGGCGCGTCGGGCACCGTCTCGGCCGGTGAGGGACGCGCGGCCGCCGGCTCGGGTTCCGACACGGTCGACAGTGCGCGCTCGACGGCCACCAGCAGGCGGTCGGTGATCGACAGCGAGGCGGTCACGATGGGCGGCTCCGTCAGTTCGGGTCGGCCAGTCTACCGCCCGCCGCCGTGAACCGCGCCCGGCGTCGATCGCGGCCTCGAAAAAAAGCCGCGATCACCGCTCAAAAAGACTTCCGGATGTGCAAGAATGCCGGCCCCGCCGGGAGGGGCGCCGATTGCGCTCGATGGCTTGCGCAATTCAGCGTTCGCCCCTATAATCCCGCGTCTTTATTTTCTGGACCAGCCCGTATCCCGGGCGATCAAGGTGTTTCCGATGAAAACGATCAGCGCCAAGCCCGAAACCGTGCAGCGCGACTGGTATGTGGTCGACGCTACCAACAAGACGCTCGGCCGCCTCTGCTCAGAACTCGCGACCCGCCTGCGCGGCAAGCACAAGCCGATCTACACGCCGCACGTGGACACCGGTGACTACCTGGTCGTGATCAACGCCGAGAAGATCGCGGTGACCGGCAAGAAGCTCACCGACAAGAACTACCATCGCTTCACCGGCTACATCGGCAACCTCAAGACGACCTCGCTCAAGGACATGCTCGCCCGTCATCCGGAGCGCGTGATCGAGATCGGCGTCAAGGGCATGCTGCCGAAGAATCCGCTCGGCCGCGCGATGTTCCGCAAGCTCAAGGTCTATGCCGGTGCCGAGCACCCGCATTCGGCCCAGCAGCCGCAGACCCTGGATCTCTGAGGCGCCGTCCTCGCAGGAGCCCGCCCGTCGCGGTGCGGGCCTCACACGTACGCTAGGTTTCCCATACATGGCTATTGAGCAAAACTACGGTACCGGTCGTCGCAAGTCCTCCGCCGCGCGGGTCTTCCTGCGCAAGGGCAGCGGCAGCATCGTCGTCAACGGCAAGACGCTCGACCAGTTCTTCGGTCGCGAGACGGCCCGCATGATCGTGCGCCAGCCGCTCGAGCTGGTGCAGGCCACCGACAAGTTCGACGTGCTCGTCACGGTCGCCGGCGGCGGCACGACCGGCCAGGCCGGTGCGATCCGTCTCGGCATCGCCCGCGCGCTGGTCGAGTACGACGAGACGCTGAAGTCGCCGCTGCGCAAGGCCGGTTTCATGACCCGTGACGCCCGCGAAGTCGAGCGCAAGAAGGTCGGCCTGCACAAGGCGCGTCGCGCGACCCAGTACTCCAAGCGTTAAGCACGGAACGCCCGCCGGCCCTGCCGGCGGCCGATTCCAGGCCGTCAGAACGGTGGTTCGCCCGCTGTGGCCCCTGGTTCTTGGGAGATCGTCTAATGGTAGGACAACGGACTCTGACTCCGTTTATCTAGGTTCGAATCCTAGTCTCCCAGCCACTCGAAAGCCCCTGCTCCGGCAGGGGCTTTTTTTGTTTCACCGATCGCGATCGGCATGGCGACCGATGCCTCCGGTGCGCGGCGAGCGAGGCTGCGCCAGGGCGTCGCGCCAAGAACAGGCAGCCAGTCGCAGGCATCGCCGGTTGCGGGTGACGCTGCGTGAGGAAGGCAGCTCTTCTTTCCACGTCGAACGGTAACCGAGACGGTTGGACGGCGATGCGATCTGACGCAATCCGCGCAGCCGGCGCCCGTAGTCCGGGGGCGGCAACGCGCGCGACTCGCAAGGCGCGGCGCGTAGGTTCACGGATGAGCCGACTCGACGTTCACCCGACCGCGACGCCGTGGCAGCGCGCGCGGCGCAGTCCGCGCCAGGTCTCCTCAAGTATCGGCAGCAGGGCCAGCGCGATCGCCGCGGTGGCGAGGATGGCAATCGACATCGGCAACGGTTCGGCCTTCGTCCGCAAGGTCCAGTCCGGCTGCCAGGTGCCGTTGCCGAACCAGGCCTCGCCGAAGGCGAGTGCGGCGGCGATCAAGGGCAGTACGTTCATGAAGCCGTGGACCTGCTGCTCGGTCGCCGAGATCAGCCGATGCCGTTGCGCATGCCGCGTGTCCCACCATGCCGTCGCCTGATGCGCGACGGCGCCGGCCACCACGAGCAGCAGGATCGCGTAGTTGAGTTCGAGCCACAGCGCGGCCCAGGCCGGCAGCGCGACCTGAGCCCATTCGGCGACATGCAGCAGCGATTCGCGCCAGCCGGCGTTGTGCTCGATCGCGACACGCCGGTGCAGCAGGTAGTCGGCGGCGCCGGCAAGCAGCCAGGCCGGCAGGATCACGCCGAGCAGGACCGCGCCGGCTGCGCTCATTCGGCCGGCTCGTCGTCGCCGAACGTCGCCGGATCGATCGCCGCGAGGCCGCTGGCGGCGGGGCCGTTCAGCACCGCGCCGTTGGCGGCTTCGAAGCGCGAGCCGTGACAGGGACAGTCCCAGCTGCGCTCGGCGCGATTCCAGCGCACGACGCAGCCCAGATGCGGGCAGCGTGCCGAGTACGCGTGCAGCGTGCCGTGTCCGTCGCGATGGACAGCGCACAGCTGCAGGCCGCGCCGCACGATGCGGCCCTCGCCGCGCGCGATCGTCTCGACGCCGCCGGCATCGGTCGGCGTGATCCAGTCGTGATACTGCCAGGCGACATTGGCGTTCTCCTTGACCCACTCGCGGCCGAACTGCTTGCGCGACGGATCGTAGACGGTGCGCCATGGATGATCCTCGCCGCCGATCAGGGTTGCGATCAGCGGGCCGGCCAGCGTGCCGTGCGTGATGCCGTTGCCCGAATCGCCGGTCACGACGTAGACGTTGCGCGCGCCGACGTCGCGGCCGATGTAGGCCAGGCCATCGACCGGCTCGATGATCTGGCCCGACCAGCTGCGCCGCAATGCGCCGAGCCCGGGCAGATGCGCGCGTGCCCAGGCCTCGAGCTCGCGGAACGGCGCTTCGTCCGGCGCGCGCTGGCCGACCTTGTGGTCGGCTCCGCCGATCAGCAGCAGATCGACGTCGCCGGCACCGTCAATCCAGCGCAGGTAGTGGTACGGATCGCCGCTGTCCCAGAACAGGGCGTCGGGCAGCAGATCGCGCGGCGCTTCGAACGCGAGCAGAAACGAACGATACGGCGCCTGCTTGGTGTGATACGCGACGCGGCGATGGAACGGCACGTTGGTGCAGACGACCACGGCGCGGCAGTCCACGTGCGGTCCTTCGGATGTGACCACGCGGCACGGCTCGCCGTCCTCGACCGATATCGCCTCGGCGCGGAACACGCGCCCGCCGTCGTCGCGGAACGTGCGTTCGAGTCCTCGAACGTAGGCCAGCGGATCGATGCGTGCCTGATCCGGAAAGCGCAGTGCGCGGCCGCCGTCGATCCGCAGTGCCGGCACGCAATCGGCATGGACCTCGACGCCGAGCCGCCGCGCGGCCTCGGCCTCGCGCTCGAGCAGGTCCTGCGCGCTCGACGGTGCGCGCAGCAGATAGCCGTCGACGCGCGTGAAGCCGGCTGCTTCGCCGCTCCAGCGCTCGATCAGATCGACCGCGGCACGATGGCTCTCGACCGCGCGCCGTGCGCCTTCCTCGCCGTGCTGATCCTCCAGCGCGCAGAGCCGGTCGTCGAGCGCGAACGAGACGTGGGCGCTGCTGCGTCCGGTCTCGCCGGTACCGACGCCGCGGCGGTCGAGGATCACCACGTCGTGGCCGGCCTCGCGCAGACAGCGTGCGATGGTCAGGCCGGCGATGCCGGCGCCGATCACGCAGACGTCGGTACGCACGTCGCGGTCGAGCCGGTACAGGCGGTGCTTCGAAGCGGATCGATCCGCCCACAGACTGTCGAGTCGCGCGGTCATCAGGCCTCCTGATAGGAATCAGCGATGCCTCGCCGCGTCAGCGCCGCCGGAGGCACCGGCTCTGCATGCTCGGCGGATGCGGGTGAACCTGCCGAGAATCCGGCGGCTGGGCGTGTCGTGCGTTCACGCTGCGATCGGTGACGAATGCCGAAGCGGGTCGCGATGAATACGCCGCGCGCGCAGGGTGTGACATGCGTGTCGAGTCCGTGCCCGGCTCCCGTGGAGGCGCCCGAGCATCCGGCGGCGTTCAGCGGCGCTTGCGCGGGCAAGGGCAAGATCGCGCACTGTCTCTCGATCCCCGACGGCACCGCCATGACCGCCCCGACCCGCAATCGCAAGCGTGCCCGCAGCCGTGGCGCCGGCAACGGCGATACCCGTAAAGGCAACAGCAAAGGCAACGGCAACGAAAAGCGAGATCGCCGCCGTCCCGGCAAACGCGGCCGCATCCGGCTGTCGGGGCATCATTCGATCTTCGACCGCTTCGCGACCGTCGCCACGCACGCGGCCGGTTCGCCGTGGACGTTCAGCGGCGCCGTGGCGATCGTACTGGTCTGGGCCGCGCTCGGCCCGTTCGTCGGCTATTCCGAGGTCTGGCAGCTCGTCATCAATACCAGCACGACGATCATCACGTTCCTGATGGTGTTCCTGATCCAGCGCTCGCAGAACAAGGACAGCGCGGCGATCCATCTCAAGCTCAACGAACTGCTGGCCTCGGACCGCAACGCCAGCAACCGGCTCGTCGCGGTCGAGGATCTGGACGAGGACGATCTGCGCCGGCTCGCCGCGTTCTACGAGCGCCTGGCCGAACTGGCCGAGCGCGAGCGTGGCATCAAGGAAACCCATTCGCTCGACGAGGCCGACGCCTCGCACGCGCGCAAGCGGCGCTGAGGCGCGTCGTCCGCAGTTGCGGCGGGCGCGCCGCCGCGGCTCCGAAGAATCGGGCGTCAGTCCGCCTGCGCAGGCGGCGGCCGGCGCACGCTCCAGACCAGCACGGCCGACAGCGCCAGCGCGCAGGCGCTGGCTGCCCACAGCGCGGCCAGACCGATCCGCGTCTGCGTCCAGGCGCCGATGACGGCGCCGGCGACCAGAGCCGCCCAGTGCATCAGGTACGGCCACCAGGCCAGCGGATCCTCGCCCCGCGTCGCGTCGGCGAGCAGCTGGCCGATCCGGACCAGGGTGCCGGTCATGTAGGTCAGGCCCACCGGAAAGCCGCCGATCGGCGCGAACACCGCGTTGACGGCTCCCATCGCGGCCGTCGCGCCGAATGTCGCGGCCAGCGGTGCGCCGGTATGGTCCAGCACGGCCGCGCCGGCCAGCAGCAGGCCGACCAGGGCCATCACGCGCGCCTGCGCGGCACGTGGCCGGCTGTGATGCGCAAGCCAGAAGCCGGCGAAGACGCCGGCGACGAACGCGACGATCAGCGCGAGCGCGATACCGGCCAGCGGCGAACCTTCGGCGATCGCGACGCCGAGCCGCGTCGAGTTGCCGCTCATGAACGATACGAAGAAGCCGCCCAGGGTCAGGAAGCCGACCGCGTCGATATAGCCGGCCAGCGCGGAGAGGGCGGCGGCGAACGCGCGGGCGCGCACGGTGTATCGGATCACGAGCAGTCCCCGGAAACGGTGCGGCGCAGCGGCGTCCGCGGCGACATTCTCGCGTGCTTCGCGCGCGGACGCGAGCGCTGCGCCGTTCGCGGCCGGTGCCCGCGAGTCAGCGCGTGTTGCGCGGCAGCAGGCACAGTAGGCGCCGGATTCGGCGAGGAGTCATTCGATGTACCAGCATGACCACGAGGATACCGCCCCGGATACCGCGCTGGCCTTCGCCCGCGCGCGCTGCCGGCTCTATGCATCGGCCGCCCGCTGCGCGGTCGACGACGCGCTCGCCACGGTCTGGCGCGACGCCGAACGGCAGGCCAGGCGCCATGTCGAGCGGCTCGGCATCGGCCGTACCGGCTCAGACGGTGAACCCGCCGAGCCGGCAGCCTGGACCTGTCTGATCGACGCGATGGATCTGGCCCTGCAGAACGGCGACCGCGCTGCCGCGCAGTTGGTCGCGCAGGAATGCATCGCGGTCGCCGAAGCCCATGCGGCCGCCGCGCAGCGGCCGCCGACGGCACGGGAGCGCTACGATCGCAGACCCGGCTACGCGTGCGACGTCGAGGGCGACGTCGCACTCGGACAGGCGCAGCCGGCGTGACGGCTGCGCCGACCGGGACCGCGCAGCGATCGGCGCGCGTGCGGCGTGCAGCCCGTGCGCTGCGCGAGTGCAGTGCAAGCGCGCGGTGCTCGCGCAGACCGAGCGAAAACGACTCAACCGACGGAGACTACGCATGACCAAGCTCGACAAACCCCTGCGACGCGAACTGGAAATCGACGGCACCGCCTATACGCTGGTCGTCGACGCGGACGGTCTCAAACTGACCGAGAAGGGCAAGCGCAATGGCGCTGCGCTGACATGGAAGGCGATCGTCAGCGGCGATGCCGGTCTGGCGGCCGCGCTGCGCGCCTCGACCGAGGCCTGAGCACGACCCGTACAGGACCGCGCGGCGCGTCAGCCGGCGCGCCGCGCGGTCTTGCGTACGGCCGTCTTCTTGGTGGCCGATTTCTTGGTCGCGGTGCGCTTGGCGGTCTTGCGCGGCGCCGGCGCGGCCTTGGCCGGCGTGCGCTTCTCGGTCTGGATGCTCTTCTTGAGCAGTGCCATGAAGTCCACGACATTGGTCGTGGCGTCTTCCGGCGCCTCCGGTTCCTCGACCGGCTTGACGACGCCTTTGCTCTTCATGCGCTTCTCGATCACCTTGGTCAGGCGCGCGCGGAACTCGTCCTTGTACTGGTCGGGCTGCCACTTCGCGCTCATCGATTCGATCAGCTGCGCGGCCATGTCCATCTCGGCCTTGCTGATGCGGAACGAGGCCAGGCCGCCACTTGGAAACGCGTACTCGCTGGCCGGCACCAGTTCCTGCGGATAGCGCAGCAGGTTCAGCAGCAGCGCGTCGTCCTGCGGCAGCACCGCGCAGAGGTACTCCCGCGTGCGGATCACGACGCGTCCGATGCCGACCCGGCCGGTCTTCTTGAGCGTTTCGCGCAGCAGCACGTAACCCTTCTCGGCCTTCTTGCCGGGCACCAGGTAGTAGGGCTTTTCGAAGAACTGCGGCGAGAGCGCGTCGCGCTCGACGAAGGATTCGATGTCGATCGACTCGTGGCTCTCCGGCGCCGCCGACTTAATGTCCTCCGGTTCGAGCACGACGTAGCTGCCCTTGTCGTACTCGAACGCCTTGACGATGTCCTTCCACGGGACCTCGGCGCCGGTGTCGGCATTGACGCGCTCGTAGCGGATCGGCTTGTTGTCGCGCGAGTCGAGCATGCGGAAGTGCAGGTCCACTCGGCGCTCGCCGCTCATCAGCGAGATCGGCACGTTGAGCAGGCCGAATGACAGGGTTCCGGTCCAGATCGGTCGTGCCATGAGGATCCTCGGGCGGTGCGGCGGGAAGGGAAGAGCTCTCTCGTAGCAGGCAGGCGCTGAATCGATCGCAACCGGACGCGTCGCGTCGACGCCGGGCATCCGTGCGCATGACGGTCGAACCGGCGCCCGTCGTCACCGGTCGCGTCGAAGCCGCGGTTTCGGCGCACTCTGGTGCGGATGTCTCAGGTCGCATCGCGCATGCGTACGCCGACCTTCGGCCGTGACCGGCGCAGATCGATGCGTCTCTCGAACACCTGCGCCGACATCGGACGGCCGTAGCGATAACCCTGGCCCTCGCTGCAGCCGGCGTCGATCAGCAGCCGCTCCTGCTCGGTGGTCTCGACGCCTTCGGCGACCACGCCCATGCCGAGCCGCTCGCCCAGATGCAGCACCGCATCGACGATCGCCGCATCGCGCGGATCGCTGGCCATCGTGCGCACGAAGGTCTGGTCGATCTTGAGCCGGTCCAGCGGCAGCGTCTTGAGCAGTCCGAGCGAGGCGTAGCCGGTGCCGAAATCGTCGAGCGCGACGCCGACGCCGGCATCGCGCAGCGCGCGTACCGTGCCGAGCAGCTTCGGATCGTTGCGGACCGCGATCGTCTCGGTGATCTCGAGCTCGAGCATCGACGGCGGCAGCGCGTGTTCGGCCAGCGCGCCGATCACCGCGTCGGCCAGATCGCCGGTGTGGAGCTGCGCCGCGAACAGATTGATGCCGAGCCGGAACGGCGGATGGCCCTGGTCGCGCCAGTGCACGGCCTGGCGCAGTGCTGCGTCGATCGTCCAATAGCCGACCGCCGCGGCCAGCGGCATCTTGTCGAGCACGTCGAGAAACGCACCGGGCGTCAGCAGGCCGAGCTGCGGATGGTTCCAGCGCAGCAGCACCTCGGCGCCGACCATCGTGCGGTCGCGCAGGTCGACCTGCGGCTGGAAGTAGATCTCGAACTCGCGCCGCGAGAAGCCGCGATGCAGGTCGGCCTGCATCGTGTGGCGCGCCTCGACCGCGCGCTTGAGCCGCGGCGCGAAGAAGCTGACGCTGCCTTCGCCGCTGCGCTTGGCCTCGTACAGCGCCAGATCGGCGTTCGACAGCAGCGTCTCGGCATCGGATGCCTGCGCGCCGGACAGGGCGACGCCGATGCTGGTGTTGAGCTGGAATGTCGTGCTGTCGATCGTGAACGCCTGCACGAATGCACCCTGCAGCTCGGCGACGAGCGCGGCCACGGCCGCGGCATCAGCGCCGTCGACGAGCACCGCGAATTCGTCGCCGCCGAGACGCGCCAGCAGGTGGCGGCTATCGCTCCTGCGCTGCAGACGATGCGCGACCTGCGCCAGCACGAGATCGCCGGCGGAGTGGCCGAGCGCGTCGTTGACGTCCTTGAAGCCATCGAGGTCGAGCAGCAGCAGCGCGATGCCGGCCGCCTGCGGTGCCGCCAGCCGGCGCTGCAGACTGTCGAGGAACAAAATGCGGTTCGGCAGGCCCGTCAACGGATCGAAATGCGCGAGCGAGCGCAATCGGTCCTTGACCCGCTTGCGCTCGGTCAGATCGGAGACGACCACGGCCAGGCCCCAGTCCTCGCCGGTGCGCCAGCTCGAGCGCGCGAGGCTCACCGGAAACACGCTGCCGTCGGCGCGGTGCGCCGGCGTGTCCTCGAGCGCGCCGAGCAGCACCAGGGCGCCGTCGCCGTCGCGCCCGATCGCCGCGTCGGGTACCAGCGACACGAAGGCGCGACCGAGCAGCTCGCCGCGACGATAGGCGAACAGTGTTTCGGCCGACCGGTTCACGTAGACGATCGTGCCGTCCGCGTCTAGGCAGAGCAGGGCGCAGGGCTGCCGGTCGCAGATGCGGCGAAAGCGTTGCAGGCCCGCGATCACGTCGCGCGCGGCGCGTGCCCAGCGGCGTCGCCGTGCGACCGTCGTTGCGAGACGCGCGATCGCGTCGGCCGCCGGGCCTTCGTAGCGGCGCGCGTGATGCTCGAACAGGCACAGCATGGCCGGTACCGAGTTCGGATCCGGTTCGAGGCGCAGCGTCACGGCATAGCGCGGTGCGTCGGCAGGCGGACCGTCCGACGGCAGCGGTCGCGCCACGAACGCGTCGTCGCCGATCGCCGCGCCCGCCACGTCGATCGCAAACGCCGCTGCATCGCCGTCGTGCAGACCGACCTGCGCCTCGACCGCGAGGCCGTCCTCACGCAACGCGATCACCGCGATCGCGGCGGCGTCCAGATCGCGCCTGGCGCATTCGAGCAGATCGTCCAGCACGGCGTGACCGGCGCTGCCGACGAGGATCGCGGCTGCCGTGATCGCCTCGCGCTCGATCATCGAGACGATCGTGGAGGGCGTATCGCCATCGTGCAGGGTCATGCATCCATCCCCTCGGCCTTCCGGCCGTCGCTGCTGCGCCGACTCGCGCGCCGGCTCGCAGGTCCGATTCCTTGCATGCGCGGCGGCCGGCGGCCGTCGCGCGGGTCCCTTGGATCCATGGCCGCCACTGCTCGCGGCCACCAGCCGATCAGACCCCCGGCCGGGCTGCGCGTCAAGCGGCAGCGGGTCGGCACCGTGCTGGCGTGGCCGGGCAGTCGATTCGATGCGGTCGCCGCGTCGCGGGCGTTGAGCTGAACGGGCCGGACGGCAGCGGCATGGCGCGGCGGGTGCGAACGGTCGGCGCGCGGCACGAAAGCTTGACGCGCGTACGTGGCGTGAGTGACACGGAACGCGAATCGGCGCGCCGCGCCGCGCGCGGTATGATGCGGGCAGTGCGCGGCCCCGGCGGGGCCGCCGGCCCGGCCGACCGGCCGTCGCATGTGACGACGGCGCCGGCGATTCCGATTCGAGCCCCATGCCCGGCACCGAAAACGTCAGCAAACAAGCCGTCCTCGGAAGCATCGCCGGCATGCTGGTGCTCGCGTTCGCGCTGGCCTACCGATTCTTCCCGGGCGCGTTCCATTCGGCGCCGCGCGTCGAGCAGCCGGCCGTCTCCGCGCCCTCGACGCGTCCGGCAGCGCCGTGGATCGCCGAGCAGCGGCCGCCGACCGAGCCGCCGCCGGCACCCGACGGCGAGACCGCGTCCGAGCCGACGTCGCTGGCCGAGGCGGTCGCGATGGGGCCGCCGGCGCCGGTCACCGAGGCGGTCGCCAGCCTGCTCAAGCGCGCGCGCGCGGCCGAGGCGCAGGGCCGCCTGGTCGAGCCGGCCGACGGCAGCGCGGTCGCGCTGTACCGCGAGGTGCTCGCGCAGGACGCCAACAACGCCGAGGCCGAGCAAGGCCTCAAGCGGATCGGCGGCGCGATGCGCGACTGGGCGATCGCCGCGATGGAGCGCGGCGAGAACGCCGAGGCGCGGCGCTTCGTCGCCGCTTTCGCCGACCTGCCGCATGCCGACGCGGAGCTGGCCCAGCTCGAGGCGCGCCTGCGCGTGCTGAACCAGGTCATGCCGCTGCTGGCCGAGGCCGCCGAACTGCTGAAGGCCGGCAAGGCCCTCGGCGACGGCGACGACAACGCGCTGGCGGTCTACCGCCGCGCCTGGGCGCTCGATCCCGGCAACGGCCTGGTCGACCAGGGACTGGCGCAGATCGAGCGCGGCTTCCTCGACCGTGCGCTGGCCGCCGCCGCCCAGGACGATTTCGACGGTGCCGACCGCATCCTCGCCGAGGCCGCCGCGGTGCGGCCCGGCTCGCAGGAACAGCAGGACACGCGCACGCGCATCGAGGGCCTGCGTCACCAGCGCGCCGAGAGCGTACTGGCGCAGGCGCGCTCGGCGCTCGACGCCGGCAACGCGGACCTCGCCGAATCGCTGCTGCAGCGCGCGCTGGCGGTCAGTCCGGATCTGCCGGGCGTCGACGACTTCAACCAGCGCCTCAGCAATGCGCGGCTCTACGCGAGCTTCCGGCCCGGCGAGGTCGTCCGCGACGCGTTCCTCGCGACCGCCGGCCAGGCGCCGCCGCTGGTCGTGATCCCGACCGGCAGCTTCGTCATGGGCTCGCCGGCCGACGAGGAAGGCCATCGCGACAACGAGGAACCGCAGCGCCGCGTCGAGATCACGGCCGGCATCGCGTTCGGACAGAGCGAAGTCACGGTCGGCCAGTTCCGCGATTTCGTCAACGCGACCGGCTACGTGACCGAGGCCGAGCGCGCCGGCAGCGGCAGCTACTACGACGAGAACACCGGCCGCCTGACCGACCGCCGCGGCATCAGCTGGAAGAACGATTACAGCGGCGGCCGTGCCGGCGAGGACCTGCCGGTCGTCAACGTGTCGTGGAACGACGCGACCGCGTACCTGCAGTGGCTCTCGCAGCAGACCGGCAAGACCTACCGCCTGCCGAGCGAGGCCGAGTTCGAGTACGCGCTGCGCGCCGGCTCGTCCACGCGCTATCCGTGGGGTGACGGCGACCCGCGCGATCCGGTCGGCAACTTCACCGGCGACGGCGACCGCTCGCCGAAGAAGCGCAGCTGGGCGCGCGCATTCCTCGACTACAGCGACGGCTACTGGGGCCCGGCGCCGGTGCGGCGCTATCCGGCCAACGCGTTCGGCCTCCACGACATGGTCGGCAACGTATCCGAATGGGTCGAGGACTGCTGGCACGACAACTACACGCGTGCACCGCGCGACCATCAGGCCTGGGTCAACCCGGGCTGCGCGACGCGCGTGATCCGCGGCGGCTCCTGGGGCAGCGCACCGGACCAGGTGCGCTCGGCCTGGCGCGCCGGCCTGGCCGCCGGCGCGCGCAGCGCCCAGGTCGGCTTCCGCGTCGTGCGCGAACTCTGACGCTCGACAGCCGGAGCCGCGCCCCTGTCGCCGGCGCACCGGCCGACTTGCCTGAAGTACGGATTCTCGCCATCTGCGGCGACCGACCTCCGGCCTGTAGTGCCCGCGTCGAATACTCGGACGTCTCTCTGGTTTCGCTCTGGCTGTGGCTGTGGCTTTCGCACTGGCTGTGGCTCTCAGCCTTTGCCGTCGGTGCGCCTAAAGCGAGCCGAGCATCGCAGGTCGTCCAGGCCGAAGAGCTGCCCCGTGTCTGAGCGCCAGCGAGTTGGGGCAGCGTGCCTGGGCGACCG
>QFPO01000045.1 GCA_003241385.1 Rhodanobacter denitrificans
GCCGCTCGAGTACACCGCCGTGAGCGTCACGTCCTTACCTTGCGAGCAGATGTTCGAGCCCAGGTCCTTCTGGCAGTACCCGCTCGGATCGGTCCCCGCAAACGGGTTGTTCATCAGGTAGCTGTAGGGGTTCAGGCTCTGGCTGTTGGTCGGGAACTGCACCACCGGGTCGACCTGATAGAACCGCCCCAGGTGGTAGTCGAACAGCCGTCCGTTCATGTGGATCAGCTGCAGGTTGTCCAGGTGCTCGTGGCTCGTGAACCCCCGGAACGTCGTCGCATTGAGCTGCAGCTGGCCCGCACCGAAGTCCGTGAAGTCCCCGTTGCGCACCTTGCCGTACGGGTCGTACGCGCGGCGCTCGCTGATGCTCTGATCCGGCGGCGTATTGGTGCCGCCGGCCGTGTTGACCACGATCGGGCCCAGCTCGTGGCGGTAGGTCGTCACGCCGCCGGCGGTCACCAGCTCGAAACCGCCCGGCCCGAACAGGATCGTCTCGCCACTGCCGCGCACCTCACGGTAGCGCTGGCTCGTCGTGGCCATCTCGAAGGTCGTGTCGCCGACACCGCCGAACGACTGGGTTCTGGAAGTCATACACCGCACCGTTCGTACCGAACACAGTGCCGTTGATCACGTTGCCGTTCGCATCGCAGCTGTACGTGCGCGTGCCGCGAAGGTGCCTCGTGATGAAAGGCGTACGTTTAGCGGCACGCGATCCTGCGCGGCTTGTCCGAGCGCAGTTCGAGGGAAACTCCCAGCGGCTGCGCGCTCGATAGCGACGGAGAATAACGATGATGCGCCCATCCGCCGCCGGCACAGACGGACCACCGGATTAATGAATTTGTGCACGATAACCAGCACGTCATTCAGAGATGAGCGAGTGTGCGGCGTAACTTCAGCACGCCATGTCCGCTCAAGACGGTCGCCAGTGCATGATCGCTCGCAGCGAGCTTTTGAATGTGAACCCAATCTCCAGCTTCGTCACTTGAATATTTGGGCGTACATTTATCGGAAATTTCCCAGACACGGCTTCCGAAGCGCTCTCAGTAGCCGAGCCCTCTGGAAAGCATAGTTGCGAATCCAGATGCAATCAATCGAGGCCAAATAAGTTAGTTCGATTACGCTCCGCTTTCGCACTCGCGCCAAACTAAATCACCACGCACATTAATTTATATTAGACTCTTTTATGCTTTCCTTGTCTGCAATAACAGAATTAATTGATTTTACAATATCACTCTTTACCTTCGTCCACTCTCCCGACTTTTGGTACGAATAAAAAAATATCTGCAGAATATTCTCATCCATGAAGTTGCTTGCGCTTACCACCACCCCATCTTCTCTTGTAAGAGTAATCTGAATTACTTTGCGACCCTGCTTCGGCAGCGTATCTCTATACCCAATCTTAAAAGAATTCTTTTCTCCATAAGCACGAATAGCCTCAATCACCTCCGGCTGACGCGAAGAGTTAATCGTCACGTCTACTTTCGCGACAGGCGATTGCGAGTTACTGCTGCAAGCAGTTGCGAATAAGAGCAAAATCATATAAGCGAAATATCTCATTTTTTATTCTCCTCCAGCCAACCTTTAATCATATCCTTTCTAAAACTCTCATTGTACTGATTGAAGCCTGGCCTCCAAGTCTCGGAGTTTAGAAGCCAGGAAGAAAAACTCTTATTGTTACCTTCCCCGAAAGTTCTTAGCATCAAAGTGTCGCCCTTCCAGACCATACTCCTTCTGACATAACCGTCGTAAAATATATGGTCAGTATCTGTAACGTTATAAATTGAGTAAGTTGCCGGCTCGACAAAAGTAAAGATATGTCCGGCACTAACACCCATAAAGAACACTTCGTTACGATCTCCATTAACTACGGGCCGCTCTTGCCCTGGGTAGCTGTATCCATTGACCAGCGTTTTTAAACCACGCTGCGCTGAACACCACTCCTGTCCTGCGTTACATACAGGCCAATCACCCTGCCCTTCCCCTCCGTACTTGTGGTACCAAGGCCTGCCCTCGTCATAATTTGAGCTTAAAGCATCAGCCAGGACATTAGCGCTCCCCGTTATATTCTGCCCACTCGAGTTCCTTGAGGCCCCCTTATCTTGGATAGCAGCGCTTTTATCTTTAAGTCCTCCCGCGCCATTCGGAGACATCGATTGCGCGCCATTTCCGCTCACCTTGACTTGGGAGGCGCGCGCCACGTCTTTACTGCTCTGTGTGTCATAAGTCCCTAGGTCCCGCTTTTCACCACCAGCGGTGTAACCAGTAACTGTTTGATACCGAGTTGCGCCCTCGCCCGGATCGCAAATATTAGAACCCAATGGTTTGGCGCAGTACCCGCTCGGATCGGTCCCCGCGAACGGGTTGTTCATCAGGTAGCTGTACGGGTTCAGGCTCTGGCTGTTGGTCGGGAACTGCACCACCGGGTC
>QFPO01000029.1 GCA_003241385.1 Rhodanobacter denitrificans
GCGGCGACCAAGGCCATCATCAGCTCGAACGACGCCACGCGATCGACGATGAGCGGGTCCAGATCCGCCGCGCGCAGCGCTCGTTCGACCTGCCGCGCGTGGCCCTCGCACACCTGCGGGTCGCACAGCACCAGCGGGTAGCGCAGCAGTTCGTCGAGCGGGATGCGCGCCATAGCCGCCAGTTCGTGCCGGGCCGGCACGGCGACGACCAGCGGCTCGCTCCACGCCGGCTCGGCCAGAAGCCGCTCCCCGACCTCATCGGACTGCGCGAACCCGACGTCGTACAGATCGTCCTGCAGCCCTTTGATCTGCTGTGCCAGCGGCACCTCGTACAGCCGAAAGTCCACATCAGGCTCTTCCTCGCGACAGCGCGCCAGCAACACCGGCAGCCGCGAGAGCGTGATTCCGTCGGACAATGCGATGCGCAGTTGCGCCTCGCAGCCATTTGCGCCGGCGTGGGCGGCATCACGAGCTTGTTGGAACGCCGCGAAGACGCGCGGGACGTGCTCGAGCAGCAGCGTGCCTGCGCGCGTCAGCCGCGTGCTGCGCGTCGTCCGCACGAACAACTGCACGCCGAGGTCTTCCTCCAGTTCCTTGATCGTGCGCGAGAGCGGCGACTGCTCCATGTGCAGCCGCTCGGCGGCCCGAGCGAAGCTCAGTTCTTGAGCGACCGCGAAAAAGCAGCGCAGGTGGCGCAGTTCCATCGTCCAGCCTCCCGGTGGTCTGGATGCGGCCCGAAGCGTTCGCACAGTTCGCGCGTGCAGATCACAGAGCGCTCGCCCCGAGCGCATCGGTTCCCGCGGGAGGGGCAAGCGGTGGCGCGTCAGCGCCGAGCGCGTTCGGAACCTTGGCAGCCAGTGTAGCGCCGTCCGATAGGGCCGTCAGTCGGGACGGTCCTCACGGATGCTCACGCGATCCACCGGCCGACCCGCGAGCGGCTTCGTACGAAAGGCAACGTCAGCGCGACGGTCCGGTGTGTAGGACTTTTCCTACACGGATTCGGGGCGTTCCCCTACGCACCAGCGAGCCGCATGCTCGATGCCCGCCTCTTTTACGTGCCCGCACCTACGGCGTGTGCTGTAGCTCATGAGAGCCAGGTGCTCGCGGAGCGAGCGGCCGTGCAACGAAGCGCGGCACTGGAGGATGGACGCGGTATCCGTACGCCGCATCCTCCGGTCACATCGTTGGCGAGGGGCCGGCGATGGATGACGGCCAGCCCGCGAACGAGCGGGTGTACGAGCACATCCGGCAGGCCATGCGTGACGGGCATGTCTGGCCAGGCGCGGGCCTGGACACGGCGGCCATCGCGCGGGCGTTCAACACCACACCGACCGAGGTGCAGTGTGCGCTCCTGCGCCTCGTCGGCGCCGGCCTGCTCGTAGACGACCCCCGCTATCGGCTGCGCGCCTTCGTCTTCCGGCGCATCCGCAGGGCGCTGCAATGCGGTCGATACCGCCCGGCGGAACCTCTGGAGCCCACGGCGATGGCCCAGGCGTACGGCAGCGGCCGGAGCGTGATTCGGTTCGCGCTCTATCGCCTGCTCGGCGAGGAGGTGGTCGAGCTGGACGCCGCGCGCGCGTTTCGCGTGCCGCCGATCACCGAGGCCGTGCTGCTGGACCACTACGACTTCGCTCAGTGGTGCACCGATCGGGCGTGCAACCTGCTCGCGGTGCTGCCGAGAGAGCCGCCTTCGGCCACGACCACGGTTACCGGGGTCAGCGAGGACACCGACCTGGCGACGCAAACGACGATCTTCTTCGAGCAGATGCCGCCGGCCGCCGGAAGCGTGCTGCCGGCCGACATCGGGCGGATGAACTGCCTTCTCGGTCCGGTCCGCCCGGCGGAGTTTGCACTGATCCCCGACGCATCGGCGGAACTGTCGCAGTTGCAGGAAGCATGGCAGCAGCGCGACCTCAAGGCGTTGAAGGCAGCGCTGTCCAACTACCTGGCGCGCCGCAGGCGAATGGCGGCCGACGTCGTCGAGCTGCTGAGCACGACGCCGCCCGCATCCCGACGCTGACCGCTGCGCGTGGCGAGATGCCGTGGAGAGGAGCTACTGATGGAAGCCAAGCACTCAAAGGTCGAGCAGATTTGTGATGCCATTCGGCTCGGCCTACAGAAGGGCCGCTATCGGCCGGGCATCCGCATCGATCCCGCGCCATTGACGCAGAAGTACCGCACGAGTCTGACGCCGGTCCGGTCCGCGTTCTACTGCCTTTGCTCCGATGGTGTACTGGAGGCTCATGGCCGAGCCGGCTACCGCGCTCCGCTGCCCACCGAAGTCAGCCTGCGCGGTCAGTACAACTGGATGGAATTCCTGTTGATCCAGGCATGCAATCTCACACCGGCCGACAGCGAACCCGCCGGCGGACCGGCGTTCAATCGGCGCGGCGTGGATGCGGTCTTGCTGACCCGCCAACTGTTCGATGTGATCGCGTCAGGCACGCAGTGGCCTGATCTGAGCAGAGAGGCGCGGCTCGCGAGCGACCGGCTCGCGCCGGCACGGCATATCGAGCGACCGTTCTGCAAAGACGCACTCGAGGAACTGGCTGACATCAACCGGCTGTGGCTAAAGCGAGACCTCCCACGCCTTCGCCAGGCGTTGTTCGAGTACCACCAGCGCCGCAGAGAGCTGGTGCCCCGAATCGTCGCGGTGATGGCCCGTCACGCTGCGAAGCAGGACGGACCAAAGCAATGAACGCGCCACCCCGAATTTTTAGAAGTTTCAAGGCAATAAGTGTATCTCTCGAAATTTGTTAAGAATTTCTTAGTGATTTTGTCGAAATTACGTGCAAATCACGAAAAGGAAGTTATCAAATAAATGCGCCATGCAGGCATGGCACACCCCAAACAGGAGACCGACATGAAGACCAGCAAGAATGCCTCGCAGGTCGAGGCGAAGAATGCGGACCTCATCGTGCTCGGCGCGGCCAGCGTCGAAACGAAGGGCCCGAACGGCGTCATCGAGTTCGTCGGGCGGCAGTTGCTGCCCGGCATCTGCGAGGACTGATACCACGAGGCGCACCGAAAGGTGCGCCTTTCTCGACTATTCGGCGTCCTGCCTCTCTGTGGGGCGAGACGTTCAATCCCGACGCGGTTCGCCGCCATCTGCGGCGGATCAATGGAGACTGCAATGGACACAGAATCGAAAGCCTCGCGCAGCGAGGCGGAGAACACCGACGTCATCATCCTCGGTGTCGCCAGCACCGATACCAAGGGACCCGGCGGCGTCATCGAGTTCATGGGACGGACCACCGTCCCGGGCATTTCCGCCGACTGAACCAACGGGACGCACCCTAGGGTGCGTCCCTTGCTCTAGTGAGGACGTCGTGGCCTACGCGCTGCGCGAGAACCTGTCATTCTGCCGGACCGACGGACGCCTGATCTTCCTGGACACGCAGGCCGATCGGTACTTCTGCCTGCCGCCCACGGCGGAACAGAGTTTCATCGCACATATGGAACAAGGCGCCGACGGCGGCGTCGATGACCTGGTAGAGCGAAACATCCTGGTTGCGACGTCTTCGGCCGCCGACCGAGTGGCCGCGACGAAGCTAGCACCACCTTCGCGAAGTCCCGTTGAGCAGACCTCTCAAGACGCGTGCAATCCCGTCGAGGTGGCGCAGGTATTCGCGATGATCTGCTGGACTCAATGGCAGCTACGGTCGTGGCCGCTCCAGCGGATTCTCGACGGACTGATCGCCTACCGACGCAAGAAGCAGCCAGCGTCGCAGCCTGCCCTGGACGAAGACAACGAGCGATCGCTGGTGAGCGCCGCCAACGTGTTCAGGCGTGCTCGCCTCTACACACCGATCGAGACGTGCTGTCTTCTCGACTCGCTCGCGATGATGCGATTTCTTGCCAGGCGCCGCCTGTACGCGCGCCTCGTGTTCGGCGTCACAGGCGATCCTTTCGCCCCTCACTGCTGGGTCCAGGCCGGGGACATCGTGCTCAACGATACGGTCGGCCACGCCAACGCCCACACACCCATTCGAGTCATCTGATGACCTACCGCTACATCGCGCTCGTAGACGCAACCGGCCGATGGCGGCTTCCCAACGCCGAGCGTCTCGACGCCTCGCTGCGGAGATTGGGACTGCACCCAATGCTGGTCTCCGGTTCGGTCAAGGTGTTCGCTGCCGCGAGCACGAGCTGCCAACTGCTATCCGATGACTCCGTGGTGATCGGGCCGGTGTTCCCGCGAGACTCGTGGCGTCCAGGAATCGAGCCGACACGTCAGTCGGGCGCATTGGCTTGGCGGGAGACGTGCCAACAGCTGCTCGATCGCTACTGGGGCGACTACCTGCTGATCCAAGCGGCATCGAACGGCACTGCCAGTGTCAACCTCATGCGGGACCCGTCGGGCGGAATGCCCTGCTATTACGCGATGTCCGAAGGCGTGGGCTTCGTCACGTCAGACATCTCGCTCGCGATCGAACTGGGGCTGTATCGTAGGCGGATTGACTGGGAATCCATTGCCCACTGTCTGTCCTATCCCCGCATTAAGACCCGCGCGACCGCGCTGCGCGACGTATCGGAGCTGCTTCCGGGTTGTTCGCTGCACGTAGCACCGAGCACCGTCACCACGAACCAGGAATGGACGCCCTGGACCTTTGTGGCCAAAGGCCGTCGTTTTGCCGATCTGGACGATGCGGCCCTGGCGGTCCGTGGCGCCGTAACCTCGGTGGTTGCGGCATGGGCGAGCATCGACGACGCCATCCTGATGGAGCTGTCGGGCGGACTCGACTCATCGATCGTCGCAGCCTGCCTGGCGGGCGTCAACGAACGCGTGACCTGCTGCAATGTCGTGGCACCGGTGCCGGGCGGAGACGAGCGGCAGTATGCGACCCAGTTGGCCGCTCGCCTGGGTCTGTCGCTTGAGACGGAGCACCTGAGCCTCGACGCGGAATGCGTCGACTTCGATCAGCCCGCCAGCGCCGTCTCCCCGCGCATGGGGGTCTTGCAGCATGCGGTGGCTCAGGTCATGGAGTCTGTCGGACAGCGCAACGGCGCATCGAGCTATTACAGCGGCGGGGGCGGTGACACGGTCTTTTGCTATCTGACGGGCGCGACGCCCGCTGCGGACGCGGTCAGGGAGCGGGGCGTCCGCGCCGGCCTGGCAGCGATCAAGGACCTGACGACCCTGCATCAGTGCACGCTGTGGAAAGCCGCACGCTTGACGATGCGGAAGCTGGTTCGACCCGTACGCCCGCCCTCGACACCAGACACCTTGTTCCTCAATCCATCGGCCGCGATCACAGCAGTCGGCGAGCACCCCTGGTTCAATGCGCCCCGGGACGCCCTGGCCGGGGATCGCGAACGCATCTTCGATCTGGCCGGCAACCAGCTATTCCGAGACATCGTGTTCCGCGGCCAAAATCGGTCCATTCGCCTGCCGCTGCTTTCGCAGCCGGTGGTGGAGGCATGTCTTGCCGTACCATCGTGGATGTGGATTTCAGGTGGCCGAAACCGATCTGTGGCAAGAGCCGCTTTCGAGGACGTGCTGCCTCCCGATGTGCTCAACCGCAGGAGCAAAGGCACATTCGTCGCCTATTTGGGCGCGCTCTTCAGACGCAACAAGGATCAGATACGCACGCGGCTCCTCTCTGGGCAGCTGCGCGAGCAACGGTTTCTGGATGCCGACGCACTCAAGCGCTTCTTCGAGAGCGAACCGCCGCCGCGCGATCAGACCTTCACGCGCGTACTCGCGCTCCTGACCGTCGAGAACTGGCTGCGCCACCAAGCCTAGTGCCCGGCCTCGCCGGGGTCGCTGGCGCCTTGGTCGATCGGACGCCCCTTCAATGTCCGCCAGATGCGGTACTGCTCGCGCTTAGCCGGGTCGGGATCTTCATAGCCCTGAAGCCAGTACCTGAACCAGTCGACGTTTCTTTCGTTCGCCGCGAGCATGTGCTTGGGCTGAAACTTGAAATGCGGCTCGTTTGGAAACGCGTAGAGATCGGCCTTGCCGGCGCGCATCAGTGGAATCGCATAGTCCAGCGCCCACAAATACTCCTGTTCGGGCATTTGCATCAGCACCGGCGCCTGCACCTTATCGAGATTCGCCTCCAGGGCAAGTATTCGCCACTGCTCGGGTGTCTCCTGGGCCGAGCGGAGCTGCCAGGTTTGATACAGGTTCGAGAAGAATTCATCTTCTCGCAGGCTGCCGTGCAGATACATCGTGCGCGAGAACAGCGGCGAAGTGATGGACGCCGCCGCTAGGACATCCGAGTGAACCGCCGTCCACATCGTGACCTCGGTACCAAAGCTGAGCTCGCCCATGCCGACCTTAGCGCGATCAACCTCACCTGACGAAACCAGCACGTCGACGACGCGCTCGACCGCGGCCGCGCCCTGGTCGTAACGCTCTGCCGCATTGAAGCGAAGCGGAGCCTCATTGATGCACAGCGATGAAATGCCGTGCTCGGCGAACGTCGCCAAGGGCCAGTCACCGCCGTACCCGCCGCGCGGGAAGCCCAGGCAAAGGTAGTACGTGACAAACAAGGGTGCCGGCGCATTGCCGGTCCGGCGCGCCGGATAGAACCAGCCCGAGTACGACAGGCCATTGGAAGCCGTCCAGCGAAGCAACCTTGCCGGCGTCGTCGCCACCAAGTCCGCCGCGAGGGACGCATTTGGATCGAACAGGACACGTCGCGATCCATCCTCCAGGTCTATGCGCTCCAGGCGAGGCGGCTGGTCTGCCTGTGCGGTGACGCATGCGAGCGCGGCGGCAGATGTCGCGCACCCAGGATCTTCGCGACCGTATCGTTCTCCGCCGTTGAGCTGCCCGCGTGCCTGTGCGACTGGCAGGACAGCACCCGTCGTCGTATTCCAACGGAATATCGATTGCGACAAACCCTCATCGCCATCGGTCGTCGTGTACAGCACCTCATCGCTATGTGGCCGCCAAGCGATGCCGGTGATGGGTCGGCCCACGCATCGCGCATCCTGACACGGGATGATCCGTCGCGGCTTGCCGGCCTGCACGGCCAACTCAATCCGAGGCCCCTGCGTTCCGCTCTCCCCGGCTCCGGTTCGCGTCAGCACAGCGATCCGATTGCCGCTCTCGTCGGCGGTTACTCGCCATGGCTCGGGCCGGCCTTGCTGGCGCGCCTGCACCAGCGCCAGCGCTGAGCGATCAGGAGAAGGTGGACTCTCGACGTCCCGTCGCTGTCCGGTCTGCAGATCGAGCACCTTCCATTTGTCGGCGACATCCGAGAGAAGCGAAATGCGATTGAACCAAAGCCCGAGTCGCTGAGAGGCCGGACGGCCTTCGGTCAAGCTGGACCTAGACAGGCCTTGGCCGATCGGAATGGATTCATCAATGCGAATGCCGCGGTCGTACTCGGCCTGTTCGCCGGCGATGACCGCCTCGCGTGTCGCGCCGACGCTGTAGGTCAGGCGCGTGCCGTCGGTGTTCAACGAGAAGGCCCGCACATCTGCCGGGTCGCCGGTGAGCGGCTTGGCCCCAGAACCGTCGGCGTCTGCGCGCCAGACATCGATCTTGCCGTCCACGAGCGCGCGGTAGTAGATGGATCGGCTGTCGGGCGACCAGACCGCAATAGCCTGCTCGGAAATTCCCGCCGTACTGCGCAGCGGATTGCCGCCGTACCCGACCCGGATCGCCGCGCGGGATCCGTCCATATCCTGCACATACCAAGCGGACTCGTAGGCGTTGCGCTCGACAGACGCCTGTTCGATTCGAAAGGCCACCTGTCGGCCGTCCGGTGACATGACCGGTCCACTGATGTCGGCGATTTCCACCAGCCGGCGCGGGGAGATTACTTCCGAGCGTGCGGCGGTGACGGTCATGCTCAAGCATGCACCCAGCGCCAGCACGAACCTGGCCCAGGGCTTCTTGGTCGGCGTCTCAGATGCGCCTTCGCAGTGCGAACATGCGGTCTCCATGGCCGCTGGGCATCGTGTCGACGTCACCAGCGCTTCTCCACGCTGATGCTGAGGAACCGGCCGACCGCCGAATAGTTGGTCGTGTCGTACGGCGGCGCATAGATGAACCATGCTGCCTGCAGCGGCGGCGCACGATCGAACAGATTCTGCGCCGCCAGCGAGAACTCCAACCCTGACCATGGCCCTTCCCGGTGGGGTATGGCATAGCGCAGCGTCGCATCGAACGTCGTGAACGATGCCGTCTTCTGGTGCTCGACGGTATCCAGCACGCCCGCCTTGTAGTTCGCGAAGGCCGAGGCGGTAAATCCCCCCTGGGTCCACACTGCGCCGAGGCGGCTGGTGAACTTCGGCGGATTGTTGAGCGTTCCCGCCAGGTCGAAACTGCCCTGTCCGGGTGTGGTCTGCTGCGAACTGTCCAGCCAGCTGCCCGCCCCTCTGATGACCAGTCGGCCCGAACCGACGTCCAGGCGGTAGGAGGCCGACAGATCGAGCCCGCGGATGCGTTGACGGGCGACGTTGACGTATCGCGCGTACACGATCGCGATCACGTCGTTGGGATCGTAGGGCACGCCGATCCGGTTGTAAAAGGCGCCGCCGGCCGCGATCAGTGCGGCCTGCTCCTGTTCCGTCGGCGTGTAGTCGACGAACTGCGCGTAAGCCGGATTGCTGAGTGACTGAAAGAAGCTGGCGACCGGCTCGACCGCGCGGTTGGTGTAGTCGATGTCGAACCAGGTCACTTCCGATTCGAGACCGGGAAAGGCTTCCGGATGAAAGGCCAGCGAAGCGGTCCAGCTGCGCGCTCGCTCCGGCCCCAAGTTGGGATTGCCTCCCGTAACCGAAAGCGCCGTGGCGTCTTCCCCGTACCCGACGCCGCCCAGGCGGCTGGCCGGATCGAGCGTGATCGCCTGGAAGTAGTAGCGCTGGTGTAGCGTCGGCGCCTTGAATGACTTGCCCCACGACGCCTTCAGCGTGAAGTTTGGGTTGGGACCGTAGACGATCCCGAGCTTCGGATTGTTGACGCCACCAAAGCTGTCGTAGTCCTCTCTGCGCAGCGCCGCGGTCAACTCCAGTCGCTTGGCCGCGGAGGCACCAGAATCCTCGCCGATCAGCGGCAGGTGGAGTTCCAGGTAGGCGAACCGACTGCTCTCATCGCCTCGAGCGTAGGTGAACGCCTGGGTGTAGTTCTCGTGACGGTAGTCGTTGGTGCGGTATCCCGCACCGGCAGCAAGCCGCGCATCACCACCCGGGAGCCGGAACAACGGGCCTTCGGCTCCGAGCTCGTAGATGCGGCTCTCGTGGCACAGGCACTCCCTCGTCGAGTACGTGATCTCGCCAGTGCCGATCTGCTCATCGTCCTGGGTCTGGATAAGCTCGTTCTTCGACCATGCACCGCCAATCGAGAGCGTCCAGTCATTCGGCAGAAAGAAATCGATACTCGGCGCTACCAAAGAGGTCGTACTGTCGGGCGTCGCGCGCACGTTCGTATTTCCACCGGCGTAAAGGTTGTAGAGCTGCTCACGCTTCGTCCGGAACGCATCCAGATGGATTTCGGCGACGTTTCCCAGCGACTGATGAGCGCTGAGCAGCACACTGTCTTCGTCGATGCCCGGATAGAGCGTCATGGGGTCGGTCAGGTAAGCGGTGTAGTCGCGCTGGCGCGCGTAGATCGGATCGACCGACGCGTTTCGGTACGTCGTGATCAACCCGCCGCCGGTCCACGTGCTGCCAGCCGTGGCCGTGTACTCGCGTGTCGTGAGGCCACCATCGGTTGCCGTGCCGTAGCGAGCGCCTAGCGCGGCGCCGTCGAAGTCGCGACGCAGGATCACGTTGGTGACACCACCGACTGCGTCAGAGCCGTAGATCGCCGACGCGCCATCGGCGACGATCTCGATTCGGTCCACGGCCTCTACGGGGATTGCACTGATATCGACGACTTGGGACAGTCCGCCAAACGCCATTCGCCGCCCGTTGAGCAGCGTCAACGTGGCATCTGGCCCAAGGCCGCGAAGGTTCGGGCTCGATCCTCCGGTGATGTTCTGGTTCTGAATGCCGCCACCCGAGTAGCCCAAGCTTGCGACTCCAGGGTTCTGTCCTCCGGAGAAGTTCTGAGGCAACGCGCGCATCACTTCCCCGAGATCGTTGAAACCTTCTTCGCGGATGTTGTCTGAGCCGATCGTGATAATCGGCGAGGGTGTCGTCCCGCCGCGGATGCGCGTGCCGGTGACCGTCAGACGCTCGAGGTCCGCCACGGGCGCGTCGGCACGCGCGGCCGGCGCCGGCGCGGGCTTCCGCGTCTCGGCTGGTTTCGACGCCGGCGCCGGGCGCGGCTCCGAAGCCTGGATGACGATCGTCTTATCGGCGACCTGCCGGTACTCAAGCCCGCTTCCGAGCAGCAGCCGTTCGAGCGCTTGCCGCCAGGTCAGCTGTCCGGAGACCGCGCCTGCGCGCTTGCCAGCCACGAGGTCCGGCCGGAACACGATCTGCACCTGACTCTGGCGCGAGAGCTGGTTCAGGGCGCCCTCCAGCGAACCGGCCTCGATCGCATAGGCGCGCGGCGCCTCGCTGCTTTGCGCATGGACCGGACCGGTGCCGCCCCAGGCCGTCAAGGCCAGAAAGCAGGCTGCATAGAGCGGGCGCCTCACCAACGTCTGGTGGCCCCGGTTGTTGCGTCCCTCGATCATCGTGTGTCCCCCAGTGGTGGGCTGGCCGCCATGCCACCGCCAGTGGACGGTCATGGGCCATCACAACAACCGATGCAGCGGGAGACCCGTCCCCTACAGGCTCGCGTCACTTTTTTTCGTAGAGCACGATTTCGCCGGCGCTGTGCTCCACGCGCACCGGCCAGACGTGCTCCAAGGCGAGCGCCAGTGCTTCCGGCGCCTTCGGATCGAACGTGCCGCTGACCGGCATGCGGCCCACGGCCGCATCGCCCAGGCGCAACGGCGTGCCGCCGTAGCGGTTGACCTCGGCGACCAGGTCGGCGACCGGCCACGCCTGCACCACCAACTGTCCGCTGGTCCAGCCTTCCGCGCTGGCCCGGTCGGCGTCACTCAAGCGCTGGACCGTCCCGAGCGTGCCGCCTGCAAGCACAGCCACGCGTTCGCCCGGCGACAACGCGGCCTCGCCGGCCATCTGCCGCGATGCGACCACGACCCGGCCTTCCAGCAGCGTCACCTCCCCGGCCGCGCCGTCGAGCCGGACCTGGAACTGCGTGCCGGTGGCGGTGACATCCGCGGCGCCGGCCCGGACGGTGAACGGCCGCGCCGGGTCCTTGCTGACGTGGAAGTCGGCCCGCCCCTGCCGCAGCACCAGGCGGCGCTCGCGGCGGCCGTACTGCACGTCGAGCTGGGTCGCGGTGTCGAGCACCACGCGCGAACCGTCCTCCAGCGTGACGGTGCGCTGTTCACCGGTCGCGGTCGCGTACGCGCTGACCGGGCCTGGCGCAGGCGGCAGCGACAGGAAGAAGAACAAGACCAGCAGCACCGACGCCGCCGTTGCCAGCAGCGGCCAGCGCCAGCGCGACCGCCCGTCGGCGCGCCGTGCTTCGCGCACGGCGGCGGCGATGTCCGGATCTTCCTGGGCCAGATCGCCGGTGATCGCCCACAGGTCCTCCAGGTTCGCGTAGGCGGCAGCATGCTGCGGGTCGTCCCGCCATCGCTCGAAGGCCGCGCGGTCCTCG
>QFPO01000004.1:0-201158 GCA_003241385.1 Rhodanobacter denitrificans
CCCCAACTCGCTGGCGCTCAGACACGGGGCAGCTCTTCGGCCTGGACGACCTGCGATGCTCGGCTCGCTTTAGGCGCACCAACAGCCAAGAGCGAGAGCAACGGCAAACGGCAAAAGCCACAGCCACAGCCACAGCCACAACCACAGCCACCAGCCAGAGCCAGAGCCGGAGTCGGAGTCGGAGTCGGAGTCGGAGTCGGAGTCGGAGTCGGAGTCGGAGTCGGAGTCGGAGTCGGAGCATTCGATGAGAGCGGGTCGACGCGGCGATTCGGCAGATGGAAGACAAGATCTCCCTTGCGGCTTGCGATTGGCGAGCCTGATGGCACCTGACGGTGCCGGCGTACGTGTACGGACGAGACTTCGGAGATCGTCATGTCCGTCCTGCTGCGCGTGTCCGTGCTGTATCTGCTGCTCGCATCGCTGTTCGATGTCTCGGCCGCGACGTTCGTCGTCACGCGCGGCGACGACCCGGCCCCCGGCGTCTGTGCGAGCGGCGACTGCTCGTTGCGCGAGGCGCTCGACGCGGCCGTCGCCACGCCCGATGAGGACACGATCGTGCTCGGCACCGGCCAGTACACGGTCACGCGCGGTGTGCTGCCGGTCTACGGCACGGTGCTGATCCAGGGCCAGAGCACCGCCGCGACGCGCATCGTCGGCAGCGGCGATTTCGATTTGCTCGCGGTCACGCCGTTCGGCGCGCTGACGCTGGACGCGATGACGCTGTCGTCGCAGCGGCAGGCGGCCACGTTCGACAGCGGATCGATCGTGCTGCGCTTCGTCGAGGTACCCGCCGGCGGCGGCGGAATCTCCGGAACGTCCGGCAGCGGACCGGCCTCGGTACGCGTCGAGCACAGCGTGCTCGGCGATCCGCTCGCCTGCGAGTGCGGCGCCGGATCGGTCCGCGCCAGCGACAGCACGCTCGACAGCGTGCTGGTCTTCAACGGGAGTGCCGATCTCGTGCTCGATCGCGTCGACGTGGCCGGGCCGGCCGATGTGCCTTACGGCATCGCGTTCACGACCAGCGGCACGGCCACGATCCGTGACAGCGTGATCCGCGATCAGGCTGCCCCGCTCGCGCTCGACGGCGCCGGCGGCGACGTGCGGATCCGCCGCACGCGCTTCCTCGGCAATACCGGCCCGCTGTACGGCCGTCGCGACGGCATGGTCTGGATGGAGGACGTCGAGTTCCGCGACAACGTGGTCGACGACGAGGGCCTCGCCGACGGCCACCCGTCCGTGCTGCTGGCGCAGAGCGAGACCGCCTGGCGCATTTCGCGCGCGCTGTTCACCGGCAATCGCGGCGGCGGCGGCTCCGCTGCCGACCGGATCGGCTCGACCGTCCGCGTGCTCGCCGGCGGCAACGTCACGATGAGCGACGTCACGTTCTACGACGAGACCTTCCGCAGCGGCGTCGTCAACGGCGTCGGTCACGCGATCGGCGTCGACACCGCCGGCGAGGCCGCGATCCTCTGGCTGTTCAACGCGACGCTGCGCGTCGGTCCTGCCGTGCCGTCCAATGCGGTCGCCTCGCTGATCGCGGCGCGCGGCAGTGCCGCCAACGTGCGCGTCTTCAACAGCATCCTGCACGGCAACTGCGCGTTCGCGAGCGGTGCGGTGATGTTCCAGGCCGAGGGCGACATCGAATCGCCCGGCAACAGCTGCCAGCTGCCGGCCGCTGTCAACAGCGTATCGGTCGCGCCGACGGATCTGTTCCTCGGCCCCCTGGCCGACAACGGCGGCTTCACGCGGACGTTCCTGCCGACCCGCTACAGCCCCGCGGTCGACCACGCGGCGACGACCTGGTGCAACGTCGCCGGCGCGATCTTCTCGCGCGTCGACCAGCGCCGCTTCGTACGGCCGGCCGGATCGGGCTGCGACAGCGGTGCGGCCGAGTCCGATTCGGTATCCGACGTGATCTTCGCGACCGGGACCGACGTCACGGCGTGAATGGCGCCCGGAGCGCGACGCGCCGATCGCATGAGCGCCTTCCCTACGGCGCCGTAAGAAATTTCTTACGTGACTGCGCGCTGCACGCCTCTTGCGAGAGAGCCGCTACAGGCCGACGCGATTCAGCCCGACAGGCGCATAACCGGATCACAGCCGACCGGAGAACCGCCATGCAGATCGAACAGCATCACAAGTGCGCACATGCGCCGTGCCGTTGCCAGGTGTCGACCGATACCGAGTACTGCTCCGACCACTGTCGCGAGCACGAGCACGAGGTCGGCGAGAGCTGCGGCTGCGGTCATGCCGATTGCAGCCCGTCGCCGGCCGCCGGTGTCTGACGGCGCGACAGGACCCCGTTCCGGCACGAAGCTGCGCGTCCATGCGGCGATCGAGACCGATCGGTCATGCGGAGAAGAGCATTGTCTTCGTGACGTCGCTGTGGCACCGCAATCCCATCCGCCCGCCGCGATTGTGTATCCGCATGGTGGCGGGCGGATTGGGGCGCCTTGCTCGAGCCTCGCTGAAATCCGCGTTTGATGCGACGCGGATCTCCGCTTCTGTGCCGGCGCCATCGGGTTCGCAACCGTAGTGCCGTCCGCATCGAGGCTCCTGTACGCGCACGCGGCACTCACGCTCTATGGGACGCGCTCGAACATGCCCTCGTCGCCCGCCGCCTGCAGGCGCCGCCAGTAGCCGCGCGCCTGCGCGAGATGGGTCTTCGGACGGTCGAGGAAGTAGACCAGCGACGTGCCGCTCGCGAAGCAGTAGCGCCGGCCGTCGTCCGGATCGACCCAGTTGAGCGAGCAGTCGGCCTGGATCCGTGCGCCGACCGCAAGGCCGTAGACGTCGTAGCGGTCGAACTCCGCGTCCATCGTCTTGGCCGGCACGGCGGCCTTCCAGATGCCGCCGGCATGAGCACGAACGGCGCCGGCCTGGCCCGGCCGCTGCGCTGCGGTCGCCTCGGAGGCGTCTGCACCCGCGGTCCCTGCGATCATGAGCGGCCAGGCGACGGCGAGAACGAGCCAGGTCTTCATCGCGGCAGTCCAGTGGCGCGCGCAACGTCGGCGCACGGTCGATCCCACCACCAACCGGCAGCCGGCGCAACCGTGAAGACCAAGAACCGGCAGGCGACTGGACATCCGCATCGCTTCGGTAATGCGTCGCCACCTCCGCACCGTATCGGCGAGCGGGCGCCGGCGCCCCTTCCCGTCGCCTGCATATCGGTGGTCGAATCGGCGATGTCCGTTCCTGCCTCGACCCGACGGTGCCCATGACTCTCGAGCTTCCGCAGCCCCAGTCCGACATGCTGGCCGCCTTGAGCCACGCCTTGCGCGCCGACGCCCGCATCGAGGCGATTCTCGGCGCGGGCTCGCTGCTCGATGGTGCATTCGATGCGCACTCGGATCTCGATCTCGTCGTCGTGGTCCGCACCGATGCCTATGCCGACGTGCTGGCGACACGCCGCGCGATCGCCGCGACGGCCGGACCGCTGCTCGCCGCGTTCACCGGCGAGCACGTCGGCGAACCGCGCCTGCTGATCGCTCTGTATGGTCCGCCGCTGGTGCACGTCGATCTGAAGTTCGTCACCGTCGACGCGCTCGACGCGATGGTCGAGCGACCGTGCCTGCTGTGGGCGCGCGACCCGGATGCCGTCGCCGCGCGGCTCGCTGCCGCACAGGTCACCTGGCCCGAGCGCGATCCGCAATGGTTCGAGGACCGCGCCTGGATCTGGCTGCACTACGGCGCGACCAAGGCCGCACGCGGCGAGCTGTTCGAGGCGATCGGCATGCTCGCGTTCTTCCGCGAGCAGGTCCTGGGCCCGATGCTGCATCGGAACGCGGGCCGCCGGCAGCGCGGCGTACGCCGCATCGAGTCGTCCGAGGCCACGGCCGCTCTGAGCGCGACGCTGGCCGGCCATGATCGCGACGCCGTCAGGGCCGCTCTGGCGGCTTCGGCGGCGCTGTATCTCCAGCTGCGCGCGGCGGCACCGCCGGCGCAACCGGTCGTGCAGATGCCGCAGGCACTGTCTGCGCTTCTGGCAGAGGGTATGACGCCAGACTCGGTGACGCCGGCACGCGGCCACTGATCAAGATCAGCCACACGCATCGTCAAGAACAATGGGAATGCACTTTCCCGGTGCATTACCGTGAAGGCGATGCTTCTTTCATTTTACGGCCAAGTTTTATGGCCAAGATTGAGATACGCTCACCACCTGCCATCGGTTACCGCAGCGCCGCGCGCGTCGGCGCGCCATAACTTGCCGTCGCCATCGACTTTCAGGGGGTCGTCATGGAAAGCATTCCCGCCAGTATTACGCTGGACGGTGGAGAGCAGGAGTATCTCGACTCCAGGATGCGCGATCTCGAACGCGCCTCGGAGCGATCGCGCTGGTTCTATTTGGTCACATCACTGATCTCACTGCTGCTGATCTCGGTTTCCTACAACCAGTTCATCTCCTGGTCGCGACTGATGGCTGACGGAACCCGCCACGTGAGCGTGGTCGCGAATGCGGATCGTACCCGGAGCACTACGGCGCCCGGCACTTTCGAGGATGTCCCGAAGGCACCCGCCCAGGACCATTGTGAGGAGAGGACATTCGCCGAGTTCAACGAGAAGTGCTGGCCCGACCAAATGACCTTGTTGCAGATGAAGGAGTGGGTCTCCGGGCTGCAGTTCGACCTGCCGTACCTCGGCGGCCGATTCAGCGCCTCCGATGCCGGCATCGTGGGTGGGATGCTGCTGCTGATCGCTAGCCTGTGGGGTTATTTTGCGCTCAAGCGTGAAAATCACATTGTCTACTTCCTCATCAAGGACGTTGCCGAATTCCAGTTCAGCGAGGAGGCGAGGTTCTACGTCAGAAATCAGCTCTATGCCACGCAGCTCTTCATCGGCAATCACACCCGCCCTTTCAAGTCGGACAACATCCTCGACCCCAGTTACAGACTCTATTTGAAGTACAAGGAGAAGGAACGAAGCAAGGTCGTCAAGCGGATCAAGGAAGCGCTCACGTTCGTAGCGGCCAACATCGTCTTTGGCCTTCCTGCACTGGCGCTGCTGGGCGTGCTGATCGTCGACGCCTCTTCACTGAAGTACAGCTCGCCTTTTCGCGCGAGCACCGAACCGCTGATTCGTGTGCTCGCCGAGAAGGGCTTGCTTCACCAAGCGTACGGTCGATTGGCTGCCTCGGCGCTGCTGCTGGCAATCGTGGCGCGGATTACCTATCTGGCATTCAAGTACCAGATGGGCACGATCGATCTGGTCCGCCTCTCCGGCAAATGGAAGTACCCGGTCGTCAACTTCAGGGCAGAGCCCGACAACCTGCGAGATGGGCATACGACCGATTCCACACCACCTCCGTCGTGAGTATCGTCGGAAACCCGTCCCCGGCACGCTGCCGGACTTGAACACTGCGAGGACGGCGGCCGGCACTGGACTAGGCAGGACTTGCATCGTCGCGGTCTGCCGGCGCCATCTTCCGGAGGCTCGGCACTTCACCTGTGTGCCGTATGTCTCCCTTTCCTGCCGTTGTGCGCTTGTCGTCCTCGTCACCCCCGTTCGAGGACATTCGCCGTGTCGCACTACCCTGCTTCTCGCTCTTCCTGGCGTCTCCTGCCTTGCCTGACGCTGCTCGTGCTGCCGGCCGCCGAGGCGGCCACGCGCGTCTGGCCGTCGGCAATCTGCACCGGCAGCTTGCAGGCCTGCATCGACGGGGCCGCGGCCGGTGACCGGGTCGAGGTCGACTGGCTCGCACCGATCGAGGAAGACATCGCGATCAGCCGTGCCCTGACGCTGACGGCGGCGGGTCAGCGCATCCGCTTCGCCGGCGGCCGTTCGGTGACCGGCCAGCTCGGCAGCGGCGTCAGCGGCACGGTGGCAATCAGCCGCATCGACCTCAGCGATGCGGAGCTCAGCCTGCGCAAGAGCGGCGCAGGCCTGGCGGTCTTCGTCGTCGAGGACGTGCACGTCGAGCGCAGCCTGACCGGCGGCAACGGCCGGATCGCCGTGACCGCCGACAGCGGCGGCACCGTCAGCGCGACGCTGAGCGGCAACCGCGTACGCGGCCTGCCTTCGTCGATCAACGGCGGCCTCCTGGAACTGACCGCCAGCGGCGGTTCGCTCGACGCCTGGGTGACCGGCAACGCACTCACGCGCAATGCCGACCCGCTCGCCCAAGGGGCGGCCGTGTTCGTCGATGCGCATGCCATCGGTGGCCAGCCCGGCGAGGCGACGGTACGTGTGTTCGGCAATACGGCCGAAGGCGCGTTCGGACGCGGCGCCTACACGTTCAGCGAGGGCCTGTTCAGCAGCACGCCCTCGATGCTGCGTGTATTCGCGCTCAGCAACGCCGCGACCGGCAGCGCGCCGGCGACCAGCACCGGCGTCAGCCTGATCGCCGGCAGCGGCACCATCGACGCGCACGTCTTCAACAATACGCTGGTCGGCGTACGCAACGGCATCTCCGCGACACGCTGGGACTCGGGTGCGGCGACGGCACGTGTCAACGGTTCGATCCGCAACAATCTGATCCAGGCGTCCGAGCGCGGCCTGGTCGCGACCGCCGCGCTGACGCCATCGCTCGACAACGACTACAACCTGATCGAAGCACCCGCCAATCTGGCGACGCCCGGCCCCAACACGCTCGCCGGTCCGGCACGGCTGGTCGCCCGGCATGCGCCGCGGCTGCGGGCCGGCTCGCCGGCGATCGATGCCGGCGACGGTACCGGGCTGGCCAATGTGATCGTCGAGGCCGGCCTGCCGCCGCTCGACGCGGACGGACTGCGCCGCGTCAAGGGCATTCGCGTCGACGTCGGCGCCTACGAATGGGGCGACCTCGGCGGGCGTCACGCCGCGACGCTCGACACCATCGAGAGCAACTGGACTCTGCTCGGCGGCCCGCTCGGTACGCCGTTCACGGCCGAACTGCAGGCCACACGCGTCTACAACTACGGCGGACGCACGGTCGCGCCGTTTGGTCTGTATTACACGGCCGGCACCTGGGCGCTCTACAACGAGTCGGTCGCGCCGGTCCTGCCGGGCCTGCTCTGGAGCGTGTGGTCGCCGGCGAGCGGCACCGGACGCTTCTCGCATACCACGACGTCCGCCAACACGACGGCCTGGCGCACGCGGATCGACGACGGCGCAACCAACGGTCAGCCGGGACGGATTGTGCTGGTCGCGCACAACTGGACCGCCTCGCCGGTGTCGAACTACATCGACCATCCGCTCGGCGTCTACTACGACGGATCCGGCGCGGCGGGGCGCTGGCACATCGCCAATCTCGGCCAGGTCGCGCTACCGCTGAACTCGGCGTTCAACGTCTATGCGCAGCCGCCGAGCCCGAACGCGTTCCGCGTCGCCGCGATACCGGGACGGCAGCTCGTCGTGCTCGATCACCCGCTGCTCAATGGCATCCGCTGTGCCAATGCGCAGGTGACGCGCGTCACATCGGCGGCGAACCCGGGCCCGGCCGGCGGTTTCGACCTGGACTACGGTCTGGTCGACGGGCACTGGGGCATCTTCTCGCCGACGCCCTGGCCGGCCGATACCGCGTTCAACGTCGTCGTCGACCCGGCTCAGGTGTTCGAGTGCACGGACCGGATCTTCGCGGACGATCTCGACTGAGCGCGGTGCGGTGCGCGGCGTATCCGACCAACCGGGCGGCCGCGTCGCACGGCACCCGATTGGCTCAGGCCGACCGGATCACAGCGGCGGGAGACGGCTCTCGTCGGCAGCCTGCGTGTCGATCGGCGCCATGTTCAGCCACTCGCCGCCGGACACGATGCGAAAGTCCGGCAGCCTGTCCTGATCGGCCAGACGCTGCAGCGCGCTCAGGACCGACCAGGCGGTACGTGCCGCGCGGGACTCGCTGCCGGCGCTGTCGACCTGCAGCTCGTACCAGACGAAGCCCTTGGGTGAGTCGATTGCCTTCCAGCGGTAGAGCGGACCGTCTGCCTGCATCAGCTCGTCGAGACCGTCGACTTCGTTGCCGATCTCGACGACGGCCATGCAGCGCCATGTGGGCGTTGTTTGAGGAGTCATCGCCTTGGGTTCCCATCAGCCCGAAGGATCACGTTCGGGAAAGACCACGGCTGCCGCGTACGAGTAGGCGATGGAGACGGCCCGAAGCGGGCAATCCTCCTGATCGTGGGGGAGGCTTGCTCGTAACGCGCGAGACAGGCGAGGTCTTACCATGCGCCGCGCACGCGTAAATTTCCGTTACGCCTGCCGGTCCGGTGCGTGAACCCGATCACGTTGTGTGACATGAATCCGACACGAGCAAGGGCCGATGCGCGATCTTCGCGGTTCGGCCACGGCGGGAGCGAACGATGGCGGAGACGATGGCGACGAGCCGCTGCGGCCGCAACGGGTGTGGTTGCCTGGTCGACGACGGCCAGACCTACTGCAGCCCGCACTGCGCGAACGCCACCGCGAACACGCCACTCGCCGCGGTCGACGACCGCTGCGGCTGCGGCCACGGCGGCTGCGATCACCAGCATGCGGCGACCGCCGACCTCGCGGCGGTGTTCGCGGCAGCCGACGAGCGCGAGCCCTGAGCCGGCTCCGCGATCTTCTCGCCGATCGGGCGCGCGACGTTTCTCGGCGAGCAGGATATGGCGGGCCGACAGGCGCCCTCCGTGCCGGCCGCTTCAGTCCTTGCCAGACGAGGCTGCGAAGGCGGCCTCGCACGATGCGTGCAGCCCGCGCCGATCGCTCAAGGCCAGTGAGAACGCATTGGGTGCCTTCTGCCTGACGACGATGTAGCCGCTGTGGCACACCGGCTCGAAGTCCGGGACCGTGCGCGACAGGTCGAGCATGCCCAGATACGCCAGCGCACGCCGGTCGGCCGCCTTGTCGCCGGAGCCGACTTCGACTCGGCGTTTCGCGAACCGGCCGTCCGCGCGCACGGTCACCCCGAGGCACGTCGCGGCAGGCTCGGCGGCGGGCCCGTCGGCAGCCGGCGCGACAGCGAGTACGAGCGCGAACAACGAAGGTGCGGGCATCGGCGATCCTCCATGACGAGTGATTCGGGCAGTCTAGCCGCGGCGGCCGACGGCGCAACCGCACTCGACCGGCCGCACGAGGTCAAGGGGTATCGGCGATGCCGATCCGCGCGCTGCGCGCCAGATAGCGTGCGACCTCGGCGTCCGGCGGCGCCGGTGCGGGTCCGCCGAGATGCCGATGCAGCATCTGCTCGGTGAGGTACAGCCAGGCCTCGCGCGCAACCGGATCCTCGAGCGCATGGCCGGCGTCGGGATCGACGTAGAGCGCGACGTCCTTGCCGAGCCGTTTCAGCTGCGCGGCGTACTCGACGACGCCGCGCAACGCGACACGGCGGTCCTCGCCACCGGCGAACAGGAGCACCGGCCGCGTCAGCCGCGACGCGTTCGCGAGCGGCGACTGATCGGAGAGACGCTGCAGCAGCGCCTCGTCGGCAAGATCCAGATCGACCTGGCGCAACCAAGCATCGAAGCCGATGTGCTGCGCCAGCGCGCGCGCCTCGCGGCTGCGCGCGACCCAGCGCAGCGTCCAGCCGAAGTCCGGCGGCGGCACGCCGGCGATCGCGACGCGGAACAGGTCCGGCGTGCCGGTCACACCGAGCAGGGCCGTATAGCCGCCGAACGATGCGCCGACGATGCCGACGCGGGCCGGGTCGCCGATGCCGCGGGCGAGCAGCTCGCGCGTGCCCTCGACGACGTCCTGCTGGACGCGTCCATTGCCGAAGTCGCCGCGCGCGGCGAGCAGATAGCCGCGGCCGTGACCGGTCGAGCCGCGGAAGTTCGGCTCGAACACCGCGTAGCCGCGATCGGCGAGCAACTGGACGAAGCCGCTGTAGTCGGGCCCGCTGCGGCTCCACGGGCCGCCGTGCGGATGCACCAGCAGCGGTGCGCGCGCCGCGTCGACGCCGGCCGGCAGCGTCAGGAAGCCGTGCAGGCGCAGACCGTCCGATGCGGTCCACGCGACCGGGATCTTCGCCGCGAGCGTGTCCTCGGTCGGCCACGCCGCGTCGGCACCGGCCGACGCGGCGCCGCGCGCCGGTCGCGGGGCCGCGTCGAGGATGCGCCGCAGCGCGCCGCTGGCCGGGTCGTACAGATGCCAGCGCGTATCGGGCAGCGTACCGGCGCGCTCGCCGACCAGCCAGCGCGCCTCTGCGATCGTGATGGCGAGTTCGCGCTGCGGCAGCTGCGCGCGCAGCGCCGCGAGCGGCGCCGCGACGGCCTCGGCGACCGCGTAGTCGGCCGGCACGACGCTGCGATAGCTCGCGATCAGCGGTCGGCCGTCGAGCGGGTCGAGCACCACCGTATCCAGATCGGCCCGACCGAGCGGATCGTCGTGGATCATGTGGCGCGTGCCGTCCGGCGACAGCGCGAGCAGGCCGACCCGGTCGGCGCCGAGATCGCCGCGGATCCAGACCGTGCCGTCGGCGCCGACGCGTGGCAGCAGCGCGCAGCGCTGCAGCGGATCGCAGCGCGCGACCTCGTGCCAGCCGCCGGCGTCGGCATGCAGGATCGCCAGGCGCTCGCCGTCGACGCGCTGCAGATACGCCAGCGTGCCGTCGGCCGCAAGCGCGGCATCGGTCATCTGCTGCGCACCCTCGTACAGCACGGTGCGTCCGCCCTGCCCGTCCACGCGCAGCAAACGCCAGCCGCGCGGCGCATCGGCGCTCGCCTGCGTGCGCTCGACCACGAGCACGGCCGCCGGGTGTACCGGATCGACCGCGAGCAGCGTGCGGCCGTCGGCGCCACCGAGCGGCGTCATCAGACGGCTGCCGCCGTCGATCGACAGCGCGAACAGCGCGCGCTCGGACACCAGCAGCAGATGGCCGTCGCGCGTCCAGCGCAGCTGCTCGGCGTCGGTCGCCGGCAGCAGCCGGCGCGGCGCCTCGGTATCGGTCGGCATCGTCCAGACGCTGCGCGTGCGGCCGTCGTCGAGCAGCCACGCGACATGGCGCCCGTCCGGCGCCAGCGCGACGCTGCGCAGCTGCGAGCGCAGCAGGAACGTGCTGCGCGGACGCGGCGCGAGCTGCGGGCGCTGCCGCGCTGCGGCGACGGCGGCCTGCAGCGCGGCGTCGGCCGGTTCGGCCGCGGCCGCGACGGACGGCACGCCGATCGGCGCGAGCGCCAGGAGGCCGGCCAGGATCAGACGGACACGATGCATGGGATCTCCGGAGACGGGCGGGTTCGGACGCATCGACGCGGCTGACGCGGCGATGCGCAGTCGCGATCAGGCTGGCGCGACCTGCAGCGCCGCAGCCGCGTCGGCACGCTCCTGCGGCCGGTACAGCAGCCAGAACGCGGCCAGCGCCGGCAGACCGACGACCGCGCAGGCGAGCAGCCAGCCGGCGCGGGCGGCCGGCGACAGCGCGCGATCGCGCATCAGCAATGCGCCGGCGAGCACCGACAGCGCGGCGAGCGCGATCGCCAGCACGACGATCGCACGCGGGATCGGTGCGGCCTCGGTGGCCTTGAACGGATCGGGCACGGCCAGGCGTTCGGCCGCCGCGGTGCGCAGCGCGTACAGCGCCGGCGAGATCCACCAGCTGCGATAGCGATACAGCGCCGGAAAGTCCGGCGCGATCGTACGATGCGCGACCGTGCGGACGCGGCCGTCGTCGTCGACGGCCAGCACGACCTGGTACGGCAGCGCGCCGTACGGGCGGCTCTGCTGTGCCGTGAATGCGAACGAGACCAGATAGCCGTCGACGCGCTCGACCAGGTCGATCGCACCGAGATCGCCGTAGGCGCCCGGCAGGGCGATGCGCAGGCGCGGCGTCAGCACGACCGCGGCGTCGCCGGCATCGCGCCCGTCGTAGAGATACAGGTGGCGCACACCGAGCGCGGCGACCGCGTCGCCGAGCGGCTGCACGCCGGCCAGCGGCTCGCCCGCGTCCAGGCGCAGCCGCGGCGACACGCGGGCGGTCTCGCTGCCGTACTGGTACAGCGTGTCGCCGCCGATCAGCAGCGCGTCGCCGCGCGGCAGACCCGGTAGCGCACCGGCCGGCAGCGCCGGCGCCGCGAACGGTGCGGCGTCGGCGCCGACGCCGAGCTCGCCGACACGGCCGCCGTCGGTCAGCCGATAGCCTTCCAGACGCATGCGGTCGTGGCTGAAGACCCAGCGCACACGGCGTTCGGCATCGTCGAACTCCATCGGCTCGCGATTGGTCAGCGCCTGCCGCGGCAGCACGCGGTCGATCTGCCCGCCGACCGAGAGCACGTCGGCCAGCGCGACCTGCTCGCGCCACAGCGCGGCCTGCGCATCGTCGCTGGCGGCCAGTCCGGCCAGCAGGCGCTGGCGGCCGTCCATGCGATCGGTCTCGATCGCGCCGCCGGCCGGCGCGGTCGGCGCGTTGAGCGGGTGCGAGCCCTGCACGATCCACAGCATCTCGATCGCGAAGCACAGCACCAGGAACACCACGTAGACGCCGAGCTGCAGCGGCAACGCGAGCGCGACGACCGCGAGCGGCCGGCGCGGCGGCGCTTCCAGATCCGGCTTGAACGCGATCAGCACCATCGCCGCCAGCCACGCGACGACGAGGACCTGCATCGCGATCGCCGCCACACCGCTGGCCTGGCCGACCAGCCAGATCAGCGGCAGCACGAGCCCGGCCAGCGCGGCCCGGCGCAGCCCCAGCATCGCGTACGAGCCGGCCAGGTACAGGCCGAGCGCGATCAGCCAGGCCGCGACCGGCAGCAGCCAGTGGCGGACGTCGACGACGCGCGCGGTCAGCAGCGCCTGGCCGGCCACGGTCAGCAGCGTCGGCAGGGCGATGCCGGCCAGCAGCAGCACCGCGCCGGCGCCGTGCAGCGCGAGCGCGATCCGCCACGGCGCCAGCGGCCGGTGCAGCAGTTGCAGCCAGGTCGCCGGCCGCCGGTACGTCGCGATCTGATACAGGCCGAGCAGCAGGCCGCTGAGCGCGTAGACGCAGCCGAACGCGCGATAGACCAGCAGCGGCTGCTGCGCCAGATCGACCAGGCGCGCGAGAAACGTCAGCACGCCCAGATGCGCCAGCGCGTAGGCCGCGGTCCACAGGCGCAGACGCAGCAGTTCGGATTTGAACAGGTCCCACATGATCGCTGATCTCCGTTGCGCGGGCCGCTCAGGCGGCGGCCGGCGCGGCATGGTTCTTGGCGAGGAAGCCGTTGACCGCGCGGTCGAGGCTGACCGGCATGCACTGCACCGAGCGCGCACCGCAGCCGCGCAGGAAGTCGCCGAAGCGCTCGTCCTGGTCCAGCACCAGGTAGTGATGCAGGCCGTCCAGGCGCTGCAGCTGCAGCAGGCCCGGCACGCTGGCCGGCTGCGGACCCTTGAACGGCACGTCGGCGATCCAGTGGCTGACGCGCGCGCAGAAGTCCTCCGGCGCGGACATGTGGGCGAGGCGGCCGCGCTCGAGGATCACGAGGTTGTCGGCGACGCGCTCGATCTCCTCCATCTGGTGCGAGCAGTAGATCACCGTGCAGCGCGCGGCGGCGCTGGAGTACATCAGTGACTCGAGGAACGCGCGCTTGGCGACCACGTCCAGGCCGAGCGTCGGCTCGTCGAGCACCAGCAGGTCCGGCGACTGCGCCAGGGCCAGCGCCAGATTGAGGCCGGCGCGCTCGCCGCGCGAGAGCTGGCCGACCCTCTGCTCGGGCAGCACGTGGTAGTGGCCGATCACCTCGGCGAAGGCGCCCTCGTTCCAGCGCGCGTAGAGCCGGCGCTGCATGCGCACGACCGCCTCCACGCGCACCCAGGCCGGCAGCGTGTGCTCCTCGTTGACGAAGCCGATGCGGCCGCGGTCGGCCGGCGTCAGGCACTGGCTGTCGCGGCCGAGAATGCGCGCGCGGCCGGCGGTCGGCGGCGTGAAGCCGAGCAGCACGCGGAACAGCGTCGACTTGCCGGCGCCGTTGGCGCCGACGACCGCGTGGATGCGGCCGCGCGGAAGCTTGAGGTCCAGGCCGTCGAGCGCCCACTTGCGCCCGTAGCGCTTGCTGAGCGCGGCCGTTTCGATCACGTATTCGGATTCGGACATGCCGATCACTCCGTCGGTAGGGCTGTGGAATCAGGCGCGCTTGCGCGGCACCAGTGCGCCGAGCGCGCGCAGCAGGCGCGCCTGGATCGTCTCGGGCGGATAGTCGAGCGGGACGACCTCGTGCACAAAGCGGTCGACCGCCTCGTCCAGGCGCCGCGCGCGCTCGGCGTCGCTGAGCCGCTGACGCGGCGGCGCGACGTAGAGGCCCAGCCCCTGACGCGACTCGAGCCAGCCCTCGGCGGTCAGCTCGGCATAGGCCTTGGCGACCGTGTTCGGATTGATCGTCAGCTGCTGGGCCAGACCGCGCACGCTCGGCAGCTGATCGCCGGGCTCGAGCTCACCGGTCGCGATCTTCATGCGCACGGCCTCGACGATCTGGCGGCCGATCGGACGCGGATCGCCGGTGGCGATCTGGATCATCAACGCACGGGTCCGGGCCATCGTCTCGTCTCGCTCGGTCAACTGTACTAATTGAAATGGTACAGCTAATACGGTGGCTGCTGTCAAGCAGCTGCCGCGGCATGCAGCCGGCATCGGTCCGAGCGTCGGGCAACAAGCCGGCGGGTCGGCCGGCTGAGCACGGCCGCGGCACACGCGGGGCTCCTCGACGTGCCGGACGGCATGCGTCGTACGCCGGCATCCGGTCGAGCGCGGCGTCGGGCGGAACTGCGGTCCGCTTGTGCGCGAAGCCAGCGCGCGGCGCGGCGCCCGCACGATGATCGACTGCGGCGATCGGCTGCGAGGTCGCTCGCGCCTAAGCGATGCCGCGTCGGCTGCGGCCGCCGGCTGCCCGCGGCACGCGCGCGCGCCGGTCGAACGGCGCTCGGTCAGGGGCCGGCGGCTCGGCCGGTCCCGTCGGCGTTCTCGGCGATCGCCGCGCGCAGCGTCGCGGCGCGGCTGCGCTGATCCGGATCGGCGCGTGCATCGGGACCGTCGACGCGGTCGAGCCAGGCGGCTGCGGCGGCGCGATCGCCGTTGCGCCGATGCCAGTCGGCCAGCGCCAGCGCGGTGTACGGCGCCTGCAGCGGGCCCGGATCGTCCTTGGCGGCCCAGCCGGCCGCGGCCGCGTCGAGCAAGGCGCGCGCCTCAGCGCCGGCCTGGCCCCGATCGATCAGGTTCTGCGCGAGCGCGGTCTTGGCCCGCAGCACGCGCGGGTCGTCGGACGCGTAGCGCGCCGCCATCGCGGCATGGGCCTCGCGCAGCGGTGCCTGCGCGGCCTCGTGATCACCGATGCGCGCCGCGTGCTCGCCGATCGCGAGCAGGACCGCCAGGTATTCGCCGCTGTCGGTGCCGTTGAGGCGGGCCTGCGCCCGGCGCGCGGCGTCCAGGCGCTGCCGCGCCTCGACATGGCGGCCGGCGGCATCGAGGATCGGTGCCAGACGCAGCAGATACAGGGCCACGAACGGGCCCTGCCCGCCTTCGAGCCGCTCGGCCATCGCGAGGCTGGCTTCGGCCACCTCGATCGCGCGCGCGTGCTCGCCGGCCTGGCCGAGCACCTGCGCGTAGCGGCTCATCCGCTGCGTGCGCGACAGCGAATCGCCCGGCGGCAGCTCGGCGATGCCGGCTTCGCAGTCGGCGAGCGCAGCCGCGGCCGCACCGCGCGCGGCGCGGATGAAGCACAGATTGTGGAACGCCGCGCCGATCCGGTTGTCGCCGCCGCGCGGCAGCGCCTGGTTCATCGTCAGCGCGGTCTGCGCGGCATGCTGCGCGGCCGCCAGCTGGCCGTCACGGTTCAATGCCAGCGACAGCACCATCCAGGCATTGGCGATCGCCTGCGAGCCGGGCGGCGTCAGGCGCTCGGCCAGCGCCAGCGAGTCGCGCGCCGCGCGCTCGGCGTCGCGCGCCGGAAACTCGCCGTTGGCCATGATGTTGGCGAGCGCCGCCAGCGCGCGCGCGGCCGCCAGCGGCTGATCGACCGCGGGGTCGAGATTCAGATCGGCCGCCTCGCGCATCAGCGCCGCGGCCGTCACATTGGCGTTCATGTGGCGATACGCGTTGCCGACCGCCTCGAGCAGGCGCGCCCGGATCCGCGGCTGATCGGCCAGCTCGGTCGCGATGCGCGCGGTGCCGGCGTCGAGCACGTCGCGGGCGCTGAGGTCGGCGCGCAGGCCGACGTGCAGATTCGAATCGGCCGCGGCGAACACCGAGACCAGGAATTCGGCGACGCGATCGGAGATCTGCGCCTGCAGGCGCGCCTCGTGCTCGGCCTGCAGCGTGCGCGCGGTGAAGCCGACCGCGGCGGCCGTCGCGATCACCGCGGCCGCGATCGCCCAGCGGTTGCGTGCCAGATAGCGCTGCGCGCGATAGCCCCACTGGCCGCGCCGTGCGAGCACCGGCCGCGCGGCCAGATAGCGGCGCAGGTCCTCGGCCAGTTCGGCAACCGAGGCGTAGCGCTGCGCCGGCTCGCGCCGCATCGCCTTCAGCACGATCGCCTCCAGATCGGCCGGCAGCCGCGGCCGCGCACCGGGCGCGCGCGAGGGCGGCGGAAACGTGCCGGCGACGATCGCGTTGGCGCGCGTGAGCTCGGTGTCCAGATGATCGAACGGCCGCACGCCGGCGACCAGCTCGTACAGCACCACGCCGAGCGAGTAGACGTCGGTCGCGGTACCGAGCGGCCGGCCCTGGATCTGCTCGGGGCTCGCATAGGCCGGCGTCATCGCGCGCTGCACGGTCGTGGCCGGTGCGACCGCGGCGTCGCGGTCGAGCAGGCGCGCGATGCCGAAATCGAGCAGCTTCGGCACGCCGTCGGCGCCGACCAGCACGTTGGCCGGCTTCAGATCGCGATGGATCACCAGCTGCGCATGGGCGTACTCGACCGCACCGCAGACCCGCACGAACAGCTCGATGCGTTCGCGCATCGGGCGCTCGCGCGCGGCGCTCCAGCGGTCCAGCGGCTGGCCGTCGACGACTTCCATCGCCAGGAACGGGTGGCCGTCGGCGTCGACGCCGGCATCGATCAGATGCGCGATGTTCGGATGCTGCAGCGAGGCCAGGATGCGGCCCTCGGCGAGAAAGCGCGCGCGTTCGCTCCCGCTCGGCGCGCCCAGCCCGCGCAGACGCTTCAGCGCGACGCGCTGGCGCGGACCGCCGTCGTCGCGCTCGGCCAGCCAGACCTGGCCCATGCCGCCGGTGCCGAGCGGCTCGATCAGCCGGTAGCGGCGCGGCGCGGCCGACTCGATGCGCGCGTCGGCGAACAGCGCGCGCCCCGGATCGACGAAGCCGGCCAGCGCGTCGTCGGCGCCCTCGTCCTCGGCCGCCGCGATCAGCCAGTCGACCTCGCGCCGCAGCGCCGCATCGTCGGCGCCGATCGCGGCCAGGCGGTCGGCGCGCTCGGCCGGCGGGCGGTCGAGCAGATCGTGCGCGATCGCCTGCGCACGCCGGTAGCGGTCGGCCTCCGACTCGCTCATCGCGTCGGCTGCGCGCGGCGACGGCGCAGCGAAGGCCGCACGGGCGTGGCGGACGGTCGGGAATGCGGATCGGATCGCACGCGGCGAGCATAGCAGCGGCCTGCCGGCGGCTGCGTGCAGGCAGCGGCGGCGCGGCACGCGAGGACCTCACCCCGATGATCCACGTCGCGGCGAGCTGCCGCGTAAGGGAACACACGCCGCTGGGCGACACGAACGACGAGGTGGACATGAGCGGACTGCGTTCCGATCGACGGACGGTCGCGCTGACGGGCGCGCTGGTGCTGATACTGACGGCCGCTGCGCCGCCGATCCTGGCCTGCGAAGCCGGCAGTGTCTGTGGTACCGACGGCGGCGACGGCGGCGTACCGTCGAGCGATCGCCATGCCGGCGGCGACGGCGGCCTGGCCGGCAGCGCGACGCGGCCGAACGGCGGCGGTGCCGGCGGCAGCGCCGGCACGGTGCCGAACACACCCGGCCATCCCGGTCATGACGGGCAGAACCCGGGCACGACGGTCATGAGCGCCGGCGCTGGCGGCGGCGTCAACACCAGCACGACCACGCTGCCCGGCACGCTGGCGCGCGGCGGCGCCGGCGGCGTCAACGCGCCGTCGCCGGGCGAGTACGCGGGGCGCGGCGGTGCCGGACCGGACATCGGCAACAGCGGCTTCTTCGGCGGAGCCGGCGGCGGCGGCGGTGCCGGCGGCGGCGCCTACAACGACGGCGTCGGCGGCGGAGGCGGTGGAGGCGGCAGCGGCGGCGGTGGCGGGCTCGATGCCGGCGGCGGTGGTGGAGGCGGCGGAGGCGGCGGCGCACCGGGCGCGGTGATCGACGTCGACACCGTGCTCGACACGCCGGTCGTCGGCGGCCGCGGTGGTGACGGCGGTGCGACCGGCCCGTACATCACCGGCGGGGGCGGCGGAGGCGGCGGCGGTGCCGGCCTCGTGTTGCACGGCGGCGCCACGCTGACGCTGACCGGCACGCTGACCGGCGGCGCCGGCGGCCTGCCGGGCCTCGACACCTCGATGTTTCATCTCTCCGACGGCGGTGGCGGCGGCGGCGGTGCCGGCGCCCTCGTCGCCGGCGCGACGCTGATCAACCGCGGCGAGATCGCCGGCGGCGACGGCACCGGCGGCCGCCGGCCCGAGCTGGCCGGCACCGGCGGCGCCGGCGTGGTCGCGATCGGCGACGCTACCGTCGTCACGTCCGGCGGCATCGCGCCGGGCGTGCAGGCGCCCGCCGGCGGCGCGCCGCTGGTATCGGCGGCGGTCGAGTTCTTCGGCGGCGGCAATCGTCTCGTGATCGAGCCGGGCGCGCGCTTCGACGGCGCCGTGATCGTGGTCGCCGCGGCGAGCCCGGACGTGCTCGCGCTCGGCGGCGACGGCGCGGCCACGTTCGACGTCGGCCAGCTCAGCGCGCTCGATGCGCGCAGCACGGCGCCGTTCCGCGGTTTCGAGGCGTTCGCCAAGCAGGGCGCGGGCCGCTGGACGCTGACCGGCACGGCGCTCGACACCGCCTGGGGCGTCGCGCAGCACTGGACCGTCGAGGACGGCGAGCTGGTCGCCAATGCACGACCGGCCGCGTCCGGACCCGGCGCGAGCGGCTCGGTCACCGTGCGCAGCGGCGCGACGCTGGCCGGCACCGGTACGGCCGGCACGGTCGCGGTCGCGGCCGGCGGCACGCTGGCGCCCGGCGCCGACGCCGCGCCGCTCGGCACGCTCGACGTGCGCGGCGACGTCGCGCTGCCGCCGGGTGCGGTGCTGGCGATCCGCAGCGACGGCAGCGGCGCCTGCGCGGCCGTCGCGGCCTCGGGCACGCTCGCGCTCGGCGGCACGCTCGAGGTGCGCTTCGACGGTAAGCCGATGCTCGGCGCCAGCTGCACGATCGCGACCGCCGCGAACGTCACCGGCCGCTTCGCGAAGGTGATCGCGACACCGTCGATCGGCATCGTCGGCTACCACGCGCAGCGCGTGACGTTCACGGTGATCGGCGACGACCGCCTGTTCGCCGACGACTTCGAGTGAGCGCCCTGCCCGCCTGGCCGCCGCGCGGCGGCACTGCGTTCAGCCGAGCTCGCGCTGCAGCCACGCACGCGCCATACGCCAGTCGCGCACGACCGTGGGCCGCGCCACCGCCAGCACCTCGGCGATCTCGTCGAGCTCGAGCCCGGCGAAGAATTTGAGGTCGACCACGCGCGCCTGGCGCGGACTCAGCGCGGCCAGTCGCTCCAGCGCCGCATCGAGGCCGATCAGGTCGGCCTCGGCGGCCGGCAGGTCGATCTCCTCGATCTGCAGGCGCTGCTCCGCCGGCGGCCGCTTGCCGGCCTGGCGCATCCGCGCATAGTCGACCAGCACGCGCCGCATCGCCTGCGCCGCCAGCGCCGCCAGCTGCGCGCGGTTGCCCGGATCGACGTTGCGCTGGCCGAGCAGACGCAGGCAGGCCTCGTTGACGAGGGCCGTGGTCTGCAGCGTATGGTCGGCACGCTCGCCGCGCAGCGCGCGGGCGGCCAGCGTCTTGAGCTCGGCGTAGATCAGCGGCGTGATGCGCTCGGCCGTGCCGGCAGCGTCGCCGCGGGCGAGCAGATCGCGAATGCTGTCTTCCGAGAGGGGCTGGGACATCGATCGGACGCACATGTACCGGTCCGCAGCATACCAATCCGTCGCGGCCGGCTGCGTCGAATGCGTCGCGCGGCGCGCAGCGGCCGGCATCGCGTTCCGCGGCGCCGGAGGGTCCTCGCGGAACGCCTCATGAAACCTTTATTTTCACTTTCATGAAACCGATACTTGCATCGCCGCGCCGCTGACGGCACAGTGAGGCGGAGGCCTGCCGGACCGGGCCTCACCGCGACACAGGTATCGAAGGGCCATGGAGACGATCCGCTTCGGCGACTACCAGCTCGATCCCGCGCTGCGCGAACTGTGGCATCGCGACGAGCGCGTGGCGCTGCCGCCGCGCGCGTTCGACTGCCTGGCCTACCTGATCGAGCAGCGCGGCCGCGCGATCGGCCGCGACGAGCTGATCGCCGCGGTCTGGGGCCGCGTCGACGCGACCGACAACCTGGTCGACCAGATCATCCTGCGCTGCCGCCGCGCGATCGGCGACACCGGTCCGCAGCGCTACGCGATCCGCACGGTGCCGCGCTTCGGCTATGCCTGGATCGCCGAGGTCAGCGCGACGCCGCCCGTGATTGCGAGCGCCGGCACCGCGCGACCGCGCCGGCGCACCGCGCTGGCCGCACCGATCCTGCATACGCTGCGCCGGATCGCCGCACCGGACCGGACGCACCGCTGGCCGGCGGCGCTGCTGGCGAGCCTGGGCTTGCTGATCGGCGGCGGCACGCCGCTGCCGCCGATGCCGCGCCCGGCCGTCGAGCCGAAGGCGATCGTGCTGCCGGTGCAGCTCGCGCCCGGCCATGGCCAGGCCTGGATGCGGCTGGGCCTGATGGACGCGATCGCCGAACGGCTGCGCGCGGCCGGCCTGCCGGTGCTGCCGAGCGACAACGTCGTCGCGCTGGCGCGCCGCTACGACCCGGACGACATCGCCGAAACCGCCGTCGCCGACGCGCTGGCGGCCGCGGTCGCGCCGTCGTGGATCTTCGGCGTGCGCGCCGAGCCGGCCGAGCAGGGCTGGACGGTCCGCGTGCTCGGCCTGCACGGCCCCGAGCCGCGTCCGGCCGGGCACGGCAGCGCGGCCGATCCGCTCGCGGCGGCGTATCTGGCCGCCGACGATCTGGCGCGCCGGCTCGCGCTGACGCCGCCGGCGGCCGCCACCGGCAGCGACGCGCACGACCGCGCGCGCCTGCTGCAGCAGGTTAAGGCGGCGGCCTGGGCCGAGCAGCACGATCAGGCGCGCACGCTGCTGCAGGCCGCCGCGGCGCGCCACGGTGCGGCACTCGAGGTGCGCTACTGGCACGCCGAGATCGATCATCTGGCCGGCCACGCGCACCGCGCGCAGGCGGCGTTCGAAGCGCTGCTGGCCGAGCCGCGCCTCGCGCTCGATCCGGTGCTGCACGCCAAGGTCCGTCACGGCCTCGGCTACACCTGCGTGCGCCTGGTCGATTTCGAGTCAGCCGAGCGCCATTTCGACGCCGCCGTGCGCGGCCTCGACGGTGTCGCCGGCAGCGAGGCGCGCAACCAGCTCGGCATCGCGCTGAGCGGACGCGGCCAGGCGCGCGCCTGGCTGCGCCGCTACGGCGAGGCCGAGGACGACTACGTGCGCGCCCGCATCGCGCTGGAGAGCAGCGGCGATCAGCTCGCGCTGGCCCAGCTCGACAACAACCTCGGCGTGCTCGACGAGCTGCGCGGCCGTCCGGCCGAGGCGCTGCCGTACTTCCGCCGTGCCGCCGAGCGCGCCGCGGCGTTCCATGCGCTGCAGCCCGAGCTCGGCGCGCGGATCAATCTCGCCGGCAGCCTGCTCGGCCTGCTCGAACCGGCCGCCGCGCTGGCGCAGGAACCGCGCATCGCAGCCCTGCTCGGACGCGTCGGCCATGCCGGCACGCGCGAGCTCGTCAATGCCAATCGCGTGCAGGTGCTGACCGCCAACGGCCGCCTGCGCGAGGCCGGCGCGCTGCTCGAGGATCTGCGCGTACGGCCGGCCGAGGGCCGCAGCGCGGCGATGGACGCCTGGATGCGCATCGTCGCGGCCGCACACGCGCTTGAAACCGACCGGCCCGCCCAGGCCGCCGCACTCGCGGCGCCGGCGCTGACCGAGGCTCTGCGCGAGACCGCGCCGAACCAGTACGCCTGGGGCCAGTACGTGGCGTTCACGGCCGAGCGCCGCGGCGGCGATCGCGCCGCGGCTGCCGCGATCGCCGCCGCCGCGGCGCAATGGCCGGCCGATGCCGATGCCGTGCCCGAGGTCGCCGTACTGCCGCTGCTGATCGCAGCCGAGCAGGCCGCGCTCGACGGCGACGAGGCGCGCGCCGACGCCGCGTTCGAGCAGGCGCTCGCGCGCGCCGAGCGCGGTCGCGTACCGGCGCTGATCCTGCGCGCGTCGGCCGCGCATGCCGAGCATCTGATCGCACGCGGCGACCTCGATCGCGCGGTCGCCGTCGCAGGCCGCAGCGCCGGCTGGGCGCTGCAGTCCTACGAGGCCTCGCTGCTGCAGCTGCGCCTCTATCACGCGCTGGCCGACGCCGGGGCCTGGCGGCTCGCGCGGAAGCGTGCGCTCGCGCTGGCCGGCGAGCGCACGATCCCGCCGGCGCTGCTGGTGACGCCGGGCGAGGCGCTGGCGCGGCGTTGACCGCTCGCCCGACACACGCAGCCGCGCGAGTGCGGCACGCACCATTCGGCTGCGGCCGCCCGGACGACGCCGATCCACATCGCGTGTAACGCGAAGCGGCTGCGGTGCCGGCGGCGTAGTCGCGCGGGTGGTCGGGCCGTGAGCTGCCATCGGATCGTGCCGAGGCAGGCCACGCGCGGCCGTGTTCGCAGCGCACCGCACCTGTGCCGCCCGTTCGTGCGGTCGAGACGTGCGCGCCGGCATGCGTGTCTCGCGCCGCTGTCGTTGCCGCTCCTCAGCTGCGGGCGGCCGAGCGACCGCCGCCGACTCGCCGTGCGCGCCCGAATCGGCGGCGACACATCGGCTCGACGCGGTTCCGAATCGCCAGGCCGATCCGGCGTCCGTTCCACGTGAGCCTGCGTTGCACGCACCGGCCTCACTCGTCGACCGCACCTCCCTGCGACCGCTGCGGGACTCGCTCTGCGCAGCCGTGCCTGCCGGACCGGTGACGCGCCCTTGTACCGAAGCGCTCGGCTGGCAAGCCACCTCCCATCGTCCCCGGGGGCGCAGCGCACCGATGCGGGCTCACAGCGCACGTTCAGATCGCGCATTCAGGCGCGCCAAAGCCGCCGATAAGCGATCGGACATGAAGCCGCTGCCGGCAACCGGCATCAAGACGGCCGCTGCGCCGCGACCCGTCGTGCACGCCTGCCCCGCCGCGCGCGGTGCCTCGCGGCGCAGCACCCGTTTCCTCAGTCCGGAATCCGTATGAACCACCTCCAGTACAAGGCACCGGCATGGCGCCGGTGCACGGGCCGCGCGGCGCGCTGGCTGACCTTGCTCGCGATTGCCGCCGGCAGCGCCGGCGCCGCGTCGATCGATCCCGCGCTGGCCGAACGGTTCGACCGCGACGGCAGCGCCGATTTCTTCGTCGTGCTGGCCGAGCCGGCCGATCTGGCATCGGCCGCGCGGCAGACCGGCAAGGCCGCCAAGGGACGCGCCGTGCTCGATGCGCTGCAACGGCATGCCGACGCGAGCCAGCAGGCGCTGCGCGCGCAGCTCTCGGCCGCCGGCGTCGGGTACCGGCCGTTCCACATCGCCAATGCGATCTACATCGCGCGTGGCGATCGTGCATTGGCCGAGCGGCTGGCCGCCGGCGCCGGCGTGGCCGCACTCCTGCCGAACGTCACGATGCAGCTGGATGCGCCACCGGTCGATGCGACCGACGCCGCCGAGACCCCGCGCGGCGTCGCCTCGAGCCTCGCGTTCGTGCACGCCGATCAGGCCTGGGCGCTCGGCGTCGAGGGCGACGGCATCGTGATCGGCGGCATCGACACCGGCCTGGACTGGCAGCATCCGGCGATCCGCCGCCAGTACCGCGGCTGGAACGGCGTCAGTGCCGATCACGCATACCACTGGTGGGACGCGACGGGCGCGTATCCGGCCGCACCCGGCGACGGCCACGGTCACGGCACGCACACCACCGGCACGCTGGTCGGCGACGACGGCCGCGGCGACCGCATCGGCGTCGCGCCGCAGGCGCGCACGATCCATTGCAAGGGCATGAGCGACGCCGGCACCGGCAGCGACCTGACGTTCCTGACCTGTTTCGAGTTCATGCTGGCGCCGTGGAATCTCGCCGGCACCGATCCGCGGCCGGATCTGGCGCCGGACATCCTCAACAACTCCTGGGGCTATCCGGGCGGCAACCAGCCGCTGTTCCGGCAGGCCGTCAGCGCGTTGCGCGCGGCCGGCATCCTGGTCGAGGTCTCGGCCGGCAACGATGGCCCCAACTGCGGCACGCTCGGATCGCCGGGCGACTATCCGGATGTGCTGACGACCGGCTCGGTCGGGCTCGGCGCCGGCCTGCCGGGCCTGCTGACGCGCGGCAGCAGCCGCGGTCCGTCGGCGCTGGCCGCCGGCGCCTACCGGCCCGGCGTGATGGCGCCTGGCGAGGCGATCCGCTCGGCAATTCCGGGCGGCAGCTATGCACGCATGAGCGGCACCAGCATGGCCGGTCCGCACGTCAGCGCCGCGGCCGGCCTGATGTGGCAGGCGCAGCCGGCGCTGCGCGGCGACGTCGCGCGGACCGAGCAGCTGATCTACGCGACCGCGGTGCCGCTGACCGGCCAGACCGGCTCGGGCTGCGGCGGCGACTACACGACCGGACCCAACCACGACTGGGGCCACGGCACGCTCGACGCAGCGGCTGCGGTGCAGGCCGCGATCGCGATCGGCGGCCCGACCGGCATGCTGCAGGGCACGGTGCGCGATGCCGCCTCGGGCGCGCCGCTGGCGCAGGCGTCGATCGCACTCGGCCCGTTCGTCGTGCGCACCGACGATGCGGGCGCCTACCGGCTGACGCCGAATGCCGGCGTCTACGCCGCCACGGCGACGCGGCCCGGCTACGCGGCGCACACCGTCGCGAACGCGACCGTGGCGGCCGACGCGACGACGACGCTCGACTTCGCGCTCGACGGCGCCTCGCTGACGGCGAGCCCGTCGGCGGTCGATGCGACCGTCGCACCGGGCACGATCGCGACGTATCCGCTGACGCTGACCAACACCGGCCCGGCGGCGGCCGAGTTCGCGATCCGCATCGACGGACATGGCGCGCCGCGCGCGGCCGGCGTGTCGATCCCGCGCTACACCGGCACGCTCGCACCGTCGGCCGACGCGCCGTCGACCGCCGCGCCGCCGCCCGGCACGCGTCCCGCCGGTGGCGTCAGCGAAGCCCGCTTCGACTGGCCGCCGACCGGCGCGCGCGCGATCGGGCTCAACGTCTATCCGCAGCAGCGCCTGGTCGAGATTCCCGACATCGACCGTCCCGGCCAATGGAACGTCGTCGCCGATCTGACCGGCACGCCGTATGCGGGCGACTTCCGCGGCCGCGACTTCTCGCGCCTGTACACGCTCGACTACAGCGACAACGCGCTGCGCACGATCGACGTGGCGACCGGCGCACGCACGACGATCGGCGTCGCGACGCCGCTCGGCAACTGGACCGGCCTGTCGAGCACGCCGGACGGCCGGCTCTACGCGGTGTCGACCGGCACCGGCGCGAACGGCTTCGAATCGACGCTGTACACGATCGACCCGCTCACCGCCGCGGCGACGCGGATCGGCAGCACGCGCACCGCATCGGTCATCATCGACATCGCCTTCGCGCCCGACGGCACGCTGTATGCGCTCGACATCGCGAGCGACGCGCTGTACACGCTCGACACGGCGACCGCCGAGGCGACCTGGGTCGGCGCGCTCGGCGTCGACGCCAACTTCGCGCAGGGCATCGCGTTCCACCACGACAGCGGCGTGCTGTACTGGGCGGCCTACGTCGGCGGCGGCGGCCAGCTGCGCGTGATCGACACGACGACCGGCGCCAGCGCGCCGATCGGCGCATTTCCGGACGACGTGCTGGTCGGCGTGCTCGCGTTCGAGAACGACGGCCCCGGTCCCTGGATATCGGCGCATCCGCCGACCGGCCAGGTGCCGGCCGGCGGCAGTACCACGGTCGAGCTGCGCTTCGACGCGCGTCTGGTCGATCCGCCCGGTCCGTATACGGCCACGCTCAACCTCGGCGGTGCGTTCGCCGAGGGACCGGCGCCGCTGCCGCTGACGATGCGGATCGGATGTGAGGACTGCGGCCACGTCGGCGGCCAGATCACCGACGCGCGCCAGGGTGTCGCGGTGACCGCATCGGTCCGGCTCGACGACGGCCGGACCGTATTCGAAACCACCGGCAACGCGTTCGCGGTCGACCTGCCGGCCGGCAGCTACACCGCGACCGTCGCCGCGCCGGGTTACTTCACGCAGACGCGCACGATCGCGATCGCCGGCGGCGGCTCGGTCGTCGCCGACTTCGCGCTGCTGCGCGAGGAGGCGCTGCTCGCCTACGATCCGGCCCAGATCGTGCAGACGCTCGACCTCGGCCAGCAGGGCGAAGCGATCGTCGACGTGCGCAACGTCGGCACCGTACCGCTGCACGTCCGTGCGCGCGTCGGCGCACTCGAAGGACCGCGCCGCGTGCCGCGCACGCAACCGGTCGAAACCGCCGCGTTCGGCGCGCCGGCCGCGCCCGGCCCGGCCTCGCTGCGCGGTGCCGGCACGCCGGCCGCGGGCGCCGGCGGCTGGCTCGCCGCGGCCGCACTGCCGGCCGGCCTCGCGCGCTACGGTCATGCGCAGTGTCCGGGCGATCCGGATCGCTACTACGTCGTCGGCGGTCTGCAGAACGGCGAGTACAGCCGTGCCGTGCGCCGCTACGACGCGGCGACCGACGCCTGGACCACGCTGGCGCCGCTGCCGCCCCAGGTCGGTGGCGGCGAAGGCATCGCCGTGACCTGTCACGACGGCTATCTGTACGCGGCCGGCGGCGACGGCAGCAACCGGTTCCTGATCTACGATATCGCCGCCGATACCTGGAGCGCCGGGCCTGCCCTGCCACGCGGTCTGTGGGGTGCGGCGATCGGCGCCTACGACGGACGCGTCCACGTGGCTGGCGGCGCACCGGGCTTCGCGTTCGGCGACGTCAGCCGCGACGTCGACGTCTTCGACATCGAATCGGGCACCTGGCGCAGCGGCACGCCGATGCCGGTCGGCACGGCGGCGGCCGGCTATGCGCAGGTCGGCCGCCATCTGTACGTCGTCGGCGGCTGGGGCGTCGGCTCGCCGGCGGCGAACGTCGACCGCACGCAGCGCTACGATCTGGCGACCGGCGCCTGGGAGTCCGGCCCGGCGTTCGCGTCGGCACGCGCCGACTTCGCGCTGGCCGCGACCGCGACGCGGCTTTACGCGATCGGCGGCGACAGCAGCGGCGGCGATCTGTACGAACCGAGCGGCCGCGTCGAGTCGCTCGACCACCTCGCCTGGCCGGCCACCGAGTGGCGCGATCTCGGCACACCGCTGACGCCGCTGACCGCGTTCGGCGGCGGCTACTGCACGCAGGCCATGACCGGCGGCGAGGTCTGGGCGGTCGGCGGCGTCGATGCCGGACTGTCGTTCCTGAGCGCCAATCGCTACCGGCCGGCCGAGGCCTGCTTCGCCGAGACGCCGTGGCTGCGCGTCGACGATCGCGAGCACGTGCTCGGCGCCGGCGAATCGATGCCGCTGACGCTCTCGTTCGATGCGCGTCACCTGCAGCGACCCGGCACCTATACGGCCGAGCTGCGCTTCAGCGGCAACGCGGCCGAGCCGGTGGCGCCGCTGCCGGTGACACTGCTGGCGGCCTGTCCGCATTGCGGACGCCTGAGCGGCACGATCCGCGACGCCGAGAGCGGCGGTCCGGTCGTCGCGAGCCTCCGCGCGACGCCGGCCGGCGGCAGCGCGACCGCGACCACCGGCAGCGACTACGACCTCGACCTGCCGGCCGGCGCGTATGCGCTCGAGGTCACCGCGCCCGGCTATGTCGACGCATCCGCCGCGGTCACGCTCGCGGCCGGTGCCGAGGTAGTCACCGACTTCGCGCTGCTGCGCCGGAGCAGCACCGCCAGCTATATGCCGGCGGCGATCGAGGTTTCGCTGCCGGCCGGCGCCGTCGACGAGCGCACGGTCACCGTGACCAACACCGGCACCGAGCCGCTGACGCTCGCGCTCTCGGTCGGCGGCCATGCCGGTCCGCTCGCGACCGCCGCGACGTCACCCGCAGCGGGCCGCGGCGAATGGCAGTACCGCGACGCGCATGGACTGCCGGCACCGGATGGCACGATGATGTTTCCGGGTGCATACCGCTGGATGCCGCAATCCTCGCCGGACGGTGCGCCGCGCGTGCTGATCTATGCCGACGACATCGTCCATCGCGCGCCCGACACCTATCTCGATCGCGCGCTGCGCCTGCTCGGCTGGGGCTACACCGCGCACTACGACGGCGACTTCCCGGGCTTCGTCGCGGCGCTGACCGGCCAGCCCTGGGATCTGGTCCTGGTCGGGCACGAGACGATGCCGCTGTCGCCGAACGTCGCGATCGCGCTCGATGCCTACGTGCGCGGCGGCGGCCGGCTGGTGATCCACTCCAACGGCATCGATGCCGCGCCGCTGTGGGCCACGCTCGGCGTCGCCGGCTTCACGACGATCTACGACCCGCCGGCCGCGGTGCACTGGTGGGAGCCGACCCACGGCGTGTTCAACCGGCCGCAGAGCGTGCCGGCCCTGCTCGCACCGGCCGGCGGCATCTACGCGATCAACGGCTACCGCTTCACCGCGGCAGCGGACGTCGCGGCGATCGCCGGCTACACGCCGTCCGGCGCCGCCGTCGGCGAGGCCGCGCTGCTGATCGGCAACGACGGACGCAGCGTGCTCAAGGGTTTCAACGACGGCAGCCACAGCGCCGATCTCGACGGCGACGGCGTGCCCGACGCGGTCGAACTGTGGGTCAACCTGGTCGCCGGCAGCGCCAGCGGCTACGGCGCCGGCTGGGCCAGCGTGGCGCCGGCGCAGTTGACCGTACCGGCCGGCGCCAGCGCCCCGTTCACGGTGCGGATCGACACCGCCGAGCTCGCCGAGCCGGGCCGCTACACCGCCTCGGTGCGGCTGGCCGGACCGCTGAGTCTGCCGGCGCTGCCGCTGACGCTCGATCTGCGCTGTGCCGGCTGCAGCGGCGGCAGCGCCGATCTCGGCATCGGCGGTCTGGCACTGCCGTCGCGCGCGGACATCGGCGGCACGGCACATCTGATCGCCACGGTCGGCAACTTCGGGCCCGACGCGGCCGAGGCCGTCGCGGTCACGTTCGCGCTGCCGCCGCAGCTCGATTTCGTCGCCGGCCGCTGGATCGACGGCGTGCCGCGCGGCGCCGGCGACTGGTCGTGCACTTCGAACGATGCCACGGTGCGTTGCACGCTGAGCGGCGCGACGCTGCCGCTGCACGCCTTCGCGGCGATGCTCGAAGTCGAAGTCCGCGTCCGCGGCGACGCGCGGCCGGGCCCGGTCGAGACCCAGCTGCAGGTGACGTCCGCGCAGGACGATCCGAATCCGGTCAACGACCATGCGACGCTGCGACTGATGCTCGACTACGCGGCTGGGGAACGGCTGTTCGCGGATGGATTCGAGACCCCCTCGAGGTAGTGAGGCTCAAACGCCTCATCGCAGCGAACCGGGCATGGCCGTCCACGACCCGTCTCGACTGTCGCGGTGGCGTGTTCCGATTGCCGCATCGCGACGCGACGAGTCACCTCGCCGCGTCGCGATGCGCGGCAGTGCGCGCCGAGCACCGTCTTGCCGCCCACGCCTGATTGATCCCGATCAATCGGAAGCGCCATCCACGTTGACCTCGTTTGAAACGGAATGAGAACATGCTCACGTTTTGGATCGGTAAGGCAGCCGGATGCTTCGTCGTTTTCTTTTCGTCGCCTCATGTTCGATCGGCCAGGCATTGGCCGGCTCCACCTCGTTTCCACGGTTCGTCGAGCACTCGTTCCGCATCGACAGCTTTTCCGAGCTCGGCAGCGCCGGCATCGTAGTGTCCGATCTGGACGGCGACGGTGCCGCCGAAATGATCGCCTACGCGCGATCCGGCATCTTCGAAGCCTGGCCTCTCCTCGTCGTATTCGAGCGAGCCAGCGATGCGTTGCGCATCGTTCAAGGAAAGGCGATTCCCTACGACGATGGCCTGATACGTCTGCTTTCGTGGACCCACCAAAGCCAATCGCATCTGATCACCGTGGGCCGCGACGGCACCGTCCGGGTCTATGCGGGCCGATCCCTGGTCGAGCAGCGCCAGTTTTCGACGACGGTATCCGTGTCCTCTGCCACCATCGGCGACGTCGACGCGGACGGACGCGACGAGCTGGTCGTGCTGTCCCAGTCGGCGGTCACTACCTATGATCTGGCTACCGGCCAGATCGAGCAGACCTATCCGGCCGAGCAATTCCTCGATATCACGTTGGCCCAGCTCGACGCCGACCCTGCGTTGGAAATCGTTCTCACCGGCTGGAGCACACGGGTCGTCGACGGCGCGACGTATGCGACCGAATGGAGCGACTCGAGTCTGACCGGCGAAAGAACGGTCGCGGGTCGTTTCGGGCCCGCCGGTGCTGCCCAATGGTTAAGCGCCAGCACCAATACCTTTACAGTCGTGGGATCCGCACCCTGGGCATTACGCTGGTCAGGTCACGTGGAGTCGCTGATCAATTCGGTAGCCGCCATCCCGCAGAAAGCCGGGATCGACTCCATCGCAGTCGCCTACATGTCAGGGCTGGACGTCTACGACAGCCAGGAGCAGTCGCTGCTCTATCGCGTGCCGTCATGGACCGGCCCCATCAATTCGGTCGCGAGCGGAGACGTCGATGCCGACGGTACGGACGAGATCGTACTGGCGCTGCCACCGTACTATCCCGACTCGCCTGGCATGATCGTGGCCGAGGCGGCGGACGGATCGATCGAGTCCACATTGAACGTCAACACCACGCCGTACCTCCTGACGGCGGTCGGAGACGTCGACGGAGATGGTCGGCTGGAGATCGTGGCGGCGACGCGCGGGAACTACGGGGCGCTGGAAGTATTCGACCTGGCCAGTGGCCGGTCGCTTTGGCGGCGCACGGTTTCGAGTTTGATGGGCGGAACCTCATTCGGCTCGCCGGTCGGTCTCGCCCTTGCGTCACGCTCAGGTCATCCGGGGCTGGACATCGTGCTGGCAGGGGGCCGCGTGCTGGTGGTCGACGCCGTTCGCCGCGAGGCCCGATTTTTCACCGCCGCGCCGTATCCGTTCGTCTTCAAAGACCTCGTCGCCGTCGACTATGACCAGGACGGGACCGATGACATCGTCCTGGCCTCCGGCTTTTCCAATTCTTCCACGTCGGTCATCCGCGTGCTCTCAGGTCACGACGGCTCGCCGCTGTGGACATCGGTCGAAATGGGCAGCGCTTTCATGCCGATTCGGCAGGTACTCAACGTGGGCGGCGACGCGGCGCAGCCGCGTCGGCAACTCGTGGCAGTGATGTCCGACAGCTTGCGCTTCTACGACGTGCAGACCGGGCTGCTGGATTGGGTTCTTCCGATCGATGCCGATCGCGCCGTCTACGTGCCCGAGGGGGCGCAGGGCGCCGAGATCGCGACGTTCAAACAGAACGGCGAAATCGTATTCCACTCGCTGGTCACACGACTGCCTACCCGACAGTACACGCTGCCCTCACCGTTGCGCGCGCTTCAGCCGCTCGGCGGCGGGCTCGATCGCATGGTGGCCGCTACCGATGGCCGCCTGGTTTTGCTGGACGGCGCGACCGGATCGGTCACGGTGAGTTCCGAGCAGCTGACGCCGCTCTCGGAGAACCCCGTCGTACTGACGACCGTGCAGCGCTCCGACGCCGTTTGGCAGACCGTACTGGGCAGCGCAGTCGGCGTACACCAGCATCGCATCGTGCTCGACGACGCCGTATTCGCCGACGGGCTCGACGGACACTGAATTCAAGCTCGAGACCATCCGTGGTTTCGACCAGGGGCTGCAAGTGAAGGGATCTTCGATCAAACCCATGAAAGGCATGAGACTCCGTCGTTGGACGGCGGCCGCCGCGATCGCCGGGCTGGTGCCGACGCTGAGCGCTGCGGACAGCTACCCCCGATGGCTCGAACTCGGGCATCGCGTCGATCAAGCATCCCGACTGGGCAAAGGCCGGTTGGCGTCGATCGATCTGGACGGCGACGGCACCGACGAACTCGTTCTCGGAGGAATTCTCGATTCGGAGTCCGGACAGTTCAGCCACTATGGCGTTCTGCTGATGCCGCGCAAGACACCCGACGGCAGCTTCGACATGGCCTCGAGGCTGATGCAGACCAATACATGGCCCGGAAACGGCTTTCTGCGCGTACTGCCCTGGTCGAGCGACGGCGTGCCTCATGTGGTGACGCTCGGCTCCGACGGGATCGTACGGATCCACGATGCTGCGTTGACGGAAGTACGCCATTTCCCGACATTCTCCGAAACCTCCGCTGCAGACCCGATCGGGACCACCGGCTCTCCCGGGGGCGCCGCGGTGATCGGGGATGTGGATGCCGACGGTCAGGACGAGCTGATCGTGGCATGGTCCGATCGCATACTCGCCTTCTCCATGGCGGACGGCCAGGCGCGGTGGAGCTATCCGGTCTACGGCGTTTTCGACCTGACACTCGCGCAGCTCGATGCCGATCCGGCCCTGGAGATCATCGCGGCCGGGCAGAACGTCGCGCTGATTTTGGACGGCGCGACTCAGGCGACCGATTGGAGCTACATCAAGGGGTTCGGCCTGATGGCGACGGCCGGGCGGTTCAGCGCTTCCGGAGCCGCGGGCTGGGCGACTACCGGTACCGGTGCGTTCACGGTTTTCCAATCCATGCCGTTCTCTCCGGTCTGGAGCGGAGGTCAGGGGCTGACCCACTCGATGCTCGCCCCGTTGTCGATCGGCGGTCGCGACGACATCCTGGCTAGCGAAGGGCGTTATGTCTACCGCTATGACAGCGCAACACATTCACAGCGGCTTCGAGTTCCGATCAGCGCGGATCCGACGTCCTCGACCATCGTCGCACTCGCCGGACACCGCTTCGATGACGGTGCTGCCGACGAGATGGTGTTCGCCGGAACGACGTGGGGAACGTCGATCCTGACCATCGCCGATGCGACGACGGGCGACACGCGATGGCAGTGGCGAGCGACCACTGGCCCATATCTGGCTACGGCGTTCGGCGACGTGGACGGCGACGGACGCGAAGAGCTGGTAGCGGCCACCGGGCAGCCGCAGCAGCAGCTCGGCACGCTGTCGATTTTCGACGCCGCCACGGGCCGCCTGAAGTGGCGCAGCCCCGTGGACTGGCCGAGCGCCACCAATCGTTTCCTGCTGTCGACCTCGCGCATCGTGCTGCGGCCTCGCAGCAATGCCCCGGGCATGGACATCGTACTGGCTGGAAACGAGTACGAGGGTGGCCGTGTCCTGGTGATCGACGGAGCCACGCGCCAGCAGACACTGCGCATCGACGCGCTCGCCCTTCGGGCGGTCACCGATATCGCACTCGTCGACTACGATGACGATGGCATCGACGACTTCGCGGTCGTTTCCAACGATTTCTCCACGTCGACGATCGATGTTTTCTCGGGCGTCGATGGGACCTTGCTCTGGCATTCTCCGGCGATGGCGGGACAGGCCGCACAAATATCGATCGTCGAAGCGAGCGACCGTACCGACCTCGTCGCCGCCTTCGGCAGCGGCCTGCGTGCCTATGACCGAGTCACCGGACTGCTCAGCTGGTCGCTGACGGCCGACGCGTCGATCGGCGCGCTTCACGTAGAAAACGGCGCAGCCGGGCCGGAGATCGTGGTGTTGTCCCAGCAGGGAACTCTCGCCTTTTACGATGCGAACACGCGCGCATTGCTACGGACCCGCATGGTTCCCTCACCGGTCAGTGCCGCAGCAGTGCTCGACGGAGACGTACGCGCTCTGCTCGTCGCCACAGGCCCCAAGCTCGTACTGTTCGACGGTGTGACCGGGCAGAGCCTTGCCGAGTCTCCAATGCTGACGCCGGTCGCTCCGTTTCTGCCGATCATGCGAGGCACTCCGCTGACGCTACGCCGCGAGGGCGGCGAAGCCTGGATGGTCGCCTCGGGCACCCAGGGAGCTCTGTACCGTCATCACCTGATCCTGGGAGAACACATCTTCACCACGGGGTTCGAGTCACAGTGAAGACGAGAAACGCGCACCCACGAACAGCCCATCCGCTCTCCCCGCCCGCTCCTGGAATCCCCATGCGATCGATCCGGATACTCGGCACATTCGTTGTGTCCGCCGTCATCGGGGCAACGACGGCCTTCGCGCAACCCACCGATCTCGCACGTTTCGATGATGCAGGCTATTACCCCAACGTTTTTTACAATCTCGCAAACGCGGGTTTCGCGCGCGTCGATCTGGATGGCGACGGGGTCGACGATCTCGCTTTGAGTGCAAGGGCGGGAACGAACCAGTATCTGGCGGTGATCGGGCGCACTCCGAACGGGTCGATTCAGTTCAAGCAGACGATGCGGCTGCCCGAGGAGGACGGCGAGCTGATCCGTGTATTGGCCTACGTCGAGAACGGACGCCCGCGCGTGCTGACCGTCGGTATGGGCGGCGCTTGTCGCATCTATGGTGGCTGGCCGCTCGCGTTGATCGGGCAGTATTCGGTATCGCCTTATGTCAGCGGTGCGGCGGTAGGCGATCTGGATGCCGATGGGGTGCCCGAACTGGTGGTCTCGACGACAACGACGACGCTGGCGATCCACGCGCTGGACGGACAGCTTCGGCATGTGCTTCCGTACGGCGGCCCCTCGGATATCGCCTTGGACCAGCTCGACGCCGATCCAGCGCTGGAAATCGTGCTCAACAACGGCTACGTGCTCGACGGCGCTACGCATGCAGTGGAATGGCACTACGCCGAGGGCTTCGGCGGACATGTCGCCACCGGCAAGGTGGTCCCTGACGGTAGCACCGGCTGGATCGGCACGACACCGAACAATCATTTCACGATCTTCCGTGCAGCGCCGTGGAGCCCCCTGTGGAGCGGCGACCTGATGGGCCCTTGGGCCGCGGCGTTGACGATTCTGCCGATCGACGGCGGCGGCATGGACGGCGTAGCCGTCGCCGAATCGGGTTGGGGCGGAGTCGCGGTTTACGACATGGCGCTGCGCCAGTTGCGTTATCGAATTCACGAATGGACGCTGTACGTTCTGGGGCTGACCGGAGTCGACATCGACGGCGACACACTGCCCGATTTGGCCGTCGGCACCGGCGGCGTACCGTATCCCGGTGGCGCACTGACGATCCACGACGCTCGCAATGGCGCGACCAAGTGGGAGTACGTGCCGACCGGCGGCGCGCTTCAGGCAATGGTATGGGGCGATGCCGACGGCGACGGCAAGGAAGAGCTCACCGCCAGCGGAACGATCGGTGACGAGACGAACTACGTGACGATCGCGTACGACGCGGAATCGGGACTCCCGCTATGGCGCGCGCCGTTCCCCAGTAACTCCAGCATGCCGGCGGTTCCTCGCCATGGCCGACACATTTCGCTGTCGACCGACACTCTCGCTGCGAATCGGAGAATCGTTCTGGCCGGCAGCGACTTCCAGGAAGCGCAAATCACGGTTCTGGACGGCGTCACCCGCGCGATCGTATGGGCGGTGCGTGGACCGGCGATCGAGGAATTGCGGGCAAGAGCCGTCAAGGGTCTGGTCGTTTCCGACATCGACGCGGACGGCGCCGAGGATGTCATCGTGGCCACCCAGCCGGCGAACATTACGGTCCAGGGCACACAACTGCTGGTCTTTTCCGGACGCAACGGCACACTGTTGCGGCGAACCGACCTGCCGGCGGCGGCGATTCAAGATGCCCTTCTGATACAAGGCGACGAGAGCGGCGCGAGTCCGGATCGAGTCGTCATCTCCACTCCGACCCAATTGCTCGCCTATGATCTTCAGACCGGCACCCCCGCCTGGAACCTGGATGTCGAGCATCAGCACGTGGTCCACGTTCGCCGCGGTCTCGCAGGCGCGGAAATCTTCACATTCTCCGAGTCCGGTGAGATTCGCATATTCGACGCGACGACGCGCCAACCGCTGCGGCAGCTCTCGCTCGGGGAGCCGATCCGCCAGGCACGCGTGATCGACGACGACGTTGGCTCCATCGCATTGGCATTGGAGCGCCGGCTCGTTCTGCTGGATGGGACGACCGGCACGGTGCGTGCAACATCGAGTGATGTCGGCCGGATCTCCTCCGAAACTCATTCGCTCGCCGTCGCGCCGGCCGGGGCGGGAACCTGGCGTGCCGCCATCAGCTCCAGCAGCGGCATTTACCGGTTTCGGATTCGACTGACCGACGCTTTGTTCAAGGGCACGTTCGATCCAAACTGATATGGCGCGGTGGCGCTAGCGCCTTCCGCGGTGCGCTTCGGCGGCCCCAGGCAAGCGTCACTGCGCAATGGCCACTAGCGCATCGGCGCTCCGATTCTTCCGGAAAGCTGGCCTTACCCGCGTGCGAACCTCGACCTCGGCGAGCCTCGATTCACGAGCCTGCAGGCAGGCGCTCGCGGCGACGCCCAAGACGCCGATCGGATCGATCAAGCCATGGCGTCACGGATCGCCATGCGAAAGCGGCAAGGTCCGATGAAGCGGATTTGCGCCGAGATCGACGACCGTCCGGACTCGCGCCGTTGACTCCCCCGCGCGATCACCCATAGTGCGCGGATGACCGGCCCCGTCTACCACTTCGGCGCGTTCCGACTCGATCCCGCGCGCCGCGAGCTGCGGCGCGGCGATGTGCTCGTCGAGGTGCCGCCGCGCGTATTCGCCGGTCTGATCCACCTGATCGAGCAGCGCGAACGCGCGGTCACGCGCGCCGAGCTGATCGCGGCGGTCTGGCGCCGCGACAATGTCTCCGAGACGCAGCTGTTCCAGCTGATCCTGCGCGCGCGCCGCGCGATCGACGATGACGCCGAACAGCAGCGCTGCATCCGCACGATCGTCGGCTACGGCTATCGCTGGGTCGCCGCGACCGAGGTCGACATCGACGACGCGCAGCCGGTCGCAGTGCCGGCCGCGGCGGTCGACCCGGACCCGACCGACGCAGGGCTCACGGAGCGACCGTCGCCCGGCGGCACCACACCCGCCGCAGCCCCTGCCGCGCGGCGCCGATCGGTGCGCTCGATCGCCGTGCTCGGCGTACTGGCCGCCTGCGTACTGGCGGCCGGCCTCGTCGGATACTTGCGCGCACCCGACGCCTCGCAGGTCGCACCCGATTCCCCGAACCGGACCACCGGCCAGCGCCGCTACGCGGTGCTGCCGTTCGCGGTCGAGGCGGCCGACGGACTGGCCTGGGTGCGGCTCGGCGGCATGGATCTGCTCGCCGACCGCCTGGTGCGCGCCGGTCTCGGCGTGCAGCCGGCCGAGGTCACGCTCGGCCTGATCGCCGCGAGCGCCGATGCGGCGCAGCGCCTGCGCAGCGAGGGCGGCGTCGACACCGTCGTCGACGGTGCGGTCGCGCGACAGGGTTCGGCCTGGGCGGTGACGCTGACCGCGACGCCGGCGGCGGCGACGCCGATCCGCATCGTCGCGACCGATGCCGACGTCATGACCGCGCTACAGCAGGCCGGCGATCGGCTGCTGACCGCGCTCGGCCGCGCACCGCCGGAGCGCAGCCTCTCTGCCGACCTGGCCGCCCTGCTGCAACAGGCGCGCGCGGCCCTGCTCGAGGACGATGCGCCGCGTGCGCAGGCCCTGCTCGAGTCCGCGCCGCCGGCACTGCGCGACGATCCGGAGATCGGCCTGCTGGCCGCGCGCGTCGAGGCGCGCCTGGGCCGTTTCGAGTCCTCGATCGAGCGTGCGACGCGGCTGCTCGATCGGGCGTCCGGCGCGGACGATCCGTACCTGCGCATGCGCCTGCTGATCACGCGCGGCGCCGCCCGCATTCCGCTCGACCAGGCCGAGCCGGCGCGCGCCGATTTCGACGCCGCGCTGGCGGTGCCGGGCGCGGCGACGTTTCCGCATACGCTCGGCGAGGCCACGCTCGGCCGCGGCATCACCGCCTCGATGCGCGCCGACACCGCCGCCGCGCTGGCCGATCTCGGCCGCGCGCGCGTGCTGCTCGACCAGAGCGGCGACGCGCTCGGCGTCGCGCGCGTCGACCTCAGCTGGGCCGTGCTCGACGCCGGCCGCGGCGCGTTCGCCGAGGCCGGGCCGCGTTTCGAGCGCGCCGCGCGCGCGTTCGAGGCGCTCGGCGCGCAGCGCCCGCTGAAGAGCGCGCTGATCGGCCTGCAGGATGTTCAGCTCGACCTGCTCGAGCTGCGCGCGGCGATGGCGACCAACGAGCGTGCCTGGTCGATCACGACCGCCGGCAACGATCCGCTGCTGCGCCGCGTGCTGGGCCTGCAGCGCGCGCGCAGCCTGCTCGCGGTCGGCCGCCTGCGCGAGCTGCACGCGCTGCTGCAGACGCTGGCCGCCGGCAATCTGGACTATCTGGCCGCCTCGCGCGACGAGGAGCGGCTGCGTCTGCTCGAAGTCGAGCTGGCACTGGCCGAAGGCCGCAGCGACGAGGCACGGCACGCCGCGCTCGGCCTGCCGACCGAGCGGCTCGCCGGCGGCGGCGACGACGTGCTGCGCGCGCGTGCCGCGCTGACGCGCCAGCGCGCGCTCGGCGGCGACGGCGCGGCGATTGACGAGTCGACCGACGACAGCCCCGGCAGCCGCCATGCCTCGCCGTACCGCCGGCTGGCCGACGCCGAGCGCGCCGCCCATCGCGGCGACGCCGGCGCGGCCGACGCCGCCTACCGGCGCGCGCTGGCCGAGGCCGACGCGATCGGGCTGCCGTCGACGATCGCCGCGGTCATCGCCTCGTACGTGCCGTTCCTGCTCGAAGCCGGGCGCGTCGCCGAGGCCGCCGAACAGGCCGGGCGCGTCGGCACCTGGGCCGAGGAGGACTACGACAGCGCCGTGGTCCGGCTGCGCATCGCGCATGCGCTCGGCGCGCTGCCGGCCTGGCAGGCGGCGCTCGACGCGGCCCGCCGCAGCGCCGGCGAGCGCCGTCTGCCCGATGCGCTGACAGCGGCGCCGACCGCTTTACGTCGTTGATCGCAAAGGCGTGAAGACGTTCGTAAGGCGGTCGTAAGGCCGCTGGAATGGCGGACGCGAGCGGCCGTCATCACAGTCTGCGCCGCATCCGGCCGGGCGCCGCCTTCGCGTCCGCGGCGCCGGCCTTCCCTTCATCCGTGCACGACGAACTGCCATGACGAGACGATCCGCCCTCCTCCCCTCGAGCGCCGCCCTGCTCGCGCTCGCGATCGCCGCGGTGCCGGCCTTCGCCGCCCCGACGACGCGCTCGGGCGCGCCGGGCAGCGGCAGCGCGCCGCGCGCGACCATGGCCGACCCGGTCTTCGCCGACGCGTTCGACCGCGGCGGCGGCAGCGTGACCGTCTACACCGACCGCGCCGCGTTTCTCGCCGCGCTCGCGCCCGGCCGCGTCGAACTGGCGTTCGACGAGCTGATCCCCGGCCACAGTCCGCCGCTGCACTACACCGACCAGGGCTTCAGCCTCTGGGTGTTCACGCCGCCCGGCACGCATCACGGCCTGTACAACGGTCCCGGCTTCGTCTCGACCGATCAGGTCGACGAGCCGCTGATGGTCTGGACCACGCTCGACGACCGGCCGATCGGTGCGCTCGGCGGCAACGTCTGGCCGTCGGATTTCTCGCTGCGGCCGACCGACGGCACGATCGGCGTCGACGTGATCCTGCAGGACGGCACGCTCGGCGCCACCGCGATCGTCGATGCAGCCGTGCCGGACAGCTTCGTCGGCTTCATCAGCCACGGCGAGCCGATCGCCTATCTGCTGATCGAGGCACCCGACCTCGTCGATCCGCCGGCCGGCACCACGCCGGACCGCTGGCCGACGCTCGACAATCTGGTCGTCGGAGGTGTGCAGTGAGCCGGCCTTCCGTCCGCGGTCGCCGCAACGCACCGGTCGCATTCCTCGTGCGCGCCTTCGCTTCGGTCGCATGGCTCGCGGCGCTCGTCGCCGCGCCGGCCGCGCAGGCCGACATCGCACTGACCGCGACCGCCAGCTCCACCACCTACACGCGCGGCCAGATCAACAGCTACGTGATCGATCTGCGCCTGATCTCCGAGGCCTACGCCGGCGCCGACACGACGATCTTCCGCGTGCCCGAGGGCGTCACGCTGTCGGCGATCCGCGAGCGCAATACCTTCAGTTTCTGCAGCGACGTCGACGTGCTGGTGCTCGGCATGGGCACGCGCGAAGGCGGCTGGTATCAGCGCGGCTATCCGCAGCCGGCCGGCTGCGGCAGTCTGTCCGGCTCGCCGGCTCCGGGCGAGCTGCAGGTCGTCATCGTCGACCTTGACGTGTCGGCCGACTACGCAGGCCCGCTGCCGCTGGAGATCCATCTGATCGGCGACGGCACCGGCAAGCCGCCGAACGAGGCCAGCATCACGCTGAACCTCGCCGACGACGGCAGCGCCGCGCAGACCTGGCATTTCGACGCGCTGAATGCGCCGGCGCTGCCGGCCGGCTGGACGACGGGCGCGAGCGGCGCCGCCACGGCCTGGGTCACGCAGACCGATCTCGCCGACAGCGCGCCCAATGCCGTGCATACACCGGCGCCGGCCGCGGCCGGCGAGGCGATCCTGACCAGCGCGCCGATCATGGTGCCGGCCGGCGGCGGCGAGGTGCAGTTCCGTCAGCGCCTGGCGACCGAAGCCGGCGCCGACGGCGGCGTGCTCGAGATCGCGATCGACGGCGGTGCGTTCGCCGACGTGATCGCGGCCGGCGGCCACTTCACGACCGGCGGCTACACAGGCCCGCTGACGGCCGCACCGGCCTGCGGCGCCGGCACGCATCCGCTGGCCGGCCGGATGGCCTGGAGCGGATCGCAGGCGGCCTTCGCGCCGGTGGCCGTCGCGCTGCCGATCGCGGCGGCCGGCCGCAGCGTGCAGCTGCGCTGGCGCTTGGCGAGCGACTGCACCGGCACGGTCGACGGCGCCAACGGCTGGTGGATCGACGACGTGCGCATGGCCGGCACGACGCCGCACATCGCAGCGCCGGCACGGCTCGCGGTCTCGGTCGGCGCCGGTGCGAAGCATCTCGAAACGGTCGATATCGGCAATGCCGGCGGCGGTTTGCTCGGCTATGCGGTGACCGCCGCCACCGACGACTGCGCGGTGCCGGGTGGCCCGTCGTGGCTGCAGCTCGGCGACGCGACCGGCCAGGTCGCCGGCGGCGCGCAGGACATGGTCGCGCTGACGATCGATGCGACCGATCTGCCGGCCGGCGACTACGCGGCCCGGCTCTGCGTGGCCGGCAACGACACCGACACGATCCGCGCGATCCCGCTGCAGCTGCGCGTCGGCGCCGAGCCGTGCGGCGCGGCCGACCGCCTGTTCGCGAACGGCTTCGACGACGACGCCGACGGCGTCTGCGGCGGCGCACTGCGTACGTTCGACGACGCCGAGGCGTTCCTCGCCGCAGTCGCGCCCGGCGCCGACCGCAACACCTTCACCGGCCTGCGCAGCGGCTACGTGCACGGCCCGCTCGCGTTCGGCGACGGCGACTTCACGTACCAGGCCACCGGATCGCCGGCCGGCTTCTTCGGCAACCTGTTCCTGTTCGCCGGTGCCGGCATGCTCGCGCCGATGGGGCCCGGTCCCGACAGCCTGCTGACGATCGACTTCACCGGCGCACCGGTGACCGCGCTCGGCGGCCACTTCTGGGGCCAGCTGTTCTTCGTCTCGACCAGCATCGAGGAGAACCTGCAGCTGCCCACGCCGATCGTGCTGACGCTCGACGACGGCACCGTCGAGACGTTCACCGCGACCAGCCAGCGCGATTTCCGCGGCTTCGTCGCGACGCGGCCGATCCGCCGTCTGACGATCGCCGCGCCGGTCGCGCTGCCCGATGGCGATTACGCCTGGGGCGTGTTCGACAATCTGATCGTCGGCCGCGCGCGCTGAGGCCGCAGGCCATCTGGGCGTGCCGCTCTGCGCGGCGCGCCCCGGTGTGCTTCAGGTATGCCCCAGGCGCGGATCGTCGTAGAAATCGTTGACCTGGTTCGGGTTCGCGCAGCCGCCGGTGGTGCCGAGCAGGCGCTCGCCCTCGATGCGTTGGAACGCGGGATCCTCGTTGTAGACGTTGAGGTAGCGCGCGGTCAGCGCCTGCGCATCGGTGTCGAACGCGGCGGTCTCGCCGTCGTACTCGGCCGCATCGCGCGCGGCGGTGTCGGCCGCGTCGTGGATGAAATGGACCAGCGTATTGGTCGTGTTCGTCATGCGCAGGTTGCGGTCACCGTCGTAGATCGAGGTCTCGAGTACGACACCTTGCGGACCGGCCGCGTGCATCGTGATCTTCGCGCCGCCGACCAGCAGCGAGCGCCGCGAGCCGTCCCACTCCGGCTCGCCGCCCCAGTCCTTGATGTGCTTGCCGTTGAGGTTCTCGTGCGGATCGCCCCAGTGCTGCACGGTGTTGCGGCTCTGCGGATCGGTCACGGTGATCGTGTGCAGGTCGATCCTGATCGTGTAGCCGTCGCGCGTGACGTACAGCAGCGGCGACCCGGTACCGCCTGCTTGCGTCAGCGTGCCGCGCTCGAACGCGTCGCGAAACACGAACGCAGGACACTCGCTGCCGAGCATCAGCGGCACGCCGCCGAGCGGGACCGCCAACGCCCAGCTGTCCGGCGCCGGGGACGGCCCGGCAGCCGCTGCGGCGCCGCTGCCGGCCGCTGCGACCAGGGTGACCAGAGCGGCGAGCGGACGTCGCAAGCGGCGTCGCCGCGTGTGCGTGCACGCATCGGTCGACACGGGACCGGCCGACAGCGAGCCGACCGGCATCGAGGCGGAAGCGGCCGCGTCGACGCAGCGAACGGACACGGGCGAGCACGAAGTCTTCATCGGACCGATCTCCGGATACGGTGCGCCGTCGATGGCGCGGTCGGTCTCAATGCGCAAGGCGGCGCCGGATCGGCTCAGACGGCGGGCGCCGCCGCGATGCGGCGCTGCCATGACCGGCGGCGCGCTCCCACCCGATGCGCTTGGGGCGGCGCGTCACCTGCTGCGTCGATGCGATCGGCCTAGGCCCCGCAATGCGCCAGAAATGCCTGCAGCGCCTCGGACAGGCGCTTCTTCTCGTGCCGGATCCACGACAGCTGGCGGCCGAGCCGCGGCAGCGTCGTCGGCAGCACGACCAGCCGGCCGAGTTCGAGCAGATCGCGCACGACGCTGCGCGACAGACAGCTGACGCCGAGCCCGGCCGCGACCGCGTTCTTGATCGCCTCGGAGCTGCCGAGCGTCATGTCGACCGGCAGGTGGTGCAGATGCGGCAGCAGCGCCTGCTCGACCGCCTCGCGCGTGCCCGAGCCTGGCTCGCGCAGCAGCCAGCGCAGCTCGCGCAGGCGGCGCAGCGGCAGGCGCTCGCCACCGCGTGCGAGCGGATGGTCCGGCGCCGCGACGATCACCAGCTCGTCCTCGCGCCACGGCGTCACGCGGACCGCCTCGGCATGGCACGGCCCTTCGATGAAACCCAGGTCCGCCTCGAACGCGCTCACCGCCTCGACGACCTCGCGCGTATTGCCGACGCGCAGATCGAGCCGCGCGTCCGGATACGCCGCGCGAAAGCCGGCGAGCAGGGCCGGCAGCACGTAGTGGCCGATCGTCGTGCTCGCGGCCAGGCGCAGATCGGCCCGCGCCGTGCCGGCACCGAACGCCGCCTCGATGTCGCGCGCATCGTCGAGCAGCGCGATCGCGGCCGGCAGCAGCGCGCGGCCGCGATCGTTCAGCAGCAGCCGCCGGCCGACGCGGTCGAACAGCCGCGCGTCGAGCACGCGCTCCAACTCGGTCAGCGCGACGCTGGCCGCCGACTGCGACAGCGCGACACGCTCGGCCGCCGCGACCGTGCTGCCGGTCTCGGCGATCGCGCGGAAGATCTGGAGCTGGCGCAAGGTCAGGCGCATCGATGTCCGAGGTGGGTTGAAATGAGGCGGTCCGGTCGTTCTGCGCGTACGGAGCTCGACGATCGCAGGTTCCCATCGTGTCCCCGCTACCCGAGCACCGGACGGTCGCGTGGGTTCGTCCAATGACCTGACGATCAATCGGCCTCGCCCGCTGCGCGGCGGTCCGCCGCCGGGGACGATCGCGTGCGATCGCGCGAATCGGCTCCGCGCTGCGCGCAGCTTTGACCTAACCAATCAAGAGTATGCATCGATTCTATCCAAACAATCCGTTTTGTGGATATGTCTCGTGCTGGCAAAGTGCGCGCCCTGTCCCGCTCGCCGCAAACTCGCATGCGCCCGCTCGTCCAGACCCTCGGCCGCCCTTCGATCCCCGCCCACCTGCCGGGCCTGCTGCTGGCCGCCGCGGTCGCCGCCGCCGGCATCGCCGCGGCCGCTCATCCGGCCCTGCAGAGCCGCGGCATCGGCGCGCTGACGCTGGCGATCGTGATCGGCATGGCGCTCGGCAATCTCGCGCCGGCGCGCTGGCTCGACGCCGCCGGCCCCGGACTCGCCTTCGCCAAGCAGACGCTGCTGCGGCTCGGCATCGTGCTGTACGGGCTGCGCATCAGCTTCCACGACGTCGCCGCGATCGGCGTCGCCGGCGTGCTGATCGACGCACTGGTGCTGGCCGGCACGTTCGCGCTGGCCTACCGGCTCGGGCCGCGCCTGTTCGGGCTGGACGCGACGACCTCGATGCTGGTCGGCGCCGGCGGCGCGATCTGCGGCGCCGCCGCGGTCATGGCGAGCGCACCGGTCGTGCGCGCGCGCGACGAGCAGGTGGCCGTCGCGGTCGCCACCGTCGTCGTGTTCGGCACCGCGGCGATGTTCCTGTACCCGGCGCTGTATACGCTGGCCGGTGCGGTCGGCGCCGCCGTTTCGCCGCTGCATTACGGCGTCTACGCCGGCTCCACGGTGCACGAGGTGGCCCAGGTCGTCGTCGCCGGCCGTGCGGTCGGCGAGCAGGCCGCCGACGCCGCCGTCGTCACCAAGATGGTCCGCGTGATGATGCTGGCGCCGTTCCTGCTGCTGCTCTCGGCCTGGCTCGCGCGCTGCTCGACGCAGCCCGCGCTGGATGCCAAACCCACGCGCCTGCACGTCCCGTGGTTCGCGCTCGGCTTCATCGCGGTCGCAGCGATCCATTCGACCGGCGTGCTGCCCGAACGCGCTGTCAGCCTCGGCATCGAGCTCGACGGCATCGTCCTCGCCACCGCGATGGCCGCCCTCGGCGCCAGCACGCGCGTCGCGGCGATCCGCCGTGCCGGCCTGCGTCCGCTCGCGCTGGCCGCGCTGCTGTTCGCATGGCTGATCGTCGGCGGCCTGGCGATCAATGCGGCGGTGTGGGTGCTGCTGGGCTGAGCGGCCGGGCCGATTCTCCGACCGAGACCAGCAGCAATCTGCGCGCCATGCGTTCTGCCATCGCAGATGATGTCAGGGCCGCCACCGTATACGCTTGGCGAACACCCAGCGAGAACGGCCGCATCCAGCCACGCCGCCTACGGCCGATCCAGTTCCGCGTGGCAGTGATGCCCCGCAACGACGCACGCATCCGCGCCCCAACCCGGTAGAGTGGCGCGATCGATCAACCGTCTTCGACAGGAATTCCCCGAATGACCGTAAATCGCTTCGTGCTTGCCGGTATCGTCCTCGGCTTCGTGATGGCGGTCGCACCGCTACCGGCAACCGACCTTCCCAAACCGCCGTCCTCGATCGAGTTTCCGAACGTCGCCTTGCCACCGGAACTCGACCGCGTGCTGCGCGACTACGAGCGCGCCTGGCGCGCCGGCGATGCCGCCGCACTCGCCGCACTGTTCACCGAGGACGGTTTCATTCTGCAGAGCAACCGGCCGCCGACGCGCGGACGCGCCGCGATCCGCGCCGCCTACGAGGGCCAGGGCGGCGCGCCGCTGCGACTGCGTGCACTCGCCTTCTCGGCCGACGACACGATCGGCTACATCATCGGCGCCTATGGCTACGGCGCGGGGCCCGGCGACACCGGTAAGTTCACGCTGACGCTGCGTCGCAAGCCCGACGAGCCGTGGTTGATCTTTTCGGATATGGACAATGGAAACGCACCCCCACGACAACCGAGCCCAGGCGTGCCTCCGGCAACTCAGACTCCGCAGCGCGACACCAGCGCTACAAAGAACTGACTCTGACCCCGTTTCTGGACCCCGTTTCTGACGATGTTCGACACGACGCCGAAGATCGTGCTCGACCAGAGCGAAACCTTCGACGACACCGGCGACACCCGCACATATGCCTGGATGGTCGCCGATCCGACCCGGCCGGCACGCATCGTACTCGCCTACACCGACGCGTTCGGCGCGCTCGGCACCAGCCCACAGGTCAACAATCTGGATCTCACGGTGGCGAGCGGAGGACAGACCTACCTCGGCAATCGCTTCCAGATGAACGTCAGCACGACCGGCGGCAGCTCCGACAACAAGAACAACTACGAGGCCGTCTTCCTGTCGGCCGGCGCATCGAATCTCACGATCACCGTGACGGCCGCCAACATCGCCGGTGACGGCGTGCCCGGCAGCGGCGATGCGACCGATCAGGACTTCGCGCTGGTCTGCAGCAACTGCGTGCGGGAGTCGATCTTCGCCGACGGCTTCGAGGCGTCACAGTAGCCACCGGAGTCAGGCGCTTTACCTCTCGAGGGAATGTCTGGATCATCTGATGGCTCCCGGCGCTGGGAGTCGGCAGGCACGCACGGTCATGATGGTCGACCTGATCGGCTGGGTGATGACACCCTGGAGGGCGCCATAGAGGCGGTTACGAGCACACGAATCGGGCTCCATCCGATCCAGAGGTGTCAGGTATGAAGTTCCTGTCCGCAATCGTCGTCGCGATGCTCGCCGTGCCGCCCGCTCTCGCGCGCTCCGTGGATGTCTGTCCGACATTGCCGGCGGACACCCACGTCGAATGGATTTACAACGAGGGGCCCGACTTCGACGTGTGCTACGCCCATCCAACCGACTCCGATGAGACGATCTTCGGTGTCTACCTCGGCAACCATCCCAGCTTCCATCCCAAGCGCACCAATCGCATCGGCAGGGGCAAGGTCGGAGGGCTCCGCATGGTCTGGTACAGGCGGAGTTCGAGCGACAGCCCTGCAGCTTTCGATCGGGAGACCCTGCTCATACTGGACCGCGAGACGGGTTACGTGGCACACCTGTGGGTGATAGCCGAAACCGAGCAGCAGCTGCAGGAGCGGCTTTCGGTTCTGGAACGTATGCGATTCAAGGATCCGTAGTCCCACGCGCATCCGAAGCCGCACCAGGCGCCACGACGCGTTGACGAAGCCGGTTCGAGCACCCGATGCCGGCGCTCTCAGCTCGAAACGCGAGGCGCCGCCGCGTCGCTCAGGCGGTCATCCCGCCCTGCGTCCGACCAGGATCACCGGCGCCGGCCGCTGCGTCACCGGATGCTCCGGCTCGCACAGCACCTCCACCGCCAGCCCGTGACGCACGAACAACCCACCCAACTTTCCAGCGTTCGCGGTAACGGGGTGAAGTGAACCTGACCCTGAGGTTTGACCCCATTCTCGCTGTCCAGTCCGATGAATACCTCTGCGGCAGGCGCCGATCCTGCAACAATTCATCCTTATCTCGCCTCCATAAGTCCAGATCGGCCGCTTGACGGCTTACCCGATGAACGAGAAACGCAACTGGCAATATCTTGCTTTTTATTCGGCTGTCGCTTTTGCGATAACAGCCATTTGTCTTAACGTAAATCCCCAGACTGGTATAGCTGCAAAATCAACTTTACTAGAGGCAACCGGCAAGCTGGCCTGGATTGAAGAATACCGATATGGAACTCGCTTCGGGTTGACGGGCATCAGCGAGCGCTTTAGTTATCCGTCAAAATCCAGCGGAATGGGCGCGGTCCGGAATGCGCTGAACCATGCGGACGACAGAACTGTTTCCGTTCGATATGAATACAAAACACATGGGCCAAGATACTCAAATGACAGGTATCACAACGTATGGGAACTCACCGTCGGGGATCGTGTAGTCCGCACATACGCTGAGTCCGCTGCGGCGTGGGAATCGGATAATCGCTTCGCTCCATGGCTTGGGGCTGCCATGGGGATCTGCGGCTTAATTCTGGGTTACACCGCTTGGCGCACGCGCCGGAAATCTCAGCGACGCATCACCCTGTGGTCTCCGCCGAGCGGGCTCGAACCGAACAACAGAGTCAGAGGCATTTTTTCAGAACGAGACTTCATGCTGACGATCCGCAACGTGGTGCTGACCATTGCCGCCAGCCTGCTGCTGCGGCTCTCGGTCGACCTGGAGCCGGCCTGGTGGGCCGCCTGGCTGGCACCGCTGCCGCTGCTGTGGCTGGCCTACTCGAACACGCGCCGGCACGCACAGCTGTGGGTCGCGCTGGCGGTGCTGAGCGCCACGGCGGTCTGCATTCCGTACTACCGCCTGGTGATGCCACTGCCCGCCGCGCTGGCCGCGTGGCTCGGCCAGAGCCTGCTGTGGTGGTTCGCGGTCACGGCGACGCGGCGCATCGTGTTGAGCCATCCGCGCAGCGCGTGGACGGCATTGGCGTATCCGTCGCTGTGGGTCGGCATCGATACGCTGATGGCCGCGCTACTGCCCGACGGCAACTGGGCCAGTCTCGCCTACTCGCAGGCCGAGGTGCTGGCGCTGTTGCAGACGGTCTCATTGGTCGGCGTACCCGGCCTGCTGTTCCTGCTGTGTCTGCCGGCGTCCGTCGCGGCGCTGCTGTGCTGGCGCTGGCGCGAGCTGCAGGACCGTGCCGCGGTGCTGGCGTTGACGGTCGCGCTACTGCTGGCGGCGCTCGGCTACGGTCATGGACGCCTGCAGCAACCGGCGTCCGCGTCGACGATGCGCGTCGGCCTGGCCTCGATCGACGATGCGATCGGTTCCTCGGCCGCGCCGGCGGACTCCGGCCCCATCCGCGACGGCTACGACGCGCTGATCGCGCAACTCGCGACATCCGGTGCACGACTGGTGGTGTTGCCGGAAAAGATCGCTGTTCTGAAGCCCGATGTGGCGACCGAGTGGCAAGCGCACTTCGGCGAGATCGCAGCCCGACACGGCATCTGGCTGGAGGTCGGCATCGGCATCGACGACGGACGCGCGCCGCGCAACTACGCCTGGCTGTACGATCCTGCCGGCCGGCGCGTGGAGAACTTCGAGAAGCACTACCTGGCGCCGCCCGAGCGTGCCGCCGGCTACGCGGCGGGCGACGCATGGAGCGTGCACAGCATCGAGGGTGCCGCCGTCGGGTTGTCGGTCTGCAAGGACATGCACTTCGCCGCGTTCGGACGCGCCTACGGCAAGCTGGACGCACAGGTGATGCTGGTACCGGCCTGGGATTTCGCCTACGTCGACGGCTGGATGGGCTCGCGCATGACCCTGGTGCGGGGCGTGGAGAACGGCTACGCCGTCGTCCGTGTCGCGCGCGAGGGCTTGCTGACGGTCAGCGACGCCTACGGGCGCGTGCTGGCACAGACGAGGAGTGCCGCGTTGCCGGGCAGTTCGCTGCTCGCCGAGCTGCCGGTTCAGGCGCGCCTGGACACGCTCTATACGCGCATCGGCGATGTGCTGGGCTGGTTGAGTGCGGTCGTCGCCGCGGCGTGGTTTGCCGCGAGCTCGCGAAGGCCGGTCGTCGGACCAGGTGAAGCTGCTCACCTCGATCACTCCTGATCTCCCCGCGGGTCGTGCGTTTCGGTAAGGGGGCAGGCTCACTTCCGCTCATAAGTGAACCTGACCCCGTTTCTGGAGTGCCGACTGGTCGTCTATGCGAAGTCGTGGAAAGGCCGTACGAATCCCAACCGTCGCCAACCCGGCAAACTGTCCCGCGCCACGATGAGCCTGAAAGCGGCCGCGCGGGAGCGAGAGCCCTGGCTGATCATGGCCTCTCCCGAACTCGAAGCGCCGAGCGCACGGCAATTGGTCAAGCTCTACGCACGTCGCATGCAGATTGAACGAGATGTGAAGTCGAATCGCTACGGACAAGGTCTGGAGGGCAGCCTGACGCGCCAAGGCGCGCGACTGCAGATTCTGCTGTTGGTGAGCACGCTCGCCAGCTTCGTCAGTTGGCTTGCTGGTCTTGGCTGCGAGGCCACGGGGATAGATCAATGGCTGCAGCCCCACCGAACGACACGCAAGCTCTACTCAACGATGCGTGTCGGCCGCGAAGCGTTGGTCAGGCGATGGCGGCTGGAACCGTTGTCGAGATGGCTGGATCGCATGCGATCGTTGCCGCCAGCAGTCCTAGTCAGATGACGCTGGCGGCCTGAGAACGTGGGGAAACCTTAGAACCTGACCCGGTTTCTCGCCATTCTGCCAATAAACAGGACTAAGCAACGTCGATAACATCGACGGAGAGGCGCTTGCCGAGAATGCGCAGTGCGTTCTCAATTCTGGCAATTTTGGTGGGATGCCGGGGATCCAGCATGCGACGGATCTCAGTCTCGTTTACATCAAGCCGGCGCGCCAATGCTGTTCTCTTGAGACCAGACGCCATAAAAGCTTGGTGTAACGCAGCCTTAGCCGCCATGGTTACACTTGGCTCAACAACCAGTCCATTCGAGATAGAAGGAAAAGGAAGAGCTTCATCACGAGCAATTCTGGCGGCAATGACTTCATCTAGACAGTCGATTGCCGCCACAAGCGCACTTGCCTTCGTGCTGCCCTCGGTAATAGCCTCAGGAAAATCAGGAAACGAAACGGTCAATCCTTCGTCTCCAGCTTCCGCCTCCAAAGTGACGGGATAGCGAAAGGTCATGATTTAAATACTCCGATTGAAAAACCTACTCTAATGCGCGCGGATCGATTCCCAATACACTTAAAATCTTCCTACGAGTGCCTTCGCGCACAAATTCTTGCCCCCACGGAATGGTAGAACACTTATCTCCAAAGTAAATCATTCTGTGTGAACCCTTGCCGCGCTCAGACACCACACGCATTGGGATATCATTATCTCTAGCAAAATCACGCAGGCGCTGTACAAACTTTCTTGTGTCCACCCTTTAATCCTCTTTTTAAGAGGGCCGATTTGCCCAAATAAGCAAGATCTTTCATCGCGTAGCTCCAGTGTCTTTGTGGTTTAGGTTCAGGTTTGCAGTTAGTTTAAGAGGTCGAGTAGATGGCTCCCGGAACGCGAAAAGGCCAGGCCACCAACATCTCGACTCTTTTATGATCGCACAAATTTGACAGCAGTCAAGCAAATTCTTAACTTGTTGTTTTTATATGGCTTTCCCATTCATAGTCCAAAAAATAGGGGCGGGATCTGAAGGGCCAGAAAACAGGGTCAGAGTTAGTTTCCTACCCACTAGAACGGCGACGAAACCACGATCAAGCCCGGTCTCGGACGGCGTTCCCGAGCGCCCTAGGACCGCGGTCATTATCGTCCCCTCCGGAATAAGCCGACTCTGAGACCCAGTCGGATTCGCGCATCTGTTCGCCCGACACACGGCATGGAATGATGCCGGCCCGACGCACCTGAAGCGGACCCGGCGTGACGCTTTCGGCGATCCAGTTCCGTCTGCAGCGTCTGTTCGGCAAGATCTGGTTGCGACTGTCCGTTTACTCCGCTGCGGCGATCCTGGCCGCCCTGGCGGCCGTGCTACTGCGGCCCATGCTGCCGGCGGGGTTGGAGTAGAGCTCGGCGCCGGGTCGATCGAACCGGTTCTGAGCATCCTGGCCTCGTCGATGCTCGCGGTATCGACCTTCCTGCTCGGCATCATGACCAGCGCCATTGCCGGCGCGGCCGGCAGCACGACGCGGCGCGCCACGGCGCTGCCGCTCGAAGACAGCATCTCGCAGAAGACGCTGTCGACCTTTCGGAGCATTCATCTTCGCGCTGGCAGGGCTGATCGGCATCAAGATCGGGCTACACAGAGTGGCGGCGAATCGTGTTGATGGCGTTGACGCTGGTCGTCGGCGTGCTGATCTTCGTGTCGTTCGTGCGCTGGACCAGTCCGAGAACGGGATCAGAGTTAGTTTCCTTCAATAACGGGGGCCAAGAATGGGGGCAGAATCAGTTCCGACCAACGCCCTTGATCCGAAGGCACGCTGCCTGTTTCCACTACACCCTGGCCAACTTCCACCTGCCACGCCTAAACAACCACAGCGTGAACAGCCCCACCGAGGTCTCCGACACGAACACGCCCCAGAACACGCCGAGCTCCTGCCAGCCGAAGTGGATCGCCAGCAGGTAGCACAGCGGAATCTGGATCAGCCAGAAGAACACCAGGTTGATCTTGGTCGGCGTGATCGTGTCGCCGGCGCCGTTGAACGCCTGCACGGTCACCATCCACCAGCCGTAGACCCATAGCGCGTAGGACAGAATCCGCAGCCATTCGGCGCCGACCTTGATGACCTGCGCGTCGCCGCTGAAGAACCCGACCAGCTGCTGCGGGAACGCGAAGAACAGCACCGACACGCCGACCAGATAGGCCATGTTGTACCAGCCGATCCGCCACACGGCGGCTTCGGCGCGGTCGGCATGGCCAGCGCCAAGGTTCTGTCCGACCAGGGTCGCGGCGGCATTGGACATGCCCCAGGCCGGCATCATCGTGAACATCATCAGGCGGATCGCGATCGTCGCGCCGGCCACGGCGGCGCTGCCGATCTCGGCGAGGATGCGCATCAGGAAGATCCAGGCTGTCATCGCGACGATCATCTGGCCGATGCCGCCGAGCGAGGTGCGCACGATGTTCCACAGCATCGCGCCGTGCCAGCGCAGCTGCGCGAGGCTGACGCGGATGTGCTTCCCGCCGTGGAACAGCATCCACAGCTGATACAACACGCCGCAGCCGCGGCCGATGTTGGTCGCGATTGCCGCCCCCTCGATGCCGAGTGACGGCACGAGTCCGAACCCGAAGATCAGCAGCGGACACAGCACGATGTTGAGGCCGTTGGACAGCCACAGCACGCGCATCGCGATCGCCGCGTCGCCGGCCCCGCGGAAGATCGCGTTGATCACGAACAACAGCACGATCACCGCATTGCCGCCGAGCATCCACTGCGTGTAGCGGTAGCCGTGCTCGATCGCCCAGGCGTCGGCACCCATCAGCCGCAGCAGATCCTGCGCGTAGAAGATGCCGATCAGCGCCGGCGCGGCCGAGACCAGCAGCGCGACGAAGATCGCCTGCACCGCGGTGATCGCGGCCTCCTCGCGCTTGCCCTCGCCGATGCGGCGCGCGACCACGGCGGTCACCGCCATCGACAGGCCCATCGCGACCGCATAGAGCAGGAACAGGTAGCTCTCGGTCAGGCCGACCGTGGCGACAGCCGAAGGACCGAGCTTGGACACGAAGAAGATGTCGACCACCGCGAACGTCGACTCGAGCACCAGCTCCAGCACCATCGGCACCGCCAGCAGCAGCACAGCGCGGCGCAGCGGAATTCGTGTGTAGTCGGCATCGGTGCCGCGGACCGCGTCGCGCAACTCGCGCCACAGCGATTGCGGCCGGTGGGCGGCGGCGGACTCGGTCGTATCGGACGTCATGGCAGGCTCCTGGTGCTTCGGTCGCGCCGGCGCAGGGTGGAGCGCCGGATGGACAAATCGTCGGTAATGGCCACACGACGGTCGACCGCGGGCGAAATCGACAGGTGTGCCAGGGCGGTCCGGCAATCAGCCAGTCCGACGCCCGACCAGGATCACCGATGTAGGCCGCCAGGTCGCCGGATGCACCGGCTCATGCAGCGCCTCCACCATCAGCCCCTGGCGCACGAACAGCGCCACCCAGCTCTCCAGCGTCCGGAAGTACCACGGGGGCGCCCCGGTGAAGTCGCCATCGATCCCGGCCCAGGAACCTTCGCGCCAGCCGTCGCGATACGGCGCGTCACCGCAGGCGATCAGCGGATGCAGGGTCTGCACGATCAGGTGCCCGCCCGGCATCAGCAGGTGCGGCAGCGCCGCGAAGACCTGCTCGACCGACTGTTCGCCGAGCAGCGAGAAGTTGCAGACCACCGCATCGAACGGCGCGCCGGGCACGCCGGCGGCGAGCTGCTCGTAGGCGACGACGTGGAACGGGCCGCCGCCATGGCGACGCGCGGCCTCGATCAGCGCGGGCACGGCGTCGACGCCGGTGACGGCGATGCCCTCGACGGCCAGGGCGCGGGCGAGCCAGCCTTCGCCGCAGCCGAGGTCGAGCACGCGGCGCGGCGCGACGCCCTTGACGGCTGCGACGATCGCCTGGTCGGTGACCAGGCGGCGGCTCTCGATGCGCTGCTCGCGCACGGCGGCTTCCCAGGGCGCGGCGTTGCGCAGCCAGGCGGACAGGATTACGGCATCGGGTGACGGGTCGCTCATCGGACACTCCGGCGGCCGGCTGGCCGGCCATGCGTGGGCCGCCGAGTCTACTGCGCACGGGCGATGACGCGGACCGGCTAACCTGACGGCGCCGAGGTGCATCCTAGGGTGCATGGCAGACGACGAAGCGGCCCGGCTGGAACGGGCCGTCCAGGGAGACACGCAGGCATTCCGGCAGCTGATCGACGCGCACGTCGACCGACTGTATCGCGTCTGCGTACGCATCGCCGGCGATGCCGGACTGGCCGAGGACGCGCTGCAGGAGGCCTGCCTGAACGCGTATCGGCACCTCGGCACGTTCGACGGACGCTCGGCGTTCTCGACCTGGCTGCACCGGATCGCCGTCAATGCCGCACTGGAGCAGCTGCGCCGGCGCAGCCGGCACGAGGTGCTGCAGGCCGACGCCGACGAGGACGACGTATTCGCGGTGATCGAGGCCGCACCGGGTCCGGAGCGTCACGCGGCGAGTGCGCAGATCGGCCGCGGCATCCAGGCCGTGCTGGCGCGCATGAGCGCGACCGAGCGCACCGCCTTCGTGCTGCGCCACCACGAGGGCCAGTCGCTGGAGGACATCAGCGCGACGCTCTCGCTCAACGTCAACGCCTGCAAGCAGGCGATCTTCCGAGCCGTGCGCAAGCTGCGCGCGGCGATCGAACCCGTGGGGTGACTGCCATGCCGCCGATCAGCGACGAGGATCTGATCCTCTACTACTACGACGACGGACTCGAACCGGCCGAGCGCGCGGCGATCGCCGGCGCGCTATCGGGCTCGCCGGAGCTGCGCGCGCGGCTGGCCGCGCTCGAAGCGGTGCTGGCCGCGGCCGATGCCGCACCGCTGCCGCCGCCCGATCCGGGCTTGCGCGATCGGCTCTGGAGCCGGCTGGAGCCGCAGCTGCGCGCCGAGGCGGCACGTCATCCGCCGCGCGCCGCGCGGCGCACGCACGCGGCCGTACGGCCACGGCGTCTGGCGGCCTGGAGCGCGGCGGCTCTGCTCGCGCTGGCGGTCGGCGTCGGCTTCATCGCCGGGCGCCACAGCGCGCCGGAGGTCGATGCGCAGGCGCAGGCACGTGCCGATGCGGCGGCGCTGCGCGTGCTCGACGCCTACGTCGCCGCGCATCTGCGCAGCACCGAGGGCGTGCTGCTGACCGCCGGCAACGGCGGCGAGGCCGGCATGCTCGACGGCAATCGCGCGCTGGCCGCGTCCCTGGTCGAATCGAACCGGCTCTATGCGCGCGCGGCCGAGCGCGCCGGCGATGCGGCGCTCGCCGATTTCCTGCAGCGGCTCGAACCGGTGCTGCTGTCGCTGGCTAACCAGACGCCGGCGGCCACCGTCGAAAGCGACGAGGGCCTGCGTGACTACCTGCGCGAGACCGACCTGCTGTTCCAGGTCCGCGCGCTGCAGACCCGTCTGGACCACACGCGCGTGCAGCGCCTTTGAACGCTTCTCCGAGGACATCCGGCATGACCTTCATTCGACCTTCCCTGCTCGCTCTGGCGCTGGCGTTCGCCGCTGCGCCGGCCCTCGCGGTACTCGACGACGGCGCGATGGCGCCGTCCGACCAGGCCGCCAACCGCCTGTACTGGCAGGCGCAGTCGGCGCTGCGCGAGGCCGACTGGTCGACCGCACTGCAGCGCTTCGAGCAGCTCGAGCAACAGCTGCGTGAGCGCGAGCCGCAAAGTGCGGACGCGGCGCTGTACTGGCGCGCCTACGTGCTGGTACAGCTGCGCCGCACGACCGAGGCGCGCACGCTGATCGATCGTCTGCATCGGGAGTTTCCGTCCAGCCGCTGGGGCAAGGACGCCGACGCGCTGCTGACGCCCGCCAGGCCGGCCACGGCGGCCGCCGGCAAGGCGTCCGCGAGCGGCGAGGACGATCTGGCCGATGCGGCTGTCGAGGCGCTGCTGACCGCTTCGCCGGAGCGCGCGATTCCGCTGCTCGACAAGGTGCTCAAGAGCCAGCGGCCGCTGCGCACGAAACAGCGCGCCTTGTTCGTGCTGAGCCAGCTCGGCGATCCACGCGCGCTGGACCGGGTGATCGAGGTCACGCGCAGCAATGCCGATCCGACGCTGCGCGCCGAGGCGATCCGCATCCTCGGCATCGGCGGCGACGCGCGCGGCGCCGAGCGTCTGCGCGAGATCTACGCCGGCAGCCAGAACGCCGCCGAGAAGCGTCAGGTCATCGATGCCTGGCTGATCGCCGATCGCAAGGACCTGATCCTGGCGGCGGCGCGCACCGAGTCCGATCCGGATCTGCGCGCGCATGCGGTGCAGATGCTCGGCGCGCTCGGCGCGACGGCCGAACTCGGGCAGTTGTTCGAAGCGACCGCCGATGTCGATTCGCGCATCGCGATCGTGCGCGCGCTCGGCATCGCCGGCGAGGGCGCCCGCGTCGCGGCGATCGCCGGCGATGCGAAGCAGCCCGAACCGGTACGCGCGGCCGCGCTCGAGGCGGTCGGTCTGTCCGGCAAGGGGGGCGAGCTGCTCGTCGGCCTCTACGCCAAGGCCGATACCGAAGGCCTGCGCGACGCGACGCTGCGCGCGATGCTGATCGCCGGCGACAGCGCCGGCTTGCGCCGGCTCTACGGCGAGGTCAGGACGCCCGAGGAAAAGAAGGCCGTGCTGCGCATGCTCGGCATGCTCGACAGCGACGCCACGCTGGACCTGATCGAACGCGCGCTCGGCGACTGAGCGCGCCAAGCCCTGACCTGCCGGCCGCCGTGCGGCGGCCGGTTCCACGACCTGGAGAATCCCGATGAACGTTTTCAAAGCCGGTTTCTGGCTGCTCACCGCGTGCGCGAGCGGCAGCGTCGCCGCCGCCACCACCCTGAGCGCCCAGCTCGCCGCCGCCGACGGCTGGGTCGGCTACCGCGTCGCGGCCGTGGCCGATGCCGGCCAGTCGTGCTGCTACACGATCGCGCACGGCGGCACGCACACGGCCGGCTGCCGGCTCGACGGCAAGGCCTCGCGCGGCAGCACGATCGACACCTCAGCGCGATCCCCGGGCAGCGAGACGCTGGCGATCTACCTGCGCGTCCGCGGCGGCGAGATCGACCAGGTGCGCGCCTGGTCGGCCAGCTGTCCGGTCGAGGATGCCGATACGGTGCGCTGGATCGATCCGGTCGAGCCGGCGCAGAGCGTGGCCGTGCTCGACCGCGCGGTCGATCGCGGCGGCGACGCCGGCGAGCAGGCCCTGGTCGCGATCGCCCAGCACGCCGACGCCAGCGCGACGGCGGCGCTCGAGCGCAACGCCGCGCCGGGCCGCCCGCGCGAACGGCGCGAACAGGCGCTGTTCTGGCTCGGCCAGATGCGCGGCGCGGACGGGCTGGCGACGATCCTGCGTCAGGCCCGCAGCGATCCGGACCCGAAGCTGCGCGAGCAGGCGGTGTTCGCGGCCTCGCAGTCGCGCGCGGACGGCGCCTATGCGGCCGTGCACACGATCGCGCGCGAGGACGCGGCCGCCTCGGTGCGCGGCCGCGCGCTGTTCTGGATGGCGCAGATGGACGCGACGGGCGCGGATCGCGACATCCTGGCCGCGCTGTCGCGCGAGTCGTCCGAGTCGGTCCGCGAGGAAGCGGTGTTCGCGCTGTCTCAGCTCGACGACGGACGCGCCGAGGAGGCCTTGATCGCCGTGCTGCGCGGCGACCAGCCGCGCGAGGTCAAGCAGCGTGCGCTGTTCTGGCTCGGCCAGTCCGACTCGCCGCGCGCGCTGGCGTTCTTCGACGAGGTGCTGCGCTGATCGCCGCCGCGGGCGGCCAAGACTGTCCGCGGCGTCGGACTCGTCAACGCGTGCCGCTCCGGCGGTACGCGAAACCCTCGTCCCGCCGGGGGCGTCGTCGAGCGCCTCCGGTTTCCCGTCCGCGCGGCCGCGCGGCGATGCTCAATCGGTGGTGTGCAAGCCGTCGCCGCTCCAGCGGGCGCCGGGCAGGGTCCACATCGGCGGCAGCTTGGCGAACGGCGGCCGCCGATGGATCGCCAGCGCCGCGGCCAGCCGGTCGTCCACGCCCAGCTTGTCGTAGACGATGCGCAGATGGCTTTTCACCGTGTCCAGGCGGATGCCGAGCAGCTGCGCGATCGATTCGTTGGACTTGCCCTCGGCGATCCAGCGTGCGACGTCGCGCTGGCGCGTCGTGAGGTCCGGGCACAGGTGGATCAGCCGCTCCACCGGCGGCATCGTGCGTGCGGTCCGTTCCAGCGCCTGGCGATAGAGCCGGGCCACATGCCCGCGAAGCTCCTGCATCCGGTCGCGCTCGGTGTCCGAGAACGCCGGCTCCCCGACCACCCGGTGGGCGGACACGGACAGCGCATAGCCTTCGTTGACGACGAGGAAGGCCATCTGCCGGTGTGCCCCGCTCGGCAAGTAGGCCTCCTGCGCGATCGGCAGCGCCATGTACTCGGCGTCGCTGAAGAAGTCGGACTCGCGCAGCACGCGCTCGCCGAAGAACACCGGATCCCGGGCCCAGAAAGGGTGGCTGCGGGCATGCCGCATGTAGGCGGCCGCCAGCCGCGCACGCCGTTCCGGATCGGGGTCCGGCCGCGAGAACTCGGCGCGGAACTCGCCGGAGCCGGTATGGAACTCGGTATAGGCGACGATCTCGCTCCGGGCCGCCACGGACACGCAATCGAACACCTCGCGCGGCAAGGCATGCAGGTCCGGCTCGGTCGCGTACAGCGCGACCACCCGGCGCATGAAGCCGGCCTCGGTTTCACTGTGATCGGCTTCCGACTTCGTCATCAACTCACCCCAACGTGTGATAGCCCGGATCGCCGTGTAGGCCTACCCTCGCCTCCGTAGTCGATGCCGCATTTGCGCGGGTTTCCACATTCGCACCGGGCAGCCGCTGTGCGGCGTCGCCGTGGGCGATCGCGGGGCCGCGGCGTGCCGGCGAAGCGTATCGGCATTCGGTTGCGGCCGGATTCGAAGTCGGTCACGGCTTCGCAACGGTTGCCCGGTGCCGCGTTCAGCCTGGGGCCGCGGTCCGGGCCGAGGGCGTGATTTCCCGTTGACCCGGTCCCGAGGAAGCCGACGATGGCCGCGCCGAACACCCGATTCCTTCGACGTGCCCCGCTGAGCGGGGCCCTGCTGCTGGCGCTGGCGCCGCTGGCCCCGCCGGCGGCGACGGTACCCGTCACCTCGCCGCCGCCCGGCCCGAGGGCGCGCACTGCGACATCGGCGCGGTCGAGCCGGACCTGATCGTCAGCGACGCCTTCGACGGCGCGAACGCATGAACCCCAGGACATCCCCCATGAGATCGATCGCGCTCCTGCATGCCGTCGCCGCGCTCGCGGCCCTGGTTTCCAGGCCGGCCCTGGCCGACTACGTGATTGCGCCGTCGGGTGGGGACATCACCGGCGCGCGCCTGTCGGCGCTTCTGGCCGGTGGTGACGTCACGCTCACCGCCGCGTCGGGCGATGTCGTCGTCAACGATACGGTGAGCTGGAGCGCGCACACGCTCACGCTGTCGGCGCCTTCGGGCAACGTGAACGTGAACGCGGTGATGACCGCCGCAGGCTCGGCCGGCCTGTCACTTGAAACCGACGCGTCGGAAGCCGACGGCGGCGTGGCCATGGCGCTGACCGGCGGCGGCTTCACCGGGCGCGTGGATTTCACGGGCACCGGGCAAAGCTACCGCGTCAACGGCACGCCCTACACGCTGATCCATACCATGGCCGAACTGGAAGCCATTCGTCCCGCCAGCGGCACCATCAACGGCGCCTACGCGCTGGCGGCCGATGTGGACTGGAGCGATGTCATCAGTACCACGCCGCTCGGTATTCTCGGCGGCAGCGATCGGTTCGACGGCCTCGGCCATCGGCTGCTCGATCTCGTCATCCCCGGGAATACCGACGATACGGGACTGTTTTCCAGCGCTGACGGGGGCGCCGTGATCCGCAACCTCGGCGTGCGCGGCGGCAGCGTGTCGGGCGGCGGGTGGGTCGGTACGTTGGTCGGCAACAGCTCCGGCGTCATCGCCCGCGTCTACTCCACGGCCGACGTCTCGGGCACTCTGTTCGTCGGCGGTCTGGTGGGCTTCCACAGTGGCAGCGGCAGCCTGATCGCCGATGCCTGGGCCGGCGGCAACGTGACCGGCACGGGCGCGGTCGGCGGCCTCGTGGGCACCACCTATCCCGGCAGTGCCGTCGACAACGTCTGGGCCAGCGGCAACGTGACGGGCACCTCGTCCAGCATCGGCGGGCTGGTGGGAGCCGCCGACGTCGGCAGTACCCTGCGCAACGCCTATGCCACTGGCAATGTGGCGGGCAGCCTCGAGGTCGGCGGCCTCGTGGGCTACAACCGGGGCCTCGTCGAGCATGTCTTTGCCACCGGCGGTGTTTCGGCCAGCAGCAACAGCTATGTCGGCGGTCTGGTGGGCCACACCCCAGCCGGTGCCGGCGGCAGCGTCAGCGACGGTTGGTTCGCCGGCGACACGCCCGGCGCGCACCCGGACAATGGCGCCGGCACGGCGATTCCCCTGGCGAACCTGATTTCGGCGTTGCCGGGCGGTTTCGACGCCGCCGTGTGGGCCAGCCAGAACGGCAAGACCACGCCGTACCTCAAATCCGTGCCCGGCGCGGTGTACGTGAAGGCGGAAAGCGCCAGCCCCGGCAGCGCGCGGGTCTACACGCCGGTGACCACGCTGGAGCAGTTGCAGGCGGTCGGCAGCGATCTGGCCGGTCACTTCGCGCTGTTCGACCACATCGACGCCACGGCCACCCGCGACTGGAACGGCGGCGCGGGCTTCGTGCCGATCGGCCATTGTGCCGGCGGCTTCACCGGCCGGTTCGACGGCCTGGGGCACGTGGTCGGCAACCTGACCATCGACCGGGGCGACACGCTCTGCGTGGGCCTGTTCGGCGCCATCGACGCCGGCAGCGTGGTGCGCAACATCGGCGTCGATGGCGGTTCGGTTACGGGGATTTCCATGGTCGGCGGACTGGTGGGCTACAGCGCGGCGGGGACCATCGACCATGCCTTCGCCACGGCCGAGGTGGCCGCGGACACCCAGTACGGCGGCGGCCTGGTGGGTTTCACCACTGGCGAGGTGAGCCACGCCTACGCCACCGGCCGCGTGACGGTCGCGGGCGACGGTGCCGGAGGACTGGCCGGCGGCAACCGCGGCGCCATCAGCCGCACGTGGGCCAGCGGCCAGGTGACCGGCAATGGCACCTACGTCGGCGGACTGGTCGGCCTGGCCATGGACGGCACCGTCAGCGACGCGTACTGGGACCGCTTCAGCACCGGCCAGGACAGCGCGGTCGGCTTCGTCAACGCCAACGCCACCGTCACCAACCTCAATCCCGTCACCAGCGACCCGGCGCAAAGCGGTGCGGCCGACTACGCGTTCCGGCAAGGCGCCTACGACACGGCGTCGGGCCAGGCGCTCGGTACGTTCGGCAACACGCCGGGCAGCGCCACCTGGACGATGGTGGACGGCGCTACGCGCCCGTTCCTGCAGATGGAACATGCGACGCGCATCGGCACCGCACATCAGTTGCAGTTGATGTACATGGCACCGGACGCGCACTACACGCTGGCGCGCCACGTCGACGCCGGCGAAACCGGCCGCAGCGACGGCACGCCGGCCGGCGGCAATGGCATGTGGCCGGGCACCGGCTTCGTGCCGGTGGGCAGTGACGCCACACCATTCAGCGGCGGCTTCGACGGCCGCTACCACGTGATCGGCGACCTGCGCATCGCCGCGCGCAGCGCGGCCGACTTCGGCGTGGCCGGCCTGATCGGCGAACTGAAGGACGGCACGATCCGCCGCGTGGGTCTCTTGCGCCCGCGCGTGGACCTGACCGGCAGCGGCAGCTACGCGATGGCGGGCGCGCTGGTGGGTTACGTCAAGGACGCGGGCGAAGTGGAAGACAGCTTCGCGCTCGATGCCGATGTCAGCGCCGTCAACAGCAACCCCTATGCCAATGTCGGCGGACTGGTCGGCTACAACCAGGGCACGATCCGCAACGTCTATGCCACCGGCATCGTGCGGGCGACCGCCGCGGACCTGGCGGTGGCGGGCGGCCTGCTCGGCCTGCACCAGGGCGTGAGCCTGGACCGCGCCTACGCCGCCGCCACGGCGTCGGCGTCCAGCGCCACCTACGCACCCCATGTCGGCGGCCTGGTCGGCCGGAGCCTCGGGGGTGTCACCACCGACAGCTTCTGGGACACGGACGCCAGCGGGCAAGATGCCAGCGCGGGTGGCACCGGTCTTTCCACGCTGCGCTGGCTCTCGCAAGGCCCGATCGCCACCGGCCTGTGGGACACGGCCGCGACCTGGGCGGCCGGCTATCCATATCCGGTGCTCAACGGCTTTCCCCACGTGCGCGTGGTCGCGCAGGGGGCGCACGTGATGCAGGGCGTGCCGGCGGTGAGCGTGGATGCGTACACCGTCGTCGACCATGACGGCATCGATGCGAGCGCGCTGGTCGACGGCACGCCGTCATGGTTCGCCGATCCGGCACTGGCAGCCGGCGCGACGGCCAACGTCGGCGGCACGGGCGTGACGGTGCGCGATTCGTTCCATCAGCGGACCTACATCGGCTCGGGTGTGGTGACGTCGACGACGTACACGATCGGCGGCACGGTGGCGGGACTGGCGAGCGGCCAGACCGTGCAGGTCCAGATCAACGGCGGCGATACGCAGGTCGTCTCGGCGGATGCGCCGGTGTTCACGTTTGCACCGCTGGCCAACGGCACGGCGTGGACGGTGACGGTGTCGCAGCAGCCGGCCTCGCCGCTGCAGCGCTGCGCGGTGACGTCACACGCGAGCGGCACCCTCGCGGGCGCGGACGTGGGCGACGTCGGGGTGACCTGCACGACGGCTGCCCTGACGCTCACGCTGACGCAGGCCGCCCCTGGCTACGTGACCTACGGCCGGATCGTCGACTACATCGTCACGCTGTCCAACAGCGGCAACGGCCCGGCAGTAAATGCCGCCGTGAACGCCCGCTTCGGCGGCGGCGCGGACGTGGGCGCGGCGACGTGGCAGTGCATCGCCGGCAGCGTCAATGCGCACTGCACGCCGTCCGGCGGCGGCCCGATCGACGACAGCGTGACGGTCCCGCCGGGCGTGTCGATGACCTGGCTGATTCACGTCCCGGTCGCCATCCACACCGCCGCCGGAACGCTGGACTTCCGCTTCGAGGCCGAGGGACTCGATCCGGTCACCAACGCGGCGACGATCGTGCTGTTCCGCGACGACTTCGAGGGCGCGCCATGACCCGCCCCGTCGCGAACCCCGTGTCCGGCCGTCCCCTCCACGCATCGATCCGGGAGCATGCCATGCACCTCGCCGTCCGCGCCGCATTGATCGGCTGCACGCTCTGGATCCCTGTCGCCGCCGCGGGCGAGCCGACGCTCGTGGCGACCATCGACGACGCGCACGACTATGCGCGGTACGGGCAGACGATCACCTACGTCATCACCTTGACCAACGAGGACCCGGCGGCCGCGGCGACGGTTCCGGTTGCCGTGACGCTGTCGCCGGCCTTCGATGGCGATGCGGCGACGTGGCAGTGCTTCCCCGGCGTCGACGGCGTGGTCTGTGCGTCTGCGGGCTCGGGCCTTCTGGCCGATACCGCCGTGCTGCCGCCCGGTGCGCGGGCAACCTGGCTGTTCAGCGTGCCGATACAGGCCACGCCCAGCGAAACGACGGCCACGCTGACGTTCGCGGCCGGCGACATCGCGCCGCTGACGGATACCAACACCTTGGTGATCTTCAAGGACCGCTTCGACGTGCCCTATGCCGACGGCACCGAGGCCCTGCCGCTGCAGGACGGCGTGCGCGATGTCTTCGCGCTCGCGCCGGCGCAGGGCACGGCGATCGAGACCGTGCGCCAGTGGCGTCTACCGGACGACAGCCGCGTTCGGGTCGATCGCCTGCGGCTCGATACGCAGGACCTCGTCCGCCTGCGCGCGGGCGCGGCACGGAGCAGCGCCTGGGCGGCCGTGCACCCGGGCGCGGCGCTCGCGCTGGTCGGTGGCGATGGCGTGGTGGTGCTCGAAGGCGCCGAGCATGCGCTCCTCGTCGACCGAGGTGCCGAAGCGCAGCGGTGAGGTGCATCCATAGAAGGGGCGTTCCGGCAGGGACCGGCCCGTGCAAAAAAACCGGGCCCGCGTGCGCTGGCTGACCCCGCGTACGGCCCCTGCCGCACGCGGGGTCACGCTCAGGAGCGCGTACCGATCAAGCGGAACGAAAAGTCCTTGCCCTGCTGGATCGCGCCGAGGCAATAGGTCAGCGTGTTCCAGGTCGGGCACGGCGCGACCTGCGCCAGCACGGCGCCGCCCGGATTGCGCCAGACCGCCTGGCGGCCGCTGATCGGCAGGTTCGGCTGCCAGAACGAGTAGTCGTTGACGAACGAGACGCCGAGCCAGTAGTCGCCCGGCGCGAGCACGCACGGCGTCGGCAGCGGCGCGGAGACCAGCGCGCGGGGACCGTCCGGCGGATACGTGAACGGCGTCGCCGGCCATGCGCAGGCCGGCGTGTCGCCGGGCAGGCCGCCGACGTCCGGATAGATCGCCAGGTCCACCTGCTGGCTGGCCGCGCCGCCGATCAGCTGGACCTCGGTGATCGTCCAGCCGGCGCCGTCGACGCTGAAATCGTCGGCGCCTTCGGACGACCAGTCAGGTCCGGGACCGACGCCGGCGTCCCAGCGCACCGCATAGGCGCCGCCGCCTTCGCCGATGTAGCGGATCTGGTCGTACAGCACCGGCGAGACGAGCGCGGGGCCGGCGACGAACACAGCCGTCGCGGTATTGCCGTTGCCGCCGTTCTGCGTACGCACCGTGCCTTCCGGGACCGTGATCGTGTGGCTGCCGGGTTCGGTCGCGCGAATCGCGAACTCGATCGTGCAGGTCAGCTCGCTGCGCACGCGCATGCCGGCGCGGACCTCGACCTGGTTGGCACCGGCGTCGGCGCGCACGAACGCGTCCGGGCAGTCGCTGTGCACGGCCGGTACGTCGGCGACGCCGACCGAGGCCGGCAGCGTGATCGTCCACGGCTCGGTCAGCACGATCTCGCCGCTGCCGAGGTTGCTCAGGCGCAGCAACAGCGGCGTGGCTTCGCCGGCCGGCACGACGGCCGGCTCGGCGATGTCGACGGCGAGGCGGAAGTCGTAGGCGTCCGCGCCGTTGAAGCCTTCGGCGAACAGCACGTCGGGGCCGCGGTTGGCGTCGGCGATCGACAAGGCATGTACGTTGACCAGGCCGGCATCGCCGACCAGCGTGCCGCGCGCGGTCTGACGGTCCACACGGAAGGCGTAGCTGTGATAGTGGGTCGAGGTCGGGTCGGTCTCGAAGTCCCATTTGGTCCCGACCAGCCACAGCGTGCCGTCGGCCGAGAAGCCGAGATCCGCGCCTGGCAGCATGACGCCTTCGGGTATCGTCGGCGCGAGGTCGAGCATGCCGATCGTCTCGTAAGCACCGCTGCGCTTGTCGATCTCGAGCAGGCGGCCGCTGAGCTCGTCGTAGCCGACCATGCGGCCATGCGGGTCGATCGCCATCGGCCGCACGATCGTGCCGGGCAGCGGCTCACCGACCGGATGCGCGGTGCCGGCGACGGGGTCGATCGTATAGACCCGGCTCGAATACGGCGCATTCCACGGATCGATCGCCATCGCGAACAGCGTGCGCGTGGTCGCGTCCCACTGCAGCGAGGACCAGCACGGCGTCGCCATCGTCTGGTAGCACCACAGCCACGGCTGGTCGGCCGGCTGCAGGCGTTCGTTGAGCGGCGTCAACGCGCCGTTGCCGGTGTCGAGCGCCGCGAAGCGTCCGCCCGGTCCGAGCAGGAACTGCAGCCCGAAGCTGTCGTCGATGAACGCGCCCATGCCGTAGTTCTGGAAGCGCTCGGCGGCCAGCCCGATCGGCAGCGACTCGACCACCGTGAAGCCGGTCGGCCAGTTCGAAAGAGAGCGCAGGTCGAACGAGGCGTAGGCGTCGTCGAAAGTGGCACTGCGGTCGTCGTCGATGCCGGCATAGGCGCGCAGCGCCGGCGGTGCGCCGAGCTCGGCGGCGGTACAGACGGCCGATGAGCCGGCGGTCAGCCCCGCCAGCAGCATGATGATGGCCTTGTTCATGGCATTCCCCAGTAGATGTCGTTCGTGGATGTCGTTCTTGGAAACTTCGCCGGCCGCCCGGCCTGCCGCCGCGCGGTGGTGCGGCGCCGGCCTGCCGTGGCCATGCGTCAGCCTGCGGTGGCCGCACATGACAGTCATTCGGTGACGGCGACAAACCAGTGACGGTGCGGTGACACGGCGGCACCGATGGCCGCCGGGGCGCGGTCTGCGGCGGCTGCAGCGATGACGCGGGACGCGCGCCGGTGCGCGGTCGCTGCTCGGCCGGGCACGGCGAGGGCGACGTCACGGGCAGGCCTGCGACGGCCGCGCGGCGGCACGCGACGAATCCGGATGCCGCCGCTTTGCGCCGGCGGTCGCGGCCTGTCATGCGACGCCGGCGATCAGGTGCTGCGGCGCCGCGTGCCGAAGCGCATCCGCTTGCGCCGCGTCGACGAGAACGTCCCCCCGAGCGGCCGGCGCTACACGCCACCGGGTGTCGGCAGGCGGCCGACCCGGCGCGTCCATGCCGCGCAACCGGCCGGTCGCCGCGGCTCAGCGCGCCGACGCCGCCGTGCCGTCGGCCGGCCAGGTCGCCCAGGCGGCCGGCACCACGCGTTCGCCGGCCAGCCTCTGCGCCGTCGCGAGCGCGTCGCGCCAGGCCTCGCGCGCGCCGCGCGCCTGCCACAGCGCGACCTGCAGCACGGCACAGTCGTAGTCCTCGCCGGCCCAGGTCGCGGCACGGCCGGCCACCGCGGCGGCCTCGTCCGGTCGCCCATGCGCGAGCAGCCACGGCACCCAGGCGCCGGCGACGGCGGCGATCTGGGCCGGCGTGCCGGCCGCGTCGACGCGGCGCCAGGCCGTCTCGAACAGCGCGGCGGCGTGCTCGGTCCGCTGCGCACGGTCGTTCCATTCGGCGGCGGCCAGCGTCAGCAGCGGCGAGGCCTCGGCAGTGCCGGCCGCGGCGTAGGCGGGCTCCTCCGGCAACTCCGCGCCGCCGAGCGCGATGCGTGCCTGCTGGCGCAGCCGCAGCAGGCGCGCGTACCGGTCGTTGCCGGGGCCGCTCGGCCAGGTCGCCAGCGCGCGATCGGCCGCGGCCAAGGCGTCGGCCCAGCGGCCGCGCCGCGCGGCCAGGTCGGACTCGAAGTCGTACAGATAGCGCAGCACCTCGGGCCGAACGGCGTCGCGGCCGGCGGCGGCTTCGGCGAGCAGCGCCTCGGCCTCGCCGTAGCGGCCGAGCGCGAGCAGTACGCGGCCGCGTCGGCAGGCCACGACCAGTGAGAACGCCGGATCGGCGATGCGCTCGCGCAGGTCCCAGAGCCGATCGCTGGTCGCCAGCGCATCGGGCCAGCGCAGCAGGGCGGCCTGTGCGTCGTAGGTCGCGGTCAGCACGAACAGCAGCCGCTCGGCCGCACCGAATGCTTCGAAACGCTCGGCCGCGGCCGCCAGATACGGCAGCGCGCGCTCGGGGCGGTCGCGCAGACTCTCGAGCACGCCGAAGTTGGCCTCGACCTGGGCCGCGCCGAGCGGATCGGCGGCCTGGCGCATCGCCAGGCGCGCCTGGCCGAGATCGGCCGAGGCCGCCTCGTAGCGGCCGAGCGCGGCACGGGCGGCGCCGCGCGTCGCCAGCGCGTCGCCCAATTCCTGCGCCGAGGGACCGTTCGCGAGTGCCGGAATCGCCGCGTCGAACGCACGCTCGGCGGCGTCGAAGCGGCCGCGCCGGAACTGGATCCTGGCGCGCAACGCGGTCGCGCGCGCCTGCAGCAGCGGATCGGCACGGACCTCGGGGAGTGCGAGCAGATCGGCCAGACCGGCCTCGGCGACGTCGAGCCGGCCGGCACGGTAGTCGACGTCGGCCAGACGCAGGCGCACCTCGGGCCGCTCGGCGGTGGCGGGATCGAGCTGATGCACGATCGCACGTGCGGTATCGAGCGCGTTGGCGAGCACGGCGGCCTGCATCTGGGCGAGCCGCTCGCGCAAGGCATCGTCGCCGGGCAGCTCGCCGGGCGGCGTGCGGCCGAGCGCTGCGAGCAGACGGTCGCTGGCCTGGCGCGCGGCCTCGACGACCTCGGCCGCGCGCGCCTCGGCACGCTGCGGCACGCCGGACGGCGGCAGCGTGGTCAGCGTGACCGTCCAGGCGTCGTCGGCGAGCCGCGCGCTGCCTTCGACCAGGGTGCCGACGCCGAGCAGGCGCGCCAGCGCGGTCCGGTCGGGCGCGGCACCGGCCTGCCGGTGCAAGGCGGCGACCACGGCCTCGCTCGGCGCGACCGGCAGGGCCGCTTCGCGCAGCCGTCCGGCCACCAGATCCATCACGCCGAGCCGGACCCAGTCCTCGGCCGGGCCGGCGGCGACCGCGACCGGCAGCACCGCGACGACCGGATCGGCCGCGGGTGCCGGCGGACCGGCCGGGTAGCGATGCAGCACGGCCGCGAGCGCGATCAGCAGCGCCAGTGCCGCCAGACCCCAGACCCGGCGGCGCGGCAGGCGCCAGGCGCGCCTGGCCACGGCGGACGAGGCCGGCGGCGGCTCGGCCGTCGATTCGGGGCGCGGCGCAGCCGGGGCGATCGCATCGGCCGGCACGAGCGGCGGCGCGGGCGGTGTCTGCGCGCTCTCGCCGATCGCGACCGGCATGATCCAGCGGTAGCCGAAGCCGGACACCGTGCGGATCGCGCGCTGGGTCTGTGCATCGTCGTCGAGCATGCGCCGCGCACGCACGATCGTCTGGTTGAGATGGCCGTCGGAGACGTCGACGCGGCCCCACACCGCCGCGACCAGCTCATCGCGGCCGACCGCGCGGTCGCGATGCTCGAGCAGATACGCGATGCAGTCGAACACCGGCCGCGTCGGCGTGCACAGCGCCTCGTCCTTCCACAGCTCGCGCGCGGCCGGATGCAGGCGAAACGGAGGAAAGCGATAGACGACGCTCACGCCGCGCACCTTAGCGCGTCCGCTGCCGTCGTAGAAATGACGTGGACGCGCGTCGAGACCACTGAACGTGCACGAATCGAAAGTCGACGGGCCGATGTGCGGAAGACCATCGTACGCAGAGGCTGGCAACCCGAGCACGCCACAGCCACAATCCAAAAAAAGAAAAACCCCGGGCCCATCACTCACGTACGGCATGTGAGGAGAGGAGCTGACCGGGGTATGCGGAGCTGATACTACAAGGAGGATTTCAGGTGTTCAACAGACCGGGCTGGGCTTCGCTCATCGACCTGAATGCAGCTCTCGGCGTACTGGAAGCGGTATCTCACCCCAGACTCGCCCCTTACGGCCTGATCACGGCCGAAGGAATGGATCCAATAGGCGCCGTCGCCAGGCACTGTCGCAACATCACCCTCTGCGAAGCGGCCTATCCCGTCCTCCATGTTCTGGAGGTCGTCATCAGAAACCGCATCCATGACGCCTTTCGCAGGCATTACGGCTCTGACGACTGGTACATGCAAGGTTGGCTGTTGCAAGGTCACCGTCATCTGGTCGCGGAAGCGCACGCCGATCTGAGCAAGCGCGGAAAGCCGCTCGACCCCGATCGAACCGTCGCAGCGCTCGGGTTTGGATTCTGGTGCGGCATGTTTCACGCAGGATACGAGAGCGCAACAGGCCCCTGGCCACGGCTGCTGAAGACAGTGCTTCCGCGCGTTCCGAAGTCGTGGAGGACGCGAGCGAGAATCCGAAAGCGCGTGGAAGAGGCCAGGCATCTGCGCAACCGGGTGTTTCACCATGAACCCATCGCGCATACCGTCGATCTGCCGATCCGCCATCGAAACCTGCTCGAGCTGCTCGGCTGGTTCTCGCCGGAAGCACGACAGCATGTCGAGAACATCTGCCGGTTTCGTGCGGTCTACGGCGACCACCTGTCCACGACACCCGCCCCATAGAGCAAGTCCGGCGTTCTCATTCGCAGATGAAGCGAGGCACGGATGGGGTCGGCGCGGGCTGCGCCCGCCCCGTCAGCTCGCCGCCAGCGCCTCGACCTCGGCGATCAGGCGCGTGCGCACCTGATCGAGACTGTAGTGGTCGAGCACGTAGCGGCGCGCGCGATCGCCCTGGCTCGCACGCGCGGCGGCGTCGAACGCGGTCGCGGCGTCGAGCGCGGCGTCGAAGGCGGCCTGGTCGTGATAGACGAAGCCGGCGCCGCTCTGCGCGACGTGGTCGGCGAGGATCTCGCTGCGGCCGTTGACGATGTTCGGCGTGCCCTGCGCCATCGCCTCCAGCGCGACGATGCTGAGACTTTCATACGGCGAGGGCTGCACGAACGCGACCGCGCCGGCCATCAGCGCGAACTTGCGCTCCTCCTCGACGAAGCCGAGCACGCTGACGTCGGCGTCGTCGGCGACCTGCATGATGTTGTGGCCGGTCATCAGCAGCCGCAGCGGCGAGTCCGGCCGCGCCGCCTTGTACGCGGCGAACCAGGCCAGCAGGTGGTCGCAGCCCTTGTTGACGTCGATGCGGCCGCAGTAGAGCAGGTACGGAAAACCCTCGCGCGCCGGCGCCGCCGCTTCCGTCGCGACCGTCATCGCGACCAGGTTGCCCGAGTCGCGGTTCCACAGCCGGCCGCCGAGGCGGCGCTCGGCCAGCGTGTTCCACAGGATGCGCGGAATCCCGCGCGCCATCTGGCCGATCACGCGCAGGTACGCCGGCGGCTCGTCGTGCAGCGTCGGCACCAGGCCGAAGCGGCGGTGCGGCATCGCGCGCACGCCGTCGAACGTGGTCGGATACAGATAGGTCAGGAAGATCACGGCGGCGTAGTCCTCGCCGTGCGTGCGCAGATGCTCATACAGGCCCGGGCAGACCGGCCCCTGCGAACGGATGAACTCCTCCTCCAGCGCCTCGGGCCAGCCGTAGCGGTCCTCGTCGGGCGCGCCGGCGGTGGCCTCGAAGCGGTCGAGCACGCGCCGGTGCAGGCGGCTGAAGTACGAGGTGCGGCCGCGCTCGACGCGGAAGCGCCGGATCGTCACGCCGTCGCGGTGCTCGACGCCGGCCGGCAGATCGTTGTCCCAGCGGATGTAGTCGAGCGCGGTGGAGGTCAGCACGTCGACCTCGTAGGCGTCGGCGAGCAGCGTGGCGTACTGCCAGGCATGGGCTTCGGCGCCGCCGACGAGCTTCTCGTGGCAGCGCTGGACGACGATCGCGACACGGCGTTTCACAGCACCGGCTCCAGGTAGCGCAGGAACCGCTCGCGCAGGACGCGGCTCGCATAGGTGGACTGGTAGCGCCGCGACGCGGCCTCGCGCAGCGTCGCACGCAGGTCGCCGTCGCCGAACACGCGCGCGGCGCTGGCGGCGTACAGATACGGATCGGCACCGTCCCAGGACAGGCCGGCATCGGCCAGCGTCTCGGGGATCGCGCTGGTCGCGCGCGCGACGATCGGCGTGCCGAGCGCCATAGACTCGGCCAGCGGCACGCAGAAGCCCTCGTGCTCGCTGAGCAGCATGAAGACGTGGCTGGCGAGATAGGCGGCCTTGAGCTGGCCCTCGCTGGCGCCGTTGATCCAGCGCACGCGGCCGCCGAGGCGGTGATGATCGATGCGCGCGCGGATACGGTCGGTGTAGGTCGCCAGGCGCGGGTCGATCTTGCCGAGGATCACCAGCCGCGCCGGATCGCCGTAGGCGTCGACGTAGGCGGCGAACGCGTCGACCAGCGCGACGTGGCCCTTGTTCGGCGCGATGCGGCCGACCATCAGGAAGTTCTTCGCGCCGTCGTCGAGCTCGTCGATCAGGTCGAGGTCGGCGTCGGCCTCGGCCAGCTCGTCGATGCGATGGAACGGCGCGAGCACGCCGCCGCGCTCGGCCGGCAGGCCGGCCTCGACCAGCTCGGCCAGGTTGTAGGCCGACGCGCCGAGATACAGCTCGCAGCCGAGCGTCGCGATCGCGGCGATCTCGTCGCGGCCGCCGCGGCAGGCAGCGACGTAGTCCTCGGCGATGCCCTCGAAGAACTCGGGCGGCGTGACGTTGTGGTACTTGACGACGCGGAAGCCGCGGCAACGCCCGAGCAGGTCGATGCCCTTCTTCCAGCCCATCGAGTAGTGGTAGATCACCAGATCGCCGCTGCCGCCGGCGAACGAGGGCAGACGCTCGGCCGGGTAGGTGCGCTCGCCGATGTCGCCGGCCGCATCGCAGAAGATGCGCGTCTCGATGCCGGCGTCGACGAGGATGCGGAACATCGCCATCGCGTCGGCGCCGACCGCGTCGCGGCTGGCGATGTTCGGAATCAGGATCGCGGCTTTCATCGGCGCAGGCTCCGCGCGGGGCGCGAGAATCGAAAGGAACGGCCGTCGCGTCCGCACAGGGCGCCGGGGCCGGCCATGGTCGGATCGCGCCGCATCGCCGTCAGTCGAACCGGCGCATGACGTCGGCCAGCTCGCGCTCGAGCACGGCCGGCGCGAACGTGTCGCGGTAGCGTGCCCGGCCGCGCGCGATCAGATGCTCGCGCAGGGCCGGGTCGGCGTAGATGCGGCCGACCGATGCGGCGACCAGATGCGCGTCGCGGTCGTCCCAGATCAGGCCGGCGTCGCCGAGCGTCCACGGAATCGCGCTCGATCCGTAGGCGACCACCGGCGTGCCGAGCGCGAGCGCCTCGATCACCGGCACGCAGAAGCCCTCGTGCGCGCTCAGCATGACCAGGGCCGTCGCGGCCGCGTAGGCGGCGCGCAGCGTCGGGCCGTCGGCGTCGTCGATCAGGGTCACGCGTTCGCGCAGGCCGAGCTGGTCGACGCGATGCCGGAACGCCTCGCCGTAGCTGGCCAGCGCCGGCGCGAGCTTGCCGACCAGCAGCAGATGCGACTGCCCGTCGACCTCGCGCACGCAGGCGGCCAGCGCCTCGGCGAGCTCCAGATAGCTCTTGTTCGGCACGATGCGCCCGACCATCAGCAGCAGCGGCGCGCCGCCATTGTCGGGAATGCGCCGCGCATCGGGCGCGGTCGCGGCGAGATCCTCGACCGGATGGAACGGCGCGAGCACGGCCATGCGCGCCGGATCGACGCCTTCGGCCGCGAAATCCTCGAGATTGAACGGCGAGCAGCCCAGGTACAGCTCGCAGCCGAGCCGCGCGAACGCGGCGATCTGCTTGCGGCCGTTGCCGCAGGCCGATACGTAGCCGTCAGACCAGCCGCGGAAGAAACCCGGCGGCGTGACGTTGTGGTAGCGCACGACGCGCCGCGCGCGGATGCGCCGGAACAGCTCGAGCGGGAAATCCCAGGCCGTGCAGAAATGGTAGATCACGACATCGCGCGGCGAGGTGATCCACTCGGCGAGCGCCTCGTGCGACAGCACCGGCTCGTCGATGCCGTGCGCCTCCATCGCGAACAGCGCGACCTCGTGGCCCTGGCCGCGCAGCGCGGCGGCCATCTGCCGCGCGTCGTTGCTGACCGCGTCGTAGGCGCGAAGCCCCGGCACCAGCACCGCGATTCTCATGCCGCGTCTCTCATCCGGCGCGGACGCTCATCGCCGGCGCGCGAGCAGCGCCGGCGAGCCGTCGGCGGCGTCGCAGCGGCGCACCTCGGCGAAGCCGGCCGCCTCGAGCGCCTGCGCGAACAGCGCCGGATCGGCGTCGACGCCGCCGCGGCCGTCGAGCCGGTCGGCGATCGAGACCGGGCCTTCGGTGAACGCGATCAGCAGCACGCCGCCGCTGCGCAACACGCGCTGCGCGGCCGCGAACAGCTCGGCGGCCGACAGCCGGCGCAGCACGGCGGCGCCGTCGAGCACGCTGAGCGCGGCCAGTTCGCCGTCGCCGGTGCGCGCCAGCGCGGTGGCCGGATCGTCGAGGAACGAGGGCAGGCCACCGCCGTCGGCCGGATCGATCGCGATGTTCTGCGCGGCCAGCGCGGCCTGCCAGTCGGCGCCGCTGCCCAGATCGAGCACGCGGCCGCCGCCGGCGACCGCGGCGGCCAGCGCATCGCGCCAGGCGGCCAGCCGCAGCGGACGCAGCGGGTCGCCGCCGAGCCGGCGCTCGGCGACCGCGGCGGCCAGCGTGCGCGCCGGCTGCTGCGCGTCGGCGTCCTCGAGCGCGGCGACGGTGCGCCGCAGCGAGGTCAGCCAGTGGTTCATGCTGAGCACGTGATGGCGCAGCTCGTCGATCTGGCTCTGGATGCGCGTGCCGGACAGGTCGCGCACCGCGTCGAGCGCGCCGTCGAACGCCGCGAAGCGGCGCTGCGCGACGTCGACGAAGCCGGCCAGCTCGGTCTGCACGCGGCGCAGGTCGTCGCTGCCGCGGTTGAGGCGGTCGAGCTGGTCCTCGATCAGCTTCTGATGCTCGGCGATGTCGCGCGTGTGGTCGGCGAAGCGGGCGTCGATCGCTGCCGCGGTGTCGCGCGCGCGCGCCGCGTTGTAGGTGTCCGAGGCGCGCAGGTGGTGCATCAGCTTGGGCAGGCCGCCGAGCGCGAACAGCCACTCGGCCAGATAGCCGATCACCGGCACGCGGAACAGCTTGGTCAGCAGATAGCGCGGGCGCAGGCCCGGGATCTCGACGCCGACCTCGCGGCCCTCGGGCGAGTAGCGCAGGTTGCCGAGGATCTCGACCTTGCTGGCACCGGCCGCGAGCAGGCGCAGCTGGACCAGCTCGCCGGGCCCGTCGGGCGGCCGCTTGAGGATCGCGCGGAACGCGCCGTGCAGGAAATCGAGGTGGTGCGCGCCGGACAGCTCCGGAATCGTGCGCACGCGCGGCGTGTCGGCAGCGGCGGCCGGATCGGGCGCGGCCGGCGGCGCCTCGCGGCGCGGCAGCGGCGAGCGCCCGCGCGCGGCTTCGGCTTCGGCGCGGATCTCGTCCTTGATGCGCGCCAGATAGGTATCGTCGGTGTGCACGGGTCTCGAGCGGGCGTGAAATCTGGAAGAAGCGGCGGATGGGGCGCGGGCCGGGCCCTGCGCGCGGACGGATCAGTCGCCGGGCGGGCGATCGTCGCGGCTGCCGGCCCCTACGGCGAGCGGCATGATGCCATAGGCCCGCGCCGCGGATACATCGATGACCATGTGGCCGGGCCGCGCGCCGGCCGCCAGATGCGGCAGCGCCAGCCGGTAGCGCGCGCGTCCGGCCGCGAGTGCGGCCGCGAACGAGCCGGCCGAGGCGTCGCCGCCGGCCAGCAGCGTGGTCTCGACGACCTCGGCCTCGCGCCGCGCCGCATCGACGTAGAAACCGACCAGCGCGTGGCCGGGCACCAGCACCAGGAACGTCGGCACGCCGAGCCGCTCGAGCACCGAGGCGATCAGCACGCTGGCATCCAGGCAGTGCGCGCTGCCGAGCTGCCAGGTCTGCTCGGGCAGCTGGACGCGCTGGCTGTACAGGCGCGGGCCGCTCTCCAGCGCCAGCACGTCGGCCGAGTAGCGCAGGCCGCGCCGGACCAGCTCGCTCCAGACCGCGGCCGCCAGCGCCAGCCGGCGCGCGCGCTCGGCGGCGGCCGGCAGCGGGTGCTGCGTTGCCGCATCGAGGCCGGCGCGCGCGAGGATCGCGTCGACCGCCGGGCTATGCGGATCGACGTAGGCGGCGAAGATGCCGGCCAGATCGACCGACTGGCCGTCGCTGCGCACGTAGTAGAGCGCCTCGTCGAGGCCGTGCAGACGCACGTCCAGACGCTCGGCCGCGATCGCGACGCCGTCGGCTTCGACGCTGACGCGCAGGTCCTGCCGGCGCGGCGCGCTCAGCCCGCGCAGCGCGGCGGCGTCCCAGTCCAGGCGCGGCCACCAGCTGCGCCGCTCGCCGGAAGCGAGCGCCAGCTCGAACTCGGCCGGCGCGCGCAGACCCTCGCTGTCGACGCGCAGGCGTAGCGCGGTCGCGCCGCCGCGGTTGAGCACCGCCACGCGCAGCAGCCCGCTGCCGCCGCCGAGCGACCGATCGCCGCGCGGCGCCTGCGACAGATCGAGCGCCGGATACAGCTCGCCCGGCGGCGTCAATGCGACCTCGAGCGCGATATCGGGCGCGGACCGGCCCGCCGCGGCCGCGGGCGGCGCGAACGAGGCGAACAGCGCCCATACGAACAGCGACAGCGCATGCCGCCGAGTTGCCAGCCGGACCATCGGGCGACTATCGTTGCCGCGATCACGTCTTGTCCAGCATGCCCGCCGCCTCCGCGCGGCGAGCCCCGTCCCGACCGTCCCGGAGACATCCGATGCAACGTCCTGCCCTGTCCCTGCTGGCCCCCTTGTCCCTCGCCGTCGCGCTCGCCCTGACCGGCTGCGAACAGAAGCCGGCCGAGCCGCCGGCCGCAGCGGCCCCCGCCGCGCCGGCCGCAGCCCCCGAAACCGCCGCCGCCCCGGCCGCACCGGCGACGCCCGCGGCGATCCCCGAAGGCGACTGCGGCGACCAGAGTGCACTGCCGGCCGAGGAGCGCATCGCCAACACGCCGCGCTGGAGCACCGCGAGCGAGCAGGACAACTTCGGTTTCGAGGTGTTCCGCAGCGAAAGCGAGAACGGCGAATTCGTCAAGCTGACCGCCTCGCCGATCCTCGGCGCCGGCACCACCGACGAGTCGCACAAGTATTCCTATCGCGACGACACGATCGACCCGTGCAAGGAGTACTGGTACTACGTGGAGTCGATCTCCACCGCCGGCGTCCGCGAGAAGTTCACGCCGACGTTCAAGGCCCCGGCCAAGCGCGTCCCCAAGTCGACGCCGTGACGCAGCCGTGAGCGCGCCGCCCGGACCGGCCGCGACACGCCGGGCCGGGCGACGGCGCGCCTGCACGTTCGCCGCGCTCGCGCTGCTGGCGGCGTCGCAGGCGCTGCTGTGGTGGGCCTGGTACGGCCAGGGTCCCAAGCAGCTGATCGGCGACGAAGGTGCCTACCTCGCCGCCGCGCAGACGATCCTGGCCGGCGGCCCCTGGCATGCCAGCACGATCTGGCCGCCGCTGCAGCCGCTGCTGATCGCGGCGGTGCTCGCGCTGGCCGGCCCGCATCTGATCGCGGTGCAGCTGGTGCAGACCGCGATGCTGGTCGGCTGCGCCGCGCTGCTGCGCAGCCTGTGGCGCCGCATCGACGGCCGCGTCGCCGCGGCCAATCTCGCCGCGGCGCTGTTCCTGCTCAATCCCGGCACGGCGGCCTACGCGCACTGGCTGTGGCCGGAGGTCGTGCATCTGCTGCTGATCCTGGCGCTGCTGCGCCTGCTCGCCGCCGATGCGCTGCGCCCGGCGCGGGCTGCGCTGGCCGGCGCCTGCCTGGGCCTGGCGCTGCTCGCCAAGAGCCTGCTGGCCGGCTTCTGGCCGGTGCTGCTGCTCGCATTCACGGGGCGCGGCCAGCGCCGCGCGCGTCTGCTCGCGGCGGCCGTGTTCCTGGTCGCGGCCGGCTGCGTGACCGCACCGGCCTGGATCCAGGGCTGGCGCGACTACGGCAAGCCGATGATCGCCGACAGCTCGGTCTACAACCTGTGGATCGGCCTGACCGACCGCTGGCGCAGCGACTATGTGGAGGACATGGGCGGCCTCACGCTGCCGGCGTTCATGGCCTCGGGCGACACGCCGGCGGCGCGCAATGCGGCGACCTGGGAGAAGATCGACGCGCTGGTCGCCGAGCGCGGCCTGCTGCCGATCGTGCTCGATCAGCTCGGCCGCCAGTACTTTCGCCTGTTCAACGCGAAGACGCCGCTGGTCTCGCAGCTGCCGGGCCCGGCCTGCGCCGGGCATCTGTCGGCGTACCACACCGCACCGTGGCTGACCGCGACGCTGACCGCCGCCAACGGCCTGTTCCACAGCCTGATCCTGGCCGCGGCCGCGTTCGGCCTGATCGCGTGGCGGCGACGGCCGGACCGGACCGGCTGGCTGCTGGCGCTGTTCGCCGCGTACCAGCTGGCGCTGATGCTGCCGCTGCACGTCAAGGCGCGCTTCCTGTTTCCGCTGCTACCGCTCTTGTGCGGTCTGGCCGCGAGCTGGCTGGCCTCGCTGGCGCGACGGCACGCGGCCGACACCGCAGCGGGACCGATCGCGCTGACGCCGCTGCGTCTGAGCGTCGGCGCGGCGCTGGCGGCGCTGGCACTCGCGCTGGCCTGGCTCGGCTCGGTCCTCGACGGAACATGTCCGCCGTGATTTTTTCGGTATCCTGCGCGGCCTGAATCGAACGACCCCCGGCATGCGACAACACGTCATCGAGCTGATCCTGTTCAGTACCTACGCCGAACTGCGCGCCGAACGCGCGCGCAACTACCTCGGCATCATCTGGTGGGTGCTCGAGCCGGCGATGATGATGGGCGCGTTCTGGCTGGTCTTCGACGTGATCCTGAAGACCGGCGGCCCGGACAATCTCGCGTTCCTGCTGACCGGCCTGACGATGTGGCAGTGGATGAAGTCGTGCATCACGCACGGCGGCTATGCGATCTGGTCCAACCTCAACCTGATCCGCCAGGCGCGCCTGCCGCTGATCGTGTTCCCGCTGGTGCAGATGCTGGCCGACACGGTCAAGTTCTTCTTCATCTTCCTGCTGCTGGTGGTGATCCTGTGGCTGCTCGGCCATCCGCCGAACAAGGCCTGGGCCGCGCTGCCGGTGATCTTCGTCGCGATCTTCCTGTTCGCGGCCGGCGGCGGCTTCATCCTGGCCGCGATCGTGCCGTTCGTGCCGGACGTGCGCTTCGTGATCGAGCAGGTGCTGACCGTCGTGATGTTCCTGTCCGGCGTCGTGTTCGCGCTGACCAACATGCCCGAGCACGTGCATGCGGTCATGCAGTGGAACCCGGTGGCCGGCCTGGTCGACGCGACGCGCGGCGTGGTCATGTACGGGCGCTGGCCGGACTGGACCGCACTGGCCAAGGTGGCCGGCGTGTCGGCCCTGGTGCTGGCGCTCGGCATCGCGATGATCGTGCGCCTGACCCCGCGCTACCCGAAGCTGGCGGCCTGAGATGAGCGGCGAAACCCTGATCGAACTGGAGCACGTCGGCGTCGCGTTCAGCGCGACGCGCAGCGTCGGCGGCGGCCGCTACTGGGCGCTGGAGGATGTCAGCCTGCGCCTCAGGCGAGGCGAGCGCCTCGGCGTGATCGGCCGCAACGGCGCCGGCAAGAGCACGCTGCTGCGCGTGCTGGCCGGCATCCTCGAACCGGACCGCGGCCGCGTGCGGCGCGGGCCGGTGTCGTGCCAGCTGCTGTCGCTGGCGCTCGGCTTCATGCCGTACCTGACCGGCCGCGACAACGCGGTGCTGTCGGGCCTGATGCTCGGCCTTCGCCAGCGCGAGATCGTGCGGCGCCTGCCGGCGATCCGCGAGTTCTCCGAGCTCGGGGATTTCTTCGACGAGCCGATCCAGAGCTACTCCAGCGGCATGGTCATGCGCCTGGCGTTCTCGGTCGCGATCCAGGTCGAGCCGGACGTCATGCTGATCGACGAGGTGCTGGCGGTCGGCGACGCCGAGTTCCAGGAGAAGTCCGGCACCGCGCTGCGCGAGCGCATGCGCCAGGGCCACACCGTGGTCCTGGTCAGCCATTCGGAGAAGGAGGTCACCTCGCTGTGCGACCGCCTGCTCTGGATCGAGCACGGCCGCAGCGTCATGGAAGGCGACCGCGACAGCGTCTACGAGGCCTATCATCGCCAGCTGCATCTCGCCGAGGCCGGCGCATGAGCCGCGAGGCGGCCCGGCGCCTGGCCGCCGCCGCGCGCCGGCGCGAGCTGACGCCGCGCCAGCTGCTGGCGCTGGCGATGCAGCGCTGCGAGAACGGCGCGCCGCTGCTGCGGCCCGGTGCGGACGCGGCAGTCGATCTGCTGCTGACGCCGCCGGCGCGCTATGCGCGCGACGACCTGCCGCGCCTGCTCGACCGGCTCTGGCCGGACGCGCCCCGGGAGTCCTGAGGTGCGCGGCGCGACGCTGATCGTGCTGGCCTGGAACCAGTGGCCGCTGACGCGGCGCTGCCTGGACTCGCTGCTCGACGGCGCACCGGCCGAGGCCTCGATCCTGGTCGTCGACAACGGATCGACCGACGAGACCCCGCAGGCGATCGGCGCCTACGCCGACCGCGTGCGCTATCTGCGCCTCCCTGAGAATCTCGGCTTCGTGCGCGGCATGAACGCCGGCATCGCGGCCGCGCCGCCCGACGACGATGTGGTCCTGCTCAACAACGACCTGGTCTTCACGCAGGCCGACTGGCTCGACCGCCTGCGCGACGCGGCCTATGCGGCACCCGACCACGGCATCGTCGGCTGCCGCCTGCTCGGCGGCGGCGACGACGACCGGCTGTTCCACACCGGCGGCTTCATCGAGCCCGAGCAGTTGTGGGGTCAGCAGAGCGAATCGGGCCTGCAGGAGCTCGACATCGGCCAGTACGGCCGCACGCGCCGCGTGCAGGCGGTCGCGTTCGCGCTGGCCTACATCCGGCGCGACTGCATCGACCGCATCGGCGTGCTCGACGAGGCGTTCCACAGCTACTACGAGGACACCGACTACTGCCTGCGTGCGGCCGAGGCCGGCATCGCCAGCGTCATCGCCGGCGCGGTGACGCTGCGGCACGTCCAGCATGGCTCGACCCAGGACGACGGCGGTTTCCGCGCGCGCCTGTGGCAGGACAGCCGCCGCGCGTTCGCGGCGCGCTGGCAGGCGCGGCTCGGCGCGCAGTATCGCGGCACCGTCCTGTGGCAGGGCACGACTGCCGCACCGGCCGCGCATGCGCAGCTGGCGCGCAAGCTGGTCGGTCGCCTCGATGCGCGCGGTCTGCGCATGGCCTACGCGCCGGTGCGGCGCGAGGTGCTCGATGCGCAGGACTTCCGGCTCGAACTGGCGGCGCGGCGCGCGCTGCCGGCGAGCCCCGACGCGGCGCTGTACTGCGCGGCCGAACCGCCGCAGCAGGCGATCGTCGGCCGCCGCCGCTACGCGCTGGCATTCGGCGACTGGGACCGCGTGCCGGCGGCCTGGGCCGAGCACTACGCGCAATGCGACCGGGTGATCGTGCCGGACCGGTTCCAGGCGCAGGCGTTCGCGAGCGCCGGCTATGCCCGGCCGATCGACGTCGTGCCGCTCGGCGTCGATCGCGACTATTTCCATACCGGCGTGCGGGCGCCGCGCCGGCCGGCCGACCGCACCGTGTTCCTGAGTATCGTCGAACACCTGCAGCGCGACGCGCCGGGCCTGCTCATCGCCGCATTCTCGGCGGCATTCGGCGCCGACGACCCGGTCGAGCTGCTGATCCACGTGCGCCCCGGCGACGACGAGCCGGCGCTCCGCGCGATGATCGAACGCGCCGCCGCCGCGCCCGGCGCGCCGCGCATCACCGCGGTGTTCGGCTGGGCGTTCCCGGCGCAGCAGCGCGCGGCGCTGATCGCGGCGGCCGACGTCGTCGTCAGCGCACAGCGCGGCGCCGGCTGGCAGCCGCTGGCGTTCGAGGCGGTCGCCTGCGGCCGGCCGCTGATCGCGCCGGCCTACGGCAGCCAGCAGGACCTGGTCGACCGCTACGGCCATGCGGTCGACTACCGGATGGTGGCCGATCCGGCGCAGCGCGGCGCGCTGTGGGCCGAGGTCGACGTCGAGGCGCTCGCCGCGCGGCTGCGCGAAGCGCTCGACCAGCGCGAGACCTGGGCCGCGCAGGCGCTCGCGCAGGCCGAGCCGTTCGCGGCCGCGCACGATCTGGACGCCAGTGCCGACCGCCTGCTCGAGCGTCTGGCCGATGCCGGCACGTTCGCCGCGCCGCAGGCCGCGCCGGCGCCGTTCCGGCCGGTCGATCTGGCCCGGCCGGCCGGCGATCAGATCGTCGTGCTCGGCATGCATCGCTCGGGCACATCCAGCGTCGGCGGTCTGCTCGCGACGCTCGGCGCCTGGCCGGGCCCCGAAGAACGGCTGCTGCGCGGACCGGACAATCCGAAGGGCCACTACGAACACGGCGAGCTGCACATGGCCTGCGTGCGCCGCCTCGCCGCCGCCGGCGGCGACTGGCAGCAGCCGCCCGACACGGCGCCGGCTGCCGCGGTCGACGCGTTCCGCCGCGAGGCCGCTGCCGTGCTCGACACGCTCGAGCCGCGCCGGCCGTGGTTCATCAAGGAACCGCGCCTGTGCCTGCTGGTGCGCGAGCTGCTGCCGCTGCTGACGCGGCCGGTGTTCGTGCACGTGGTGCGCGATCCGGTCGAGGTCGCCGAGTCGCTGGCGCGCCGCGACGGCATGCCGCGCCATCAGGCGCTGGCGCTGTGGGAGCGCTACACGGTCGAGGCGTTCAATGCGAGCCTCGGCCAGCCGCGCGTACTGGTCGACTACGCGGCGCTGGTCGATGCGCCGTTCGAGACCGCCAGGCGCCTGTACGACGACCTGGTCGCGCTCGGCGTGACCGGACTGGCCGCGCCACAGGCCGATCGCGTCGCCGACTGGATCGAGCCGGGCCTGCGCCACGGCCGCTCGCATCCGGCCGCGCTCGACGTGCTGACGCCGAGCCAGCGTGCGCTGCACACGGCGATCGCCGATCGCAGCATCCTGTCCGAGCGCGACGCGCGCCCGCTTCCGATCGCCCGCGACGGCCGGTCCACGCGCCGCGCCGGCTGACGATGGCGCCGCCGCGCCTGCCGCTGCTGCTCGATGCCGGCTGGGACGGCCGCCGCTTGACGCTGCGCGTCGCCGCCGACGCTGTGTCGCCGCCGGACCGGCGCGTCGCGCTCGACCTCGACGGCCACTACTTCTGCGACCTGCCGCTCGATCGGCACGGCGTCGCGTCGATCGCATTTGCGTTCGCACCGGCCGGCCGGCGTCGCCTCGCCGTGCTGCCACGGCAGCGGCGCGACGGCGCCGCCCTGCTGCCGGCGCCGCTGCAGCTCGATCTGGACGATGCCGACGACGGCGCGCTGCTGCTGACCCCCGGCACCGACGCGATGGAGCCGGAAGTAGCGATCGTCGTGCCGGTCTACGACGCACCCGACGACGTCGCGTGCTGTCTCGCCTCGGTACTGCGCCACACGACCGGCCGCGCGCGGCTGATCGTGATCGACGACGCCAGCCCCGATCCGCGGATCGCGCCACTGCTCGACCGCTACGTCGGCCTGCCCGGCGTCGAGGTGCTGCGCAACCCGGTCAATCGCGGCTTCACCACGACCGCCAATCGCGGCATCGAGGCAGCCGGCACGGCCGACGTGGTGCTGCTCAATGCCGATACCGAGGTCGGGCCGCACTGGCTGACCGGTCTGCGCCGCGTGGTCGCGAGCCGTCCCGACATCGCCAGCGCAACCGCGGTCTCCGACAATGCCGGCGCGTTCTCGGTGCCCGAGCTCGAATCCGAGAACGCGCTGCCGGCGGCCTGGACGTTCGACGAGACCGCCCGTGCGCTGTGGCAGCACGCGGGCCTGGCCTATCCGATGCTGCCGACCGGCAACGGCTTCTGCCTGTACATGCGCCGCGCCGCGCTCGACGCGGTCGGCATGCTCGACGCCGAGGCGTTTCCTCAGGGCTACGGTGAGGAGAACGACTGGTGCCAGCGCGCGGCCGCCGCCGGCTGGCGCCACGCGATCGCCGGCCCCGTGCTGGTGCGCCATGCGCGCAGCCGCAGCTTCGGTCACGCGCGCCGGATCGCGCTCGGCACGGCCGGCATGACCGTGCTGCGCGCGCGCTGGCCGCATTACGAGGCCGACGTCGGCGCGAGCCTGTACTCGTACGAACGGCGCGCGCTCGACTGGCGCGTGCGCCGCCTTTATGCGGCCGCGACCGCCGCCGCCGCCGCGCCGCGCCCGCGATTGTTGCGGCTCGACGGCGCAGTCGAGGTCGAGGCCACGTGCGAGACCTGGTCGCTGCAATCCGGCGCCGAGGGCTGGCGGCTGCTGCGCATCGGCGACGACGGCGTATACGGCACGATCGCCGAGGCCGCCGGCCCGGTCGAGCGGCTGCTCTGGGACTGGCTGCAGCGTCATGCGATCGAAGCGGTGGCGGCCGGCGACGCCGATGCGGCGCTGAAGCGCGTCGCACGCGAATCGGCCGCGCGACTCGGCCTCGACTGGTCGGAACCGGGCCGCATCGCCGACAATCCGCGCTCCTTCGGAGATCCCCCCGCATGACCGAACCGGCCGAGCCGCTGCCGTACGCCCGCGCGCTGATCACCGGCATCGGCGGCCAGGACGGCGCCCTGCTGGCGCGGCACCTGCTCGCGGCCGGCGTCGAGGTCGACGGCACCTATCGGCCCGGCGGCGCGACGCCGGCCTGGCGGCTGGCCGAGCTTCGCATCGGCGCCGAGCCGCGCCTGCATCTGCACGCGCTCGACCTCGCCGATGCGGCCGCGGTCCGCGACCTCGTCGCCGCGACGCGTCCGCAGGCGATCTTCCATCTGGCCGGGCAGTCGCGCGTGGCCGACTCGTTCGCCGATCCGCTGGCGAGCATCGCCGCCAACGGCGGCTCGACCGTGCATCTGCTCGAAGCGCTGCGCGCCGAGGCCACCGACGCGCATTTCGTGCTGGCCGCCAGCGCCGAGATCTTCGGGCGGCCGACCGCTGCGCTGCTCGACGAGACGACGCCGCCGGCACCGGCGACGCCGTACGGCGTGTCCAAGCTGCTCGCGCATGCCGCGGTCGGCGCCTGGCGCGCGAGCTACGGCCTGCGCGCGAGCAGCGCGATCCTGTTCAACCACGAATCGGAATGGCGCGACGAGGCGTTCGTGACGCGCAAGCTCACGCGCGCGGTCGCGCGCATCGCGCTCGGCCGACAGGATCGCGTGCTGCTCGGCAACCTCGATGCCGCGCGCGACTTCGGCTACGCACCCGAGTACGTCGCCGCGCTGGCGCGGCTGGCCGCGCTGCCGTCCGGCGAGGACGTGGTGCTCGCGACCGGCCTTGCCGCGACGATCCGCGACTTCGCGACGCAGGCCTTCGCGGCCGCAGGGATCGCGTTGGCCTGGCGCGGCCGAGGCGAGGACGAGACCGCCGTCGACGCCGACGGACGCGTTCGCGTCGGCGTCGATCCGGCGCTGTTCAGACCGGTCGACGCGCCGGTCCTGGTCGGCGACGCGGCCAAGGCGCGCCGCCTGCTCGGCTTCGCACCGCGCGTGGACCTGGCCGATCTGGCGCGGCGCATGGTCGCCGCCGATCTCGAACGCGAGCAGCGCGCATGAAGGTGATCTTCAACGTCGACGCGATCACCGCGCCGCTGACCGGCATCGGCCGCTACGCGCTCGAACTCGCACGCGGCCTGGCGCGGCATCGCCAGATCGAGACGCTGAAGCTGTTCTCGGCCTATCACTGGGTCGACAATCCCGAGCACGCGTTGCGCGCGAACCGCACGATCGCCACGCTGCGCAAGCGCCTGCCGTTCAAGACCGCCGCGCTGGAGGTCTACACGCAGATGCGCGGCGCGCTGTTCCGCGCGCATACGCGGCGCATGCGCGGCTTCCTGCTGCATACGCCGAACTACGTGCTAATGCCGTTCGACGGGCCGACGCTGACGACCGTGCACGACCTGTCGTGGATGAACTACCCGGAGACCCATCCGGTCGAGCGCGTGCGCTTCATGGATCGCCATCTGCCGCCCTCGCTCGAGCGCGCGCGCTTCATCCTGACCGACTCGCAGTTCATCGCCGACGAAGCCGTGCAGCGCCTGGACGTGCCGCGCGAGAAGCTGCGCGTGGTGCCGCTCGGCGTCGATCCGATCTATCGCCCGCGCCGGCCCGAGGAACTGGCCGAAGCGCTGGCGCGGCACCAGCTCGAGGCCGGCCGCTATCTGCTGGTCGTCGCCACGCTGGAACCGCGCAAGAACCTGGTGCGTCTGGTGCGCGCATACGCGCAGCTGCCGGCGCCGCTGCGCGCGGCGCATCCGCTGGTCATCGTCGGCGCGCGCGGCTGGCTCAACCGCGAGCTCGAACGCGCGCTCGGCCCGCTCGAGGCGGCCGGCGCGGCACGCCGGCTCGGCTACGTCGACGAGGCCGACCTGCCGCTGATCTACGCCGGTGCCGGCGCGTTCGCGTTTCCGTCGCTGTACGAGGGCTTCGGCCTGCCGGTGCTCGAAGCGCTCGCCAGCGGCGTGCCGGTGCTGACCTCGAACGTATCGTCGATGCCCGAGGTCGCCGGCAATGCGGCGCTGACGGTCGACCCGCTCGACGAGACCGCGATCCGCGACGGCCTGGTCCGCCTGCTCGAGGACACGGGTTGGCGCGCCGGCGCGATCGAGGCCGGCCTGGTCCGCGCGCAGGCGTTTCCGTGGTCGCGCTGCGTCGAGGACACCGTCGCGGTCTATCGCGAGGCGCTGGAACGCTAGCGCTTCGGTACTGACGGTCCGAGCTATCCGATTCGGGTGAGTGCGTATCGCCGCGCGCGCTGCTGCATGGCACCGTTCGCGTGCGATGCACGGTGACGGGCTCGATTGCTCGTCCGCCGTGATCGCGTGGTCGCGATGCGTGTGCGATCGCCCACCCTCTGCGCGAACCCGTCATCGACTGGCTCGCGTCCTCGCGTCACCTCGTCCAGCCGCGCGTCAAAGCAGGTCCATGACGCGCGCCGCGGATCGCACGTATGCCTGCGTGCAGATACTCATGTGCGCCGCAGGCTCGTACGGCGTTCACGACGAAGACGCCGTCTTTGCGGCCGACCCCGCGTGATTCTTCGCCGACGCGATCGCGTGTGACGAAGGTGGATGCCACGCGACGATCGTACGGGTCGCATATCGCGAGCATGTCACCGGCGCCGTAGCCACTCGCGCCGGTGCCATCCGTCAGCACACGCCCGATAGCGGCGCACTCGTATCTCGCTTCGCACGACTCTCGAAGCGAGCCACCGCGGCACCTGTTGACACTCAAATGAGAATCGTTATCATTCACATCACCTATCGCAGCAGGAACGGTTCCATGCTCACGACGTCCAGCCTCTCCACGGGATCGGCGCACGATGCCGCACCGGTCCGTATCGCCACCGCCGACGCGCCGCGTCCGGCCCGCACCGAGACGCGCGCGCCGCGTATCGACAGCCATCGCCTGCTCTCGGGCGGCCGCGAACTGGTCATCGACCACGCCGGCCAGGAGTACCGTCTGCGCCTGACGCGCAACGACAAGCTGATCCTCACCAAGTAACCGCGATCGGCCCGCAACGGCCGCCGTACCGGATCGGCGGAGGCGCCTGGCGCGTCCGCAGTGCGCTCCAACGTCGCCCAGCCAGCCGGAAACCGTCCCGCCATCCACGGTTGCCATGCCAGCCAGCGTTCGTTCGCGCGACGCCGGTCGCCGCGGCCCTTCCGGGCGGCAGGCCGGTGCCCGCGCCGACACCGGTCATGGCCACCTCCGGGCGCAGGCGAGGAAACGTGCATGAGTGACGGCTATCCGCTACACGAACCGGCCCTGTCCTGGGAGCCGGCCACGACCGGGTTCGAACCGACTGCGGCCGCCAACGACGCACCGCCGCGTGTCCGCGACGACGACCTGTTGCGCCTGGCCGACTGGCTGCCGCGTCTGGGACCGGTGCTGTGGGTCCATCGCGATCCGCGCCATCCGCCGCACGAGCACGCCTGCGTGACCACGCGCGGCGTCATGCTGATCGACCATCCGGCCCTGCTCGCGCTCGGCCGCGCCGTCGATCTGGTCGCCGGCTCGACGGTGACGCCGCACGGCCCGCGCGAATGGCTGGCGCTGCGCGACGCACACGGCCGCGTGCAGGCCAAGCTGTTTCTGCTGCCCGATACCGACTACCTCGCCTGGGACCGCATGCTGGCCGATTTCGGTGAGCGCCTGCAGCGCGAGGAGCCGGTCGCCGCCTGCAGCCGCTGGCAGGCGCCGATGAGCTATCTGCGCGGTGCACTGACCCGACTCGGCGCGCCGTGGCGCGCGCAGCTGCTGACGTTCTCGGTGCAGCGCCTGCCGTGGGTGCAGGCGCTCGGTGCGCAGCCCCCGGCCGCGCTGTCGGCACTCGGCCGCGGCCTCGCCGAGGCGATCGCCGCCGACGAGCGCGCCGACGGCCTCGGCGCCGCGGCGAGCTGAGCGATGCGCGACCGCCCGCTCGCGCCGCATTCGCGGCTGCGCACCTTATCCTGCATGCGGTCCGGCCCGGCGCCGCATGCGTCCACCTGTCCATGCTGAGGATCCTCCCCATGCGCCTGCCCGCCATCGCCGCATCGGTCGTGCTGCTGACCGCCTGCGCCGGCACGCCGCCGAAGAAGCCCGCATCCGCCGCCACCACGCTGCCGGCCGCGCCGGCCCGGTACACGCCGCCGTGCGCGAACCTGCCGCCGGCCGAGCGCAGCGGCTACGCATGCGACCGCCGCAGCATCCTGGCGATGGCCGGCGAGTTCCGCGTGCGCTTCGTCTTCGACGAGACCGCCGCCCTTGCGCCGGGATACCAGCCCAAGGCGCCACAGCGCTCGGGCGGCACCGAGCTGGTCGAGGTGATCCGCGACGACGGCGACACGATCGTGCTGCAGCACATCCTGGTCATGAAGATGGGCGATGACGTGCACGTCATCAAACACTGGCGCCAGGACTGGCACTACCAGCCGGCGAGCCTGCTGCGCTATCGCGGCAACGGCCGCTTCGAGACCGAACCGGTCGATCCGGCGACCGCCCAGGGCGCCTGGTCGCAGGTCGTCTACGAGGTCGACGACGCGCCGCGCTACGCCGGCATCGGCCGCTGGCGCCACGAGGCCGGCGTCGACGCCTGGGAATCGGATCTGACGCGCCGGCCGCTGCCGCGCCGGGAGTTCACCAAGCGCAGCGACTACCAGGCGCTGGACGTCGTCAACCGCCACACGCTGACGCCGGCCGGCTGGGTACACGAGCAGGACAATACGAAGGTCGTGCTGCACGCCGACGGCAGCGAGCAGGCGCTCGCGCGCGAGCACGGCGTCAACAGCTACACACGTATCAGCGACCACGACTTCGGTCCCGGCCGGGAGTACTGGCGCAAGACCCAGGCCTACTGGGCCGACGTGCGCGCCGAATGGGCGCGCGGGTTCGCACTGCACCCGAGCTTCGTGCTGACGCCGGAACCGAACGGCGAGGCGCGCATCGGCGAGTTCTTCGCGCTGGCCGAGCGTGCCGGCCACGGCGAGACGATCGGCCGCGCCGAGATCGATGCCGTGCTGACGCGCTACGGACTCGCGCTGAGCGATCCGACGGCGACGCCGTGACCGGTAGCGCCGGCTGACCCTATCCCCCTCTCCGTCCGCGCCGGTCGTAGCCGGTGCGCCGCGGCGGCCGGAGCCGAGCGGGGCACGCGATCCTCCTGCGGCGCGGGACGGGTACCGGCATCATCGGAGCGCTGCTCGCGGCCCGCGCGAACGTACCGCAGCGCCGGCATACAGCGCTCGCGCCGTGCCGATCGCACCTCCCGCGCGCGCCGTATACTCGCGGCCGGACGGCCCACCGCCGCGCATCCGCCTGCCGGTGCCTGTCCGCCGACAGGGGAATGCCGATGTCAGCTCCGATCCGCAACGCGGCGACGCTCGCGTTCGCTCTCGCCTGGTCCGCCGGCGCGGCACTGGCCGCCAAGGGCGACTCGAAGGTCATCTTCGTCAACCAGTCCAGCTGGTCGATCGACGAGCTGTATTTCGCGCCGACCCGCGACGCCGACTGGGGCGAGGATCATCTGGGCCAGCACACGCTCGACCACGGCGATCGGCTGACGCTGACCGGCGTGGCCTGCGGCACCTGGGACGTGCGCGTCGTCGACGAGGACGGCGACGAGTGCATCATCGAGAACGTCGCGCTGTGCGGCGACACCGACCAGTGGGTCATCCGCGACGACGACCTGCTGGCCTGCCAGGCCGCCAGCGAGTAATTCCCTGTCGCCGGCTGCCGCACGCGGCGACCCGATCTGATCCGACCTCCGCCATGCCCTCGTTCACGCGCGCCATCCGCCCCCACGTCGACGCCGAACTGCGCGCCGCCGATGCCGCACTTGCGTGCGATCAGGCCGATCGTGCGTTCGCGCATCTGCAGCGCGCGCACGTCCTCGGCCAGGCCTCGACGATCGAACACGTCCGCGTCCACGTGCGCATGCTGCGCTGGGGCATCGCGCAGCGAGACCTGCGCGAGATCGCCGGCCAGTTGCTGCGCATCGCCGGCGCGGCGACCAAGACGGCGCTCGGCTGGGTGCCGCACGGCAATACCGGCGGGGCCGACGTCAGCCCGTTCCGGCGCATGCCGGTGCCACCCGATCTCGAGGCACTGATCCGTCGCGCGGGCGACGAGTGAAGACTCACGCCGAGTGATCGCACATCACGTCGCCGAGTGCTACACGGCGAGTCTTCATGGGTGCGATTTACCAGTATGGTTCTTCGTGTTGTCGCAGAACACACCGCTGAGTCTCACTCGACGAAAACCCCGCGTATTCAAGCATATCGTCCGCAATCGAGCAGGCCGCAAACTGACTTGCACGGTCATCTGTCAATTCGATGAACCAATCGTGGTCAACGGCATGACGATCGCCATCGCCGACCGAACGATGTGCCCGCATCGAAGAGGCCGAGCTTTCGCTCGGCCCTTTACTCCCGATTAGAAGATCACGGCAGCGTATACAGTAAGCGATTGACAGTACCCGAGGGTACCAGGCCGATCGCACCCGTAGTCGCGCGCGCGTTGAGCAGCGTGGCCACTTGTGCAGGTGTATAGCTAGGGAACTCGCTGTAGATCAGTGCTGCTGCACCCGAAACATGCGGCGCTGCAAACGATGTCCCGGTCACAGATACCGGCGAAGTCGATGTGCCAGATACGGATTGCACGCCAACCGCAGGGGCCAGAATGTCGACGCAGGGGCCACGCCCAGAACCGGAACTGAATGTTCCAATCCAGAAGTTGTCGTTGACGTCAGTCCCTCCCACTGTGTAGAGCGCGTTCATAAGCGCAGGCGTCGGCTGGTAAGCGCAGGCATCATTGGAAGCATTGCCCGCCGACTTCACTATGAAATAGCCGGCGTCGTAGGCGCCAAGCAAGGCGTCGTCCAACAATGACGTTGCCGGATCGATCGGGTTGATACCAATACTGATATTGATCACCGCGGGCTGTACGCCGTTGACCGCGACCCAGTTGAGACCAGAGATGATCGCGCTTTCGATCGGTAGCGACGAGCAGTCGGTGACTCGCACGCCTTTGACGAACACATTTTTTGCCACGCCAAACGTCCGACCTGCGGCGATTGCAGCCACATTGGTTCCATGAGCTGGAACAAATGTACAGGGCGGTCCAGTATAGCCGTCGTAGACGCTTGAATAGCGGGAGATCGTGCCTCCTATCATGCCGAACGCGCTGTCGAACTCGGCATTGCTACCCTCGATCGCGGTGTCGAATACGTAGATGCTGACCCCTGTGCCTTGATAGTTATACGTGTATGAGTTGCTGAGCGGTAAGGCCCTCTGATCTATACGATCAAGACCCCAAGACGGCGGACTGAGCTGTACCGCGTCGAGTGTCATGTAGGTATCGTTCTTGACGAAATCGATGCCCGGCATCTTGGCGATCTGCCTGGCCTTCTCGTCGTCGAGGCCGCTGATGACCGCGCCGTACACGGCGTCCTTCCAGGTCTGCTCGACGCGAAACCCGTTCGCGCGCGAGGCGTCCACGAGCCGCTGCGAGATCATGTCGGCGATCTCGACGTCCTGATCCTCATAGGCGACGATGTACCTTCCCTCGACGACGCGCTCGTGCTGGCGCTCGACGAACGTTCCGGCGGTCGCGTTGCAGGCCGCGAAAGCCAGACCAGTCCCTATCAGCTGCTGCATCCCTCGTTTCATGATTCTCTCCCGGGTCGTGTGGATGACGCCAACGCGCTCGTCGCGGCGGCGGGACGAATCTAGCAAGCATTGAGCGCTGCGAATGTGGCGAAACCGCATCTTTCGATGGAGATGTGCTGGCATTCTCCGAGCGCGATCGTCCGATGAAGCAGATGCACCTGCGAGCGCTCGGCATCGCCACGAGACAGTGCGCTTGACACCTCAGCCGCTTCGAGGCTACTCGGCGGCACGCCGCCCTTGCCGAAACGGAAGCACGCGCCCACTTCGGCCCCGGCCGCGCGTACTGGCGCAAGACCCAGGCCTACTGGGCCGACGTGCGCGCCGAATGGGCACGCGGGTTCGCACTGCACCCGAGCTTCGTGCTGACGCCGGAACCGAACGGCGAGGCGCGCATCGGCGAGTTCTTCGCGCTGGCCGAGCGCGCCGGCAATGGCGAGACGATCGGCCGCGCCGAGATCGATGCCGTGCTGACGCGCTACGGGCTCGCGCTGAGCGGGAACGCTGCTGCACCGTGACATTCGGCGGCCGTCGCGTCCAATCGCGACGCGACGGCCGGCCGCGCTCGCGGCTTCGACGCAAGGACGCCGGCGACCCTGCCGCCGGATGGCGAGGACGCGACCGTCGCGGCCCGCCGCCGGTACGCGAGACCGTGTGCCGAAGGATGTCCCGCAATCGGCGTCCTGCCCGTACACGCATGACCGTCGGCCGCTGCCGCGATGCGCGGCCGCCCGGTCCTTGCGCGGTGCCGGCCGATGTCCTCTGCCACGGCGTTCCTGCGCTTCTCGAATCGACCGCCCGCCCCGGGCCGGGGGCCACCCGAGGAGGAAACCGCTATGCCGATTCGTTTCGTCTACGTCGCGCTGTGCGCCTTCGCGTTGCCGCTTCAGGCCGCCGTCTACAGCGTGGGCAGCACCGGCTGCACGCATGCTTCGGTGCAGGCCGCCGTGGCAGCAGCATCGGCGGATCCGAACGGTCCGCATCTGATCCGCCTGCCGGCCGGGACGGCTTCGAACTTCGGCGGCGTCGTGATCGGCAATCCTGCCGCCGACATCACGCTGGAAGGCGGTTATCCAGACTGCACGGCGACCACGCCGACCGAGGGCGCGACCACCACGCTCGATGCGAACGGCGCGGCACGTCCCCTGCGCATCACCCAGTCCGGCACGACGCTGCGCCGTCTCTCACTGCGGCGCCTGGTGCTCGACAACGGCGCGGCCGACGTCGGCGGCGCGATCCGGAGCGACGGCCGCGTATGGCTGGTACTGGAAGCAGGAACCGTGGTACGCCGCAGTACGGCCGGCCGTGGCGGCGGCATCGCCGCGGCCGTCGACGGCGGTCCGGTTCAGCTCCTGATCCACGACGGGGCGCAGGTGCGCCAGAACCAGGCGACCGACCTGGCCTGGGGCGGCGGCGGCATCTTCGCCGGCGCGCAGGCGCAGGTGGTGCTCGGCAGCGGCGCGCGCCTGGAACAGAACGAAGCCCGCGGGCACGGCGGCGCGCTCTATCTGGACGGTCCCGGTGGCGGCGGCCTGACCGTGTCTCCGGGTACGGGCGATCCGATCACGATCGGCAACAATCGCGCGCATCGCGGACAGCCGGTCGCCTTCAGTGAAGCCGGACGCGGCGGAGGCATCTACGCCTACCGGCGCGACCTCCTCGTCGAGGCGCCCGCCGACGGCGCCAATCGCCACGGCCTGATCATGATCGGCAATCGCGCGTTGTCCGGCGGCGCAATTGCCCTGCGCAATGATGCCAGCAGCGGTACCGAGCCGGTCGCGAGCATCGCCAATGCGATATTCGGCCTCAACGAGGCGGGTTCGGCCGGCGGCGCGATCGAGGCCAGCGGTCGCGTGCTGGTTGGAATCGGCCATGCCGCGCGAGCCCCCTGCCCCGCGTTCTGGCTGTTCGGTTACACCTACAGTTGCTCGACCTTCTACGGCAATCGGGCCGGTGCCGCCGCCGGCGTCGCGTCCACGGTGCTGCCGGGCGGCGGGGCGATCTACGTCAATCCCGGCACGTCGCCGTCCTCGCTGCTGACGATCGCCCGCTCGGAATTTCGCGGCAACGTCAGTGCGGGTTCGATCGCCGCGGTGGCCGCCTACAGCGACGGCCTCGGCGCCAGGACGGTGATCCATCGCTCGACGTTCCAGGACAATGCCGCCGAAGCGGCCGCGCCCGACGGGACGCGTGCCCTGCTGCGACTGGCGGGCACCGAGATGTCGGGGTTCCGCTACAACACCGTGCTCGACAACGACGTCGAACACCTGTTCCAGACACGGAACGTCGACCTCCAGGGCAGCATCCTGTGGAGCACCGGTACCGCCCTCAACTTCGCCGGGCCGGTCGATTCGGTCCTGCACAACGATTGCCTGATCGCGCGCAGCGGCGATCAGCTCCCCGGCTTCGGCGATCCGGCCCGGGTCTTCACGCTCGATCCGCGCGTCGACACGGTGCGCTACCAGCCCTCGCCGGCCTCGCCGGCGATCGACGCCTGCGACGATCTCGGCTACAGCCCCGGCGAGGATGTCTATCGTGCCTCGCCGTTCGTCGACACGCCCGGCGTGCCGGACCGTTTCGGCATCGGCAGCGGCCGACACGACCTGGGCGCGGTAGAGCGCGGCGACGTGCTGTTCTACGGCGGCTTCGGTCAGCGCACGCCACCGTCGAGCGGCCCGTACGAGTCGTGATGCCGCTTCGGCCGCCTGCGTCAATCCGCGCCGTGGCGGCTTGGCTTCCCGGCCGGCGAGCCGCGACAATGCGCCTCTTTTTCCGATCCCAGGATGTCCCATGAGCGACGCTCCCGCTTCCGTCCCGGCCGAGGCTTCGGCCAAGCCGATCTCGTTGAGCCGCTTCCTGATCGAAGAGCAGCGCGACAAGGGCCGCATCAATGCCGATCTGCGGCTGCTGATCGAGGTCGTCGCGCGTGCCTGCAAGCGGATCTCGATCGCGGTCGGCAAGGGCGCGCTCGGCGGCGTGCTCGGCTCGGCCGGCACCGAGAACGTGCAGGGCGAGACGCAGAAGAAGCTCGACGTGCTGTCCAACGAGATCCTGCTCGAGGCCAACGAGTGGGGCGGCCACCTGGCCGCGCTGGCGTCGGAGGAGATGGACGATCCGCATCCGATCCCGAACCGCTACCCGAAGGGCGAGTACCTGCTGGTGTTCGATCCGCTCGACGGCTCGTCGAACATCGACGTCAACATCTCGGTCGGCACGATCTTCTCGGTGCTGCGCTGCCCGGAAGGCGTCACCGACCCGGACGAGCGCGCGTTCCTGCAGCCGGGCACGCGCCAGGTCGCGGCGGGCTATGCGGTCTACGGATCGAGCACGGTGCTGGTGCTGACGCTCGGCGACGGCGTCCATGCATTCACGCTGGACCGCGAACAGGGCGGCTTCGTGCTGACGCAGTCCAATCTGACGATCCCGGCCGACACCGGCGAGTTCGCGATCAACATGTCCAACCTGCGCCACTGGGAACCGCCGATGCGGCGCTACATCGACGAGCTGCTGGCCGGCAAGACCGGACCGCGCGGGCGCGACTTCAACATGCGCTGGGTCGCCTCGATGGTCGCCGACGTGCACCGCATCCTGACCCGCGGCGGCATCTTCATCTATCCGCGCGATCTAAAGGATCCGTCCAAGCCCGGCAAGCTGCGCCTGATGTACGAGGCCAATCCGATGGCGTTCGTCGTCGAGCAGGCCGGCGGTGCCGCGACGACCGGTCGCGAGCGCATCCTCGACGTGACGCCGACCCAGCTGCATCAGCGCGTGCCGGTCTTCCTCGGCTCGCGCAACGAGGTCGAGCGCGCGACGCGCTATCACGTCGAGGCCGACGCGTCCTGAGTCCGCGGCGGCGATCGCGGACGGCGCCGCTGCGCGCCGTCCGCGGCCTCGTCTTCCGGAATCGCCGTATCGCCGACGCGGCCGGCGTGCTCCGATCGCCGGGATCCACGGCGAACGCACGGCACGCGTCCGGCCGGCGGCCGCGGCGATCTAGCGCGGCTTGACGCGCGTGCGCACGGCGCCGCTGCGCTTCGCCGCCGACTTCGTCGCCGCCTTCTTCGCGACGGATGTCTTCGCGACCGGCCGCTTCGCCGTGCGCCTCTTCGCGCGACCCGACCGGGTCGCGGCCTTCTTCGCCGTGCCCGCGCCCGCCAGGGCCGCGTCGACGGCCGGCACCCAGAACCGGTCGACCAGATGCTGGAAGCCCGGGCCCTTGGGATGGATCTCGTTGTCCCAGCCGGCCGGATCGGCCAGCTCGCCGCGCGTATCGAGCACGACGAAAGCATGCGTGCTCTTGGCGACGAAGGTCAGCATGCGGAAGAACGATTCGAGCAGCCAGCGCGACAGCGCGCGCTGATCGCCGGCGTCGACCAGACCGAATGCGCGCATCGGCTTCCACAGCCAGGGCCCGCTCGTGAACCCGATGAACGTGTACGGCACGTCCATCGGCGTGACGTCGCCGTAGGTGTGCGTCAGGATCGTCGCCTGCGGCGCGTGGGTGTCGCGAAGGAGAACGATGCCTTCGTAGAACGCCTGCACCTTCGCGAACGCATGCTTGAGCGCGTCGAGCCGGATGTGCCGCTGCACGACCGGCGGAATCACCGGATGCCAGGGCCAGCTCTGCCCATCCGGCGGATCGTCCGCGCGCTTGAGATGAAGCGCGAAGTCCTGGCCGATGATGTCGTTGCCGCCCATCGAGACCAGGAACAGATCGAACGGCGTGCCGCGCCCGGCCAGATCGCGCGCGACGCCGCTCCAGCGCGGCAGCAGGGCAAAGGCTTCCTTGGCGTCGCGGCCCGGATAGCTGTCGTCCAGGACCAGCAGACGGCGGCCGTAATGCCGCGACAGCTTGGTTTCCAGATCGCCGTAGCGGCGCAGCGGATACTGGAACCACGAATCGCCGAACGCCATCGCGCGCGCGATGTCGGGGCGGCCGGCGACCTCGTCGAGATACGCCTGGAGACGGTTGTACGGTGTGCTCATCGCGCTGTCCTCCCTGATGCGAACGGTGGCCGGTGCCGCGATGCGGCACTGCGGCCGGGCCGGACGCGAACGCCGCCCGGCCGATGCGCCGCGACCGCGGCGCGGAGCGATCATGCGGCGGCGCCGGCCAGGTCCGCAAGCGCGCCGCGCGGACCTGGACGGGCCGCATCGCAGGCCGCCCTCCCGGCCCGGCCGGGCCGTCCCGATCGCGGCAGCGGCCGACGCGGATTGCGCATCCCAGGCGCGCCGCGATCGGCTCGCAACCCTGAGACCGCAGCCGCGCTGCGGCCGCGACGGCCGCGCTGCTACGATGCGGCTTTTCGGCGGCGCAGCCATGACGGACGATTTCATCGAGGTCTACGAGAACGCGATCGACGCGGCGACCTGCCAGGCGCTGATCCGGCGTTTCGATGCCAGCGGCCAGGCCGTGCGCGGCGCGACCGGCGGCGGCGTCGACACCCAGCTCAAGGACAGCTGGGACATCTGCCTGGACGACTACGCCGAGTGGCAGGACGCGGTCAACGTGCTCAACACCGCGATGCTGCGCTGCCTGATGCAGTACCTGCGCAAGTATCCGTACACGGCGCTCGCGCCGCTGTCGCTGCGCATGCCCGACGGCAAGGGCGGCCTGCGCATGCTGAGCGCCGAGGACCTGCGCACGCTGCCCGACACGCTGCTGCAGCAGCTGGCGGTCAAGGTGTTCCGGCCCGGCACGATCAACGTCCAGAAGTATCTCGCCGGCCAGGGCGGCTATCCGTACTGGCACTGCGAGCTGTACCCGAAGGTCGGCGATCCGGGTGGCGAGACGCTGCACCGCACGGTGCTGTGGACGGTCTATCTCAACGACGGATTCGGCGAAGGCGAAACCGAGTTCTTCCACCAGGGCCGCAAGATCACGCCGCGTACCGGCGCGATGCTGATCGCGCCGGCGGCCTATACGCATACCCATCGCGGCAACCGGCCGCGCGGCGGCGACAAGTACATCGCGACCTCGTGGGTGCTGTTCCAGCGCGCGGAGGTGCTGTTCGGAACGCCGGCGGCGCCGGCGGCGGGCTGAAGCGCGCGCATTCGCGTCGCGGCCGTCGAGGCGGGCTCGCGCCCGTTCGATCGACGACGCGCGGCCCGCAGCGCAGGTCGGGAGCGAGCGCCGGCGTGATCGGCCGACGGCGAACGCCGCCGAGCGCCCCGATTGGCGCTACTCGGCGACCAGCGAATCCGACGCGGCGCCTTCGGCGACGTCGAGCTCCTCGCGTACGGTGCGCAGCAGGATCGGCACCGAGACCGGCTTCTCGACGAAGCGGATGCGGTCGACCGGCGGCAGGCCGTCGCGGTCGATCGGGCGCTCGGGACGCTCGAGCAGGACCAGCGGGCCGGTGAAGCCGCGCTCGAGCAGGGCCGCCATCGTGCGCACGCCGGTCATCTGGTTCAGATCGGAGTCCATCACCAGCAGCTGCGGCACGCCGATCACGTCGATCTTCTGCAGCGCCTCGGTACCGCTCTGCGCGGTGGTGACCGCATAGCCGTTGAGGTCCAGGCAGTCGAACAGCATCGTCAGCTTGCCGGCCTTCTCGGCGACGACCATCACGCGCTCGCCGCGGCCGCGCGACAGCGCGGTCGTCGTGGTCTCGGCCTCGGTCGTGGCCAGCGGCAGATAGAGCACGAACGCGGTGCCCTTGCCGAGCTCGCTCTCCACGCGCAGATAGCCGCGGTGATTGGTCAGGATGCGCTTGCACGACAGCAGGCCCAGGCCGGTACCGTCGCTCTTGGTCGTGAAGAATGGCCGGAACAGGTTGCGGCGCACGTCCTCGGACATGCCGATGCCGGTATCGCGGACCTCGATCTTGAGATACGTGCCCGGCGCCGGAGACTCGTCCTCGCCGAAGAACGTGTCGTCCAGCTGCGAGGAGACCGCCGACATCGTCAGCGCGCCGCCGTCGGGCATCGCCTGCAGCGCGTTGAGACACAGGTTCAGCAGGCACTGCTGCAGTTCGGTCTGGTTGCCCTCCAGGACCAGATCCTCGTCGGGCCGTTCGAAGCTCAGCGTCACGTTGCGCGGTACCGATCCGCGCAGCAGCATCTCCAGCGCATCGAACAGCGCGGCCAGCCGCACACGCTCGATCTCCACGCGCGCACCGCGCGCGAACGAGAGCATCGAGGCGACCATTTCCAGGCCGCGCCGCGCGCAGTCGCCGACCAGCTCGCCGTGCTTGCGCAGCTCCGGATCGTCGCTGGACGCGATCATCGAGGAGGTCAGCAGCAGCGGCTGCAGGATGTTGCGCAGGTCGTGGCTGAGGCCGCCGGCGAGCAGGGCCAGGCTCTCGAAGCGCTGCGCGCGCAGCAGTTCGGCCTCGGCGCGGTCGCGCGCCTGGGCGTCTGCCGCCTCGCGCAAGGCGCGGCGCACCGCCGTGGCCATGCGCGCCAGACGGCCCTTGAGGATGTAGTCGGTGGCACCGCGCTGCACCGCCTCGACGGCCGCGTCCTCGCCGATCGTGCCGGACACGAAGATGAACGGCGTACGCGGCGACTGCTCGCGCAGGATCTCCAGCGCGCGATAGCCGCTGAAGCCGGGCATGCTGAGGTCGGACAGCACCACGTCCGGCTCGAACGTGGTCAGCGCGTCCCGGAAGGCCGGTTCGTCGTCGACCAGACGCGAGGCGAACACCAGTCCGTCGGCGCGCAACTGGTCCAGGACCAGTTCGGCGTCGAGCGGATCGTCCTCGACGACGAGGACACGCAGCTTAAGGCCGGGATCGGCGACCATGGGTGCTCTCAGACAATCTCGGGGAATTCGTTGAGCACGGCCCAGAACTGGCCGAGCGTCTGCACGGCCGCGAAGAACTGCGGCACGTCGACCGGCTTGACGACGTAGGCGTTCACGCCGAGGTTCCAGCTGTGGGCCAGGTCGCTCTCCTCGCGCGAGGAGGACAGGATCACGACCGGCACGCGCCGGAAGCGCTCGTCCTCGCGCATGCGCTTGAGCACTTCCAGGCCGTCCAGACGCGGCATCTTGATGTCGAGCAGGACCACCGCCGGATTGCCGGCCGGCCGGCCTTCGTACGCACCGCGCGCGAACAGGTAGTCCAGCGCCTCCACGCCGTCCTCGACGTGGATCACCGGATTGGCGAGCTTGGCCTCGCGCAGCGCGTCGAGCGCCATTTCGGCATCGGCGGCGCTGTCCTCGGCCAGCAGGATGGTACGGATCTCACGATTCATACGACGACACTCCCGGGTGGCATGCCCGCACCGACCGGTGCGGGCAGCGAAAAGTAGAACGTGGCGCCCTGGTCGGGCGTGGCCTCGGCCCAGGTCCGGCCGCCGTGCCGCCCGACGATGCGGCGTACATTGGCCAGCCCGATACCGGTGCCGGGGAAATCCGACGCCTTGTGCAGGCGCTGGAACACGCCGAACAACTTGCCGGCGTACTCCATGTCGAAGCCGGTGCCGTTGTCCTTGACGAAGAAAGTCGGGCCGTCGGTGGAGGTCTGCACGCCGACCTCGATCAGCGCATGCGCGCGGCGTGTGGTGTACTTGACCGCGTTGCCGAGCAGGTTCTGCCAGACCTGGCGCAGCATGCTCTCGTCGCCGACGACGATCGGCAGCACGCCGATGCGCCATTCGATGTCGCGGCCGGCCGCCTCGGTGGTCAGCATCGCGCGCATCTCGGCGACCAGAGCCTGCATGTCGACCGGCTGCAGGCGCAGCGCGTTGCGGCCCAGGCGCGAGTACAGCAGCAGATCCTCGATCAGCGAGGACATGCGTTGCGCCGACTCGACGATGATCGACAGGTAGTGCCGCGTCGTGTCGTCGCCGCGCTCGCCGAGGTGACGCTCGAGCTTGCCGGCGAAGCCGGCAATATGGCGCAGCGGCGCGCGCAGGTCGTGCGAGACCGAATAGCTGAACGCCTCCAGCTCGCGGTTGACGTCCGAGACCTGTTCGATCTGCTGCTCGAGCTCGCGGTTGAGGTCACGGATCTGCGTTTCGGCGCGCTTGACCGCGCTGACGTCGTTGACGGTGACCAGGATCGCCGGCTCCTGCTCGGACAGCAGCATGCGCCGCGCGTTGACGAAGACCACGCGCACGACGTCCTCGCCGGTGCGCTGGGTCAGCTCGTAGTCCCACAGCTCGCGGTCGCGCACCGCGACGTCGACCAGACGCTGGTGCAGCGCCGCGTCGGACCAGGCGCCGCCGCCGATCTCGTCGAGCGCCGCGCCGGCCGGGTCCTCGCTCTCGACGCCGTACACCTCGCGGAACGACTTGTTCATCATCAGCACGCGCAGGCCGTTGTCGAGCACGAGGATCGGCTCGCGCAGGCTCTGCACGATCGTGCGCGAGCGCACGATCGCCTGGCGCGCACGCGACTCGGCCTCCAGACGCTGGCGCACCTGGCGTTCGGACGCATAGATCACCGCGCCGAGCAGCAGCAGCTGCACCACCAGCATGCCGAGCGCGGCCCAGGTCGACTGGCGCTGGCTGGCCTCGGTCTGCGCGCTGCGCTCGACGTAGAGGTCTTCCTCGGCCGACAGCACCTGCATCGCCGAGCCGCGGAACGGGAACAGGTCCACCGCCTGCCGCAGCGAGACCCCTGCGGCGTCGCGATCGCCCTCGTCGAGGTGGCGCATCGCGTCGTCGATCAGCTTGGCGCGGCCCTGGATCAGCGTCTCGAGATTGCCGATCCGGTTCTGCTGGCCGGCGTTGTCGCGGGTCGATTCGGCGAGGCGGTCGAGCAGCGGCAGCAGCCGCGAGCGGCGCGAGGTGTAGTCGCTGGCGCTGTCGGGGTCGGCCAGACCGCCGTAGCGCGTCAGCGCGAGGCCCTCCAGTTCGCCCATCGTCGACATCAGCTCGTAGATCGCCTCCTTGATGCCGGCGCTGTGCACGACCCAGGCGGACGCCTCGGCCGTGGCTTCGGCATTGCGGCGCAGGATCAGGTACGGCAGGGTCAGGCTGGCAGCGACGGCCACTGCGAGCATCACGGCTCGCAACGGAAAATCCGCTTTGACGGTCAGTTTCGACCAGGGCATGCACGCTCCAGGTGTAAAAATGAACCGCCCGGCCCTGGCACCGGTCGCTGAACGACCGTCGGGCGTCCCGCCGGGCGGCGAACGCTCGGAGCATAGCATTCCCGTTTCGAGCGGCGCGGCCGCTTCGGCCGGCCCGCGCACCGGCGGTAACGCTGGCGGAAGTCCCGAACGGGCTTGCTAGAATCGCGCGCCCTTTCCGCCCCCTGCGAGCCGAGCCCGTTCATGTCGCCGCCCACCGTTCCGCCCCCGATGCGCCCCCTGCCGCGCCTGATCTTCTTCTCGCGCTGGCTGCAGCTGCCGCTCTACCTCGGCCTGATCGTCGCGCAGGGCGTGTACGTCGTCCTGTTCGTCAAGGAGTTGTGGCATCTGATCCACGGCGCGGCGAGCCTGGGCGAGCAGGAGATCATGCTGATCGTGCTCGGTCTGATCGACGTGGTGATGATCTCCAACCTGCTGGTCATGGTGATCGTCGGCGGTTACGAGACCTTCGTCTCGCGGCTGCGCCTGGAAGGCCATCCGGATCAGCCCGAGTGGCTGAGCCACGTCAACGCCTCGGTGCTCAAGGTCAAGCTGGCGATGGCGATCATCGGCATCTCCTCGATCCACCTGCTCAAGACCTTCATCGCCGCCGGCACGCTCGAAGGCCTGCCGTTCTGCACGCCCGAGGTGCTCGCCGCGCTGAAGGAAGCGGCGCTGAGCGCATCGAACAGCCGCGGCTGCAGCACGCTGACGCCGATCGGCGTGCTCTGGCAGACGGTGATCCACTGCGTGTTCATCCTGTCGGCGATCGGCATCGCCTACACCGACAAGCTGATGCAGGCGGCCAAGCCGGCCAACGGCAAGGCGCATTGACCGCGACGGCGGCGCGGCACGCGCGCCGCCGTCGATCTTCGGGCAGCGGCGGACGCGCAGGGCGCCGCTGCCGCCATGCCGGGCCGCACGCCCGGCCGGCGCGCACCAGCACCGACGCGCGCTCGCCGATGACGCGCAGACGCATCGGGCCGGCGTTCCCGCAGCGAGACTACAGGTGAGGCGGCCAGCGCCGCTCCGGCGGGCGCCAGTTGGCCAGCGCCTCGCGTGTGCGCTGGCGGCCGAGTTCGATCAGGTCAGCGGCGCGGTCGAACGCGTAGAACGTCGCCGCGCTGCGCGGAATCGAGATCAGCAGGTCCGGCGGCTGCGCGGCCAGCTTGAGGCGGCTGATCGTGCCCTGCACGGTCTCGAGCGAGCGCGCGAACAGCTCGATCATGCCGAGCTCGCGCTCGCGCCGAGCCGGCACCGTCACTTCGCGTTCGAGCAGGCCGAACAGGCTGCCCAGGCGCGCGGCGAGGCTGCGCACCGGCGCCGGCTGCGGCGGCGCCGGTTCCAGCGGCATGTCGTCCGGCGCATCGACGTCGACCGCGATCGTCAGATCGGTCAGGTCGCGCAGCGTCGCCGAGACCGGCAGCGGATTGAGCAGACCGCCGTCGACCAGCAGCCGGCCCTGGTACTGATGCGGACGGAAGATCGTCGGGATCGCGATCGAGGCGCGGATCGCGTCGAACAGCGAGCCGCGCGAGAACCAGACCTCGCGCTGCGTGTCGAGGTCGACCGCGACGGCGGTATAGGCGATCGGCAGATCCTCGATCGCGACGTCCCCGATCAGCTCGCTGAGCACGCCGATGATCCGGTCGCCCTTGATGAAGCCGCCGCCGCTCAGCGTCCAGTCGAGCAGGCGCCACATGCCGATGCGCTGCAACGGCAGCACGAAGTCGCGATAGACCGGCAGCTTGCCGGCGGCATGGATGCCGCCGACCAGGGCGCCCATCGAGCTGCCGGCGATCGAGGCGATCGTGAAGCCCTGCGCGGTCAATTCCTCGATCGCGCCGATGTGCGCATAACCGCGCGCGCCGCCGGAGCCGAGCACCAGCGAGACCGAACGGCCGCCCGTGGCCGCGCCGGTGGCCTCCAGCGCGTTCATACGCCGGCCTGATACGCGCCGAGCGAGAGCTGCAGCAGGATCTTCATTTCCTCGCGCAGCGAGACCGGCGCGACGACCTCGGCGTCCGGCCCGTACTTGAGCACGTCCATCAGCAGCTCGCGCGAGTTCGAATACGGCAGCTTGAGTTCGTAACGGCCGTCCGCCAGCCACTGGCCCTGCTGCTGCGAGTGCCAGTGCTCGTCGGCGACCCAGCGCGCCGCATGCGGCGAGAAGCGCAACGTCGCCCAGGCCTTGGGCGGCCCGGAGAAGATGCCGTAGCTGGAGGCCAGATGCGCGTCGAGCTCCTCGGCCGGCCGGTCGAGCGCGGACGCGTCGAGCACGACCGGCTCGCGGATGCGGTCCAGCGCGAAGCTGCGCAGGGCGTCGCGGCCGTGGTCCCAGGCGTCGAGGTACCAGTTGTCGCGATAGTGGGCCAGGCGCTGCGGCGAGACCTGACGGTCGGTCAGCGCGTCGGTGGAGCGCGCGCGGTAACGAAACGCCAGGCGCTGACGATTCAGCAGCGCGCCGGCGAGCACACGGAACACGCCCTGGTCGAGCCGGCGCGCGCCGCTGGCGATCACGCGGATGCGCTCGATCGGCAGCGTGCGGCCACTGTGCTGGTCCGACAGCAGGCGCTCGATGCGCGCGCGGAACGGCGCCAGCGCGCCGGCCAGCACACCCGGATCGGAGCGCCCGAGCAGCTCGTTCAGGGCCAGCAGCGCGGCCAGCTCCTCGCTGGTCAGCCACAGGCCCGGCAGCTCGAAGCGCTCGCCCTCGTCGGCGGCATAGCGGATCGCGGCCTGCTCGGCGTCGCTCTCGATCGGCGCGCCGAGCGCGTCGCGCAGGAACGCGACGTCGCGATACAGCGTCGCGCGCGAGCAGGCCAGTTCTTCCTTGAGCCGCGCCATCGGAACCGGGTAGCGCGCGGACTTGAGGATGCGGTGCAGGGTCAGGATGCGTTCGTAGCGATCCATGGCGAAAGACGGCAGGCCGGTGAGGCCGGCAAGTGTGTCACAAGCATCCGTCCGCTTTCGCGACCGGCACGATCGAGCCCCGGCGGCCATACAGCCGCCGGGGTGCGTACCGGAAACAAGCGGAGCCGGCCGGTAAGCCGGGTTCTGTCGTGGACAGTCATTCCTCTGGGCCTTGCGTCGCCGCAAGGCTCGAGCGACCAACCCGGGGACGACGCGGGCCGCGCCATGGTCCCCCTATTTGGTCTTGCTCCGGGTGGGGTTTGCCGTGCCCTGCGGCGTTGGCCCCGCAGGCGGTGCGCTCTTACCGCACCGTTTCACCATCACCACGCACGTCTTGCGACGCCGTTCGGCTGTCTGTTCTCTGTTGCACTGTCCGTCGGCTCGCGCCGCCCAGGCGTTACCTGGCACCCTGCCCTGTGGAGCCCGGACTTTCCTCGGCACGCGATGCGTGACGCGACTGTCTGGCCGACTCCGCGGGCAAGTCTACCGAGTTAGGAACAATGTTCCTAACTTGGCGCACGCATACGCGCCGCGCGGACCGCCTTGTGCGTGGCCGCGATCGCCGCGGCGGCGATGGGCGGCCCGCCGGCCAGCGGCCGGATGGCTGAACGTCGCGGCGGATCGCGCTGCGGCAAGCAGGGCTCGTCGAACGCCGCACGCCCCGCTCGAAGCACGCCCCGGGCGCGAGCAGCGCTGTCTCGACGATCTGCGCAGCGCATGCGTATTTCGTCGCGAGCCGTTCAAGCGATGCGGGCCGCGTGGTGCCCGCGGCGCTGCGACGACACATCCTGCGAGACCCGATCGAAGACACCTGGCCGATGCCGCCATCCGATGCGGCGCGCCCTCGCGCAACGTCGTCCGGCGCCGGAGGCCGCCACCGCGCAACCTCCGGCGCCGGCAACGCGCCGAAACCCGGCGAGTCCGGCCGCCCCGTTCCGCGCCGGCGTCGTTACGGGTCGAAGCCGTCGCGGAACAGGGCGTCCGGGTCGACCTGCACCTCGAATGCGCCGATGTCGGCGGCCGCGCCGACCTCACGCGCGAACGCACCGCCGCGCTGGTCGCCGATCAGGCTGACCGTGTTGCTGCCGGCATCGATCGCCGGACTGCCGGCGGCCAGTGCATGGGTCGGCGTGTAGCCGCCGTTGTCGGCCAGCGGCAGCAGCAGCGGATCGGCCTGCAGCGTGCCGGCCGGCACGCTCAGCGTGGCCTGCCGGATCAGGTTGTTCGCGCCGGTCACCGCGACGCCGGCCGCACCGCCCAGATCGATGCCGCCGTTGTCGGAGAGGATCGTGCTCTGGATGTCGGCGCCGGCCGTCAGATGGAGGCCGCCGGCCGCCTCGGTGTCGAGGTTGAACGCGATCGTGCTGTTGGCGAGCACCAGCGGCGCGCCGATCCGCGCGCCGCCGATGCGCAGCGCGGCTTCGTTGCCGGAGACGGTGCTGTTGAGGATCGCCACGCTGTCCTCGGCCGCCGATCCGGCGCTGAGGCCGGCCGCCTCGCCGGCCCGATTGCCGGTGACCGCGCTGGACAGGATCACCGTCGAGCCGACGATCGCCAGGCCACCCCCGCTCGACGTCGCATAGTTGGACGTCGCCTCGTTGCCGCGGATCTCACTGTAGAACGCCTGCGCGGTGCCGGCATGGGCACCACCGCCTTCGACGATGCCGTCGGCCAGTGCGGTATTGCCGCTGATCGTGCTCCACAGCAGCGTCAGGTCGCCATCGACGGCCAGGCCACCGCCGCGCGCCACGGCGCCCTCGCCGGCGAGCACGCCGCAACCGGAGATGACCACCTGATCGAGCACGACGTTGCCGGCCGACACGACGCAGCCGCCGGCGGCGTCGCCCTCGTGGGTGTACTTGCCCTGCAGCAGGCTCAGATCGGCGACCGTCAGCGTGCCGCCACCGTGCGCGAGGATGCGGCTGGTGAAGCCCGCATCGATCGCGAGCGCGGCGGCGCCGGGGCCTTTCAGCGTCACGTCGCCGCTCAATGCGATCGCGCCGGCGCTCAGCGTGATCGTGCTGCAGGTCAGCGCGGACAGGTCGATCGTGTCGCCGGATCCGGCACCGAGCGCGACCTCGCGCAGGCTGCCGGGACCGCTGTCGTCGCAGGTGGAGACCGGCAGGATCGCCGCGCCGGCCGGCACCGCCGCGGCCAGGACCAGTGCGCAGCAGACCGCGGCCAGCGGACGGCGGCGCAGCCGCCGCAGACGCGGATCGAAAGCTGCCGAAGGCATCGCGCGAGCTCCGGGCGGCATCACGGCTCGAACCCGTCGGCGAACACTGCGTCGGCACGGCCGATCGCGATGCGCTGCGCCTCGCTGCGTACGACCACACCGGCGTCGAGTCCGCCGGCGATCAGCACGTCGCCGCCGGCGGTCAGCGCCGCGGTGTGGAAGACCACTGCGCGGTCGAGCTCGGCGATCACCTCGAACGTGCCGAGCGCCGGGTCAAAGAGCTCGACCGGCGCGATCGGCACATAGTTGCGGTTGCCGCCGGCGAACACGATACGGCTGTCCGGCAGCGCGATCGCGCTGTGGTAGTAGCGTGAAAACGCCGGCTGCGCGGCCAGCGCGGTGAACTGGCCGGTCGCCGGATCGTAGACCTCGGCGTGCTCGACCTGGGCCACGGAGTCGTTGGTGCCGCCGACGATCAGTATGCGGCCGTCCGGCAGACGCGTCGCGGTCGGTCCGATCCGCGCCGCCGTCATCGCACCGGTCACGCTGAACTGACCGGTCGCCGGGTCGTAGATCTCGGCATGGGTCAGCGCGGCGCCGCCGTCGGTCTGGCCGCCGGCGATCAGCACGCGGCCGTCGGCGAGCAGGGCCGCGGTCGCGTAGGCGCGGCCGATCGCGGCGCTGCCGGTCGTCGTGAACTGGCCGGTCGCCGGGTCGTAGATCTCGCCGTCCAGCGTCCACTGCGGGCCGTCCGGATTGGAGTCCGAGCCGGTCGCGATCAGTACGCGGCCATCGGCCAGACGCGTGGCGATGTGCAGATTGCGCGGGCCGGCCAGCGGGCCGGTCGCCGCGAACTGGCCGGTCGCCGGATCGTAGAGCTCCGAATGCGGCACGCCCTGGCAGACCTGGAAGCCGCCCGAGCTACCGCCCAGATCGACACAGCCGCCGCTGACCAGGACGCGGCCGTCGGCCAGCGCCACGGTGCCGGCGGCGTCGTACATGCGCCGGTACAGCATCTGGCCGGTCGCGGTGAAGGCGCCGGTCGCCGGATCGTAGATCTCGGCGTTGCGCAGGATCTGGCTGCCGTCGTTGCCACCGGCGACCAGCACGCGGCCGCCGGGCAGGGCGGCGGTGGCATGGCCGTAACGCGCGGTCGCCAGCGTCGCCTCGGCGGCGCCGGACGGCAGCGCGCCGGCCAGCGCCGGCTGGACCTGCGGCGGCAGGCCCGGCAGCACGGTCGCGACCGGCGCGGCGGCGGCGAATGCAGGGGCGAGCAGGACGGCGACGATCGAAAAACGTTTCGGATTCATGGCGATGGCGGACTCGAAGTGGAGACGATGAGCGCCCGCCGCGGCGGGCCGCCGGCGCGCTCGAGCGCGCGGCATCTTCATCAACGAGATCGTGCGGCGAACCCTGACACGATCGTGCGCGGACGCTGCGCCGCCTGCGCTCAGGCCAGGCCGCTGAGTCCGAAGAACGCCGGCGGCTGCGGCTGACGCGCCAGCGCGCGCAGGCCGGCCTCGGCACGGCGGCGGCGCTCGGCGTCGATGCCGGGACCGCCGAGCCGGCGGTCGAGCGTGTCGAGCAGCAGATCGAACTGCCAGACCTGGACGACGTCCTCCCTGCCGAGTGCGGCGATCAGAGCCGCGCGCTGCGCGGCGAACCCGGCGAGCCGGCCGCGATCGCCGCTCGCCAGCGCGGCCGCCCAGTCGCGGTGGATGCGGCTGCGCACGATCGCCGGCGCAGCCGGATCCTGCGCGGCCTCCAGCTCGGCGAGCGCGCGGTCCAGATGCGCGATCGCGTCCTGCGCCCGGCCCTGCCGGATCAGGCAGCGGCCGAGCGTGTCCTCCAGATCGCCGCGCAAGGCGCTCGGCGTCGCGCCGAACATCGCCTGCACGTCGGCCAGGCCGCGCGCGAGCAGCGGCATCGCCTCCTCGCAGCGATCGGCCTGCAGCAGGGCTTCGGCCAGCACCCAGCCGGCGCGCGGCACGTACGGCCACGGCGTGCCGAGCGCTTCGGCCGCGGCGAAATTCTCGCGCGCGGCCGGCAGCGCATGCGCGAACCGCAATGCGTACAGATCGAGCCGGTTGCGCGTGTCCTGGAAATGCACGCGCTGCACCGGCGTCAGCACGCCGCCGCCGGCGAGCGCGGTCGCGGCCGCGTCGAGCTCGGCATCGGCAGCCGCCAGATCGCCGCGTCCGGCGCGGCACAGCGCCAGCGAGACCTGGGTCATCACGGTGCGGTTGTTGGCGGCGCCGAGGTGCTCGCGGAAATCGGCCAGCACCGCCTCCAGCGCAACCGTGCCGTCGGCCGCGCGGCCGAGCTGGCAGGTCTGCCGCGCGATGATCTCGCGCGTGACCATGCGGTCCTTGCGCGTGGCGTCCGGCGTGCGCGCCTGGATCGCCGCGGACTGCTCGAACAGGCTCAGCGCGCGCCGGTACTCGCCGCGCTGGCTGGCCGCCAGTGCGCGGTAGAACAGCGCGAAGGCAGTATTTGCGCCGGGCGGGCCGCCGTGACGCGCGAACGCGGCCAGCGCGGCGTCGAGATCGGCCTCGGCGGCGGTCGCGTCGTCGCGCTGCAGCTGCGCGTAGCCGCGGTGCATCAGCAGGATGCCGGTCCACGGCCGCGCGGCGTCGCCCTCGGCGCGCGCGACCGGCAGCGCACGAGCGATCAGCGCGAACTGCTCCTCGACGCGGCCCTGCTCGCGCAGCGCGCCGATCAGCGCGTCGACGCTCTCCAGGTAATCGCGGCGCTGCCGGTCGCGCACCGGCTCGAGCAGCGCAACCGCGCGCTCGGCCAGCGGCAGCATGCGGTCCTCGCGGCCGAGCGCGGCCATCACGCCGGCGATCTCGCGCAGCAGCGCGGCGCGCGTCAGGTCGTCGACGTCGGTGCGCCCGTCGAGCGTGCGCGCGGCGCGCTCGAACAGCTCGACCGTGCCGGCGCCGGCGGCGTCGGCGTTCTGCGGATCGCCCTGCCGGAACACGTCGCGGACGAACGACAGCACGGTCTCGGCGCGCTCGCGCTGGCGCCGCTCCTGATAGGCGCGGTCGAGCGCGTAGCCGCTGGCGACCAGCAGACCGATCGCGAGCACCGCGATCGCGGCCGCGGCCGCGGCGTGCCGGCGCAGCAGCTTGCCGAAGCGATAGCCGAACGAGCCGCGCTGCGCGAGCACCGGCAGGCCGTCGAGCCAGCGTTCGAGATCCTCGCCGAGCGCCTGCGCGGTTTCGTAGCGTTCGCGCGGATCGGCCGCAGTGGCCCTGGCGACGATCCGCTCCAGATCCCCTCGCAGCGCGCGGCGCAGCGTCGGCGGCGTCAGGCCGCGGTCGGCCGCGACGCGGGCGGCGGCATCCGGCGCCGACTGCGCATAGGCCGCCTCCGGACGCGGCAGGCCGGCCTCGCGTGCGAGCGCGCCGTGGCGGCGCAGCACATGCGCCGGCACGCCGGCGAGCAGCTCGTGGAGCACCAGGCCGAGCTGGTAGACGTCGCTGGCGATCGTCAGCGGCTCGCCGCGCAGCTGCTCGGGCGCCGCATAGGCCGGCGTCATCGTGACCGTCTGCGTGCTGTCCGGCGCGGTGTCGTCGAGCAGCTTGGCGATGCCGAAGTCGAGCAGCTTCGGTGCACCGTCGGCGTCGACCAGGATGTTCGACGGCTTCAGATCGCGGTGCAGCACCAGGTTGCGGTGCGCGAACTGCACCGCGCGGCACACCTGCACGAGCAGGCGCACGCGCGCGCGCAGGTCGAGCCGGCGCCGGTCGCAGGCCTGCGTGATCGCGACGCCGTCGACGTACTCCATCGCGAACCACGGCGTGCCGCCGGCATCGAGGCCGCCGTCGGTCAGATGGGCGATGTGCGGATGGCCGAGCCGCGCCAGGATCTGCCGCTCGCGGACGAAGCGCGTCGCCAGCGCGGCGCTGGAGCCGCGCATCGACTTCAGCGCGACGCGCTGCTCGATGCCGTCGATGCGATCGGCCAGGTAGACCTCGCCCATGCCGCCTTCGCCGATCAGGCGCACGATCCGGTAGCGCCCGCCGACGAGGGCGCCCGGCGCGAGCCCTGCGGCGAGCGGCGCGACGCCCTCCGCATCGCCGTCGACGCCGGCCTCGAGCAGTCGCAGGACCGCCGCGGCGAGCGCCGGATCGGCCTCGGCGAGGCGTTCGCGGCGCTGCTCGGCCGAGGCGTCGATCAGCGCGTGGAACAGCGCGCGCACGTCGGCGTAGCGCGTCTGGAACAGATCCTCGCTCATGCTTCCAGGCGCGTGCGCAGCCAGCTGCGCGCAAGCGCCCAGTCACGGTAGACGGTGCGCTCGTCGACGCCGAGCACGCCGGCGACCTCGGGCACGCTGAGCCCGACGAAGTAGCGCAGCTCGACGATCCGCGCGAGGCGCTCGTCGATCCGCTCGAGCAGGCCGATCGCCTCGTCGAGGTGGCCGAGGTCGGTGCGATCGGGCAGCGGCAGGTTCAAGGCCGCGGTGAGGTCCTCGCGCTGCCAGTCGCCGCCGTGCTTGTCGGCCGCGGCGCGGCGCGCGCGATCGACCAGGATCTGCCGCATCGTCCGGCCGGCCAGGCGGAACAGGTGCTCGCGATCGGCGATCGCGAGGCGGTCGGCGTCGAACAGGCGCAGAAACATCTCGTTGAGCAGCGCGGTCGGCTGCAGCGTGCGCTGGTCCGGATGATCGGCCAGACGGCGGGCCGCGAGTGCGCGCAGATCGCCGTAGATCGCCGGCAGCAGCGCGTCGAGCGCGTACGCGTCGCCGTCGCGCCAGCGCCGCAGCATCAAGGTCACGTCCGTCCCGTCGCCCATCGATCGATCAACCCGCTACCAGTGCGCCGCGGCGCCGCGTCGCCGGCTGCGCGATTCGACGCGCAGGTCCGGGATGCCCGATCATGCCATCAAACCCTGTTTCGAGAGTGCCGATGACCGACCCGACCGCCGCCCGCGAGGCCACGACCGCGCGGTTCCGTTTCGTCGCGCACGGCGATGCGCCGCGCGCCGAGGACGTGGCGGCCGTGCTGGCATTCTGGACACGCGAAGGGGCGATCACCGATGCGGCCGTCCGCGCGGCGCGCGTGCGCGAGGTCGTGCTGCACGCCTGCGATGCCGACGGCACGGTCGCCGGCGTCTGCACGGCGCGGCCGGTCACGCTGCCGCAGCTCGGCCAGCCGCTGTACTACTGGCGCACCTTCGTCGGCACGCGCTGGCGCGCGACGCGCCTGGCCTATGCGCTGCTCGAGCGCTCGTTCGCACGGCTCGAGGCCGAGGCCGCGACGCGCGATCCGGCCTGCATCGGCATGCTGCTCGAACTGGAGAATCCGCGCTTCCGCGACAAGGGTCGCGCGCCGGTCTGGCGCAACGGCTACGTCTACGTCGGCCGCAGTCCGCGCGGCCTGGAGCTGCGCGTGCGCTACTTCCGCGGCGCGCGACTGCTGCCGCCACCGCCGGGCGGCCTCTGAGCGCGACCACATCGGCACCTCAGCGCGGCGCGGACAGGCGCTCGAACGCGACGCCGCACGTGCGCGACCGGCTCGCCTCGAAGCCCTCGACGCGACCGTCGGCACCGCACCGGAACGCGATCAGCCAGCCGCCGTCGGTGCCGAACGCGTCGGCGAGCACCGGCGTCGCGCGCAACACCGCAAGGTCCGGTCACGGTCAGCGCGCGGCCGCATTCATCGGCGCGAGTATGCGGCGACGCGGCCGCCTGTGCTCCATGTGCCGGCGCGGCCGGACCTCGATCGTGCGCGGCGGCCGTGCTCCGCGGCGGCGGCCTGCGGCCGATCCGTCGATCGGCATCGCGGCGGCGCGCGATGTCGCCGCATCTCGTCCGCGCCGGCGCCCCGCACTTTCGCGCGGCCGCGATCGCTGCCAGGCTGGGCCGGCCATTGCGGTCGAACCGGCCGTCCTGCGTATACGGCTACGACGAAAAACGGAAAGGAGTCGACATGTCGGTACGATCGTGCGGGGTGCTGCTGATCGCGATGGCGGCGCCGGCCGCGGCGCAGACCGCGTGGCAGCCGGTCTGGAGCAGCACCTGGGCCGCCGAAGGCGCGACCTCGACGCATGCCAGCGTGCTGCGCCGCGCCGACGACGGCACGCTGTTCGTCGGCATCGAGCCCGGCCGCGCCGGCTCGCAGCGCGCCGGCGTGCTGCGTATCGAATCGGACGGCACGATCGGCTGGGCGCACGAGCGGCCCGGCGCCGGCGCCGCGGACGATGTGCTGCCGATCGCCGGCGGACGCATCGCGCTGGCCGGCGGCGGCACCGCACCGTTCGTGCGCATGATCGACGCGGGCAGCGGCGATCCGGCCTGGGACACCGCCATGAGCGGCGCCACGCTGACGGTGCTGCGTTCGTTCGCGACGAACCAGATCGCGCGGACGCCGGCCGGCGATCTGCTGCTGCGCGCGCACGACGGCGACGCGTTCGTGGTGCTGCGCGTCGATCCAGACGGACAGGTGCTGCCGCCGTGGCGCTGGGCCTCGGGCCTCGACGAGGTCTGGGCCAATTCGATCGTCGCGCTGGCCGACGGCGGCGCGATCGTCACCGGCCGCACGTTCAAGCCCGGCGGCGGATTCCGCACCGTGCGCTTCGCGGCCGACGGCGGCATCGTCTATGCCGACGCCGAACTCGGCAGCTTCGGCAGTCCGCTCGGCATGTCCTGGGTCGCCGCGGCGCCCGACGGCGGCGCCTGGGTCGTCGCGTCACCGGAAACGCCGTTCGGCATGCCCGGCGCGATGGCCTGGAGGATCGCCGCGAACGGCACGCGTCTGTGGACGCGCACGCTGTCGGACCAGTCCAGCGGCGCGACCACGTTCTCGAACGGGCCGGCGGCACTCGGCCCAGGAGACGATCTGTGGATCGCCACCGCGAGCACCTCGCCGAAGGCGCTCGGCCTGATCCGTGTCGACGGCGCGACCGGCGCGACGCGCTGGAACAGCCGATCCTCACTGCCGAGCTATGCCGATATGCTGGCGGTGGCCCCGAACGGTCGCAGCCTGCTCGGCGGCTCCGCGCACGTCCCGGGCAGCGGCGGTCGCACCTACGCAGTCCTGGCCGAGTTCGATGCGGATGGCGTGCTGTGCCGCGAACACGCGGCGAAGGACCTGTACGGTTTCCTGTCCGCAGTCGGTGCCGCGGAAGGGTGGACCGTGCTCGGCGTCGGCGATGCCGGCATCACCGTGCAGCGCTACGACGCCGACGGTGCCTGCGGCGATGCGCTGTTCGCGGACGGATTCGACGGTTGAGCGGCCCCGACACCGCGCGATCGCGTGGCGGACGCGGCGTCAACGAGCGTCACGATGGCCGCGCCGCATTGAGGTTCGACGGACTGCACTGCGTATCGGTGATCGACCGACCAGGAGAACAGCGCATGTCGATTCGCTCACACGGCCTCTGGCTGGCCTGTCTGGCCGCGCCGGTCGGCGCACATCCGGCCTGGGAACCGGCCTGGACCATCTCCTGGGCAGCGCAGGATGCGTTCGCGACGTTTCCGGGCCTGCTGCGCCGCGCCGACGACGGAGCATTGTTCATCAGCTTCAAGGCGGCGCGCAGCAGCGGCGCGCGCGCCGGCGTGCTGCGGCTCGACAACGACGGCACGCTCGACTGGGTCCACGAACGCGCCGACGGATCGGCCGACTTCGACGACGTCGTCCTGCTGGCCGATCACCGCGTCGCCCTGGTCGGCGGCCTCACGGCGCCGTTCGTACACACGCTCGATGCCGACGACGGCGGCCTGCTCTGGGAGTCCGCAGCGACCGACGCCGTGCTCTGGATCGAACCCAGCTTTTTCCAGACCCGTCAGCTCGCGCAAACGCCGACCGGCGACCTGCTGATGCGCGCCGACGACGGCACCGACTTCGTCGTGCCGCGCTTCGACGCGTCCGGCCAGGCCCTGCCGGCCTGGCGCTGGACCGCCGCCGACCAGGTCGCCACGGCCGATTCGATCGTCGCCCTGCCCGACGGCGGCGCGATCGTCGCCGGCCGCGGCGACAACATCGGCGGCGGCTACCGGACCGTGCGCTTCGGCGCCGACGGCCACGTCGTCTACACCGACACCGAGCTCGGCGAGATCGGCAACCCGCTCGGCGCCGCCTGGCTGGCGACGACCCCGGACGGTGCGGCCCTGCTCGTCGGCTCACCGGAAACGCACCTCGCGACGCCCGGCGTGATGGCCTGGAAGATCGGGGCCGACGGCACCCGGCTGTGGACACGCGTGCTGTCGGATCAGTCGCAGCTGCCTGCCACGTTCGCCGGCTGGGCGCCCGTGCTCGCCCCGAACGGCGCCCTGCACATCGCCGTGTATCCGCCGGAAGTGCTGCGCCTGCTGCGCGTCGACACGGCGACCGGCGCCACGCTCAGCGACGTGGCCTCGGCGGTGCCGGGACTGACGATGGCGCAGGCCGTCGCGCCGAACGGACGCAGCCTGCTGGTCGGCTACGCGTTCATTCCTGGCGGCGGTGGCCGCACCTACGCGGCGATGGCCGAGTTCGACGCCGGCGGCGCACTGTGCCGGCAGCGCACCCGGCTGCCGGACCTCGGCAGCCTGAGCGCCGTCGTCGGCGCGGCCGAAGGCTGGACCATCCTCGGCACCAGCGACACCGGCAGCGTCGTCGTGCAGCGCTACGACGCGGACGGCCCCTGCGGCGAGAACCTGTTCGCCGACGACTTCGAGCCGCGTTGAACGGACCTATCCGCTCCCGTCCGGCCGTTCATCCCGTGCCGGCGGCCACGCCGCTCACGTCCGCGCCGGCATGCATGGCATCGCGAAAACGGGCCGGCACGCTCGCGGCGTCGCGTGGACGCGCAAGGCCCGCGCTCAGAACGACACGATCGGCTTGAAACCGCCCCAGAACATGCGCTTGCCGTCGAACGGCATCGTGTCCGGCGTCAGGTGGGCCAGGCGCGGATCGGCCATGACCTTCTTGTTGATGCGATCGCGCTGCGCACGCGACGCGTAGACGATCCACGAGAACACGACGACCTCGTCCGGCTTGAGCTTGACCGCCTGCGGAAACGAGGTGCGCTTGCCGGGCTTCACGTCGTCGGCGACGCATTCGACGTACGCCAGCGCGCCGTGTTCCTTCCAGATCTTGCCGGCCTTGCGGGCCAAGGTGCGATACGCGGCCAGCTGGTTCTTCGGCACCGGCAGCACGAAACCGTCGACGTAGCTCATGACGCGTCTCCTCGTAATCGGATGTGGCCGCGATCATACGCCGCGCTGCCGGCGAAGGAACCGGCCGGCGATGACGCCGTCGGCGCGGCACGGAACGGCCCGGATATCGCACAAGCGGCCGACCGTGGCGGTGGCGCGTCGTCGCGCTCGGTTACACTCCGGCCCCTTTTCCGTTGCGAGCGTGCCGTGGACGACTCCCCTACCGAAACCGCCGCCGGCTCTGCGTCTCTGAACGCGATCGAGGCGCGCATCCTCGGCTGTCTGATCGAGAAGGCCGCGATCACGCCGGAGGTCTATCCGCTGACGCTCAATGCCCTGGTCGCCGCGTGCAACCAGAAGACCAGCCGCGAGCCGGTGCTGCAGCTCGAACCCGGCGCCGTCGCACATGCGCTGCGCGATCTGGAGACGCGCGATCTGGTACGCGTCGCACCTTCGTCGCAGCGCGTATCGCGCTACGAGCACCGCTTCGACACCGGCTTCAACGTCACCGCCCGCCAGCGCGCGGTGCTGTGCCTGCTGCTGCTGCGCGGCCCGCAGACGCTCAACGAGCTGCTGACGCGCAGCGAGCGCCTGGCCGAGTTCCCCAGTGTCGAGGACGTGCGCGACACGCTCGACCGCCTCGCGCAGCGCGAGCCGCCGCTGGCCGTGAACCTCGGCCGCGCGGCGGGCCAGCGCGAGGACCGCTACATGCATCTGCTGTGCGGACCGGTCGATGCGGACGCCTATGTGGCGACGGCGGCGGCCGATGCGCCGGGTTCGGCGCGCGGAGGACTCGCCGAACGTGTCGCGCAGCTGGAAGGTGAGATCGAGAGTTTGCGCGGAGAGCTCGATGCCTTGCGCGGGCGGCTGGAGGCGGCGGGAATCTGAGGCGGGGATTCCCTCTTACTCCGCGACGACGCAGACACTCTCTCGCGATCGTGTCCGTAAAGGCTGCTCTGCGGGCGCGTAACATTCTTATGTTTCCGCTCGTGTCCGCGCGTCCGGATCTTTTTTACGAGTGATCTGTCGGGGCTCGCTTCGCAGGCGGATGGCATCCGTGCCACTTGCAACGAGTCACCTGGCGATTCTTCGCGGACGAAAACCACTCACCGGTCGGCACGTGAGCACGGACCAGACGCCGCATACCACGCATCAAAATGTCCCAACCGATCGCGGGTAGAAACTCCGTCTCGCGCGAAACCAACCGACACATCGAAAGCGTTAAAATTTCGCTTGCGCGATGCCATTCACTTCCCTATAGTTCGCGCCCTCTCGCCCCTCGCCGGGCACTGCAAGAATCCATCGAGACAAATCCGATGAACGCCGCGCTCCATTTCGCCAAGCCGTCCTCGCCAGCGTGCAATCCGCGCGGCTTCGACGTGCGCGCGTGCGGCACCTATCGGTGCGACGGCACGATCATCACGAACGACTGATCCTGCCCGCGCGGAGATCGGTCACCCCGATCTCCGAGGAATGCGAAGGCCCTCGGACTCATCCTCCGGGGGTTTTTTGTTTCCGGCTTTCGCATCGGAGTGGACATTCAGCGCCCAGGCACGTGCTCGCGCACGATTGCTCGGAGCGCGACGCATTGGCGCCTGCGTGAAGGCGCCGATACGAAACGATACTCGGCCGACATCCTGCGGTACGGGATTTCTTCCCCGTCCGGTGCGCGCGGCATTGCCGTGGCGTATGCCCGATGCGATCGAAATCGTTTCGCACGACGTTAGCTCAATCGGTAGAGCAGCGAGTACGTCTCGCGGGTAGCCGGTTCGATTCCGGCACGTCATTGGATGGCTCAATGGTCGAGCATCGGTGTTTTGATACCGACGACGCGGGTTCGATTCCCGCTCCAACGCAACCGACGTGTGAACGTCACACCGGGGCCTTCGGGCCCCTCCCTCGGAAGCGCCCCGCGCGGCGTTACGTGCTGCGATGCGAAAGCGGCGCACACGCATGTCCGCAGCGGACCGGTCGCCCGGGCTCGTGCCCGCATGCCGTGCGCGAGGCCACGATCGTGTCGACGCAGGATGGGTCGACGCACGTCGGTCCTCGTCCATGGCCTGCACGCACGGTGCTCCGCGGCCGCGAAGCCAGGGGCGTTTCCATCTCTTTCGATCGGCGTGTGCCGGCGTGCTTCTGCCGGCACACGCCTCTCACCCAGGCCGCGCCGATGCGCGGCGAACTCGCCGCGCGAACCGGTCCGGTGCGGCGATCGAAGTACGGACCGGACCACCAGAGCCAAACAGGAGAAACAGCCATGTTCTGGACCCAGCGGGTCGTGGTCGGTGACGGCGAGCGCGGCCTGGTGTATCGCAACCGTCGGTTCGAGCGCGTGCTCGAACCGGGCGTCCACCGTCTGTACGGCGCGCGCTCGCGCGTGGCCGTCCAGCTGCATCCGATCGAACCGGCCGAATACGCCGGCCGCGACGCCGACAACCTGATCGCCGGTCTCGGCACCGCGCTCGATGCGCACTTCGTGCTGGCCGATCTGGGCGCCGACGAAGTCGGCCTCGTGTACCGCAACGGCAAGCTCGAGGACGTGCTCGCACCGGGTACGCGCCGCCTGTACTGGTGCGGCCCGCGCCGGATCACGATCGAGCGCGTCACGCTCGGCGCCGATCTGGCGGTGCGTGCCGATCTGATCGGACGGCTGCGTCAGCTCGGCATCTTGTCGAAGGTGGCCGTCGCAGTGGACGTGCCGACCGAGTCGGTCGGCCTGCTGTTCGTCGACGGCACTCTCGCCGGCACGCTGCCGCCGGGCGCGCACGCGTTCTGGAGCTTCCGCAAGAACGTCTCCGCGGAGGTGATCGAGCTGCGCGTGCAGGCGATCGAGGTGTCGGGACAGGAGCTGCTGACGCGCGACAAGGTCAGCCTGCGCGTGAACCTGGCGGCGAGCATCCGCGTCACCGATGCGGTCGCGGCGCGCATCCGTGTCGCCAAGTTCGGCGAGCAGGTCTACCGCGAACTGCAGTTCGGTCTGCGCAAGGCGGTGTCGGCCAAGACGCTCGACGAGCTGCTCGGCGACAAGGCCTCGCTCGATGCCGACATCCACGCCTACGTGCGGGGCAAAGTCGCACCGTTCGGCGTCGAGGTGCTCGGCGTGGGTGTCAAGGACGTGATCCTGCCGGGCGAGATGAAGGACATCCTGAACGGTGTCGTGCAGGCGGAGAAGGCGGCCCAGGCCAATGTGATCCGCCGTCGCGAGGAGGCCAACGCCACGCGATCGCTGCTCAACACGGCGCGTCTGATCGAGGAGAGCCCGGTGCTGATGCGTCTCAAGGAGCTGGAGGCGCTGGAGAAGGTCACCGAGAAGATCGACAAGCTGACCGTGTTCGGCGGCCTGGACGGCGTGCTGAAGCAGCTGGTCACGATGAAGTGAAGACCCTGCGCGGCGGATGGATCCGCCGCGCAGTCAGGGACGAAAACCCACAAAGACGAGTAGAACGACACCATGAACATCCAATCCCGTTACGAACTGCTGCACGCCCAGGACAGCACCACGCCGATCAAGGCCTGGGTGCGCGGCGTGCCGGTCGAGGACCAGGCGCAGCGCCAGCTGCGCAACATCGCCGCGCTGCCGTTCGTCGGACCGTGGGTCGCGGTGATGCCGGACGTGCATCTGGGCATCGGCGCGACCGTGGGCTCGGTGATTCCGACGCGCGGTGCGGTCATTCCGGCCGCGGTCGGCGTCGACATCGGCTGCGGCATGGCCGCGGTGCGCACGACGCTGCGCGCGGAGGATCTGCCGGACGACCTGGCGCCGCTGCGCAGCGACATCGAACGGGCCGTGCCGGTCGGCATCGGCCGCGACGGCGAGCACGCACGCCTGCCCGACGCGATCGCCACGCAGATCGGCGCGTCGGGCCTGGCCGCGCGACTGGATGCGATCAAGACGCGGCACCGCCGGATCCGCACCGACAAGCTCGGCAGCCAGCTCGGCACGCTCGGCGGCGGCAATCACTTCATCGAGCTGTGCCTGGACGAAGCCGGCCGGGTCTGGGTGATGCTGCACTCGGGCTCGCGCGGCACCGGCAATCTGATCGGCACCTACTTCATCGAACGTGCGCGCGAGGAGCTCGCGCGCCGCGTGCTCGGCTTCCATCTGCCGGACAAGGACCTGGCGTTCTTTCTCGAGGGCGAGGCGCTGTTCGACGAGTACGTGGAGGCGGTCGGCTGGGCCCAGGACTACGCACGCGCCAATCGCGAGGCGATGATGACGCGCGTGCTCGGCGTGCTGCGCAAGCGGCTGCCGACGTTCCGGCTCGACACGCTGGCGGTCAACTGCCATCACAACTACGTCGCGCGCGAAACGCACGGCGGCGAGGACCTGCTGATCACGCGCAAGGGCGCGGTCAGCGCGCGCGCCGGCGAGCTCGGCATCATTCCCGGCAGCATGGGCGCCAAGAGCTACATCGTGCGCGGCAAGGGCAATGCCGACAGCTTCGACAGCTGCAGCCACGGCGCCGGTCGCGTCATGAGCCGCAGCGCCGCTCGCCAGCAGATCACGCTGGCGCAGCATCGCGAGGCGACCGCGCACGTCGAATGCCGCAAGGACAAGGCGGTCATCGACGAATCGCCGGCGGCCTACAAGCCGATCGAAGCGGTCATCGCGGCGCAGGACGACCTGATCGAGGTCGTCCATACGCTGCGTCAGGTGGTCTGCGTGAAGGGCTGAAACGCCGCGGCTTCCGGGGCGGCGGCACGGGCGCGCTGACGCCGGCGGCGCGCCGCCGGGCCGCGCGCTCAGCCGCGTGCGAACGCCGCGCGACCCTCCGCATCGAGCGCTGCGAACGCCGCGTCGTCGAGCACGATGTCGACCGCGGCGACGTTCTGCTCCAGATGCGCGACCTTGCCGGTGCCCGGAATCGGCAGCATCACCGGGCTGCGCCTGAGGATCCAGGCCAGCGCGATCTGGCTCGGCGTCGCGCCGTGTTCGTGCGCGAGGCGGTCAAGCAGCGAACCGGGGCGCGCCAGATCGCCGGCGGCCAGCGGAAACCACGGAATGAAGCCGATGCCGTGCCGCTCGCAGTGATCGAGCACGGCCTCGCTGGTGCGGTCGACCAGGTTGTAGCGGTTCTGCACGGTCGCGACCGGGAACACCTTCGCGGCGGCCTCGATCTCGGCGACCGAGACTTCGCTCAAGCCCGCGTGGCGGATCACGCCGGTGTCGATCAGCTCCTTGACCGCGCCGAACTGCTCGTCGCGCGGCACCTTCGGATCGATGCGGTGCAGCTGCCACAGGTCGATGCGCTCGACGCCGAGCTGGCGGCGGCTCTTGTGCGCCTGCTGGATCAGATACTCCGGGCGGCCGAGCGGAATCCAGCGGTCCGGGCCGGTGCGCGCGAGGCCGCCCTTGGTCGCGACGACGAGATCGCCGTACGGATGCAGCGCCTCGCGGATCAGCGGCTCGGACACGTCCGGTCCGTACGAATCGGCGGTGTCGATGAAGTCGATGCCGAGTTCGGGCACGCGGCGCAGCGTCGCCAGCGCCTCGGCGCGGTCCGGCGGATCGCCCCAGATGCCCGCTCCGGTGATGCGCATCGCGCCGAAGCCGAGGCGGTTGACGGCGAGATCGCCGCCGATCGTGAAACGGCCCGAGCGGGCCGCGGTCGTCGTGGACATGAGCGTTTCTCCGGACGGGAGCCCTCGACGTGGGCGGGCCGGGGACGAATTCAAGACGCGACCGGCGCATGAACGGTGAATCGGTCCGCAGCTGCGTCCGTCACGTGCGGCGCTAAGCTGGGCGGCGACATCACCGCGGAGCCCGCCGATGACACTGCCCGTCCGGACCGATTTCCCGCTCGGCGAGATCCGCCGCTACCTCGAGCCCGGCCCGGTCGTCCTGGTCAGTTCCGCGTGGAAGGGCCGCACCAACATCATGACGATGGGCTGGCATCTGATGCTCGGCTTTGAGCCGGCGCTGTTCGGCTGCTACATCTGGGAGGCCAACCACAGCTTCGAGCTGATCCGGCGCAGCCGCCAGTGCGTGATCAACCTGCCGACCGCGTCGATGGTCGACACCGTCGTCGACATCGGCAATTGCAGCGGCGCGGAGGTCGACAAGTTCGCGCGCTTCGGCCTGACCGCGGCAGCGGCGACCCACGTCGACGCGCCGCTGATCGCCGACTGCCACGCCAGCTTCGAATGCCGCCTGGCCGACGGCAGCCAGATCCGCCGCCACGGCCTGTTCATCTGGGAGGTCGTCAAGGCGCACGTGGCGGCCCGGCCGCGCGTGCCGGAGACCCTGCACTACCGCGGCAACGGCGAGTTCCTGGTCGGCCGGCGCACGATCAGCCGGCGCGGACGCTTCAAGCCGGAGATGCTGTAGCCCGCATGCGGCTGCGCGACGTCAGTGCGGCGCCTCCGCGCGCCCCTGACGCAGCTTCTGCAGCGATTCCAGGTACGGCGCACCGCCGGCTCCCATCGCGCCGAAGATCGCCTCGGCACGCGCCAGGTCGGTCCCGGCGCCGGCCGCATCGCCGCGCGCCTGCCGCACCCGCGCGCGGGCGCGATGGGCCAGGCCGGTCTGCAGCGCGTCGGCGCCGAACACCTCGCCGTTGACGGCGACGGCCTCCTCGGCCAAGGCGGCAGCTTCTTCGACGCGGTCGAGCGCGACGTAGGCCTCGGCGAGATTGACGCGCGGCATCGCGGTCGCGCGTGCCTGCCGGCCACCCTGTTCGACCGCGATCCGCAGCGACTCCTCGAGCAGCGGCACGGCCTCGGCCGCCCGCTCCTGGCGCAGCAGCGTCAGCGCCAGATTGTTCTGCGCGACCGCCAGCTGCGGCGAGACGCCGTAGAGCTGGCGATGCACGTCGACCACGTGACGGAAGTCGGCGGAGGCCTCGGCGAGCCGGCCCAGCCGCAGCGCCGCCATCGCGCGGTTGTTGACGGCGCCCAGGCCGACCGGCGAACGGGCCAGACCGAGCGATTCGAACAGCGTGCAGGCGGCGTCGGCGCTCGCGAACGCGTCCTCGTAGCGGCCGACCTGGCTGAGCCGGTCGGCGCGTATCGCCAGCGCGACGCCGAGTTCGCGGTCGCGCTGGCCGATCAGGCGCGGCCGCTCCTCGATCGCTGCGTCGAGCGTCGCGATCGATGCGTCGATCCGGCCTTCGGCGGCCTCGATCTGCGCCTGCAGCGTACGGCTCTCGTTGAGCTGGCGCGCATGCCGGGCCGGCATCTCGCGCCAGTATCGCTGTGCGGCATCGAGCAGGCTCCTGGCACGCGCGGTGTCGCCGCCGAAATAGACGACCTGACCCAGGTTGTAGCGGGCGCTCGCGAGCAGGTCGGGGCGCCGCTCGATGCCGTCCCAGACCAGCACGCTTTCGAGCAGCGGACGCGCACCCTCGCTGTCGCCGAGCATCATGAAGAGCTCGGCCAGCATGAGCGCGGTGGTCTGGCCGGTTTCGGGTGCGCCGGCGAAACGCGTGACCAGCTGATCGGTACCCTGCTTCAGCACGTCGCGCGCGCTCAGCGGGACGGTGCCCTGCTGCTCGGCCGCGGTGCGGAACATCAGCATCACGTACTCGCGCACCGCGTCGGAGCGCTCGAGCTCGGCCTGCGCGGCCTCGCGCTGTATCTGCTCGCGCTGCGCGCGGTGCAGCGCGTAGGCGCTGGCGCCGAGCAGCGCCGCGGCCAGCAGCGCGGCGACCGCGACGGCGCCGCGGTTGCGCCGGACGAACTTGCCGAGCCGATAGCCGAAGCGATTGCCGGCGGCACGCACCGGCGCGCCGGCCAGCCAGCGCTGCAGGTCCTCGGCCAGCGCGGTCGCGCTGGCGTAGCGCCGCGCCGGCTCCTTGGCCAGCGCCTGCTCGAGGATGCGCGCGAGGTCGGCCGAGACCGCCGCGCGAAAACCGCGCAGCGAGGTCGCGCGCTGCGCGAGCCGCCGCTGCACGATCTGCGTCGGCGCCAGGTCGCGCTCGGCCGCATCGCGGCCGGCCCGGCCGAGCGCGGCCAGCGGCGGCGCCGGCAGCTGCTCGCGCACGCGGCGACCGGCCTCGGCCAGATCGCAGCCGTGCAGCGCGATCGGCGGCACGCCGGCGATCAGCTCGTAGAGCACGGCGCCGAGCGCGTAGACGTCGGCGGCGACGCCGGTGGCCTCGCCGCTGAACTGCTCGGGCGCGGCGTACCCGGGCGTCAGCGCGTAGCGGCCATGGCGCGTCAGCGTCACTTCGCCGTCGTCGTCGTCGGCGAGCAGGCGTGCGATGCCGAAGTCGAGCAGCCGCAGCGTGCCGTCGGCGCAGGCCAGGATGTTGCCGGGCTTCAGATCGCGATGGACGACCAGCTGTCCGTGCGCGTACTGCACCGCCGCGCAGGCGTCGAGGAACAGGCGCACGCGTGCCGCCACGTCGAGCCGCCGCGCGTCGCACCAGCGCGTGATCGGCTCGCCCTCCACGTATTCGAGCGCGAACCACGGGCGCCCGTCCGGCGCGACGCCGCCGTCGATGAAGCGCGCGAGGTTCGGATGCGACAGCCGCGCCAGGATCCGGCGTTCACGCAGGAAGCGGGCCTGGACCTCGTCGTAGTCGAGGCCGCGCCGGATCAGCTTGATCGCGACGACCTGGTCGAAGTCGGCGCCTTCGCGCCGGCCCAGATAGACCACGCCCATGCCGCCACGGCCGATCCGGTGACCGACGCGGAACGGACCCAAGCGGGTGCCGACCAGCGCATCGGCCGCCGCCTCGGGCGCGGTCTCCTCGTCGCCGGCTCCGGACAGCACGTCGGCGCGGCCGAGCAGACGCTCGACCTGTGCGCGCAGCGTCGCGTCGTCGGCGCACTGCTCGGCCAGGTATGCCGCACGATCGGTCGGCTCGCGATCGAGGCTGTCGCGCATCAGACGCAAGGCTCGGCGTTGACGTTCTTCCATCCCGGCTTCCTCGGTCGCGCCACGGCCGCGCGCCCCTATGTGTATACGGCAAAGCGGCCCGGCGGCGGACAGTATCGTCTCATCCGGTGAGACGCATGCCGGCGATAAGCCGGGGTTTCGCCGAGGGCCTCCCGCATGCTTCCCGAACGCGCCGTGCGCACTGCCCAGCGGGCGGACCTGGGGGTCCGCTCCGCCGCCTCCCTGGCCGAACGGCTGCGCGAGCGCTACGGGGACCGCATCACCGGCGCGTTCACGCTGCCGGCACGCACGGCGCGCTACGCCGCGTTTCCGGACGACCTCGGCGAGGGCGTGCGCCGCGCCCTGGCCGCGCGCGGCATCGAGCGCCTCTACAGCCACCAGCGCGAGAGCTGGGATGCGCTGGCGCGCGGCGAGCACGTCGTCGTCGTCACGCCGACCGCCTCGGGCAAGTCGCTGTGCTATCACCTGCCGGTGCTCGAAACCGTGCGCAGGCGCGAGGGCAAGGCGCTGTACCTGTTCCCGACCAAGGCGCTCGCGCAGGACCAGGTCGCCGAACTGCTCGAGCTCAACCGCGCCGGCGATCTGGGCGTGCGCACGTTCACGTTCGACGGCGACACGCCGAGCGACGCGCGCCAGGCGATCCGCCTGCACGGCGACGTCGTCGTCAGCAATCCGGACATGCTGCACCAGGCGATCCTGCCGCATCACACCAAGTGGGCGCAGTTCTTCGAATCGCTGCGCTACGTCGTGATCGACGAGGTGCACACCTATCGCGGCGTGTTCGGCTCGCACGTCGCCAACGTGCTGCGCCGGCTGCACCGGATCTGCGCGTTCTACGGTGTCGCGCCGCGCTTCATCGCATGCTCGGCGACGATCGGCAACCCGCGCGAGCACGCCGAGGCCCTGCTCGGCGTGCCGGTGCACGCGATCACCGAGAGCGGCGCCGGCTGCGGCGAACGCCACGTCGTGCTGTGGAATCCGCCGGTCGTCAATCCGGATCTCGGCATCCGCGCCTCGGCGCGCTCGCAGTCCACGCGCCTGGCGCGCCACGCGATCCGCGCGCGGCTCAAGACGATCGTGTTCGCCTCGTCGCGGCTGATGGTCGAGGTGCTGACCAAGTACCTCAAGGACGTGTTCGACCACGACCCGCGCAAGCCCGAGCGGATTCGCGCATATCGCGGCGGCTATCTGCCGACCGAGCGCCGCGCGACCGAGCGTGCGCTGCGCGCCGGCGCGATCGACGGCGTCGTCAGCACCTCGGCGCTCGAGCTCGGCGTCGACATCGGCGCGCTGGACGTCGCGATCCTCAACGGCTATCCGGGATCGATCGCGGCGACCTGGCAGCGCCTGGGCCGTGCCGGCCGCCGCCAGCAGCCTTCGCTCGGCGTGCTGGTCGCCTCGAGCCAGGCGCTGGACCAGTACGTGGTGCGCCACCCTGAGTTCTTCGAGCGGGCGCCGCCGGAGACCGCGCGGATCGCGCCGGACCAGCTGCTGATCCTGCTCGATCACATCCGCTGCGCGGCGTTCGAGCTGCCGTTCGGCGCCGGCGAGCGCTTCGGCGGCGAAACCGCCGATCCGTTCCTGGAGGTGCTCGCCGAATCGGGCGTGCTGCACCGCGAAGCGGACCGCTACGACTGGATCGCCGACAGCTATCCGGCGCAGGCGGTCAGCCTGCGCGCGGTCGCCGACGGCAACTTCGTCGTCGTCGACCGCACCGACGGACGCCAGACGATCCTGGCCGAGGTCGACTACACCGCCGCCGCGCTGACGCTGTACGAGGGCGCGATCTATCTGATCCAGTCCCAGCCCTACCAGGTCGAGCGGCTCGACTGGGACGGCCGCAAGGCGTTCGTGCGCCGCACCGAGGTCGACTACTACACCGACGCGATCGACCACACCAACCTGAAGGTACTCGACCGCTTCGACGGCCGGCGCGCCGGTGCCGGCACCTGCCATCACGGCGAGGTGCACGTCGTGCGCCATGTCGCCGGCTACAAGAAGATCCGCTTCTACTCGCACGAGAACATCGGCTACGGACCGGTCAACCTGCCCGACCAGGAGCTGCAGACGACCGCGGTCTGGTGGCAGCTGACCCAGGCCGCACTGGCCGCGGTGCTGCCGTCGCGACAGCAGGCACTGGACGGCTTTCTCGGTGCCGCCCATGCGCTGCACACGGTGGCCTCGCTGCGCGTGATGGCCGAGGCGCGCGATCTGCGCCAGGCGGTCGGCTCGGGCGATGCGGCCTGGTTCGCCGGCCGCGACGGCGGCGGCCGCGCGCAGTGGCGCGCCGCGGCCGGCACCGATCCGGCCGCGGCCGCCTTCAATCCGACGGTCTATCTCTACGACAACCATCCCGGCGGCATCGGCCTCAGCGAACCGCTGTACGCGCAGGCCGCGGCGATCCTCGCCGATGCGCAGGCCCTGGTCGCCGACTGCGCCTGCAGCGCCGGCTGCCCGGCCTGCGTCGGGCCGGTGCTGGCGCTGCCGGACGCGGGACCGACGCCGCGCGCGCTGGCCGCAACCGTGCTGCGGCTGCTGGCGCCGTGAGCGCGCTGGCCGACCGTCTGCGTGCGCTGGCCGCACAGGCCGGCGCGGCGGTGCCGGCGCGGCCGGCCGGCGGCGCGCCGGCAGCGACTACCGACCGTTTGCGTGCACTGCTCGCCGGCCGTCAGCGGCGCAGCCGCGCCAGTCTCGCGCCGCCGGGCGGACGGACGCTCGCGCCGGGCGTGCAGGGCGTCGAGGCGGACCGGGCCTGGCCGGCCGCACCGAGCGTGCGTCTGCCGTGGGGCGACGAGGGCGAGGTCGCGCGCGAACGTCTGGTCTGGTTCGACACCGAGACCACCGGTCTGGCCGGCGGCGTCGGCACGCGCGCGTTCATGATCGGCGCGGCGCGCTGGCACGGCGGCGTGCTGCGGATGCGCCAGTTCTATCTGACCGCGCTGGCCGGCGAGCCGGCGATGCTGGCCGCGTTCGCCGACTGGCTGCCGCCCTCGGCGATCCTGGTCTCGTACAACGGCCGCTCCTACGACGCACCGCTGCTGAAAGGACGCTTCCGGCTCAACCGGCTGCCGTGTCCGATCGAGGGACGCGGCCACTGCGATCTCCTGTATCCGACGCGGCGGCGCTATCGCGGCCGCTGGGAGAACTGCCGTCTGGCGACGATCGAGCGGCAGGCGCTCGGCGTCGTGCGCGAGGACGACCTGCCCGGCGCCGAAGCGCCGGCGGCCTGGCTGAGCTATCTGCGCGGCGTCAGCGCGACGCCGCTCGGCCGCGTGCTCGACCACAACGCGCAGGATCTGCGCAGCCTGGTGCTGCTGCTCGATCATCTGGCCGAGACGCCGGCGAGCGCCTGAGGAGACCGCGCCCCGAGCGAGGCGCGATCCACGACGCAGCCGCATCCTTCGCTTCGACGCGGCCTCGCTGCGACGGCCCGGCCGACGCGCGACCGGCGGCGTCCGGTCGAGCCTGCGCAGCGCCCTGCCCGGCTTCTGCACAATCGCCGGGTACGGTCACACCGTTGCGCGCCATCCGGCGCGCCGGCCCGAACCGCACGCCATGTCCGATCCGCTCCCGTTCCGCCTGCGTCTGCTCGCGTTCGCCCTCGCCGTCGCCACCGCCGCTCCGACACATGCGCAGGGATTTCCGGGCGGCGGCCCGCCACCCGCGGGCGGGGCGCCGCGCCGCGGCGCAGCGCCGGCCGCCGCGACGATGCGCGAGACCGCCGCACCCGATCCGCTGGTCCGCCTGTTCGCGCAGCTGCGCGAGCTGCGCAGCGATCTGATGATCCGCGAGGACCAGGCCGAGGCCTGGACGGCGCTGCGCGATGCCGTGCGCGCCTACGTCGACGAGACGACCGCGCCGCGCGCTTCGGGTGCCGGTCGCGCCGATCCGCGCCGAGGTCTTCGCGATCGGGCCACGCAGGCCCGCCAGCATGCCGATGCGCTCGAACGCGTCGTCGACCGGCTCGACGCGCTGGCGGACCGGCTCGACGGCGACCAGCGCCGGCGTCTGGACGCGCGGCTCGATGCACTCGCGCAGGCGCCGGGGGCACCTCGCTGAGCGCGGCGCAGCGCTTTTTTCGCGTGACGCATCCGACGCAGGCGGCGTGATCCGGCGCACATCGCCGCGGTCGATCGACGCACGATTCGGCCGCACAGGCGCCTGCTAGACTGCGTCGCCTCCGCCTCTCGCGATCCCGGAACGCTGATGGCCGACCCCGGCGAACACGACGTCACCCGGCTGATCGCGGCATGGCGCGGCGGCGACGACGCCGCGCGCGAACTGCTGATGCAGCGCGTCTACGCCAACGTCCGTGCGATCGCCGCGCAGTCGATGCGGCGCATGCCGCAGGCGACGCTGAGCGCGACCGACATCGCCCACGAGGCGCTGATCCGCCTGCTCGGCGCCGACGCGGGCTGGGAGAACCGGCGCCATTTCTTCCACGTCGCGGCCCAGGCCACGCGCCAGGTGCTGGTCGACGCGGCGCGGCGGCGCCAGGCCGACAAGCGCGGCGGCGATGCCGAGCGCGTCGAGCTCGATGCGGCCCGCGACGTCGCCCAGCCTGAGACCGACGCCGAGCTGATGCGCATCGACGCCGCACTGCGCAAGCTGTCCGAGACCGATCCGCGCCGCGCGCAGATCGTCGAGCTGGTCTATTTCGGCGGTTTGAGCCGCGCCGAGGTCGCCGCCGCGCTGGACGTCTCCGAAGGCACCGTCGACCGCGATCTGCGACTGGCGCGGGCCTGGCTGCGCACGGCGCTGGACGCATGACCCGATCGCCGCTCGACCGTTATGCGGCGCATTTCGAGCGGCTGCGCCTGCTCGCGCCCGAGGCGCGCGATCAGGCGATGGACGCGCTGTCGCTCGATGCCGAGGAGCGCGAACAGTTGCGCCGGATGCTCGCCGCCGACGCCGAGGACGATGCGATCGAGGCGACGATCGCGGCCGGAGCGGTGCGCCTGCGCCGCGCCGGCGACGGCCGGCTCGGCGCCTGGCGCCTGCTGCGCGAGATCGGCGCCGGCGGCATGGGCACGGTGTTCCTGGCCGAGCGCGACGACGGCAGCTTCAGCCAGCAGGTCGCGATCAAGCTGCTGCGCGGCTTTCCGACCGAGGACGGCATGCGCCGCCTGCGCCAGGAGCGACGCATCCTGGCCACGCTCGACCATCCGCACATCGCGCGCCTGCTCGACGGCGGCGAGAGCGCCGACGGCCAGCCGTGGCTGGCGATCGAGTACGTCGACGGCGTCGGCCTGCTCGACTACGTGCGCCGCGCGGCGCCGACACTCGATGCGCGCCTGCTGCTGTTCCGCGCGATGCTCGACGCGGTCGAGCATGCGCATCAGCGCCTGGTGATCCACCGCGATCTGAAGCCGGCCAACGTCGCCGTGACCCATCAGGGCGTCGTCAAGCTGCTCGATTTCGGCATCGCGCGCCTGGTCGAGAGCGGCGACTCGGCGCGCCGCGAGACCTCCACGCGCGTGTTCAGCCAGGGCTATGCCAGCCCCGAGCAGCGCGCCGGCGCGCCGATCACGACCGCCAGCGACATCTACAGCCTCGGCGTGCTGCTGCGCGAAATGCTGACCGGCCAGCGCGAGGCGCGCGGCGACGGCGAACCGAGCGTGCCGCCGCTGCCACTCGACATCGAGCTGGCCGGCGTGATCGCCAAAGCCTGTGCCGAGCGGCCCGAGGACCGCTATGCCGGTGCCGCCCAGCTGCGCGAGGACATCGACCGCTATCGAGAGGGCCGCCCGGTGCTCGCCGCGGCGCTGACGCGCCGGCGCCGGTTGTCCAAGTTCGTCGCGCGTCATCGGCTGGCGGTGACGCTCGCGCTCGCCGCGCTGGTCACGCTGGCCGCGTTCGTGGTCGGCCTCGAGCGCGAGCGCCAGCGCGCACGCGAGGCCGAAGCCGGCGCGCAGCGCGCCCTGGCCGCGTCCGAGCGCGACGCCGCGACCGCGCGCGCGTCACTGGAGTTTCTGACCGCCGCGTTCACGGCGGCCTCGCCCGACCAGGCGATGAGCCAGCAGGTCAGCGTGCGCGACCTGCTCGACGCCGCACGCGCCCAGCTCGATCGCGAAGGCGCCCACACCGAGCTGCGCCAGTCGATGCAGCGGCTGTTGTCCGGCCTCTACAACCAGCTCGGCGAGGTCTCGACTGCGCTCGACCTGATGCAGCGCGGCGTCGACGGCGTGGTGCCGCGCGACGGCGCGGAGGCCTTGCGCCTGGCCGAGGACTACGACGAGCTGGCCAGCCTGCGCGGCCAGCGCTTCGACGGGCCCGGCGCGCTGGCCGCGGCCGAGCGCGCGGCCGCCTGGCGCGCACAGTACGCACCGGATGATCCGCTGCAGCGCATGCGCAGTCTGCACACGCTGGCGATGGCACATCATCGCGGCGGCGACAACGACCGTGCCGTCGCGCTGCTGCGCGAGTCGCTGGCGCTGGCCAAGGCGCGCGACGTGCACGACGCCGACGTGCTGATCCAGGCCAGCGCGACGCTGGCCTCGCTGCTCGGCGCGCGCAGCGAGTGCGACGAAGCGCTCGCGGTGACCGCCGAAGGCTGGCGGCAGGGCGCCGAGCGCGCCGCCGACTCGCCCGATCGCGTGCTGCTGATGCGGGCCGAGGCCCTGGCGCTGAGCGCCTGCGGCCGGCTCGACGAGGCCGAGAGCCGGCTGCGCGAGGCGATGGCGGTGCAGGAGCGTGTGATCGGCCCGGGCGGGGCACGCATGATGCTGCTCGCCAACGATCTGGCCCTGGTGCTCAACGATCTGGGCCGCTATCAGGAAGCCGTGCAGATGCTGGCGCGCTCCGAGGCGCTGACCGCCGAAATCGACCTCGGACCGGCCGACGTCGCGATCAGCCTCGGCAATCGCGGCGGCCTGCTCGAGAACGCCGGCGACTATCCGGGCGCGCTGGCCGCGTTCGCGGCCGCGCGCGAACGGCTCGACGCCGGCGGCGTCGAGGCCGACTCGGACGTGCGGCGCCGCATCGAGCGCTCCGAGGCGCGCACGATCGGCATCGCCGGCCGCCACGCCGAGGCGCGCCGGCGTCTGGAGGACCTGCGCGCACGCGCGGCGCGCCTGGACGGCCTGGACTCGGCCGAGTACGCGCTGCTGACGCTGCAGCTGGCAATGCTCGCCACACGCATGCACACGCCCGAAGAGGGTCTGGCCTGGCTCGACGAAGCACGCCGGCGCTTCGGCGCGCTGGTGCCGCCGACCCATCCGGTGTTCGCGCATCTGCATCGCGCCAGCGCCGCGTTCGCGATCCAGCGCGGCGACTACGCGCAGGCCGAGCGCGATCTGGACACCGCGATCGCCGCGTTTTCCGACGGCCAGACGCTGCCGATCGATCTGGCCGTCGCACGCGCCGAGATGGCCAATCTGCGTCTGCGCCAGGGCCGTCCGGACCATGCGCGCCAGTTGCTGGCGCAGGCCCTGCCGGTGCTGCGCGCGAGCCTGCTGCCCGAGGCGATCAACCGCGTACCGGCCGAACGGCTGGCGCGTCAGCTCGGCGGGCTCTGAGCAGCCCGCGTCGCGGCGACACGCAACGGCGCGTCGGGGCCAGCCTCGGCACGTGTCTTCGCGGCGCGGCGGCGGTGAGGATCGCCGATCGGCCGATCAGGGCTCGAATCCGCTCGCGAAGATCGCGTCGCCTGCGGCGCTCAGCCGGATCTCGTCGATGAAGACCCATTGCGCGTCGCCGCCGCCGATGCCGCTCGCATCCTGCAGATCGATGCGGTCGAACGCCCCGACGTAGCCGAGCGGCGGCGCCGCGAACGGCATCACGACCGCCTGATACGCGCCGTTGTCGATCATGCCGCCGGCGACGAAGGCTTCCAGCGGCGCCGATGCGACGAGGTTGCCACCCGACCGCAGCTGCACGGTCAGCCGTTCGCCGCCGGCGTCGCCGCGGATCCACAGCGTCAGCTGCGGATACTCGGCCGTCGTCAGCGGCTGTCCGGGCCGGCCGAACGACAGGCCGTTCAAGTCGTGCGCCTTGTAGAAGATCGTGCAGGCGCCCAGGTACACGTGGAAGTTCGCGCAATAGTTCATGTCCGGATTCGGCAGCGGCCCCGGCCAGGACAGGTCGACGAAGCCGTTGCGCAGCGCATCGTCGTAGATCACGAGGTCGGCGGCCGCGTCGCGGGCGGCCAGGGACAGGGCGAGGGCAAGCGCGAATGCGGCGCGCAGCGGATGCGGGATCATGGGACGGCTCCGGATCGAGAGTGTGGCAGGTGCAGCGCAGAACGCCGTCGCGGCGGACTTTGCGCCACGCTGCGACGCCAGGACGCAGCGCGGCCGCGCGGCGCCGGTCCTACACTGCGGCGATGGACCGCTCAGCCCTGCCGCATGGCGACTTTCCCGGCCGCGACCGCCTGACCGACCGCATCGACGCGGCGATCGACGGCGCCGCCGGCGATGCGATGCGCACCGTCGCGGCGATCGGCGAGGTGCTGAGCGCATTGCAGGCCGCCGACGGCCTGACCCTGCCGGCGGCCGTCGCCGAGCCGCATCCGGATCACTACGCGCGACGCGAGCTGTATCGCAGCGCGACGCGCGGCTACTGCGTCGTCGCGATGACCTGGGCGCCCGGCCAGGGCACGCCGCTGCACGATCACGATGGTCTCTGGGGCGTGGTCGCGGTCTGGCGCGGCCGGCTGGCGATCACCGACTACACGCCGGTCCGCAGCGACGGCGACCGCGCCTGGTTCACGCCGTCGCCGGTCCTGACCGGCACCCCGGGCGCCGTCGGCGGCGTCGTGCCGCCGGCCGAGTACCACGTCATCGCGAACCGCTCGGAGCGCGAGCCGGCCGTGTCGGTCCACGTCTATCAGCGCGCGGCCGAGGCCTGCACGATCTTCGTGCCGCAGGCCGACGGCAGCTACGTGCGCGAACGCATGCAGCTGACGTCGGAGCGCTGAGGCGGGCCGCGCCGGCGCGACGTTTCCTGCGTGTCACGAGGCGCCGCCGCAGCGGCGGCGCCGGGTTCGCACACGGGGCGCTCCGAGAGCGCCCCCATCACGGCCGCCTGTCGAGTGAGCGACGCAGCACGACCTCGCCGCGCCGTGCTTAGTTGGCCTCGTAGTCGTTACCGAAGATGCGATCGCCGATGAAGCGTCCGGACAGGAAGGCCAGCCGTCCGTCGCCGATCTGCATGTTGCCGGCCACGACGACGCGTCCGCCCGAGTCGATGCTGAGTCCGTAGACGATGCTGTCCTCCCGCACGCCCGAGTACGGCGAGATCGCGCGATGCGAACGCAGGTCGGCCAGTGCGCCGCCGTTGGCGCGGACCGCCGCGAACAGCACGTCGCCGCGCAGCTCGTTGGTGCCGGCCGTGCGCCACTGCCGCTGACCGGCGATCACCAGATGCTCGCCGGTGATGCCGATGCCGCCGCTCGGCAGATCGTCGCCGGCGCCGATGATGCACACCGGTATGCTGCCGCTGCCGCCGTTGCTGCCGCCGATCACCATTGCACCGGTGCCGTTGCCGCCGAAGGTCGTCACCGCGCCGCCGGCGTCGGCCAGCTTGACGATGCCGATGCCGTCGTTGCAACGCTGCGAGACGCTGCCGGCCATGAAGATCTCGTCGTAGTAGTCGGTGAAGCCGCCCTGCCGGCGAGCGGCGATGCCGGTCAGCCAGTCGGTGCGGGTGGCGTCGGCGTCGACCGCGAAGCGGCGGATACCGCCGGTGCCGAAGCCGGTGGACAGGTCGCCGGCGAGCGTCACGCGCATCGCCGCGAAATCCCAGTCCGACCCGTCCCAGCGGATCGAGCCGCCGATGTAGATCCGCTGCGGCGAGGTCGACAGGAACGGACTGCCGGTGGTCGTGACGCCGGCCACGCTCATCGAACACGGCCGTGCCGAGGTGGCGCAGAAGTCGTTGGGGATGTCGATCACCTTCAAGCCGACCGACGCGTCGCGGACGAGCGTCGTCGAACTGGTCCAGCTGGCGCGCGAAAACACCGGCTGGGTCCGGCCGGAGACCGTCTGCTCACCGACGACGATCACGTAGGTGACGATCGGGATCGTCGTTTGCTGATAGAACGCCAGACCGCCACCGCGTTCGGCCGCGGTCGTTCCCATCGCCGCGTAGCGGGTGATCAGGTTGCCGTCGAGATCGAAGACGATCACGTCGACGTCGGTGTCGGTGGACGTCCAGAGGCGCGTCGCCATGACGTAGAGGCGGCCGTCGAACAACTTCAGATCGTTGACCGACTGATAGCTCCTGCCGCTGGCATCGGCGTGGATCGTGTAGATCTGGCCGGTGGCCGGCCAGTTGACGCCGATTCCCCCTGCAGACTGGCGGTTCAGGACGACGTTGTAGGTGCCGCTGGTGGTCACCAGACCGGCCGTGACGACGTCGCCGTTGTCCAGCGTCACCGAACGCACCGCCACGGCGGCGCCGCCGAGCAGCGTACCGCGGATCAAGCCGAGGCCGCCGTTGTGATCGACGCCGCCGAAACGCGCGTCCGGCGCGAACGGATAGTGCGTATAGGCAGCCGGTTCCTCGGCCACCTCGACGCCGTCCGGGATCGACGGCAGCACGAACGGATCGCCACCGGGACCGGCGATCGCGGCCGACGGCACAGTCGCGGCGGCGGCGAGGGCGGCGCACAGGCCGAGCGAACGAAGGGCGGATGAGCAAAGGTTCATGAGCGCGGCTCCTTGAGGCTCTGGGGACATGCCGCCTCCGATGGCGGGCTTCATGCCGGGGTACGAGAAACCGCTGCCGGTCCGGACATCGGGCATGTCCCGATCGCCGGCCGGACTGCGTGCTTCCGTCCTCACATCCCCCGCCCGCTCGAGGAAGCACGATGAAGACCTCCCTGTTCCGCGCCGGCCTGACCTGCGCCGCCGCGCTGACCGCGTCCGTCGCGACGGCCGGGCCGGCCGATCCGTTCGACGAGGTACCGATGGCGCCGGCCGGCACGCTGCCGAACGACCTCAGCGTGGATGCCACGTTCTCGGGCGACGGCCTGCAGACGATCGACTTCAACGACGGCTTCAGCGAGGCCGACCTGGCCAAGCGGGTGTTTCCGGCCGAAGGCGGCGGCTACTGGGTCGTCGGCGTGCACGGCACCGGCATCAACGAACCGCCGCGCGCGGTGATCGCCAAACTGCTGCCCAACGGCAATCTCGACACCAGCTACAACGGTGGCGGACGCATCGTCGCGATGCCGATGGACCTGATCGAGGACGTGACGCAGGGGCCGTTCCAGACGCTCTACTTCACCGGCCGCTACACGCATCCGCAGGCCGGCGACCTCGATTTCGGCGTGTTCTGCGTCGACGTCGACGGCGATCCGTGCCAGGGCTTCGGCACCAACGGCTTCAAGTCGGTCTCGTTCGACCTCGGCAGCGGCAGCCAGCACCACGACGACGTGCCGGCGCGGATCACCTACGCGTTCTCGAGTCTGTACGTCGGCGGCAGTTGCGGATCGGGCTCGGGCACCTCGTACAACGACGCGGCCTGCGTGACCAAGCTCAGCGCCGCCACCGGTGCCGTCGACTCGGGCTTCGCCGATGCCGGCCGCTACCACCGCAACTTCGACTTCGGCGGCAGCCGTCGCGACGCCGTGACCGACCTGCTGGCGTACTCGCCCCAGGCCGGCCAGGTGCGCCTGGTCCTGGTCGGCGACCTGATGATCAATGCGCCGTCCGACACCGACGGCTTCATCGCCAGCCTCGACGGCATCAGCGGCCAGGAGAGCTCGCAGTTCGGCGGTGCCGGCTTCTCGCGGCTGATCTTCGACCTCGGCAGCAGCCGCGCCGACCACGCCACGCGCGTGATCCGCCGTGGCGACGGCGGCTTCATCGTCGCCGGCTACGCGGTCGACGACAGCGCCTCGCCGACCCAGGAGCAGATGTTCCTGGCCGCGTTCGACCCGTTCGGCAGCTTCGATACGCGCTTCGGCAGCAACGGCACGCTGAACCGCCTGGTCCTCAGCGGCACCAATCGCCCATTCGCACTGGCCGAGCGGCCGCGCACCGGCGACCTCGTGATCGGCCTCAATGCCCGCGCCGACCTGTTCGGCGACGGCCATCCGATCGCGACCGTGGTCCAGTTCAGCCGCCTCGGCAACAGCATCCACGCCCTGGCCGCGCTCGACGTGCCCGGCACCGGCGGCAGCTATCTGTCGACCGGCGGCGGCGATCTGCTGATCGACGGAACGGACCGGGTCGTGGTCGTCGGCAACCGGCAGTGGAACGGCCTGGACTACGACATGGTCGCCGCGCGCTACGTCGCGACCGACCGCATCTTCGCCGACCATTTCGGCAGCGTGACCGCCGACCACTGACCCCTGTGCGGCGGCTTGCGCGCATGCCACGCTGTGGCGAACCGACTGCCGCGACCGCCATGGACCTCGACCGCAAGCGCCGCCTGTACGCCCTGGTCCGCAGCGCGCTCGATGCCGATCCGGCCGAGCGCGAGGCCCTGATCGGCGCGGTCGCCGCCGAGGATCCGGCACTCGCCGAGGCGACCCGCGCCCTGCTCGGCGAGCAGACCGGCGGCGTGCTCGACCGCTGCGCCGCCGACGTCGCGGCGCGGCTCGCCGACGGCGGCGTCGACGAAGATGGCGACGGCGCCTTGCCGCCGGGCACCGCGATCGGCAGCTGGCGCATCGTGCGCCCGCTCGGCAGCGGCGGCATGGGTACCGTGCATCTGGCCGAACGCGACGGCGACGGCTACGTGCAGCAGGGCGCGCTGAAGCTGATCCGCCGCGGCATGGACAGCGCCGCGGTGCTGGCGCGCTTCCGCCGCGAGCGGCAGATTCTGTCGCGGCTGGATCATCCGCACATCGCGCGGCTGCTCGACGGCGGCGTCGCCGCCGACGGCCGGCCGTACCTGGTCATGGAATACGTCAACGGCGAGCCGCTGGCCGCCTGGAGCGCGCGCACCGGCGCCGGCGTCGCCGCGCATGTCGCGCTGTTCCGCGCGGTCTGTGCCGCGGTCGCGCATGCGCACCGCCAGCTGATCGTCCACCGCGACATCAAGCCCGGCAACGTCCTGGTCGACGCCGACGGCCATCCGAAGCTGCTCGATTTCGGCATCGCCAAGGTGCTCGAGGACACCGCCGGCGAGGACCGCACCGCGACCGGCGTGCGCTTTCTGTCGACCGCGTACGCCGCGCCGGAGCAGGCCGCCGGCGGCCTCGTCACGACCGCGGCCGACGTCTACCAGCTCGGCGTGCTGCTGTTCGAGCTGCTCGCCGGCAGCCGCCATCACGCGTTCGCATCCCCGACGCGGCCGGCGCTGCGGCTGGCGGCCGCGCGCCAGCAGGCCGGCGACACCGGTCCGCCCGGTATCGCGCCGCGCGCGCTGCGCGGCGATCTGGGCATCATCGTCGCGCGCGCGACCGATCCGGAGCCGGCCCGGCGCTACGCCAGCGTCGAGGCGCTGTCGGACGACCTGGCGCGCTGGCAGGACGGGCAGCCGATCCTGGCGCGGCCCGACAGCGCGGCCTATCGCGCGCGCCGCTTCGTCGGCCGCCATCGCGCCGCGGTCGCGCTCGGCCTGCTCGCGGTCGTCGGTCTGCTCGGCGGCACTGCGCTGGCGGTCTGGCAGGCCCATCGCGCCGAAGGCGAAGCGCGCCTGGCGCGTGCCGCGCAGTCGTTCCTGGCCGGCGTGTTCGACGCCTCGGCACCGGACAGCGCGGCCGGCGACCGCGTCACCGCGCGCGAGCTGCTCGACCGCGGCGCGATGCGCATCCGCAACGATCTGGGCGACCAGCCGCAGCTGCGCGGCGAGATGCTGCTGACGCTGGCGACGCTGTACCGCCAGCTCGGCCAGTTTCCGCAGGCCGCCGGTCTGCTCGCCGACGCACGCGACGGCGATGCCGCGCAGCGGCTGCCGACCTACTGGCCGGCGACGCTGGAGCTGGCGATCGTCGAACGCGAGCGCGCCCGGCTGGACGCGTCGGCGGCGCTGCTCGACGCGATGCTCGCCGCCGACGTCGAGCCGGCGCTGCGCGCACGCGCGCTGACCGAGCGCGCGCTGCTGCGTGAGAAGCAGGGCGCGTTTCTCGACGGCATCGCGGACGTGCGCGCGGCACTGGCGATCGACGACGGACGCGGCGCGGAAGGCCGCGTCGACCGCGCGCACGACCACCACGCCCATGCGCTGCTGCTGACCCGGCTCGGCCGCTTCGACGAGGCCGCGGCCGCATTCGGCGAGGCGATCGCGCTGGCGACCGCCGCGCTCGGCGAGGACGACACGCGCGTCGCGCAGATCCGCAACGACTACAGCGTCCTGCTGCTGAGCCGCTCGCAGCCGGCCGAGGGCGAGGCCGAGGCGCGCAAGACGCTCGACGCGCGCCGCCGCCGCCTCGGCGACCGCCATCCGGCCGTCGCCGAATCGCTGCAGGTGCTCGGCGCCGCATTGCGCCAGCAGGGCCGGCTCGACCAGGCGCAGGCCGCGTTCGAGGAAGCGCTGGCGATCCAGCGCGCGACGCTCGGCGACGATCACGGCGATGTCGCCAATACGCTCAACTCGCTGGCGATCCTCGCCGCGAGCCGGTTCGACTTCGCCGCGGCCGAGGCGCGCATGCGCGAGTCGCTGGACATCCAGCGCCGCATCGGCCAGGGCCGGACCGCCGCGGCCGCGGCGACCGCGACCAATCTCGGCTCGGTGCTGATGCGGCAGGGCCGCTACGAGGAGGCGCAGAGCCTGCTGACCGATGCGCTGGCGGTGCAGCTGGCGACGTTCGGCGAGCGCCATCCGGCGATCGTCAACAACACCCATACGCTGGCCCAGCTGGCGCTGCGCCGCGGCGACTTCGCCGAGGCCGAGCGCCAGGCACGCCGCGCGGTCGAGATCGCCGGCGCGGTCCTGAAGCCGGGCCGCGAGATCGGCGCCGTCAGTCAGACGCTGGCCGAAGTGCTGCTGCGCGCCGGCCGGCCGGCCGAGGCGCTCGAGGTCGCCGAGGCCGCGCAGGCGCAGTTCGTGCAGATCGGCGCCGCGGACGAGCCGCGCGCGCTGCAGATCCAGGGGATCGAGGCCGATGCGCTGGCCGCGCTCGGCCGCCTCGACGAGGCACGGACGCTGGCCGAGCAGGTGCTGACCGGACTCGCCGGCGCCGATCCGAACCGGCGCGCGGCCGCCTACGCGGTGCTCGGCCGGATCGCGCGCGCGCAGGGCCATGCGCAGGAGGCCGCCGCATTCCGCCGCCGCGGCCACGAGGCGCTGGCCGGCGTCGCCGCGCCCGATCCGGAGCTGCTGCGCGACCTGGCCCGCGATTGACTGCGCGACGCCGCTGCGGCCATGCTCGGCCGCACGCGACGCTGGCGAAACGGTCCGATGGACGAAGGCTGCACCCAACTGCTGATCGCCGCCGGCCGCGGCGATGCCGAGGCGTCCGGACAGCTGTTCGCGCGGCTCTACGAGGAGCTGCGCCACTGCGCGCGGCGCCAGCTGCGCGGGCGTGTCGGATCGCTGGTCTCGACCACGGTCCTGGTTCACGAGACCTATCTGAAGCTGATCCACGCCGAGCGGCTCGAGGCCGGCAGCCGCGGCCATTTCATGGCGCTGGCGGCACGCGCGATGCGCCAGGTGCTGGTCGACGACGCGCGCCGCATCGGCGCCGAGAAGCGCGGCGGCCAGGCGCTGTTCGTGACGCTCGACGAGCGTCTGCCCGACGCAGCCGACGAGGCGCTGGAGGTGCTCGCGCTCGATCGCGCGCTGACGACGCTCGAGGCGGTCGACGCGCGCGCCGCGCGTGTGGTCCACCTGCATTTCTTCGCGGGGCTCACGTTTCCGGAGATCGCCACGCTCGAGAACCTCAACGAGCGCACCGTCAAGCGCGACTGGCAGGCCGCACGCGGGCTGCTCGCCGCCGAGATGAAGGCGGACGGCGACGGCGCTGCCGCCTCGGCATGAGCCTGCGCCGGCACCGACACAGGCACGCCTGCCGTGCCGCGTCGCCCGACGCGGCACCGGTATCGACGCATCGGACCGCGCGCCCGGCTCGCGCGATCGGATTGGCGGTGCTGGCGAAGGTCGCGCTCGCCGCGCTGCTCGGCAGTGCTGTATCGGCCGCCGCGGCGGAGCGAACCGGCGAGACCGCCTGGGGCCGGCTCGCGCTCGGCTACGACGCGGCCGGCCGGCCCGAAGTCGTGCACACGCCGCTGCCGTGGCTGCTGCCGACGATCGGCCGGACCCTGTCCGGCAATCCGTACGGCACCGGTGCGCTCGCGTTCGGCGTGGCCGACGCGCCGCAACCGCCCGGCGTGCACGGCCAGGCGCTGAGCTTCCTGTTCTATTCCGACGGCTACTTCGCGCAGAACCCCGCCGCGCACATCGCGATCGTGCTCAAGGGGCGCTGGGCGCACGACGATCCGGTCACGCCGGTCTACGAGGGCGACCTGTCCGGCCGTGGCATCGTGATCGGCAACGTCAGTGCGCGCGCCGACGGCTGCCGCTTGGCGCCGACGGCCCAGGTCGAGAGCTTCTGGCGCGGCGGCAACGCACTGTTTCCGCAGACCTGCTCGCGGCCGCTGCGCGATCGCACCTGGTACCGCATGCGGATCCTCGCCAGCAATGCGCGCGGCATCGCGTACCAGATCACCGATCCGGACGGATCGACGGTCTACGCGAACCACGCGATGCAGGATCCCGGCGCGCATATCGACGAGACGCTCGGCGGCTTCGCGATCCTGCAGGTGTTCGAGAGCGTGCGTGTACCGACCTGGCGGCTGTGGTTCGACGAGGTCAGAACCTGGTGGTACTAGCGCGGTGATGCGCGGCCTGCAGCATCGCGGCTGCGCGTGCGTACTCGCGTGCCAGATCGATCGAGACCGCGTTCCGCCGCATGGCGCGTCGGCGGTCGCCGCGGCATGACATGGCGCGAAGCCGCCGGTAGCATGCCGGGCATGATCGCGCTCACCTCGCCACGGCGCCTCCTCGGCGCGTCCGCACCGCTGCTGCTGGCCGTCGCGCTGACGGCACTTATCACGACCAGCCGCGCGCACGCCGCCGAGCAGCTCGTCGCCAGCGTGCCCGGCGCCGACTTCGACGTCGGTGCCACGCCGGTCGTGCAGACCATCGCATTCGATGCCACCGTGCCGATCAGCGGCGTCGGTTTCACCGCGCGCTGGACCGCCGTCGTCGCCGACGAGGAGAACGGTCTGGCGCCGTGGTCGCTCGATCTGGCCGCGACGATCACCGCACCGGACGGAAGCTCGACGCTGAGCTGGCCGCGCTTCGGCGGCGATCGCACCTATGCCGACTATCCGCTGCAGGATTACATCGCCGGCTTCGCCGACGTCGCCGGCAGTGGCGACTTCCAGTGGCGCTTCACGTCAGTCGGCCCGCCGTGGGTGGCCGGCCTGCGCGACGTGACCTACCACCTCACGACGCGCGTCGACAACGTCGTCGGCACCTATCCCGGCTCGGTCGCGAGCGGCCCGACCTGGAGCCGCCCGTACTACATCGGCGGCATATCGGGTCTCGGCCCGGTCGTCTACCAGGCCACCGCATTCGAGGTGCCGGTGTCCGGCGGCTACTACTTCGAGAGCGTCGTGGCGCAGGGCGATCACTTCCTCGCGCTCTATCAGGACGCGTTCGATCCGGCCCAGCCGCTGGCGAACCTGCTCGACTACGAGGCCGGCAACGGCTCATCGCCGAACGGCCCGCCGCGCGGCACCGCGCGGATCAGCGCGCTGCTGTTCGCCGGCCGCAGCTACCACCTGGTCGCCTCGCAGTGGAGCGCGAGCGCGCCCGGCCAGAGCTACGTTACGACCGTGACCGGCCCCGCCGCACTGATCCTCGCCGGCGACGACACGCTGTTCGCCGACGGTTTCGAGTGACTCGGATATGAGATCACGATGCGCGGACATCTGGCGCGTCGATTTTCATTCCGAATCATCGCAACTCGTCGCTCCGCTCGATATCGTCGCGCCTCATCTAGAGGCGCGACGAGGTACACGTAATAGCGCTTACGATGGACCAGACACCACATGCGCGCCCAAGAAAATGCTGCGTGAGATCTGGCCGAAACGTCCGGCGCAGATACCGCCGGACGCCCCGGGGCGAGTCATGCACGCCTGCCGAAACAGCAACGGGTAGTGCTCGACGATCGATCCCCCATCAATCCGAAGTCCCGACAAATATGATGTCGGCCGAGAAGATCGTCACCTTGTTTTCTTTGTACTTGCCGACGACCAGTATCCGCCTGACCGGATCGTAGTCGTGAACCATGTAGCTCTCCCGTTCATTTCCTATGACACTGTTCGATCGAGTGATTCGACCACGCAGTCTTATCCCACCCTCCGCCACGCTGACCGCGCCTCCGCGATAAATATTCGCGTTACTCCAGAGGGGACTCGATATGATATACGCGCCGTTGCTGGCAGCCTCGATTCCTCCTGCAAAACTCAACTGATCGGCATCCTGGTCACCGATCAGGGAATTCTCGAGAGAGATGACACCTCGAGCACCGACGGCACCATCCCCCCATGTAATAGCACCGGCAGCATATACACTGCCCGTTCCAGCTGCATTGGGGCTGTTGATGATGTAGTTGCCGTCAGCCAAGGCGACCGCCGGGTACTCCGCGATATTGGAATACTCGCGGGCGCCCACGAAAGAGTTTTCTTCCGATACCACGCCTACCGTCCCCGTCCATCCGTCTCCCCAGGTGGCAGCCCCGGTACTATTTTTCCAGCGCGGGCTACTCACTACGTAATGACCATTTTTCAACGCAGTGAGTCCTCCTGAACCAATTTGATCCAACGGTTCGATGCCCACGAGAGAATTCTCGGCGCTGACGACACCTCTTACACCGGACTGGCCGTTTCCAAAAGTGGCTCCATTGCCGAAAGAGATCACGTAGTTCCCGTTTTCCAACGCGATAGCGCTTTGCAGCGCGCCGGAATTTTGTTGGCCAATGAGGGAGATCTGCGGAGTGGCCAAACCGGCGAGTCCGCTGGCGCCATTCGCCCAGGTTGCGATACCCACCCCTCGCCAAAACCTCGTATAGACGACATAGTTTCCGTTCTTGAGAGGAAGGATGTTTTCGCCGATCTGATCCCCGCCCTGGATACCGACGAGAGAGTTCTCAGCGGAAACTGTGCCGCGCACTCCCACCATGCCGTCTCCCCAGGTGGCAGCTCCGATGCCGTACTGAGTCGCAATTCCGCACCAGCGAGAGCTAGAAACCACATAATTCCCCCCGGCCAGAGGTACCACGCCCCCGAACCCCACCTGATCGCGCACGGCGGTACCGACCAGAGAGTTTTCAGTGGAAACCGCTCCGACCGTGCCGGTCAGTCCATCGCCCCAAGTAACGGCGCCGACGGTGGCACCGGAAATTCCGTTGTTCCAGTAGGAGCTGGCGACCACGTAGTTTCCATTGGAGAGCGCAACGACGCCCTCGGACCCTACGACATCTCCTTCCATGGACCCTATCAGTGAGTTAGCGGGTGACACCAATCCTCGCGTGCCGACGTCACCCGCACCGAAACTGACAGCGCCCCGAATAGGCACACCTCCGCCCCACAAGGGACTATTCACCACGTAATTGCCGTTCTCGAGCGGGACTATTCCATCCCTGTATCCGAAGCCGGTCGGAATGCCCAGGCTGACCTTGTCTCCCTGAACGGACCCCAGGAGAGAGTTGGTAATTCCGACGACACCTCGCGTGCCGGACGAGCCATCGCCCCAGGTCGCGGCCCCGAAGTCTCCATTGGAGACGCCATTGGTCCAGTACGGGCTGGATACGACATAGTTGCCGTTCTTCAGCAAGAAAACGCCACCTTCGCCGATTTTGTCGTTCGCATTGCCGCCGACCAGCGAATTCTCCGGACCGACCTGGCCGATAGTACCTGAGCTGCCATTTCCCCAGCTCACGGCGCCGCGCAGGAAATTCCAGCCTGGGCTGATCACCACATAGTTTCCGTTGTCCAGTGGATATACGCCGCCATCACCCAGATAGGATCCCGATACGGTACCTACCAACGAGTTCTCTTCGGAAACGTATCCACTTACACCCACGTACCCGTCGCCCCAGGTGACGGCTCCGGCATGCTGCTGACCGCTATTGCTCCAGAACTCACTGATCACGACGAAGTTTCCGTTTGTCAGAGTCACCACCTTCTGTCCGATCCTGTCCCCGGCCGAGGATCCCCTGAGTTCGCTTATCTTGTTTCCGTCGAGGTCATACACATACACGGCGCCTCGGTTGGAGTCGGCGCCGGGGTCGGTGATGACGATATTGCCGCTCGGGAGAATTGTCACCGAATGGCCAAATGTGTGGCTTAGTTCCGGACCCTCGATGTCGAACTCAGTAGCGCCGACGTTCGCCGGAGCGAGCCATGCGACACCGACCAGAGCGATCGGGATGAATAATTTCAGGTTTGCATACATTGAGGAGATCTCCTGAATCTCTCGATCGCGTTTTTTCTAAAAAGATGACAATCGGCGAAAAGAATTTCTCTTCGCCCCGTTCTGACTAATGGCAACATCACGGGATCGCCGATCTGGATTCCGTCGGTCATCGCCCCTGCGCGACATCCCCAGGTGAGCGTGAGGAGGACGAACGCTCGACATGTATTGTAACTCTTGCGGTTCGCCCCCTAGCCGCACGCTGCGATCGTGCTGCCTTCCGCACCGAATCGCCGCGCGCTGCTTCAAGCAAGGGCCGCATTGGCATCGTCATGGTCGCGGGCCACCCTGCCGCATGGCGCCGCCGCGCGCAGCCGGCTAGCATTGCCGGCTCCATGATCGCCGCGCCCGACCACGACCCGATTCCGCTGCTCGAGGCGCGCCGCCTGGCGTTCTCGCGCAACGACGAGCCGATCTTCGGGCCGCTGGACTTTCGCCTGTACGCAGGCGACGTGGTGCTGATCGAAGGCGACAACGGCGCCGGCAAGACCACGCTGCTGCGCGTGCTGTCGGGCCTGCTCGAGGCCGACGGCGAGATCCTGCTCAACGGCGAGCCGCTGCGGCTGGCCGCGCTGGCGCATCAGGTCGCCCTGCTCGGCCATCAGCCCGGCCTCAAGACCGATCTGACGCCGCTGGAGAACCTGCGCTTCGCGATCGGCGTGTCCGGTCTGCTGCCCGGCGTGTCGCCGCGGCTGGCGCTGGCCAGCGTCGGCCTGGAAGGCTACGAGGACGTGCCGGCGCGACAGCTCTCGGCCGGCCAGAAGAAACGCGTCGCGCTGGCGCGGCTGCTGCTGGTGCCGGCCGCGCTGTGGCTGCTCGACGAGCCGTACGCGAATCTCGATCGCGGCGGCATCGATCTGGTCAACCGCCTGCTCGACACGCATGCGCGCCGCGGCGGCGCGGCGCTGGTGACCTCGCACGGCGCCTACGCGTTCACGTCCGGTACGCCGCGCCGGCTGCCGATCCGGCCGCTCGCCGCATGAAGCCCGGCACGACCGCCGCCGCCTGCGCCGCCCTGGTCCGGCGCGACCTGCTGCTGGCCTGGCGCCGCCGCGGCGATGCATTGAACCCGGTGCTGTTCGCGCTGATGGTCGTCGCGCTGTTTCCGCTCGCGCTCGGGCCGGAGGCCGAGCGGCTGACGTCGATCGCCGCCGGCGTGATCCTGGTCGCCGTGCTGCTGGCCGGCCTGATGGCGCTGGACACGCTGTTCCGCGGCGACTACGAGGACGGCTCGCTCGAACAGCTGGTGCTGTCGCCGCATCCGCTGCCGCTGCTGCTGGCCTGCAAGATCGCCACGCACTGGCTGATCGCGGCGGTGCCGCTGATCGTCGCGGCGCCGCTGCTTGGCGAGTTCCTGCATCTGCCGCGGCCGGTGCTGCCGGTGCTGCTGGCCGCGCTGGCGCTGGCGACGCCACTGCTGAGCCTGATCGGCGCGGTCTGCGTCGCGCTGACGGTCGGCATGCGGCGCTCTGGTATGCTGCTGGCCCTGCTGGTGCTGCCGCTGTACGTCCCGGTGCTGATCTTCGCCGCCGGCGCCTGCAATGCCGCCCAGGCCGGTCTGCCGTTCGCCGCGCCGCTGCTGTGGCTGGGCGCGGCGCTGGCGATGACCCTGGTGCTGGCGCCGCTGGCCTGCGCGGCGGCACTGCGCATCTCGTTGAGCTAGGCCGCACGGTCGACCCCCGCCCCGATGAATGCACTGACGCTGTGGTTCCACAAACTCGGATCGCCGCCGATCTTCGACCGCATCGCCGGGCGGATCCAGCCGTGGTGCTTCGCGCTGGCGCTCGTACTCGGCGCGGTCGGCCTGTACGGCGGCCTGGTGATGGCGCCGGCCGATTATCAGCAGGGCGATAGTTTCCGGATCATCTACATCCACGTGCCGAGCGCGTGGATGAGCCTGTTCATCTACTTCGTCATGGGCGTCAACGCGTTCATCGCGCTGGTCTGGCGGATCAAGCTCAGCGAGACGCTGGCGATGGCCTGCGCGCCGGTCGGCGCGGCGTTCACGTTCATCTGCCTCGTGACCGGCTCGCTGTGGGGCAAGCCGACCTGGGGCACCTGGTGGGTCTGGGATGCGCGGCTGACGTCCGAGCTGGTGCTGCTGTTCCTGTACCTCGGCGTGATCGGCCTGTACGCGGCGATCGAAGACCGCCGCAAGGCCGCACGCGCGGCGAGCTTCCTCGCGCTGATCGGCATCGTCAACGTGCCGATCGTGCATTTCTCGGTGACCTGGTGGAATACGCTGCACCAGGGTTCGACGGTACGCGTGTTCGGCCCGTCGACGATCACCGGCGACATGCTCTGGCCGCTGCTGGTGATGGCGCTGGCGACCAAGCTGTGGTTTTTCGGCAGTCTGCTGGCGCGCTCGCGCGTGGCCCTGCTCGAACTCGAAGGCGGCAAGGACTGGGTCCGCGCCGCCGCATTGAAGGACGAAGGAGGCCGCGATGGCTGATTTCCTCGACATGGGCGGCCACGGCTTCTACGTGTGGCTGTCCTACGCCGTGTTTCTCGCGGTCATCGCGATCGACTACGTCGCGCCGCGGCTGCGGCGCCGGTCGGTACTGCGCGAGGTGGCCGCCCAGGCGCGCCGCCAGCAGCGCCGCAGCAGCGGAGTCACGCCATGACGCCGACCCGCAAGCACCGCCTGATCGCGGTCAGCCTGCTGCTGCTGGCGGTCGGCGTCGCGACGACGCTGACCGTGTTCGCGCTGCAGTCGAACATGAACTACCTCTACACGCCGGTGCAGGTATTGAACGGCGAGTCGGCCAGGCACGAGACGTTCCGGCTCGGCGGCATGGTCAAGAAGGGATCGATCCAGCGCGCGAGCGACTCGCTGCGCGTGGATTTCGTCGTGCTCGACGGCGACGCCGAGCTGCCGGTCGAGTACACCGGCATCCTGCCGGACCTGTTCCGCGAGAATCAGGCCGTGATCGCGACCGGCCAGCTGCGCGACGGCCGCTTCTACGCGCGCCAAGTGCTGGCCAAGCACGACGAGGGCTACATGCCCAAGGAGCTGGCCGAGGCGATGGGCAAGGCCCACGTCAAGCACGACGTGGACACCGCCAAGGCGCAGTGACCGGGCGCCGCGCCGCTCAGTCGCGGCGCGGCAAGCCGAGGCGGCCGGCCAGCCAGTGGTCGACGCTGGCCTTGCCGGGGCCGGCCAGCAGCAGCCAGATGAAGACCAGGACGTAGAGCACCTCGTCGAGCTCGACGAATTCGTCCAGCGTGCTCACGTCGCCGATCACGACCAGCGCGATCGCGACGATCATGTTGAAGCCGAGCGCGGCGCTGGCCAGGCGCGTGAACAGGCCGATCATCAGCAGCGCGCCGCCGACCAGTTCGGTGCCGGCCGAGAGCGCCGCGCTGACCGGTGCGAACGGAATGCCCCAGTCGACGAAGCGCGCGGCGAACGCATCGAGGTTCATCAGCTTGGCCCAGCCGGTCTCGAGCCAGAAGTAGCCGAAGCCGAGCCGCAGCAGCAGCGGGCCGAGCCATTCGATCGAAGCGGCGAAACTGAGCAGGCGGCGGCACAGCGCGATCACGGGGTCCATCGAAACTCCTACGGCAGCGGACGAGGCGATACAGGCTAGACGGGCGCACGCGCTGCGGACCATGCCCGCGCGTCCGGCATTTGCGGCCCGGCGTCCGCATGCGTCGCCGCGTCCTGCCGGTCGCTGAACCGCCGGACGCACGGACATATCCGCCGGATGCCTGGCCGCAGGCCGGCCGCGCGCCGCTGCGGACAATGGCGATCGCCGTCGCAGCCGTCTCCGGCCGCGGCGGCATCGGCCGCGGCACGCCGCCGGCCGTTCCCCCATCCGCCGCACACAGGATCCACGCCATGAACAAGCTCACCGGTATCGCCCTGGCCACCGCCGTCGCCGGCCTCTTCGCCGGCACCGTCGCCAGTCCGGCGTTCGCCGCCGACGGCGCCGACGCCAAGGTCAAATGCGAGAACTCCTCGGCCTGCAAGGGTCACGGTGCCTGCAAGAGCGCCAAGAACGCCTGCAAGGGACAGAACGCCTGCAAGGGCGAGGGCTTCACGATGCAGAAGTCCGCCGACGCCTGCAAAGCAGCGCAGGACGCGGCGAAGAAGGCGCCCTGACGACCGGCGCGGCGGCGGCCGCAGCCGGCCGCCGCCGCGCGACCCTCCTCCGATGAACACGACATCGCGCTGCTACCCGCACCTGGGCCACGGCCTGGGCCTGCGCGTGGAACTCTACGAGGCGATCCTCGCCGATCCGGCCCTGCCGATCGACTGGCTCGAGATCGTCACCGAGAACTATCTGGTCCCCGGCGGCCGTCCGCTGGACTATCTGGAGCGCTTCCGCGCGCGCTATCCGCTGGTCATGCACGGCGTCTCGCTGTCGATCGGCGGCACCGATCCGCTCGATCGGCGTTATCTGCGCGACCTGCGCACGCTCGCCGCACGCATCGAGCCGGCCTGGATCTCCGATCATCTGTGCTGGACCGCGGTCGACGGCGTGCAGCTGCACGACCTGCTGCCGCTGCCGTACACCGAAGAGGCCGTCGCGCACGTCGCCGCGCGCATCGGCCAGGTGCAGGACGCGATCGGACGGCGGCTGGTGCTCGAGAACGTCTCCAGCTACGTCGCCTATCACGCCTCGCAGATGTCCGAATGGACGTTTCTGGCGGCCGTGGCCGAGGCCGCCGACTGCCTGATCCTGCTCGACCTCAACAACCTCTACGTCAGCTCGGTCAATCACGGCTTCGATCCGCTCGACTACCTGGCCGGCCTGCCGGCCGCGCGCATCCAGCAGTTCCATCTGGCCGGCCACAGCACGGGCGATGCGCTGCTGATCGACACCCACGATGCGGCGATCGCCGATCCGGTCTGGCGGCTCTACGCCGAGGCGGTCCGCCGCTACGGCGCGGTCTCGACGCTGATCGAACGCGACGATGCGATACCGCCGCTGGCCGACCTGCTGGCGGAACTGTCGATCGCCCGCGCGATCGCCGCCGATGCCACGCCGATGCAGGCCGCGGCATGAACGCACTGCGTGCGCTGCAACGACAGTTCGCGGCCTGCCTGCTCGACGGCGACGCCTCGCTGGCCGACGCCGTGCGCGCGACACCCGGCGCGGATACGGCACTGCGGCTGGCGGTCTACGCGCATGCGTATCGCCAGCGCTTGCACGAGGTGCTCGCCGAGGAGTTTCCCGCGCTCGCCGCGATGGCCGGGGCCGACCGGTTCGCCGAGTGGACCGCGCGCTACGCCGGCGAGCGGCCCTCGCAGGACCCGAATCTGCGCTGGTACGGCGCGGCGTTCGCAGACTGGCTGCACGATGCGGTGCCGGCGCAGCCGGCCGCGGCGGCGATGGCACGGTTCGAGTGGGCGCTGTCGATCGCGTTCGATGCGCAGGACCTGCCGGCGCTCGAGGCCGGCCGCCTCGCGACGCTGCCGGCCTCGCATTGGCCGACGCTGCGGCTGAGGCTGCATCCGCAGCTGGTGCTGCTGCCGGTCGCGTGGAATCTCGATGCGATCCGCCTGGCCGTCGACGCCGGCCAGGCGCCGCCGCCGCCGGCCGGCGCGCCCGGCACGCTGGCGGTCTGGCGCCGGCAGCGCCGCGTGCGCTACCGCCGCCTCGAAACCGAGGAGGCGACCGCGCTCGACGCGCTGCGCCGCGGCCTGCCGTTCGGCGCGCTCTGCGAAGCGCTGGCCGGGCGCTACGGAGCCGACGCCGCACCGCGGGCCGCACAGCGCCTGCGCGACTGGATCGAGGCCGGCTGGATCGCCGAGCGGATCGATGACGCCGTATCCGCCTGACGGCGCCCGGCAGGCGCTCGCGCATCGGCCTACACTGGGCGGGTCGACCGCACTGCGGTCGCCACGCGCCGTCGCGCTTTCGCTCATGCGCCACAACCCGATCGAACAGGTTCTGGAGTCGGCCTTGAACGGCGTGCAGCTGCGCGTCGAGATCGTCGACGATCTGCGCTACTGCGGTGCCTGGCTCGAGCGCGAGCCGGCGACGCGTCACGGCGCGTTCCATCTGATCGGCGAAGGCCGCTGCGTGATCGAGGCGCCTGCGCTGGGCGGTCCGCTGGTGCTCGAGGCTGGCGACCTGGTGATGTTTCCGCACGGCAGCGGCCATCTGCTGCGCGCCGCCGACGCCTGCGCACCGGTCGCCGACACCGACGCCGACCCGGGCTACACCAGCATGCTGTGCGGCGAGTTCGCGTTCCTGATCGGCACGCACAATCCGGTACTGCGCGCACTGCCCGATTGCGTGATCGTCCGCGCCCGCGACGGCGGCGCGGCCTTCGCGCATCTGGCCGCGCTGCTGATCGACACTTCGCGGCGCGGCGGTCTGGGCCGTCAGGTCATGCTCAATACGCTGGCCGCGAGCCTGTTCATCCTGGCGGTGTGCGGGTACGCGACGCAGAGCGCGCATCCGCGCGGCCTGTTCGCCGGGCTGGCCGATCCGCGCATCGCGCGCGTGCTGCAGGCGATCCACACGCGCCCCGACCAGGACTGGTCGATGGCGCGTCTGGCCGATCTGGCCGGCATGTCGCGCAGCGCGTTCGCCGAGCGCTTCACGACGCTGCTGGAGACGCCACCGATGCAGTACCTCGCCCAGTGGCGCGTCAGCCAGGCCTGGCAGCTGCTGAAGAATCCGCGCCTGTCGGTGGCCGCGATCGCCGAGCAGCTCGGCTACAAGAGCGAGCCGGCGTTCCGCAAGCTGTTCAAGCGCCTGACCGGCATCGGCCCCGGCAAGGTGCGCGCTGGCGGCGAGGATCTCGGCGCGCCGTAACCGGTTCGCCACGGGACCCGGGCCTCGATCGACGGGCAGACCGGCTCAGCCCCGTTCACGGCCCGGTCGCGCGAGGGCTCGACCCGCCGCGGCGCCAGCCTGGGCCGGCCGCGTCGCGGCGGTCGCTCCTGGCCGGCGGCAAATCGCCGCACGCCTCTCGCGGCGCGCGCCGCGACGCGTCGCAGCAGGGCCGGTCCGTCTTTTTTGGTAGTCTCGCCGGCTGCGCCCGTTTCGTTTGCCGGATCGGCGCCTCCCCGCCGTCGCCGCGTGCCGCCATGCTCCCCGAACTCGGACAATTCGCCCTGATCCTCGCCCTGCTGCTGGCGGTGCTGCAATGCGTGCTGCCGCTGCTCGGCGCGCAGCTCGGCAACCGCGCGCTGATCGCGACCGGCCGGCCGATCGCGGCCGGCCAGCTGGTATTCGTCGCGATCGCCTACGCGATCCTGACCTATGCCTTTCTCGCGCAGGACTTCTCGGTCGCCTACGTCGCGCAGAACTCCAACCTGCTGCTGCCGTGGTACTACCGGTTCTCGGCGGTGTGGGGCGCGCACGAGGGCTCGCTGCTGCTGTGGGTGCTGATCCTCAATCTGTGGATCGTCGCGGTGGCGGCATTCTCGCGCCACCTGCCGGAAGACTTCATCGCGCGCGTGCTCGGCGTGCTCGGCTTCGTCAGCGTCGGCTTTCTCGCGTTCACGGTGCTGACGTCCAATCCGTTCGCGCGCGAGCTGCCGGTGCCGCCCGATGGCATGGACCTCAACCCGGTGCTGCAGGACCCGGGCCTGATCATCCATCCGCCGATGCTGTACATGGGCTACGTCGGCTTTTCGATCGCGTTCGCGTTCGCGCTGGCGGCCCTGCTCGGCGGCAAGCTCGACCGCGAGTGGGTGCGCTGGTCGCGGCCGTGGACCAATGTCGCCTGGGGCTTTCTGACGCTCGGCATCGCGCTCGGCTCGTGGTGGGCGTATTCGGTGCTCGGCTGGGGCGGCTGGTGGTTCTGGGATCCGGTCGAGAACGCCTCGTTCATGCCGTGGCTGGTCGGCACCGCGCTGATCCACTCGCAGGCGGTCACCGAGAAGCGCGGCTCGTTCCGCGCCTGGACGCTGCTGCTGGCGATCTTCGCATTCTCGCTGTCGCTGCTCGGCACGTTCCTGGTGCGCTCGGGCGTGATCACCTCGGTGCATTCGTTCGCGAGCGATCCGAGCCGCGGCACGTTCATTCTGGCGTTCCTCGCCGCGACGGTCGGCGGCTCGCTGCTGATCTACGCCCTGCGTGCGCCGAAGATCGCCGGCGGCGAGCCGTTCGCGGCGGTCTCGCGCGAGACCACGCTGCTGGTCAACAACCTGATGTTCGCGTGCGCCGCGGCGATGGTGCTGCTCGGCACGCTGTATCCGCTGATCGGCGAGGCGCTCGGCCTGGGCCGCGTCTCGGTCGGGCCGCCGTACTTCGGGCTGATGTTCGTGCTGCTGATGCTGCCGGTCGTGCTGCTGGTGCCGTTCGGGCCGCTGTTGAACTGGCGTCAGGGCGACGTCGGTGCGGCGCTGCGCACGCTGCGGCCGGCGCTGATCCTGGCCGTGCTCGCGATTCCGGCGGCATGGCTGCTCGGCGACGGCCTGCCGGTCAAGGCCGTCGCCGGCATCGCGCTGGCGATCTGGGTCGGCGTCGGCATCGTGCTGTTCGCGATCGCCCGCTGGCGGCGGCTGCCGGCCGGGCGCCGCTACACGCCGGAGATGCTCGGCATGATCCTCGCGCATCTGGGCATCGCGGTCTTCGTCGCCGGCGTCATGGTGACCGAGGCGACCAGCATCGAGAAAGACCTGCGCATGGCGCCGGGCGAGACGGTCACGATCCGCGAGGCGACGTTCCGCTTCGACGGCGTCGGCCATCACGAAGGCCCCAACTTCAGCGCCGATCAGGGCACGGTCACCGTGACCGTCGGCGACCGCACGATCGCGGTGCTGCATCCGCAGAAGCGCCAGTACTCACAGGGCACCCAGGTGCAGACCGAGGCCGCCGTGCAGGCCGGCGTGTTCCGCGATCTCTACGTCGCGCTCGGCGAGCCGCTCGGCAACGAAGGCGCCTGGGCCGTGCGCGTCTACCACAAGCCGTTCATCCGCTGGATCTGGGCCGGCGCGCTGCTGATGATGCTCGGCGGATTCGTCGCCGCCGGCGACCGGCGCTTCCGCGCGGTGCGCGCGGCCAGGCCGGCGCCGGCCGGCGCCGTGGCCGCGGAGGCGCAGGCATGAGGCTGTCGCGTCTGCTGCCGCTGATCGCGTTCGCGCTACTGGTCGTGCTGTTCGCCTTCGGCATCTACTGGAGCGCCAACCACGACACGCGCGAGGTGCGCTCGCCGCTGGTCGGCAAGCCCGCGCCGGTCTACGCCCTGCCGCTGCTCGGCGATCCCGAGCGCCGCGTCGGCAGCGCCGAGCTGGCCGGCAAGCCGTATCTGCTCAACGTGTTCGCGAGCTGGTGCCAGGCCTGCCGGGTCGAGCATCCGCTGTTCATGAGCGAGATCCGCCGGCTCGGCGTGCCGCTGATCGGCTTCAACTACAAGGACGAGACCGCCGACGCGAAGCGCTGGCTCGCGCAGTTCGGCGATCCGTACGACCAGATCCTCGTCGACTACGACGGCCGCGTCGCGATCGACTTCGGCGTCTACGGCGCGCCGGAGACGTTCCTGATCGACGCCAACGGCGTCATCCGCTACAAGCGCATCGGCCCGTTCACGCCCGAATCGGTCGAGAGCGAACTCAAGCCGGCGATCGCCGCCCTGGGGGCCGCACCGTGACCGCTCGTCTACGCCCGCTCGTGCTGGCCGCGCTGCTCGCACTGGCACCGCTCGCGCACGCGATCGATCCGCTGCCGTTCGCCGACGTCGCGCAGGAACAGCGCTTCCAGCATCTGACGCGCCAGCTGCGCTGCCTGGTCTGCCAGAACGAGAACCTCGCCGACTCCAACGCGCCGCTCGCCCAGGACCTGCGCCAGCAGGTGTTCGAGCAGATGCAGGCCGGCAAGAGCGACGAGGAGATCAAGCGCTGGCTGACCGACCGCTACAGCGATTTCGTGCTGTACGACCCGCCGCTGCGCGGCGGCACCCTCGTGCTCTGGTTCGGTCCGGCCGTGGTGCTCGCGATCGGCCTCTTCGCGGTCGTCGCGATCGTGCGGCGGCGCAGCCGCGCGCTCGGCGCCTCGATCTCCACACGCCCATCCGACGGGGACGACTGGTGACGCTACGATTCTTCCTGCTGGCCGCGCTGATGGTCGTGGCCGCCCTGGCGCTCGTCGTGGTGCCGCTGCTGCGGCGCCGCGGCGCGACGGCCGGACCCGACCCGCGCGCGCTGCGCGCACTCGACCAGGCGCACGCCGCCGGCGTGATCAGCGCCGAGGAATACGCCGCCAAGCGCGCCACCCTGCCCGTGGTCGCGACCACGGCCGGCACACCGAACCGGCCGGCTTTCGTGACGGTGCTGCTGGTCGCGCTGCTGCTGCCGCTCAGCGCGATCGTGCTGTACCGGACGGTCGGCACGCCCGAGGCGCTCGACCCGGCCGCGCTGGTCGCCGCCGCACCCGGCGGCGAGCACGGCATGAGCATGGATCAGGCCGTCGCCGGCCTCCTCGCCAAGCTGCAGCAGAACCCCGACGACGCGACCGGCTGGGCCCTGCTCGGCCGCGCCTACCAGGCGATGCAGCGCTTCGCCGAATCGCGCGATGCGCTGGAGCGCGCGCGCCGGCTGCAGCCCGACGACCGCGATCTGCAGGTCGAGTACGCGCAGGCGCTTGCGCTGGCCAGCCCTGAGCAGCGCATCGACGGCGAGTCGCGCCGCCTGCTCGACGAGGTGGTCGCGGCCGACCCCGCCCATCAGCGCGCGCTGTGGCTGATCGGCATCAGCGAGTACCAGGCCCAGCGCTACGCCGAGGCGATCGCGATCTGGGAACGCGTCCTGCCGCAGCTGCCGGCCGGCTCCAACGTCGCGCGCAGCATCCAGGATCGCATCGCCGAGGCACGCCGCCTCGGCAACCTGCCGGCGCCGGCCGGCACCGGACCGGCCGGCGAGGCGAGCGCCGGCACCGCCGCGGCACCGGCCGACGGCTCGCCCGCCAGCCCGGCGCCGGCGCAAGCCGCCGCCGCGGGTCCGCGCCTGACCGTCGAGGTCTCGCTCGATCCCGCGCTGGCCGATCGCCTCGCGCCGGACGCGACGCTGTTCGTGTTCGCGCGGGCCGCCGAAGGCCCGCCGATGCCGCTGGCGATCCAGCGCCTCTCGGCCGGCCAGCTGCCGCTGACCGTCACACTCGACGAGTCCAACGGCATGCTGCCGAACATGAAGCTGTCGATGTTCCCGACGATCGTCGTCGGCGCGCGCGTCTCGCGCTCGGGCCAGGCGATCGCGCAGAGCGGCGACCTGCAGACGCTGTCGGCGCCGCTTGAGGTCACGCGGACCGAGCCGATCGTGCTGAAGATCGATCAGGTGGTGCCGTAGTCGATCGAGCGCCGGGCCGAGGGCTCGGCAGCGAGTCCTACGACCCGTGAGAGAATCGGGGACCTCCAGGGAAAGAGGGTTCCCCGTGATCCGGCGTGCCGGTTCCGCAGGCAGGCTTCTCCTATCCGTGCTGGGGTTCGTGATCTGGACTCACCCGGCCGGCGCGGCCGGACCGATACTTTCCGAGTTGGGCCGCGTGGCCCCTGGTTACGGACCGCCTGCGCAGAGCGGTTTCGTCGTGATCGACGCCGACGGCGATGGCCTGGACGATTTCGTCTACGTCGCCCACGCCGGCATGCAGTCGAGTCTCTTGATGGTCGCCGGCATCAGGAGCGACGGAAGTTTCGGTCTCAAACAATCGCTCCACTTGCCGAACTCGTCGGCGCAGCTGGCAGTGCCGACCGGCGTCACGCTCGATCGGATCTACGTGGCCAACTCGAGGTCTGGACGCGTTCACATCTTCGGCGGCTGGCCGTTGAGAGAAGTGGGCGGCTTCGACAGCGTTCTTTACGCCGTGCGAGCCGCACTGCTCGACGCCGATCGCGACGGCAATGTCGAATTGTTGATCGGCCGCTATGACAAGGCCGGAAGTGTTCACAGCTACGACGCCCGGTCGGGAGCCCTCCTATGGCAGACCCCGATCGCGGGTTACGTCAGCTCCTTCGCTGCGGCGACACAGCACGACGGCCGGCCCGCGATTGTGCTGGGCCGGGAAGGGTCGGGCCCGCCCGCATGGCTCGACGCCGCGACCGGAACACCGCTGGCTCCGTTGCCGCTGATGAGCGCACCGTTTCTCGCCTCGGCGATCTTCGATGACGCCAGATCGCCTCTGCTGGTCGGAGGCGGCGGGACCGCGCCCGTGCACGTCCTGCAAAGCAGTCCGCCGTGGACACTCCATTGGAGCTATCCGCCTTTGCCCGAAACCCGAGGCATGCTGGTGACAACTCTCGATGCCGATTCCGGCAACCGGATCATCGTCGGCGACGTTGGCTTTCCATCCGCGCTGCATGTCCTCGACCCGGCGATCCGGGCCGAGATCTGGAACTTCGAGACGACCGATCATTTCATCTACAGCATCGGTGCCGGCGATGCCGACGGCGACGGAACCAGGGAGATCGTCTTCGGTGTACACGAGCCCCATGAGACATGGATCGCCAGCCGGCTGCGCTGGATCGATGCGAAGGACCGCACCGAGAAATGGCGTCTGGAATCCCAATCCGCTCTATTCGACATCGTCGCACTGGGCGATCTGAACGGCGACGGCCGGCCCGAGCAGATCGTGGCGGGCAAGTTCAGCCCGATCGGCAAGACCTACATCGTCGACGCCAGCACGGGTGCGCCGATCTGGGAATCTCCCGACCCGCCGAGTCCGGCGACGGTGCCGCCGATGGTGACGGCGCTGGCGATCGGTGAGCTCCGACCCGGCTTGCCCGATGTGGTGTTCGGCAGCGATGCCAAGACGGCCGGCCGGCTGACCGTGATCGATGGACGCAGCCGCGAGGTGCGCCTGTCGATCGAGGGCCTGCCAGGCCACGCACTGGAGGGCCGACGCATCGAAAGCATCGTCGTCCATGACGCCGACGGCGATGGTATCGGCGACATCGCCGCCGCCACCAGTCTCCGAGACGGCAGCATCGGCGATCCGCGCGTCTCGATTTTCTCCGGGCTCGACGGCTCGCTGCTCGCACACAGCGATCCGATCGAGTCGATGCCGTATCGCGCCCGCTCGCTGCTCCTCGGCGATACCGACGCCGATGGTACGGTCGAACTGATCCTGATCACCGGGAACCGCATCCAGGTCTTCGATGGATCGATGTTGATGCCCCGTTCGACGTCCATCGTCGATTCGATCGGCGGACGCTGGATACCCGGCGATCAGGGCGGCGCGCAAGTACTAACGTTCGACTCCGGCGGCACGATCCGCTTCCACGATGCACGCACGCTTGCGCAGCGGCGTAGCATTTCGATCCACAGCCCGCTAGCTGCCGTCGACGTACTGGACCGAACGGGCACGCGCTTGATCGCGCTGGCGATGCGCAATCTGCATGTCGTCAGCGGATCATCGGGCGAGATCTTCGCCCGCAGCACGACACTCGGAGACGTCACCGGCTCTTACACTACCTCTCTGGCGGTCCATGCACTGAACGACGCCGCCTGGCAGATCGCCGGCGGTACCGATGCGGGCTACTTCCGTTTCCGCGTCGATGTCGGCGAGTCGATCTTCGAGGACGACTTCGAGGGGCGCTGACCGCAGTACGAGCCGGGCGGCTCATCCGACGCCTTTTCCAGGCCGATCCGTTTAGCGCCCGATCATGGCGTCGAAACGGCTGATGCGATCGTGCGGCGCCATCGCGCCTCCGGCGACGCGATGGACCGACTGCACGGCCAGCGGTGTCCGTCCGCTACGTGCTTCACGGCACGCACGCCGCATCGTCCGGCTCGAATCCGGAGCGGTGCAGATTGAGCGGGCGCGCATAGGCCTGCGCGAAAATGCCGGAGTCGACGCCCTGGCCGGCACCGGTCCAGGCGACCACGATCTCGCCGCCACGCGCGACCGCGACGGCCGGCTGCGCCTGCGCCCCGGCCGTCGTCGTGTTGACGCGAAGTTCCGGTCCGTGCGGCGTGCCGTAGGCGTCGAAGCGGCGCAGGAACACGCCGGTGTCGTCGCCATCTCCGGCGCCGTTCCAGGTGACGACGAAGCCGCCGTCGGGCATCGTCGCGACGCTCGGATTGACCTGGTTGCCGGCGGTCGTCGTATTGACCGCGATCTCGCCGCCGAGCGGCGCGCCGCCGGCCGCGTAGCGCCGCGCGAACACGCCCCAGTCGTCGCCTGGCCCATTGCCCTGCCAGACGACGACGCTGCGCCCGTCCGGCCGCATCGCCACGTCCGGCTGCAGCTGCGTGCCTGACGTGGTCTCGTTGACGCGCGTTTCCGCACCGAGCGCGATGCCGGCCGCATCGAACATGCGCACGAAGACGCCCTGCTCGTCGCCCGGCCCGTTGCCGCGCCAGACCACGGCATAACGGAACGCGCTGCCGCCGACGCGCGGTTGGAACTGGCCGTTGACGGTGACCGTATTGACCAGCGAGACCACCTCCGACGGCGTGCCGGCAGCGCCGAACAGGCGCTGGAAGCTGCCGTTGGTGTCGCCCTCGCCGGCACCCGACCAGACGATCACGGTATTGTCGTTGGCGGTGGTCGCGATGGCCGGATCGGCCTGCTCGCCGTCGTGCTGGATCGGCACCGGCACGTAGTCGGTCAGCGGATCACCGTCGCGATCGTAGCGGCGCGTCATGATCGTGTCGCGCCAGGTCCACTGGCTGGCGCCGGTCTGTTCCCAGAAGTTGCCGGACCAGGCGACCTGCACCGCGTCACCGGCGAGCGCGCGCAGTTCGGGCCTGTTCCGGTTGAGCATGACCCGCCCTTCGATCGACTCGAGCAGCTCGCGTTCGCCGGCCAACGGCGCAGCGTCGGCCGCCAGTCGGCGCATGACGACCTGTCCGTTGCCGGAATTGGCGCGCCACCAGGCCGCGACGACGCCACCGCCCGGCGTGGCCGCCACGCTCGGCAGACCGTTCTGCGCATCGGCCAGCTCGCTGATCAGCCGCTCGCCACCGTGCGGCACCGGTCTGCCGGGGTGGCACGGGTCGACGGTACCGGCCACGGCGACGGCGGCCAGCGGCGCGAGCAACACGATCAGCACGCCCCTGGAGGAGACGCGGCGACCAAGCGGAACGGACATCGGACGGCTGGCGAACATCGGACGGCTCCGGACGAGGGGAACCTCCGTATCTGCGCAAGAAGCCGCGCGACCGGCTCAGCCGGCGCCGTTCGACTCTTCCAGAACGTCCTCGTAGCCACCGACCAGACCGTCGGCCAGCTGCGAGAGCGCACGCATGCGCGAGATCAGCCGGCGCGCCACGTCCTGGCCGTTCGTGAGCTCGTCGCGGAACGGCAGCGCCGCGATCGCATCGACGGCGGCGTTCTGCGCGTGCATGTAGCTGGCCTGCAGTTCGTAGACCTGGGCGACGCGCGTCATCCAGTCGAAGTCGAATCCCTGCGCCGCCTGTGTGGTCAGCGCGGCCTGCCAGGCCGCCTGCGAGAGCAGCGACAGACCGAGGTTCACCTTGACTTCGCGGTCGGCGTCCGGCGGCCGCTCGAGCACGGCGGTCAGATCCGCCACGATCTGGTGCAGTCGCGGCTGCGCGGTCAGGAGCTCGCGGTGGTTCTGCGCGAGTTCGGCCATGATCGCCTTGCGCGCGGTGGCCGTGCGTTCGACTTCCTGGCGATGGTCGTACCAGTCGTTGGCGGCCAGGGCGAGCAGCAGGGCGAGCACGACCGACGCCGCCTCGATCAGGATCTCCGGCAGCTTCTCGCGCAGACGGGTCCGCAATCCGGGCGGCGCGACGATGGACGGTTCGCTCATGGTGCGATGCTCGCTCGAGGAGGCTGCCGCCCGATGACGTCAGCCGACGGCATGCATGTTACGGCGCGATCGCAGCGGCCGTCGCCAGCCAGTCCCGGAACACGCGCAGCGCCGGCGTCGGCGCGCGCGAGCGCAAATGGGTCAGCCAGTAGCGGCCGGCGTCGACGCAGACCGCGAACGGCTGCACCAGGCGACCGCGCGCCAGATCCTGCGCGAACATCCGCACCGGCAGCAGTCCGACGCCGGCGCCGTCCGCGGCGGCATTGGCGATCGCCAGCGAGGAGTCGAACACCGGACCGCGCGCCGGCACCGGCGCGGCACCGGCCGCGGTGAACCAGCGCGTCCACTCGTCGCGGCGGTACGAACGCAGCAGCGTCGCGGCGGCCAGATCGCGCGGATGGCTCAGCCGATGCGCGAGCGAGGGCGCGCACAGTGGCGTCAGCCCGGACTCGGCGATCGGGGTCGCCTCGACCCCCGGCCAGTCGCCGTCGCCGAAGCGGATCGCGCAGTCCAGGCCCTCGGCGGCCAGATCGACGCGGTTGTTGTGCGTCAGCACGCGCAGGTCCACCTGCGGATGCGCCGCCTGGAACTGCGGCAGCCGCGGCAGCAGCCAGCCGTTGGCGAAGGTGCCGACGACGCCGACGCTGAGCACCTCGCGCACGTGCCTGCCGCCGACGCGGTCGAGCACCGCGGCGATGCGGTCGAACGCCTCGTTGAGCACCGGATACAGCGCGGCGCCTTCGTCGGTCAGCGCGACGCCGCGCGGCAGACGGCGGAACAGCGTCAGGCCCAGCCGCGCCTCCAGCGCCTTGATCTGATGACTGAGCGCGGCCTGGCTGACGCACAGCTCGACCGCGGCGCGCGTGAAATTGAGATGGCGGGCGGACGCCTCGAACGCACGCAGGGCGTTCAACGGGAGCTGCGGTCGGATCATGTCCCGACATTAGCTGCGTGCATGACTGCGATCAAATCTTCGCGTTGGTGGCCGCGCTCGCCGCGCGAAATACTCGCCGCACACCACGAGGATTCACCATGACCGATCGACGCCAGTTCCTGCATCTTCTGGGCGGCAGCCTGCTGCTCGCCGTCGCCGCGCCGGCCCGCGCTGCGCCTGCATCCTCGCCGCTGGCACTGCCGCGCGAGCGCCTGCGCGAACTGGAGCGCGCCGACGGCGGCCGGCTCGGCGTGGCCGTACTCGACACGGCCAGCGGCCGGTTCGCCGGGTGGCGTGAGGACGAGCGCTACCCGATGTGCAGCACGTTCAAATTTCTATTGGCGGGCGCGGTCCTTGCGCGCGTCGATCGCGGCGAGTTCGGCCTGGACCGGCGCATCCCGATCAGCCGCGACGACCTGATCGCACATTCGCCGGTCACCGAGCGCCATGTCGGGCCCGCCGGCCTCACGGTCGCCCAGCTGTGCGAAGCGACGATGACGCAGAGCGACAACGCCGCGGCCAATCTGCTGCTGCCGCTGGTCGGCGAACCGGCCGGACTGACCGCTGTGCTGCGCAGCTGGGGCGACGCGACGACACGTCTGGATCGCCCCGAGCCGCATCTGAACGACGTGCCGCCCGGTGACACGCGTGACACCACGACACCACGCGCGATGACCGAGCATCTGCGCCATCTCGTGCTCGGCAATACGCTGACGCCGGCCTCGCGCACGCAGCTGACGGCCTGGCTGGTCGCCAACCGGACCGGTGACCATCGCCTGCGCGCCGGCCTGCCGAAGGACTGGCGCGTCGGCGACAAGACCGGCTCCGGTCCCGGCACGACCAACGACGTCGCCGTGCTCTGGCCGCCCGGTCGCGCGCCGCTGCTGGTCGCGGCCTATCTGACCGGATCGCCGCAGGCCGACGATCGGCGCAACGCGACACTGGCGGCGGTCGCGCGGGAGATCGCTGCGGCGATCTGAGCGCTCGCCGGCCGACGCCCGTCGCCCCGATCGCGCGGCCGCCTCCGAAAAGCCCTGCCCCGGCAAGAACGCGGCCCGGCTCAGGCCGCTTCCGGCAGAGAGGATCGCAGCGCCGATGCCGATGTGGCACCGTGCCGGCTGCGGCTGCCGCATGCCGCCTCGTCGATGCGCAGGGGTGAGCCTCATGTCCACGGATGCCGTACCCGGTCGCGCCGAGCGACGCTTCATCGTGCTGGTGTCGCTGCTGCAGGGTGTCGCGCTGTATCTGATGCATCGGGCCGAGGCGCACGGCATATGGCCGCTCTCGCTGCTCGCCGTGCGCGTGTATGGATACACGCTGGTGCTGGCGGTACCGGCCGCGATGACGCTGTCGGTGTCGTGCTTGCGCGACCGGCGCTTCTGGCAGCATGCGATCGGCCTGACGGCGGTGCTGGTCGTGCCGGCGAGCTGGGCGGCCTGGAGCGCGACCGGCGCGCCGGGTCTGGACACGGGCGAGGTACTCGGCCCGTACGGTGTCTCGATCGCGCTGGCGGTGTTCCTCGCGCTGCCGTATCTGCAGTGCCGTCTCACTCACGGGCGCTGGTGTGCACCGTACGCGGACCTGTTCGAGCACGTCTGGCAGAACGGTCTGACGCTCGCGGTCGCCGGTCTGTTCACCGGCATCGGCTGGCTGCTGCTGCACCTGTGGGCGTCTCTGTTCGCGCTGATCGAGATCACGTTCTTCCGCGAGCTGTTCCGCAGCGATCCGTTCGCGTACCTCGCCACCGGCACGCTGGCCGGCCTCGGCATTCTGATCGGCCGCACCCAGCAGCGGGCGATCCGGGTCGTGCGGCAGGTCGTGCCGGCGATCGCGACCGGCCTGCTGCCGCTGATCGCGTCCGTCGCGGTGCTGTTCGTGCTGATGCTGCCGTTCACCGGCCTCGACGCGCTGTGGGAGACGCGCTCGGCGACGTTCATCCTGATGAGCGTGATCGCGGTGAGCCTGCTGGGCGTCAACGCGATCTGGCAGGACGGCACGCTGCCGCCGTCGTATCCGCGCTGGCTGCGCCACGTGATCGCGACCGGTGTGCTGACGCTGCCGGTCTACGGCGTGATCGGGCTGCATGCCTTGAGTCTGCGCATCGGCCAGTACGGCTGGACCAGCGAGCGCGTGTTCGCGGTGTCGATCTGCGCGCTGCTGACGATCGCGGCGTTCGCGTACGCGATCGGCGTGCTGCGCCCGCGCGGCGCGTGGCTCGCGCTGCTGCCGCGCATCAACATCGCGCTGTCGCTGCTGGCGATCGGCGTGATCGCGGCGCTCAATTCGCCGCTGCTCGATCCGCATCGCATCGGCGCCGGCGACCAGCTTCGGCGCTGGCAGAACGGGCGGACCGATGCCGAGCATCTGGACCTGCACGATCTGCGTTACGACAGCGGCCGAATCGGCTATCGGGCGCTGCAGGCGCTGCAGTCCGATGCGCGCGTCATCGCCGATACGGCACTGGCCGAATCGGTACAGCGCCTGCTCGAACGGGAGAACGCGCCGGACCGGCAAGCCGATCCACGAAGGCCACGTCAGCGCCTGACGAGCGTCGAGGCGCTGGCCTCGCGGATCGTTCCGGCGCGAGGTTCCCAACCGCCGGAGCAGGCGCTTCTGCGAGCGCTGCTCGCCGATTCGGACGCATTCGGCGACTGCAACTTCGCGGACTCGGACTGCATCACGATCGACCGCGATCTCGACGGCGACGGCCGCGAGGAGGTGCTGCTGTGCGACCTGGACATGCAGATCACGGCCTCGTGTTCGCTATGGGCGCGGTCGGTCCCGGGTCGCTGGGAGCGTGCGGCCAGCTTGAACTGGCACGTCGGCGACGAGGCGCAGCGCGCGGCACTGGCGCTGCGCAACGGACGGATCGGGATCATGCCGCGGCGCTGGCCGGACCTGATCATCGAGGATCGCGTCGTCACGCCGAGCGCGCTTCCCATGCTGCCGTCCGAAGACGCATCGCACGCGGAATAGCGCGCGCGGCGCTGCCGATCGATCGCGTCGTGAAGGCCGCAAGCGGCGATGGCGACCGACGCACGCCGTGCATGGCCAGGTCCGTGCGAGGATGGCGATCCTTCCGCACGGAGCCCTTCGCACGCCCGATTCGCCTCTCGCCCGCCGCCGCTCGCAGCGCCGCCGTATCCGCTGGACCGCGCTGCTCGCCGGCCTGCTGCCGCTGACCTGCGCGACCGCGAAGGACGCGCGCAGCACGATCGCTCTGCCCGGCGAGCTCGCATTCCCCGAAGCGATCACGTCGACCGCGGACGGCACGCTCTACGTCAGCAGCCTCGGCAACGGCGGCATCTTCCGCGTGCGGCCCGGCGAGACGAAGGCGACCGAATGATTGCGCCGGACGTCGCGAGTCGAGGTCGATGTTTTCTCAAGAGGCTGGACAATGGCATGGAGGTATGTCTGGAAATGTAAGGGAGTTCCGATCACGCTCAGGTGCAGCTGGCGATCGAACTGCCGGCCTATGCGCGTCTCCTTGCGTACCGCACGGCTCATCGCTCATCGGCAGGCCTGAGCGGGTAGAACGCGCGGCATTCGATGCCCAAAGGACCGTCGGCCAGTGTGTGGCCGGAGCAGCAATCGAGACCATCGCGCCCGACGAACGTGCCGGTGCGGCAGGCACCCGGCAGCAGCTTGCGCCACCTCGTGCCTCTGCTATTGGGGCCGCCGGTCGCGACCTTCTCGTAAGCGCAATTCAGTGAACGTTGCTCAGCGGGCGTCCGCTCCCGGTTGTATGCGACCTCACCATCGGCGATGCACCTGTCGTACTCGAGGCGATCTTTCGCGTAGCGGTCTTCCGCGTCTCGCATCTTGTCCTTGCACGCGGAGTCTTCCGGCTCGGCGATGCAGTTGATTCTGCCCTCCAACCCTGCCGCTGCCCGCTTCAACTCGCCACACTTGGCATCCAATGCAGGTTGAGCCGGGGTCGCCGCGCACACCTCGTCGTAGAACGCAGGTGTGAAATCGAATGTCTTGGGTGCCGGCCCGCCACCGCGATACCGCACCTGCAGACATTGTTTTCCGCCACTCTCGATACAGATGCGGCAGACGGACCCCGTCTCGCATTTCGAGAACGGCGCTGCTGGGGTCTCGGGCGCGTGTGCGAACTCGGTGCCGTTGAGCGTCTTGTGAAAGACGACGTGCGCGTCACAGTCACCCGGACATGACAGCCCGTCGTCGTAAAGTGTCAGGCGAATCGTCTCGGCCTGGATGCACTGACACGCGAGCACCGTGCCGAGAATGAGAAGAAGCGTCTTCGGAGTCTTCATGTCTCTGCCCTCTGCTGTGCTGCGGAGCGGCGTCAGATTCGGAGTTGCCGCCGCCTCTACTGCTCGATCTCCAGATGGAACGCAGGGTCGCCGTGGGCCGGCGCGAGGTACTTGGAGAGTCGACCTGCCTGCAGGGCTCGCTCGAGCGCATTGAGGAATCTGCGCTGGCTGGCGATCGATGAAGGCGCGATGTCGACGACGTTGAGCTTGGACGCGTCGGCACAATGCTTGCTGACCTTGCCGGGCCCGATCGCGAGGATTCTCTGCTCCATGGCGTCGATGATGGTCTGCCGCCCCGCTCCGGTCGGCTTCAAGCGCTGGTACTCGGCGATCACCTGACGGCCCGGCGCGGCGTAGAGCTTCAGCTGCTCATCCACGCCCACCTTCTCGAGGTTGTTGTACATCGCACGCGCCTGTGCGGCCGGCGTGCGTACGGTGCTGGTGATCACGCAGGAAGGCAGCTCTGCGTCGATGAGAATGGCGCGAATGACATCGCGGGAGTGCTCGCTGACGACGCTGGCGTCGGCGCTGGGCAGGAACTTGAGTGCAGCCATTGCTTGATCTCCTGGAAGAGTCGTTACGGGGCTTCATCACCACGCAGCAGCGACTTGTTTCAAACCCGAATCCACAGCACCACGCCACCGGACACGAGCGCGGCTGCCACGCATAGCACCACTAGGCAGCCTGATCCGTCCGCTGGCTTCACTTTGGAAGGCCTTCCCGCGGCCGGCTGCGAGGCACGCGTCGTCAACCAGAGCGCATGACAGGCGTCGCAGAAGAACCTCGACTGGCCACGGCGAGCGACGTCGATGGTGCGCGACGTGTGAAGGGCCTGAGTCCCGCAGCGTGCACAGCGAAAGACTTTGCTTGCAGGCGAGGCCTCGGCCGACGTTCGGGCCGCCATGCGCCACACGAGCAGCGCCAGGACCAGCAGGACCGCGACGACCACGACAGCCTCGCTCTCCATCCGACCTCTCCGTTCACGCCGTGCGCGGCTGTGCCGATCTGCCCGCTAGGGCGCCTTCGTCACCGCAATGGCTTCTGTGGTGCGCGGCGGTATCCAGATCTCGATCGTGTCGGGTACGCCGTATCCGATTTTCTGGACGCGCACTTCGATCGCGAATGCACTCCGCGCCCGCGCGATGCAAGCGTCGCTGGTGCCGGTGTTCGTCACGATCGCCGGGCTCGACCACACGTACGGCGTGCGACCGCCGGTGCGCTGCGCAGTGGTCACGACATTCTCGATCGGCGTCCTTGAGACGCCGACGGCCTCTTGCAGAGCCATCGCCAGTTGTGTGGCGGGAGTTCTGCTCTCCTCGTCGTAGACGTGTATGAACACGCGTGCCTTCTCTGCACACGGCGCCGCGGTCGCGATCGGTACCGGCGCCACGGCGGGCTCGGTCACCGCCAGCAGGTTTCTCGAGGTCGAGGCGAGAATGGAATAGTGGTCGATCCGACCCGACGTCGAAGCGTTCGTCGCCGGGGGCCACGGTAGCGGAAATGTCGGCGGTGGGACGGGCGGGCTGTCTGGATGAGCGACCACCGTCGTGGCGGTCCGAGCCTCGATGAGGCGCGCGTGCTTGTCGGCGAACCAGTAGTCGTAGAACGGCGGCGGCGGTACCGGATCGGCACTGAGACTGCGATGTAATGAGAGACAAGCCTGCTTGTCCTGGGCTGAAGTTGCTTCTTCGCAGCGAGCATTGAGTCGATCGCGCAGGGCATCGAAGCGATCGTCGCCACGGGCATCGGATTCCTTCGCGAATTGCTCGAACTGTTGCTTGTAGAGACTCGCGATCGGCTGCTCACGGACCTTCTGCATGAGTTCTAGCGTGAGCGCCTCGTAACGCCGTTCGTCGGCGCGGCGTGATTCGCGAAACTGTTCGATACCCTGCCACGCCGCGACCAGGACGCTCAGCGACAGCCCGGCGCCGACCGAGGCGCGCACCGTCATGCCGACCCGCTCGCGGCGACTGACCGTGTTCTCGGTGCGTACGGCCTGCTTTTCGGCCTCTTGCAGGCTCGAGCCGATCGCGGCCGCACCACTGATACCGGCGGCCCGCTTGATCGAATGGGCCGTCAGCCGTTCGCCCATCAGCAAGCCGAGCTGGTGGTAGCTCTCCCACTGTGCCTCGTCGAAGAACTGATCACCCGTGGTCTGCTGCGGATAGTCGGGATGACGATCTGCGTAGGCGACCATGTCGAAAGGCATCTTGTCCAGGCGCCTGGGCTTGACGACCAGCAGCACGCCTTCGGTTCCATCGGCGTAGGCGATGCGCCCGATCACCAGCCAACGCGAGCCGGCTTCAGGGCCGATCGTTTCGGGAGTACCGACGACGTCGCTCAGATTGCCCAGTAGTGACACCTTGCCGGTTTCGACGAACTCGATCGTCGCTCCGTAGTCGATCTTGGCCTTGCGGACCAGCGATTCGAGATCGCCGAACAGATAGTTCGGATCCGCCCCGCAGTCGGCGGCCACGATCACTCGAACGCGACGCTTGAGCAGCGCGTAGATGCCCGTGTTGTCGAAATGTCCACCGTCGGACACGTACCAGACAGGACTGAACAGGCCGGGGAAGCGTGCGATCGATTCGGCCACGATCGCCAGCGGCTTGGGTGCCCAACGCAGCAGACGCGAAGGTCGTCGTGAGGGCGCGCTCGCTTCCTTCTTTTCTCCGACATCCGATCCACGCTGTCCGGTATCCAACGCCGGCGTCCAGTAGCCCAGACGCACGCCCGACATGAACAGCAGCGCCGCCAGGCCCGGCGACGTCCGCGACCCCATGCCGGTACTCGCCGCCGCGCCGGAGATCGCGACCCATTGCGAGACCGTGCCCGTCGGGCCGATCGCAGCCTCCTCGGGCAGGCGGGTTCCGATCTCCACGCCGAGCCCGCTGACCGCCAGAGCGACACCTTTGCGATCGGCGTTGTAGAGCCCGGTACGGTCGTCGACCGATTGGTTGATGCAGCAGTTGATCAGATGGATCGGGCCGCCGTGGTCGTGCGGCCGATAGGCGGCGAGGTCGACGTCGTCACCGGCGATCGCCTCGGTCAGCGGTGCCACACGACTCGTCCAGGCTGGATCGACGGCGCCGAGCGCCGAGGCCGGGAAACGGGAACCCTCCGCGCCGCTGTTGCCGGACGACACATATGCCCGTTCGATGCGGGCCCGGTAGAAGTTGTGAAGCGAGGCCAGATTGAGCAGATCGAAACTGCGGCGGGTGGTGACCAGATAGACCGCACAAGCGACCAGTACCACAGTGAACGTCGTGACCGGCCAGATCGCGACGAGTCCCGACCAGGTCAGCTGCCAGTATGTCTCACGTTCGGTGGCCGGGAACAGCACCGCGTTCAGCACCGTCGTCCACACCACCGCGAGCAGGACACTGAGCGCGATACCCACGACGTTGAGCAGCTTTTCGAGGTTCAGGCTGCGTCCCTTGGTGGTCGCCATCCAGCGCTGCAGTTCGGGCACCAGTACCCGCGCTGCCGCGACCAGGATCAGCACCGTCGCGCTGATCTTGTACTGCAGTCCGGTCAGATCGTCTCCCCAGTACAGGCGAGTGAGTTGCCAGGTACACCAATCCAGCAGCAGCAGTCCGATGCCGATGGCGATCGCCCACAGGCAGTAGGACAGTCGCTTGGTTCGCATCAGGCGCTGAGCACCGGCCGAACGCCCCTTGATGCGCTGAGCGACCGAGGAGAACCAGGCGGTCACCGGCCCTGTGGCAAGAATCGCCAGGATGCCGTAGAGCGCCATGTTCGCTCCCGACGCCTGCCGCGCCGTCTGCAATGCGACCCAGAACAGCGATGACCCGATCACCGCAGCCAGGGTGATCAACGCGGTACTGGTCCTCGACGGGTCATCGCGCGTGTACCAGTACGCGCACACCTGATGGACGCAGCCCCATACCGGCAGGACCAGCAGCCAACCCCAGACGCTGGGCATCACGCTGACCAGATCGTAGTTCCACCAGGTGTCGTCACGAAGCGGCGGAAACAGCGCGACCAGCACGTGCGGCAACAGAACGAGCAGAGCGGCTGCGAGGATCAGCACCGCGATCTCCAGGTGAGTGGAGACGATGCCGCGCAGGATCGACGCCGTGGCATAGCCCAGATCCTTTGCGCCTGCCGGTGTCAGATAGCGGCCATTGTTTCGCAGCCACCACAACCACATCGAATCGTCCCTGGCGACGCCGGCCTCGACTTCGGCCGCGGTAGTCTTCTCACAGTACAGGCGCCCCAGACTCGATCCGAGATATCCGCCACCCGATACCGTGGACAGATAGTCGAACCGCTTGAGCAATCCGTTCTTGGCCAAGCCCCGTACCAGCCCCAGGCAGAACGTGGCGCTGCGTATGCCACCGCCGGACAATGCGAGCCCCCAGGTGTCGCCGGCCACGGCGATTCCGGCGTGCTTGCGGCGCGCGTGCACCGTTCCGTCGACCTCCGAACGGACCTCTTCGGAGACCTTCAGGCTCGCCACTCGCGGATCGTATTGCGCGTCCATGCCGCTACTCCGTCAGATGATGAGGATCACCACTCGCTTCTGTGCAGGCTACGCGGTCTCGATCGAACCAAAGGAACGCCGGATCCAGTGCGCGAGACCGTCGTCGAGACGTTGAACGCCTCGCCCCGGAACGCTCGGCTGGCCGTCTCTTCGATGGAATGCGACGGGCGAACCGGTCCGCATCGGCACGTGCGTCGGCTGTCGTGCCAGCGATGCCCGCGGACGCGGAACGATGCGATGCTCGTCGGGAATTCTCACGGCCTGGACGGCGCGCGAACGAACGCACGCCCGGCCGCGGCGACTGATCAACCGATGCCGGATGTGCGGCTGGCCGCCGCGAAACGCGGTCGGCTGCTTTCCCTGCTGCCATTCCATGACCGTTCCCCTGCTCGTGCGCCCTGTCGTTGACTTGGGGGCACGAGATGACGCTAGCAGAGATCGTGCGATGAAAGAAGTGCCCTGCCGTTCCCTACCTGGAGGACGCATAGGACGCGATTTCCGAGGTGTCGCGTCAATTCAATGCCTGGCCGTTCGGTCGGCTGGTTGCGGGGACCCGCCTGGCCCGGTTACCGATGCTGATCGACCAGCACCGGATTGCCGTCGGGATCGATCGCGATGAAGCTGGCCGGGCCGGTCGTGGTCTCGTCGGCCTCCTGCTGCAGGACGATACCCTGGGCTCTCAGGCGGCGCTGAATGTCGCGCACGTCGGTGAAGCTCGGCAGCGGCTGCGCGTCGGCGTCCCAGCCCGGATTGAAGGTCAGGATGTTCTTGTCGAACATGCCCTGGAACAGGCCGATGATGTGATCGCCGTTCTTGAGGATCAGCCAGTTCTGCTCGGCATTGCCGCCGAACACGCGAAAGCCGAAGGCTTCGTAGAAACGCCGCGAGGCGTCCAGATCCTTCACCGCCAGGCTGATCGAGAATGCGCCGAGGTCCATGGATGACTCCTGGTTTCGTGGGGGGCGACCGCGACGGCGATCGTACCGCTTCGCCGGCAAAGCGCGGCAGCATCACCGGCGGGCCCGACCGTCGCATGCGCCGGCGGCGTTCCGGCTGCTGCGGTACGCGCTCAGACGCGCCCGCGTGCGACCGCAGCGCGGTAACGCCGTTCCCACCACCACCAGCTCAGCAGCCCGAAGGCGACGCCGCCGATCGTCCACAGCACCGCGGAGATCGCGACGAAGGCGGTCGCCAGCTTGTCGCGATGCACGAAGAACGTCATCACGACGAACAGCGGCAAGCCGTACATCAGCACACCGTGGACCAGCACGTAGCGCAACAAGCCCTTCTGCCGCACCGACTTCCAGTGTTCGAGATTCTTCGGATGCATTGCGAGGCTCGCGGGGGGCGGGAACGCGTGAGCGGATCGTCTCAGCCGACTGCGGCCACGGGCAGTGCTGCGACCAGGGCGTCGAAGCGATCGAGCGCGTAGCGTAGCGGATCGGGTGCGGCGGCGGAGTCGGCCTCGAGCTCGCCGGCGTCGGGCCAGTCGAACTGCACGCGCCCGGGCAGCACGCGGGCGAGCGTCTCGTACCAGGCCATCAGCGGTGCCTGCAGGCGCAGATGTAGGTCGAAATTTCGGCGCGTCCGGGTCGGGTCGCCGTCACGCTGACGGCGCGCCTGATCGGTGTCGATCGCGCGCACGTAATAGCGATCGGCGAAACCGAGCCGCCGCGCTGCGATCTGCTCGCGCGCGGCCGCACATTCGGCGCGCCACTGCGCTTCGGTCGCGGCACCGATCCGCCACAGCGACCAGACGTAGTGCAGCTTCAGCGGATCGGTATCGCAGACCGCGTAGCCGCTCGTGCGCTCGAGCGCGAGCGCCGCCTGCCAGCGCCGCGCATTCGCCGCGGCCCAGAAGCGCGCGGCCGCGTGCGGATCGGCGTCGCGATCCGGCGCGCCCGCGATCGGTCCGGTTTCCGGCACGCAGCGATCGGCGGCATGACGCCGGCACCAGGCGGTCTTGCCGGCGGCGCTGATGCCTTCGATCACGACGATCATCGCGAGCTGCGACGCGTGCGCCCGAATGCGGCCCGATCGCGCGGGCGCGTCGTGGCGCGCGGGCCGATCCGCATCGCGCCGGCCGTCGTCAGTACCACTCCAGCAGCGACAGGCCCACGCCGAAGTACCAGGCGCGGTGGTTGTAGTCGATCAGGCTCTCGCCGTAGCCGTGGAACAGCTGCACGTGGCCGCGCAGCTCGTCCTTGATCGGGAACGCCCAGTCGAGCTGGGCCGCGCCGTGCCAGTCGCCGCGGAACGAGTTGCGCACGAGCAGCGACAGCTGATGACGGTTGGTCACGCGGATCAGCTGGACCTCGCCGCGGCCGATGTAGTCGCTGATGTCCGGATTGTCGTCGTCGCGGCGGCTTTCGGGAATGCGATACCAGGGGCGCAGGTTCAAGGTCCAACCGTCGCGCTCGAAGCCGACGTTGCCGACGAGGCGGTTCCAGCTGCGCGAGTACGGATCGCCGCGGCCATTGGACTGATGCACGACGCCGACGCCGAGCAGACGGCCCTTGAAGCCGAACACGTCGTAGTCGGTGCGGAAGATCAGATTGAGGTCGGGCTCGTAGTTGGTCTCGCGGAACGGCCGCGAGGTGGCGCTGTTGAACACCTGCCAGTGCGAGACCTGCGTATAGCCGGTCCACAGGTCGCCGTTGTCGCCGAAGATGTTCTCCCAGAGCTTGGCCTTGAAGCTCAGCTGGAACTTGAGCTCGGAACGATCGATGTCGATCGCGTCGGTGACCTGGTTGTCCGGCGAGGGCGAGCTCGGCCTGCGATTGAGGCTGGTCGCGTAGAACGCGGGCAGCACGTACACCGGCCGATATGCGCGCAGGTGGAACGTGCCGAGCTTTGAATCGGGATCGAGCTCCCAGCGCGAGTCGAGCAGCGAGACCTTCGGCTTGGGCTGATGGCCGCTGTCGTGACGAAACACCGGATCGGACGATGCCTTCGCCGACGGCGCGGTGTCCAGCGTCTCCGGCGGCGCGTCGGCGATCACGCCGGGCGGCAGCTCCTTGCGGCCGGCCGCGACGTCGTAGCAGGCCAGACGCGTGCTGGCATCGGCGATGCCGACGCACTGCGAGAAGTCGACCTCGGCGGCGATCCCGGACCCTGAGGCGCACGCGATCACGCCGGATGCGACGTAGGAAACGCGGCGAAACGCAGCTGTGGACGGCATCGACGAACTCCGATTGCGCTTGCAGGCCGGTGCGTGGGCTGCATAATGCGACGCTATCGACTTCCCCCCGGCAGGGCAAGGGCGCCGACGCAGGCCATGGCCGTGCGCGCGCCGCACCGGGTGAGCACCCTGAAGGCGACGACTCGAGGCACGCGTCCGACGCGATGCCGTTCCCAGGACCGGCCGGCGCTCGCGCGGCCCCCGAACCCCGCAGCGGAGGACACCCGCCATGGCCCGTGCCATTTCGTTTCGTTTTGCATGGCCACTGCTCGGCCTGCTCGGCATCGGCATCGAAGCCGCGGCCGATCTGCCGCAGCGGATCAACGATACCGGCCTGGACAGCTGCTACACGGCCGGCGACGGGATCGCCCGGATCGATTGCGACGACCCGGCCTGGCCAGGGCAGGACGCGACCAGCGGCCGCGACAGTGCCGCGCTGAGCGGCACGCTGCCGAAGATCGGCGCGGGCCGGCTCGGCTTCGATTTCAGCAAGTTGTCGACGAGCGGCGCGGCGCTGCCGCTGGATGCCGCACCGGGCACCGGTCCGGATGACTGGGCCTGCACGCGCGACAACGTCACCGGTCTGATCTGGGCGATTCACAGCGACGCGGTCGACTGGCTGCAGGCACGCCGTGCGGCCGGTGCCGCCAACGCCGACGGCGGCCTGTGCGGCCACTACGGCTGGCGGCTGCCGAGCGTGAAGGAGCTGCAGCAACTGGTCGACTACGGCAGTGCCGCGCCGTCGATCGATCCGGATTTTCTGCCGGCCACGGCCGTGGCGTTCCACTGGACCGCCGAGCGCGCGCCGCGCGAGCGCAGCTGGGTCGTCAATTTCCACGGCGGCCAGGTCAATCCGCTGGCGCGCGGCAAGACCGCGATGGTGCGCCTGGTGACCGGCGGCGACCGGTTCGGCGCGCTGATCGACAACGGCGACGGCACCGTGACCGACCCGCGCAGCGGGCTGATGTGGGATCGATGCTCGGTCGGCCAGTTCGGCGGCACGCAGTGTCAGGGCGTGCCTCAGGAAATGACCTGGCAGCAGGCGCTGCAGCGTGTGCGCACGCTCAACCAGCAGAACTGGCGCGGCCATGCCGACTGGCGGCTGCCCAACGTCAAGGAGCTGGCCAGTCTGGTCCGCCGCGACGGTGCGCAGCCGGCGATCGATCCGGCCAGATTCCCGAACACGGCCGGCACGGCCTATTGGACGTCGACTTCGAACTGGCACGTGGTGCGCATGGCCTGGGCGGTGTTCTTCGGCGACGGCAACGTCTTCGCGATGGACAAGACCGCGCTGGCGCGGATGCGGCCGGTACGTACCGCAAGCGCCGCGGCCGAAGGGCTGCCACGCGACGGCGTGTTCGCCGATGACCTGGAGGCACCGCCGCCGCTGCCGGTCCAGCACAGCTTGCCGGTGCTCTCGATCGCGACCGCCGACGCTGCGCCGATCGGCCGGGAGGTCTATGTGGATGCCCAGATGACGCTCGAAGGCGGCGGTTTCAGTCACGCCGGCGCGCTGCAGATCCGCGGCCGCGGCAATACGACCTGGGAGTTCGAGAAGAAGCCTTACCGCATCAAACTCGATCAGAAGATGCCGCTGCTCGGCATGCCCGACAACAGGCACTGGGTGCTGCTGGCCAACCATACCGACAAGACAATGCTGCGCAACGAGGTGGCGTTCGAGGCCGGCCGCCGCTTCGGCATGGCCTGGACACCACGCTCGCGCTTCGTCGACGTGCATCTCAACGGCCGCTACGTCGGTGTCTATCAGCTGACCGAGCACATCCGCATCGACCGCGATCGTGTGAACATTCCGGAACTGGGCCCCGGTGACATCGCAGAACCGGCGATCTCGGGCGGTTATCTGCTGGAAGCCGACGGTCGACGCGACTGCGCGCCGTGGGTGCAGTTCGACACCAATCGCGTGCCGTTCTGCATCGACAATCCGGACGATGAGACGCTGGTGCCGGAACAGTACAACTACATCGTCTACTACGTGCGCAGCACCGAAGCGGCGATCTACGGACCGAACTTCACCGACCCGACCGTCGGCTATGCGGCGTGGCTCGACACCGCCAGCTTCATCGACTGGTATCTGGTCAACGAGCTGCTCAAGAACCAGGACGCGCGCGACGGCAGCAGCATCTGGAACTTCAAGGACCGCGGCGGCAAGTTCTCGCGCGGTCCGCTCTGGGATTTCGACATCGCCGCCGGCAATCTCTTTCACGGCGTCAAGAACGATCCGTACGGCTGGTGGATCCGTGGCGGCCCGTGGTACGAGCGCCTGTTCGAGGATCCGGCTTTCCAGACGGCGGTGAGGACACGCTGGGACACGCTCAAGGCCACCCAGATCGATACGCTGCTCGAGGCGATCGACACGCATCTGGACACCTATGGCACCGCATTCGGCGCGAACTTCGGTCCGTGGCCGATGCTGACCGAGATTCACTGGCCCAATGCCGTGGTCGCCGGTTCCTACGAGGGCGAGATCGCTTATCTCCGAGACTGGCTGACCCAGCGCATCGCGTGGATCGATGCCAATCTCTGAGACGCGCCTGGCGCCGGCGTGATGCGGATGGCGGCGCGGCGACGGACGAGCGAGCGGTCGCACCGCCGCCGCCGCAGCGAGCGGCGGCGGCCGGCGCCTCAGCCGGACGCGGGCTGCGCGGCCGCCGGCGCAGCGATAGGCCGCACCAGTACGCGATCGGTCAGGCGGTCGGCGCCGACGAAGTAGTCGGCGATGCCGACGTCGGCGAATCCGCATTTGGCATAGAACGCGATCGCACGCGCATTGCGCTCCCAGACCTTCAGCCACAGCGTGGCGCCGCCGAAGCGGCCGGCGGCGATCGCGTCGACTTCGGTCATCAGCCGCTGGCTGATGCCGCGTCCGTGCCACGCGCGGTCGACATAGAGCCGATGCAGTTCGATCGGCGCGCGGCCGGCGACGCACGGCGGCACGACCGCGCGCCGGACCTGCGCATAGGCGGCGAGGCGGCCGTCGCACTCGGCGAGCACGGTGACGACGCCGGGATCGGCGAGTTCGGCGGCCTGCTGGCGCGGTCCGAACGCGGTCGCCAGATGCAGGGCGATGTGCTCGGGCCCGATCCGGCCCGGCATGTCGCTGCCGTAGGTGTCCTCGAACGTGCGCGCTGCGAACGCGGCGAGCTCGGCCGCGTCCTCGTGCCGCGCATGGCGCAGACGGCAGGCCGGCAAGGTGGCCGGTTCGGGCGCGGCGATCGTGTCGATCAGGCTATTCATGCTCAAGCGCGGGTCCCTCGGCGCGTCGTACAGGCACAGCCTGGACGCGGGCCGGTCACGATGGAAGCGGGCGGGCACGCCGACCGGCCCGCCGCGATGGCGGGCCGGCGCGTTCGGACAGCGGTCATCTACGGATCGACCGTCAGCGTCACCGGCACGATCAGCGTCGGCTGGTACGGATCGTTGCTGTCGATGCAGAGGCTGGCCGTGTGCGTCCCGGGCGCGAGCTGGCGCGGATCGAGCCGCAGCGCGACCTGCCGTGCGCTGCTGCCGGGCACCTCGCCCGACGAGGGCGCCAGCTGCAGCCACGGCGCTGCGCAGTCGATGCCGGTGCCGCCGATGCGGCCTTCGATCGAGAACGCGGTATCGTCGAACGACACACCGATCACGCTGATCGGCGACCAGGTCGAGACACCGTAGATCACCGGCGAGATCAGCTTGGCGCCGAGATCGGCGCGCGTGGCCTGCAGCCAGCGCCAGTGCGCGGCGGTGCCGGTCACCGCATTGGCATAGGTCGGGAACACGCTGAGCCAGTACACGCCGGCCGGTAGATCGACGTCCTGGCCGGCCGCGGCCAGATCGAGCGTGATCGTGCCGTCCTCGATCGACACGCCAGCGCCGTCGGCCGGCGTCGTATGGGTCCAGATCGCGTTGCCGGGCCGCAACTCCGGATCGCCGGCCGGCGCGCCGCCTTCGTCCGGATAGATCGCCCAGGTGATCGGCTGGTTGGTCAGTGCCGCCGCCATCGCCAGACCCGGCGTGCGGATCGTGGTCAGGGCGGTGCGGGCGCGCAGACGGAAATCGTTGGCCGTGTAGACGCCGCCGTTCTGCGTCGTCGAGCGACTCGAGCGGACGCCGGCGGTGCCGCTCGGCACCTGCTCCCAGAGCACGGCGGCGTGATGCTCGTGCGTCTGCGCCCAGGTCAGCTCGCCGCTGTCGTGGTTGGCGACGGTCAGCGTCTGGCTGACGATGCCGCCGGACGCCGACGCGCGGGCCGTGACCGCCGCCGGCAACGTCGCGATCTGCGGCCGGCCGCTGCCGGCCTGGCGCCCGGCCGCGACGACGGTCAGATGCTGCGGCGGCGCGCGTCCGCCGGTCTCGGTCAGGATCACGCGGCCGAACGCGAGCGCGCCGTCGGGCGGCGGCGTCGCGGTGATCGCGAGCACCTGGTCGCGACCGGGGCTGGCCGGGTCGAAGCCGTCGGCGAACAGGCGGTCGGCGACGCCCGTGCCGCCGGCGTCGGCGGCCAGCGAGAACGTCGCCGGCGATACCTGGATCTGCAGTCCGGGCGTCGCCGCCTCGACGCTGGCGGTCCACTCGCCGGCCGTTTCGAGCGCGCTGCGCAGGCCGCGGACCCAGGTGCAGCTCGGCGCGCAGTCGGTGTCGCGCAGCGACGGCAGGTTCAGATCGCGCAGATCCAGGCTCGGGTTCGCCGGATCGGCGGCCAGGAAGTGCTCGACGCTCTCGTCGAGCAGCAGGCCGGCGCCGACCGCGGCCGCGACGTCGATGCGGCCGCTGCCGACCTGATCCCAGGTCCAGCCGTGCGCCCAGGTGTCGTCGACGCCGCTGGCCTTGGCCGTGCTCATCAGGGCGGAGGCGATCTCGGGCACACTCCAGTCCGGGCGTACGCTGCGCACCAGCGCGGCGGCGCCGGCGACGTGCGGTGCCGCCATCGAGGTCCCGTCGAGCGTCGCATAGCCGGGCGGATTGCTCGACGCGGCGAAGATGCGCACGCCGGGCGCGGCGAGATTGGGCTTGGTCAGATCGCGATAGACGCCCGGCGTCGGGCCGCGCAGCGAGAACACACCGAGCGCGTCGCCCTGCACCGGCGCGACGTCGATGCGCACGTCGGCCTGCGCGGCGACGTGCGCCGCGAGCGCCTCGCCGGCGTCGAGCGTGATGCCGTAGGCCGGCACAGGCGGCTGGCCCTGCGTCTGCAGCTCGATCGCGCCCAGCGACGGCGTCGCGCGGATCAGCACCAGCTCGGCGCCGGCCGCGAACGCATTGGCGATCTGCGTGGCCGGCGCGCAGCCGGCATTGCGCACCAGCGCGGCGGCGCCGGCGAAGTAGCCGGCCGGGAACGCCGGCAGATCGGCCGGCGCGCCCTCGAGCCCGGCGCTGCAGCCTTCGAACATCGCCGACTGCGCGTCGTAGTGGCGGATCGGCAGATCGCTGCGCGCGGTCAGGTTCGGCGCGTCGCTGGTCTTGTAGAGCTGGATGTCGGTCAGGCCGGCCGGTGCCGCGGGATCGGCGACGTCGAGCAGGCCGTCGGCCCAGACGTCGTGCGTGGTCGCGGCCACCGTGGTGACCCACGGTCCGAGATGATTGACGCGGCCGACCGGATACGGCTGCGCCGGCGTCGTATTGCCGGCCGAGGCCGCGACGAAGATGCCGTTGGCGACCAGGTCCAGCTTGACGCGATCCGGATCGTTCCACGGATCGGTGCCGCCGGCGATCGAGAAATTCAGCGCATCGACGTCGCCGTCGAGCAGGATGTTGTCGAGACTCGCGTAGATGCCCGAGAACGTGCAGCCGAGCCCCGGGCAGGCCTTGTAGGTGCGGATGTGCGCGCACGGCGCAACGCCTGAGACCGCGGGCCGCTGGCCGTCGGCCGCGACGAAGCTGCCGGCCGCGGTGGCGGCCGTATGCGTGCCGTGACCGACCACGTCGAACGGTTCGGCGCCGTTGCAGCGGCCGTTCTCGTCGGTGCTGGCGCAGTCGACGTAGCTCAGCAGCTTGGCGCCGAGCCCGTCGGCCGGACAGGTCGGATCGTCGGCGAACGAGGGATGGCCGGGCGTGATGCCGGTGTCGATCACCGCCACGACGGTGCCCTCGCCGCGGCTGCCCGGCAGGCCCGGCACGGCGACGCCGTTCCAGACCGCATCGGCATGGATGAAGGCCGGCGTGCGGAACGTGTCGAGGTATTCCACACCGTCCGGCCGCACGTCGGCGACGCCGGCCAGGCTGCGCACGCGCTCGGCTTCGGCCGGCGTCAGCTGCGCGGCGATGCCGCTGTGGCTGGCCAGATAGTGATGCGTGACCAGCGGCGTGCGGCCGAGCGCGGCACGCATCGCCTGCGAATGGGCGCGCTGCGCGGTCACCAGTTCGGTACGCGCCTGCTCGAGCGCCGCCGCCGTGCGCAGGGGGGCGCCGCCCGGTCGCGACTCGAACAGGCCGGGCTCGGCATAACGGATCAGATAGCTGCGCGGCGCGTCGGCGGCGTCGGCCGCGCGTGCGCTCGTCGTGCCGATCGCGGACAGCACCGCGGCGAAGAGCAGCGTCGTTCGAAGGGTGTCACGCACGTGAGGAGTTCCCGATCATGTGGGAGAGAGATGCGGCCCGGAATCGAGCCGCATCGGGATGCCGTATCCGCGGCCCGGAGCGGAGACTGGCGCCTCCGCTCCGGCCGTCCGTCAGTCGCGCGGCGCGGCGCGGCAGGCGCCGGACGTCGCCTCGAAGCCGTCGGCGAACAGCGTGTCCTCGCAGACGTCGAACACGCGGCCGTAGACCGAGAAGCCGAAGTCGCGCGCGCTGGCGTCGAACTGATCCGGACACTGCGCGAACGTCGACCAGGCCGTGCACGCGGCGCTGAGCTGCCCGCCCGGATTGCGCCAGACCGCCGGCTGGTGGTGCTGCACCGTGGTCTGCCCCCACAGGCCGAGTACCGGCGAGGAGATGTCGACGTCGGCGAACGACCACACCACCCAGTAGGTCCCGGCATCGAGCACGCACGGCGCGTCGAGCCAGACGCCGATCTGGTTGGCCGGCTGGTCGAGCACGAAGGCCGGCACGCGCGGCGCCAGGCAGACGATCTCCTCGCCGGGGTGTCCGCTGCCGTCGTCGGCGTGGACGCGCAGGTTCACGTGCGACGGGAACGTGCCGTTGTTGCTGTAGGCGGTGAAGTTGAAGCCCGAGACGCGCCAGCCTTCGGTGGCGGTCACGACGAAGTCGTCGGCACCCTCGGACGACATGCCGGTCACGACGGCCGGCGCGACCACGGTGTTGTTGAACGCGCGCAGCGAGGTCTCGGTGACGCTCTGGTCGTACAACACCGCGTCGGAGACGATGAAGCTGACCGGCACCGCGACGTCGGGCTTGCGCGGATCGGTGCTGTGCACGCAGATCGAGGCTTCGTAGCGGCCCGGCGCGAGGCCGGCGCCGTCGAACGTCACCGTGACCGACTGACCGGGCGCGCCGGCCGCGATCGATCCGGACGTCGGCGTCGCCGACAGCCACGGCACGTCGCCCGGCGCGGCGCAGCCGACCGACGGCTTGGCCAGCGCGATCGTGCCGACCTGGGTGCCCGGGAAGCCGCCGGTCGGCGGATAGCTGCCGATCGGCGTGGACAGGCCGCTCAGCGGATCCATGCGGCGCAGCTCGCCGACCGTCACGCCGCTGGAATTGACGTAGGCGGCCGAGTAGTAGAGGACGCCGGTCTGCGGGTCGAACTCCAGATCCTGGAAGCCGGCCAGCTGCAGGCCGAGCGTCTCGATCGGACGCGCCTGGCCGGTCAGCTTGTCGATCGCGACGAACATCTGGCCGTAGAGATCGATGCCGTACATCAGGCCGCCCGGCGAGATCGCCAGCGTATGGATCGAGTACGGCGGATTGAGGCCCGGGCCGGTGATGTCGCCGACCTTGGTCGCGCGGCCGGTGGCGAGGTCGATCGTGTAGAGCTTGGCGAACAGTCCGTCGTTGCTGTTGATCGCGTAGACCGTGCCGGTCAGCGGGTCCTGGGTCATGCCGCTCCAGGTCCAGCTGTCGCCGCCGGTGATCTGGCCGAGCTGCGTGAACGCGCCGGTGGCGACGTCGAGCGTGCCGTAGGTGCCCGGCGGATAGGTCCAGCTGTCGTAGACGATCACGTAGAGCTTCGTGAAGTCGTTGCCGATGAACTGGCTGGCGAAGTACCAGGTGTCGACGTCCGGATTGATGATGCTGAAGGTGCCGGTCGGATCGGCGCCGTCGAAGCCGAGGAAGCCGGCGATCGGGCTGGTGCCGAAGAACGGCAGGCCGGCGTTCGGCGCCAGCGGCCGGCGGGTCGGCAGCCACGGCAGCCGCACCGCATCGGCGAACGTCGAGGCCAGCGAGCCCGGCGTCGCTTCCGCGGCCTGGCCGATCGGCGGCGCGATGTAGCGCGGCGTGCGTGGGAAGTGCGCGGTCGTGCCGCCGGGTGCCTCACCGAGGTTCCAGGCCAGATCGCGTGCGCCGACGTTGTCGATCGACAACGTCCGCGTCACGGTCTCGCCGGGTCCGGCGACCGCCGAGATCGCGGCCGGCGCCACGGCGATTTCAGGAATGCCCGCGTCGAGGTGGACGGTGTTGCCGGCGGCGGTGCCGCCGACCTCGGGCGAGTAGGTCCAGACGATCGAGCGGCCGGGGGCCAGCGACGGCTCGCGGTACGAATACTGCGTGTAGAGACCGGCCGGATCGCCCTGCAGGCCGATCGTCGCGAACGCGCCGTGGTCGGCCTCGTTGCCGAACGCGGTGGCCGCGTACTCGAAGCGGATCGTGTCGCTGCCTTCCTGGAAGATCACCTGGAAGCGCGCCGTCGTCGTGCTGGCGATGCTGGTGCCCAGATCGTTCCACTGCACGATCAGGCGCCGGTTAGGCTCGGTGCCGAGCGTCTGCGCGAAGACGCCGCCGGGCGCGCGGTCCAGGTCCGACCACATCGGCGCGATCACGGTCGGCACCAGCACGCGGCCGAAACCGACCGTCACCGGCAGCGGCTCGTTGTAGGCATAGCCGTAGTCCGGCGTGGAGCCGGCCTGCGGCGACAGGCAGGCCGGATCGTCGAACAGCAGGACGCCGTCGTTGCTGACGCACAGCGCCGAGGACGTACGTCCGTAGAAGCGCAGCGGGAACGCGCTCGTGTAGGCGGCCAGATCCGGTGCGGCGTCGAAGCCGATCCGCGTGCCGGTGCCGGCGATGTCGACGAAGCCGGACGCGCCGGTGTCGGCGTAGCTGTAGCTCGGCAGCGAGGCGTAGCCGCGCCAGGTCGCGGTGCGCTGGGTGTCGCCGACGGCGACGATCGTGCGCACGCGGCGATGGGTCTGGCCCGGCGCCAGCGTGATCGGCTCGTACGACAGGATCGTGCCGTCGAGGCTGTCCTCGAGCGACTGATGCGTCAGCGTCGTCGTGCCGTTGTTGGTCAGCGTGTAGCACAGCAGCACCTGATCGCCGGTCGTCGCCTCCAGCTCGGTCGCGGTGCCGCAGGTGTTCGGATTGCCCTGGTACGGCGCGAGCGTCAGCGTCAGTGTCAGATCGCCGCCGGCCGGCGTGGCGGGCGTGGATACGGTGGCGTGGCTCGCCGGCGGGGCGACCGCCAGCGTCAACGCCAGCACCGGCGCGGCGGCCAGTGCGGCGAAGCGGACAAACGAGAAACGGTTCATGACAACGGTTCTCCCGGGGAGTCGGTAAGCGGAGTCGGCCGGGCGCTCCCGGCAGCCGGAGGACCCAGCGGCGGCTGTCCGGCCGCCGTCACGCGTCGGGCGCGCGCACCGCCGCCGCGAACGGCTGCGGCGATCCGGACCGGCTGCGAGATCCGCCCGGTGCGCCCCCTGACTCTCGTGTATGGGCAGATAGACGTTTAGCCGCCTATCCGATGTAGCCCTCGTTGCTGCACAATGTCGGCATGATGACGGGATGTAAAATATTTAAATCCTGCCTGCACCATCAGGAAATCCGATGAGCCTGACGCTGCGGCAACTGCGCTACGCACAAGCGGCGGCACGCTACGGCAACGTCACGACCGCGGCCAAGGCGCTACACGTGTCGCAGCCGTCGATCTCGATGGCGATCACGCAGATCGAGGAACACTTCGGCAAGCCGGTATTCGTGCGCCAGCGCGGATCGGGCGTGTCGCTGACCGCGTTCGGACACGTCGTGATGGCCAAGGCGCGCCAGCTGCTGGCCGATGCCGAAACGCTCGAGACGCTCGCCGATGCCGACAGCGGCCTGCGCGGCGAGCTCGTGCTCGGCTGCTTCGAGGATCTGGCGCCGTACTGCGTGCCGTCGATCCTGGCGCGGCTGCGCCGCCGCTGCCCGGCGATCGACGTGGTCGTACGCGAGGAGGGTTTCGACACGATCGGCCGCCACCTCGACGACGGTGCGATCGATCTGGCGATCAGCTACGACCTCGGCCTGCCGGCGAGCTCGACCGCGACGATCCTGTGCGAGCTCGCGCCGCAGGCCCTGCTGCCGGCCGATCACCGGCTGGCCGCGCGCTCCAGCGTGACGATGGCCGAGCTGGCCGACGAGCCGCTGATCCTGACCGATCAGGCGCAGAGCTGGCAGCACGTGCTGGAGCTGTTCCATCTGTGCAACGTGCGCCCGGCGCGGGCGATACGGACCGGCTCGTTCGAGCTGCAGCGCGCGATGGTCGCCAACGGCCTCGGCGTCGCGCTGGCGTACTCGCGCCCGTACGGCGATTTCAGCTACGACGGCCGGCCGCTGCTGCGCCGGCCGATCGCCGACCCGCTGCCGCTGCAGCGGATCGTGATCGCGCAGAAGGCGCGCAATGCGCTGGCGGCGATCCAGATGGTCTTCGTCGAGGAGACCAAGCGCTGGTTCGACGAGGTCTGGCCGACGATCCACGCCGACGGCGCTGCCGCCCGGACGGTCGCGCTGTGAGGCGCCGGCGGCCGGCGCATGCGCCGCCGCACGATCGGGCCCTCGATGCCGGCGCGACGACGGTCGCGCAGATCCACGCTTATGCCGGCGCCGCGCGCCGGCCGCTGATCAGACAGAACGCGACGATGCCGGCGACGATCAGGCAGGCGCCGCCGAGCGCCCGGCCGAGCGGCCAGGCCTCGCCGAGCAGCAGCACGCCAAGCGCGGTCGCGAACAGCAGCTCGGCGGCCTGCATCGCCTCGACCGCGGCGAGCGCGGTCGGATCCTCGCGCACCCACTCGGTCGCCGCGAAGAACAGCAGCGTCGCGACCACGCCGGAGGCGAGCGCGACGCCGGCCGCCGACAGCGTCTGCACCCACGACGGCGGCCCGGCCTGCAGCCAGCCCCAGCCGGCCAGCACGAGCCAGGCCGGCTGGCTCATCAGCGTCATGCCGAACACGCGCTGCAGCGTGGTCAGATGCTGGCCGGTCCGCTCCAGATGCAGCAGCAGCATGCGGTTGCCGAGCGGATACGCGAACGCGGCGACGACCACGCAGGCCAGCGCGATCCAGCCGGCGCGGTCGAGGCGTCCGTCGGCATGGTCGAGCTGCATCAGCAATACGCCGGCGACGACGACCAGACCAGCCGCCAGCGCCGGCAGCGGAATGCGGCGGCGGGCGTCCTCGTAGATCAGCGGCGACATCAGCAGGCCGGCGATCACGGTGATCTGGAAGCTGCCGGCGACCAGCCACGACGGACCGCTGGCCGCCGCATAGGTCAGGCAGGCACAGAACAGACCGAAGCCGATCAGGCTCCACAGCAGCCAGATGCCGGGATGGCGACCGATCACCGCGCGCAGCTCGCCGAGTCCGCCGGCGAACGGCAGCACCGCCGCGAGCAGCGGCAGCGTGATCAGGTAGCGCAGCGCGGCCGTCCACGCCCAGTGGCCGCCGCTGGTCGCGGCGAGCCGGTTCAGCACGTAGGTCAGCGTGAAGAACAGCGCCGACACCAGCGCCACGCCGATCGCGGCCAGCGCGCGGGTGCGCGTCACGGCGTGCGCGTCCTGCGGCTGCCGCGCAGACGCTCGATCGGGAAGCTGGCCAGGTCGCCGCCGCGCGTGCGGCGCGGCTGGCCGGCATCGGGCGCGAACGCCTGCGCGTAGATCACCTCGTAGGTCGCCGGCAGTCGCCCGTCGTGGCGGAACGTCTCGTAAGCGGCGATCGCGGCCTGCAGCCGGGCCTTGCCGGTCAGCGCGCGGCTGCGTCCGGTGTCGGCATTGGTCGCGCCGATCGCGCGCAGCTCGCGCATCAGGGTCAGCGCGTCGGCATAGGTCAGCGTGAACAGGTCGCGCTCGAGCACCGGATCGCGGAATCCGGCCGCGAGCAGGCCGTCGCCGATCGTCTGCAGATCGAGGAAGCGACTGACGTGCGGATGGTCGTCGACGCGCGCGAATGCGCTGCGCAGCTCGAACAGCGTCTCCGGTCCGAACGTGCTGAACAGCAGCAGGCCGCCGGGCTTGAGCACGCGGCGGAACTCGTCGTAGACCGCGGCCAGATCGCCGCTCCACTGCAGGCACAGGCTGGAATGGATCAGGTCGACGCTGGCGTCGGCCAGCGGCAGCGCCTGCGCGTCGCCGGCCACGCGCGCGAACGGCCGCAGCCAGCCGGCGTGACGGCGCGCGGCCTTGAGCATCGGCAGCGCGAGATCCAGCGCGATCACCTGCGCCTTGCCGTAGCGGCGGCGCAGCTGCGCGGTGCCGCGGCCGGTGCCGCTGCCGACGTCGAGCACGACGGCCGGCTGCAGCGGCTGGCCGTCGAGCCGCTCCTGCAGCCGCGACTCGACCTCGGCCTGCAGTACGGCATGCGCCTCGTAGGTGGCCGCGGCACGGCCGAACGCACGGCGCACGTGCGCGCGATCGAACGGTCCGCCGTCGTGCGGCCCGTTCATGCATGCACCTGCGCGTCGACGAAGTCGGCGACCGCGTCGGCGACCGCCTGCGGGTCGCTCAGGAACGGCGCGTGTCCGGCCGGCAGCTCGAGATAGCGCGCGGCCGGCGCCTGCTCGGCCGACCAGCGCATCGCCGCGGCCGGAATCAGCCGGTCGCGGCGGCCGGCGATCCACAGGCTCGGCATCGCCAGCGCCGGCAGCGCCGCGCGCAGATCGGCGCTGCCGAGGATCGCCAGCCCGTCGCAGAGCACGGCGGCCTCCGGCTCGCCGCGCGCGAACACCTGCCGGCGCAGTGCGCGCAGCTCGCGCTGCGCGTCGGGCGAGCCGAGCGTCTCGAGCGCGAGGAAGCGCTCGATCGTCGCGTGGTAGTCGCTGCCGAGCCCGTCGGCGAACGCACGCAGCACGTCCGGCTCGACGCCGTGCGGCCAGTCGGGACCGACGACGAAGCGCGGATTGGCCGCGATCGCGACCAGACCGCGCACCGCGTCGGGCCGGTCGAGCGCGCCGCGCAGCGCGACCAGGCCGCCGAGCGACCAGCCGAGCCACACCGCCGGCGGCGTCGCCGCGGCGATCGCCTGCGCGCAGGCGGCCGGCTCGAGCGCACCGGCGGCGTAGTCGCGGTTCGCGCCGTGACCGGGCAGATCGACCAGATGCAGGCGGCAGCGCTGCGCGAGCCGCTCGGTCAGCGGCGCGAAGATGCCGCTGTGCATGGCCCAGCCGTGGATCAGGACGAGGTCCGGGCCGTGGCCCGTGGTGTCGATGTGCATGAGAAATCGCAGCGAGGATCGGGAAGTCGGGGTGGCTCGGGCATTCGGTGCACGGGTCGGATCATGCGGCCGCGCGCAGCCGGCGGATGCGCGGCGCCAGCAGCCGCCACAGATGCTCGGCATGCGCGCGCATGCAGCGGTCCAGGCGCAGCCAGCGCGGCCGCCGTGCGCGGCGCAGGATCCGCGCGCGCAGCCAGGCCGGATCGAAGCCGTCCCATACGCCGGCGGTCGCGACGAGATTGCTGCGCAGGACCGGATGCACCTCGTGCAGCAGGATCGCGCGCAGCTCGGCTTCCGTATAGCCGGACGCCGCGGCCTCGCGCGCCGCCGCGCGCAGTTCGCGCCGATAGTCGGCATCCAGATACAGCCGCGCGTAGGCCTGCCAGACCGGCTCGCGCAATGCGACGTCGTCGGCCGCCGGCTTCATCGCAGGGCCGCCTGCAAGGCGTCCAGCAGCCGCTCGACCTCGTCGGCCGCGTGCGCGGCGGTCAGCGTGACGCGCAGCCGCGCGGTGCCGGCCGGCACCGTCGGCGGGCGGATCGCCGGCACGAAGAAGCCGGCCGCCTCGAGCGCGCGCGCGGCGGTCAGCGCGGCGTCGCTGGCGCCGACCAGGACCGGCTGGATCGGCGTGCGCGAATCGGCCAGCGTCAGCCCGCGGCGCGCGGCGCCGTCGCGGAAATGCGCAACGTGCGCGACCAGCCGTTCGCGTCGCCAGGTTTCCTCGCGCGCCAGCCGCACGGCGACCCGGGTCGCCGCGGCGAGCGCCGGCGGCGCGGCGGTCGTGTAGACGTGCGGCCGCGCGAACTGCACGAGGCCGTCGATCAGCGCGGCCGGCCCCGCGACGAACGCGCCGGCGACGCCGAGCGCCTTGCCGAGCGTCGCCATCAGCACCGGTGCCTGATCCTGGCCGATGCCGGCCTCGGCGAGGCTGCCGGCGCCGTCCGGGCCGAGCACGCCGATGCCGTGCGCGTCGTCGACCATCAGGACGGCGCCGTGGGTCCGGCACGCCGCGGCGAGCGCCGGCAGCGGCGCGACGTCGCCGTCCATGCTGAAGACGCCGTCGGTCGCCAGCAGCGCCGCGGCGGCCGGATCGGTGCCGAGCTGGCGCTCGGCGGCGGCGACGTCGCCGTGGCGGTAGCGCCGCAGCGTGGCGCCGGACAGCCGCGCGCCATCGAGCAGGCAGGCATGGTTGAGCTTGTCCTGCACGCACAGATCGCCCGGTTGCAGCAGCGCCTGCAGGGCACCGAGGTTGGCGAGATAGCCGGTCGAGAACAGCAAGGCACGCTCGCGGCCGGTCCAGTGCGCCAGATCGGCCTCGAGTGCGGCATGGACCTCGCGATGTCCGCCGAGCAGATGCGCGGCACCGGCGCCGACACCCCACTGCCGCGCCGCGCGGCCGAGCGCCTCGACCAGTTCCGGATGCGCGGCCAGGCCGAGATAGTCGTTGCTCGCGAAACCGGTCAGGCGGCGGCCGCCGACGACCAGGCCGGTGCCGTCGACCGCCTCGACCGTGCGCAGGCGCCGCAGCAGCGCGGCCTGCGCGCGCTCGGCCTGGGCGGCGGCCAGCCGCGCGATCGGATCGGTTCGCGTCATCGCGCGCCCTCGCCGCGGCGACGCATCGTCGCGGTGGGCATGCCGCGCAAAGTCAGTAGACTGGTCGCTGCATTCCTCCCGGAGCGGCGTCCATGCATTACGACATCGTCGTGGTCGGCGGCGGCGCCGGCGGACTCGAACTGGCGGCCCGGCTCGGCCGCAAGCTCGGCCGCCGTGACGGACCGGCCAGCGTGCTGCTGATCGACCGCTCGGTCTTCCACATCTGGAAGCCGACGCTGCACGAGGTGGCCGCCGGCACGCTGGACGCGCATCAGGAGGGCCTGTCGTACATGATCCTGGCGCGGCGCAACCATTTCAGCTTTTCGCCGGGCGAGCTGACCGGGCTCGACGCACGCGCCAAGCGCCTCACGCTCGGCCAGATGCGCGACGAGGACGGCCGCGAGGTGGTGCCCGAGCGCACGATCAGCTACACGCACGCGGTGCTCGCGCTCGGCAGCGGATCGAACTTCTTCGGCACGCCGGGCGCGGCCGAGCACGCTTACGTGCTCGAACGCGCGCGCGATGCGGAGCGCTTCCAGCGCCATCTGCTGGCCGCGTTCACGCGCGCGGCGTTCGCCGAGCATCGCAGCCTCGGCGTCGCGATCGTCGGCGCCGGCGCGACCGGCGTGGAGCTGTCGGCCGAACTGCTCGAAGCGCACGCGCTGCTGCAGGAAGGCTTCCGCGCCGAGCAGCGGTTTCGGCTCGACATCACCCTGGTCGAGGCCGCGCCGCGGATCCTGGCCGGCCTGCCCGAGAAGATCTCGGCGCAGGCGCAGCTCGCGCTGGAACGCAAGCAGGTGCGCGTGCTGACCTCCACGCCGGTGACCGAGGTCGCGGCCGATCGCCTGGTCACCGCGAGCGGTGAGATTCCGGCCGATCTGATCGTCTGGGCTGCCGGCATCAAGGCGGCCGAAGCGAACGCGCAGTTCGGGCTGCCGGTCAATCGCGCCAACCAGTTCATCGTCGACGATCACCTGCGCACCGGCGCGCCGGACCTGTACGCGCTCGGCGACTGCGCGGCCTGTCCGTGGGGCGAGAAGTGGGTGCCGGCGCGCGCGCAGGCCGCGCACCAGCAGGCGGACTATCTCGCCAAGGTGCTGCTGGCGCGGCGGCGCGAACGCGACCACGACGCGCCCTTCGTCTATCGCGATTTCGGCTCGCTGGTCTCGCTCGGCGAGAACCGCGGCGTCGGCTCGCTGATGGGCGGCCTGGGCGGTCCGAACTTCTTCGTCGAAGGCCTGATCGCCAAGTGGATGTACATGTCGCTGCATCTGAATCACCACCGCGCGATCCTCGGCACCGGCAATACGATCGTGCTGGCGCTGGCGCGGCTGCTGCAGCGGCGCGTCTCCGGCCGCCTCAAGCTGCACTGACGCCGCGCCGACGGCGCCGGCCGGACCTCAGGCCGCCGCGTCCACGCCGCAGGGCTCGACCAGGTCGGCGTGCACGGTGCTGCCGCCGTGATGGCCGTCGGCGAGCTCGACCTCGAGCGGATGGATGCCGAGCCGCGCGAACAGCGCGCGATCGGCCTCGACGTCCGGATTGCCGGTGGTCAGCAGCTTCTCGCCGTAGAAGATCGAGTTGGCGCCGGCGAAGAAGCACAGCGCCTGCAGCTCGTCGTTCATCTCGGAGCGGCCGGCCGACAGCCGCACCATCGAGGCCGGCATCAGGATCCGCGCGACCGCGATCGTACGCACGAACTCGAACGGATCGAGCAGCGCGGTGCCGGCCAGCGGCGTGCCTTCCACCTGCACGAGGCGATTGATCGGCACCGACTGCGGATGCTCGGGCAGCGTCGCCAGCGTGCGCAGCAGGCCGGCGCGCTGCGCGCGCGACTCGCCCATGCCGACGATGCCGCCGCAGCAGGTCTTGAGGCCGGCGTCGCGGACGTGCGAGAGCGTATCGAGGCGATCCTGGTACTCGCGCGTGGAGATCACGTCGCCGTAGAAGTCCGGCGCGGTGTCGAGGTTGTGGTTGTAGTAGTCCAGGCCCGCGGCCTTGAGCTGGCGGGCCTGCTCGCCGGTCAGCATGCCGAGCGTCGCGCAGGTCTCCATGCCGAGCGATTTGACCGCGCCGACGATCGCGGCGACCTTGTCGACGTCGCGATCCTTCAGCGAGCGCCAGGCCGCGCCCATACAAAAGCGCGTCGCACCGGCCTCGCGCGCCTGGCGGGCCTTGGCGACCACCGACGGCAGCGCCATCAGCTTCTCGGCCTGCACGCCGGTCGCGTAGCGCGCGCTCTGCGGACAGTACGCGCAGTCCTCCGGGCAGCCGCCGGTCTTGATCGACAGCAGCGTCGAGACCTGCACCGCATTGGCGTCGTGATGCGCGCGGTGGACCTGATGGGCCTGATCGAGCAGATCGGCGAACGGCCGCTCGAACAACGCGATTGTCTCCTCGAGGGTCCAGTCGTGGCGCAGGGTGGCGGTCATGCGGCTTCCGGCTCCGGTACAGTGGCCCGCGAGTCTGGAGGCCGGCACGGAGCGCTGTCAACTTGAGACCGACGATGAAAGTTGACGGCTTCTGGCGCCGTCTGCTGCAGCTGGCCCTGCCGCCGCATTGCCTGCTCTGCGGCGATGCCGGCGCCGACGGACGCGACCTGTGCGGCGGCTGCCGCGACGACATGCCGGCCAACACCGCCTGCTGTGCCCGCTGCGCGCTGCCGCTGCCGGCCGCGGCGACGCATTGCGGCGGCTGCGTGCGCCGGCCACCGCCGTTCGACGCGGCCTGGGCCGCGTTCCGCTACGCGCATCCGCTCGACCTGCTCGAGACGCGTTTCAAGTTCGGCGGCGACCTCGCCGCCGGCCGCGTGCTGGCCGAGCTTATGATCGCGCGCATCGAACAGGATCGGCCGGCGCGGCCGCAGGCGCTGCTGTGCGTGCCGCTGCACGCCGGCCGGCTGCGGCGGCGCGGCTACAACCAGGCGCTGGAGCTGGCTCGGCCGCTGGCGCATGCGCTCGGCCTGCCGCTCGCGCCCGACGTGCTCGTCCGCCGGCGCGCAACCACCGCGCAGACCGGCCTGGACGGCCCGGCACGCCGGCGCAATCTGCGCGGCGCGCTCGCACTGCGGCCCGGCCATGCGCTGCCGGCGCACGTAGCGGTGCTCGACGACGTCATGACCACCGGCGCCACGCTCGGCGAATGCGCGCGCGTGCTGCGCGGCGCCGGCGTCGAGCGCATCGACGTCTGGGCGCTGGCGCGCGCGCCCTGAACACGCGATCGCGGCGGCGTGGCGCGCCGTCGGCGCGCGGCTAGAATCGGCGCGCCCATCTGATCGAGTGGCCCTGTACGTGAGCCGGAACGCGGAGGTAACGCGCTGGATCCAGGCCTGGCAGGCTGGCGACGCGCGCGCGCTCGACAAGCTGCTGCCGCTGGTCTACGCCGACCTGCGCGCGATCGCCGCGCGCCGCCTGGCCGACGGACCGCGTCAGGACACGCTGCAGCCGACCGCGCTGGTGCACGACGTGTTCGTGCGCCTGGTCGAGGCCAACGGGCTGCGCATCGAGGACGGATCGCATTTGTTCAACGTGGTCGGCGGCATGATGCGCCGACTGCTGATCGACCGTGCCCGGCACGGCGCGGCCGGCAAGCACGGCGGCGAGCTGCGCCGCGCGGACTTCGACGAGGCGCTCGATCTGCCGCTGCCCGAAACGGACGGCCTCGCGGCGCTGGACGCGGCATTGGACCGCCTGGCCGAGATCGAGCCGCGGCTCGCGCGCATCGTGGAGCTGCGCTATTTCGTCGGCCTGACCGTGCCGGAAGTCGCCGCGGTGCTCGAGGTCGACAAGCGCACGGTCTATCGCGACTGGGCGTTCGCACGGAACTGGCTGCGCACGGAGCTGGCGCCTTGATCGACGCGTCGATCGCGCGCCATCGCGACGGCTATGCGCGGTTCCGGCGGCTGTTCGACCTGGCCGGCGCCGACCGCGAGGCCGCGCTCGCGGCGATCGCGCGCGAGGACCCGGCCGCCGCGGACGCGCTGCGCGCCATGCTCGCCGAAGCCGAGGCGCAGTCCGACGAGGCGACCGCGCCGGACCGCAGCGGCCAGCTGCTCGACGGGCGTTTTCGCCTGCTGCGGCGGCTCGGCGGTGGCGGCATGGGCGAGGTCTACCTGGCCGAGCGCACCGACGAGGCCCGCCAGTGGGTCGCGGTCAAGCTGCTGCGCGCCGAAGTACCGGCGGCACGGGCATTGCGCGAGCGGCGCATCCTGGCGCGGCTGCGTCACCGCCATATCGCCGGGCTGGTCGATGCGGGCCTGAGTGCCGACGGACGCCCCTGGTTCGCGATGGACTACGTCGAAGGCGAGCCGATCACCGACGCCTGCGATCGCCGTCAGCTCGGTCTGGCCGACCGCGCCCGGCTGCTCGCCGCGGTCGCGCGCGCGGTGCAGTTCGCGCATCGCAACCTGGTCCTGCACCGCGATCTGAAGCCCTCCAACATCCTGGTCGACGGCGACGGCGCGCCGCGTCTGCTCGATTTCGGCGTCGCCAAGCTGCTCGACGGCGGCGCCGAGGCGCAGGACACGCAGACGCTCGGTATGACGCCGGCCTATGCCTCCCCCGAGCAGCGCAACGGCGAGCCGGTCACGACCGCGAGCGACGTCTACCAGCTCGGCCTGGTGCTGTACGAACTGGCGAGCGGCATCGCGGCGCACAAGGCGAGGGCCGTGGCCGGACCGGCGACCGGCGAGCTGCCGCGGCCGGATCAGGCCTTCGCTGGCCTGGCGCGGCGCGATCCCGCGCGCGCCGGCCGCATCGCGCAGGCGCGCGGCCGGCGCGCCGACCGGCTCGGTCGCGCGCTACGCGGTGATCTGGCCCGGATCGTCGCCAAGGCCACGGCGGTGCTGCCGCACGAGCGCTATGACACCGCGCAGGCGCTCGCCGAGGACCTGGACCGCTGGGCGAGCGGCCTGCCGGTCGCGGCGCATCGCGGTACGTTCGCGTATCGGCTCGGCAAGCGGATCCGCCGCCACGCCGTGGCGACCGCCGCGATCGCGACGCTGGCGATCGGACTGGCCGTATCGACGGGCGTGGCCGTGCATCGCGCGCGGATCGAGCAACAGCAGCGCGAGCAGGCCGATCGCCAGCGCCAGCGCGCCGAGACCCTGCTCGGCTTCCTGCGCGACGTGTTCCGCGAGGCCGAGCCGAACGCGACCAGCGGCGCGACGCTCGATGCCGCCGAGCTGCTGCGGCGCGCCGGCCACAAGCTGGAAACCGATGCGCAGCTGGAGACCGCCACGCACGGCGTGCTGGCGACCGAACTGGCGGCGGTCTTCGCGAGTCTCGGCCAGCGTGCCGACGCGCTCGCCGCCGCCGAGCGCGCCGAGCACGAGCTGCGTCCGCTGCGCCGGACCCACCCGATCGAGTATCTGCGCAGCGTCGAGGTCCTCGCGGTCGCGCTGCGCGAGGCCCATCGCAACGACGAGCTGATCGCCCGCGCCGACGAGGCGCTGACGCTGGCCGACACGACGTTCGATCCGCAACGGCGCTGGCGCGCCGTGCTGCTGCGTCATCGCGCCAGCGCGCTGATCGGTCTGAGCCGGCTCGACGAGGCCGAGGCCAACCTGCGCGCCGCGCTGTCGGACCTGCGCGAGGCCGGCATGGACCGCGGCGAGGATCTGGCGTCGACGTTGAACGAGCTGGCCAATCTCGCGTTCCGCCGCGGCGACGCGACCACCGCGCTCGCGCTGCTGCAACGGCAGAAGGCGGCGATCGACACCGTCGCCGATCGCGACCGTCTCAACGCCTTGCTGCTCGACAAGAACATCGCCCAGGTACATCTGCAACTGCTCGGCGATGCGCGCACGGCACTGACGATCCTCGAGCCGGTCTGCGCGGAGCTGGATTCGCTGGTCGGCGCGGCGCACGACCGCACGATCGAAGCGCGCCTGGTGCTGGTCTCGGCCCTGCTCGCCGACGGCCGGGTGCGGCAGGCCGCGCGGCTGCTCGACGAGCAGGACCGGGCGCTCGACGGGCGCCTCGACGGCCTGCATCCGGGCATTCGCCTGCTGCGCCTGCAGCTGAAGGTGCGCCTGGCCCTGCTAGACGGCGATCCCGGGCACGCGCTGGCGCTGCTGCACGAGGGCCTGCGCCCGGGCGATCCGAAGGTCCAGACCCTGCAATGGCTGCTCGGCGAGGTGCTGCTGCGCAATGGCCGGATCGCCGAAGCGCGTACGCAGCTGGCCGCGACGCTGGCCGAGCTGACCGCACGGGACGGCCCGCCCGATGCGCTGCAGGCCAACGTGCACGACAGCCTGGGCCGCGTGGCCCTGCTCGCCGGGGACGTCGCCGAAGCGACGATCGAGCTCGATACCGCGATCGACCAGTTCCGCACGAACCAGGGGCCGGATTCCCCGGGCACGCTGCGCAGCGAACTGCATCGCCTCTGGCTGAGGGCGACGACGTCCGATGCGGCGGGCGTACTCGAGGACATGAAGACGCGGCGCACCGCATTGGCGCGCTTGGTCGACGCCGACGCGCCGCAGCTGCGGCAGGCCGACCGGCTGATCACGGCCGGCATGGCCGCCAGCGTCACGCACCGTCCGCAGGTGCAGCGTTCGGACGGCGCCGGCGGCGCGACGGCCGACGACCGCCGTCGGCTCGACGTTGGACTCGATCCGTTCTAGCGCGGATGCGTCACGGCCGAGACATCGATCGCGGGGCCGCGACGCGACGGCCACCGACGTTTCGCGATGAGCAGGGACGCCGCGAACGGCAGCGAATCGCGCGACCGATCCTGCGCGCACCTTTCGTGTCACCTTTTGCGGCACCTTCTCGGAATACGACCGGCGTGCGACGTGCCGGACATCGGGTCCGGCGGCGGATCGTACGGCCTATCGAAGGTGAAACCGCATGAGGACTCACACCGGCGCTGCCCGCGCCGTCCGTACTTCCGCTTCGCTCCAGCCGCGTGCGCGGTGCGTCCTGATCGTCGCCGCCCTCTGCGCGGCCGCAGCCGCCCAGATCGCCGTCGCGGCGATTCCGGCCAGCGAGCGCCAGGCGCTGATCGATCTCTACGAGGCCACCGGCGGTGCCGAATGGAAAGCGCGCGGCGGCTGGCTCGGTGCGCCCGGCACCGAATGCAGCTGGGAGCGCGTGCTCTGTGACGACACGCAATCGCATGTGCAGGCGCTGTACCTGGCCGACAACAATCTGCAGGGCGAGCTGCCGCCGCTGACCGCCTTCACGCAGCTCGTGCAGTTCCAGGCGCCGGTGAATGCACTGACCGGTCCGCTGCCGACCGCCGTGCCGGCCACGCTGACCGAGCTGATGCTGCAGATCAACGCACTGACCGGGCCGATCCCCGACTACTCGGCGACACCGGCGTTGATCGATCTGCATATCCACCACAATCGCCTGAGCGGCTCATTGCCGTCCTCGGCGCAACTGGCGCAATACCGCGTGTTCGCCGCCGGCAGCAACGAGCTGACCGGCACGATCCCGTCCCCGCCGGGCGGCGAATCGATGGCCTTGTTCAACGTCGGCTACAACCGCCTGACCGGCCCGGTACCCGAGCTGGCCCGCCCGGAGCTGCCCAACCTCTGGCATTTCGGCGCGGAGGCCAACCAGCTGACCGGTACGATCCCCGAGCTGCCGCCGCAATTGATCGAACTGGAACTCGGCGACAACCAGCTTGAAGGTGAGATCCCGCCGCTGTCGCATCTGACCGACCTGTGGTACCTCGCTCTGCAGAAAAACCGTCTGACCGGACCGTTGCCGGACCTGTCGAACACCGCGTATGCCGGTGCGATCCGCGTCGACCACAACCAGCTCAGCGGGCCGCTGCCGGCGTTGTCGCACATGTCGTATCTGTACTGGTTCGATGCGTCGAGCAACCAGTTCGAGGGCTCGCTGCCGTCGCTGGCCGGCATGGCCGCGTTGAACTACTTCTGGGCCGACGACAACCGGTTGACCGGCACGCTGCCCGCTTTCTCGGGCAACGATGTCCTCGTCGCGTTCTCGGTGGCCGGCAACCGACTGGAAGGCTCGATTCCGGCGCTGCCGGCGACGGGTCTGATGTACCTGGACGTCAGCCGCAATCGCCTGTCCGGTGCACTGCCCGAACTGGCGACGGTGCCGGGGCTGGCCTTCTTCCTCGCATCGGACAACCAGCTCAGCGGCACACTGCCGCCACTCGACGGCGCCGGTGCGCTCAACGTGATCGACGTCGCACGCAACCAGCTAGGCGGGCCATTGCCGTCGCTCGCCGGCGCGCCCCTGCTCGGCTGGGTGCGCCTGAACGGCAATACCTTCGTCGGTGCGCCGCCGGCTTTGCCGAACCAGATGCAGGCCGGCCAGAGCCGGCTGTGCCCAGGCACGCTCGATCCGGTCCCGGACCCGGCCTGGGACGCGGCCACCGGCGTCAGTCCCTGGTTCGCCGCCTGCGCCGATGCGCTGTTCGAGGATGGTTTCGAGGTCCGCTGATCCGGACGTGCCGTCATGAGCCGGCGCCGGGCCGGGCATTTGAGCCAATCCGGCGCCGTCTGACGCCATGAGGAATTCATTGCCGCCGAAGGAACGCCCGAGATGCGCACGCACCCCGCCCCGCTCACCCGATTCGGCCTGTGGCTGCTGGCCACGGCCTTCACCGCGCTCGCCGCGCCGGTCCATGCGCAATGGACCGCGACCGGCACCGAGGTGCCGTCGCTGGCCGCGTTCGACACGCAGATGCGCCAGCTGATGGAGACGCGCAACATTCCGTCCGGCGCGATCGCGGTGGCCTGGCAGGGCCGGCTGGTGCTGGCGCGCGGCTATTCGTGGAATCCGGGTCCTGCTGACATCCTCACCCAGCCCGATTCGCTGTTCCGCATCGCCAGCTGCAGCAAGCCGATCACCTCGACGCTGATCAACCGGCTGATCCAGGACGGCGCGCTGGCGCCGAACGACACGATCGACCAGTACGTGGACCTGACGCCTCGGCCCGGCACGAGCGCCGATCCGCGCCTGGCGACAGTGACCGTGCGCAACCTGCTCGAGATGCTCGGCGGCTTCGGCGATCCGGCCACGCTCGGCTACGATCCGGTGTTCCGCGATCGCATCGTCGCGCAGGGCCTGGGCATCGCGCTGCCGGTCACGCACGCCGACGTGATCCGCTATCAGAGCGGCGTGCCGCTGGCCTCGACGCCAGGCACCACGTACCAGTACAGCAACTACGGCTACAAGCTGCTCGGCCGCATCATCGAAAGCGCCAGCGGCATGCCGTACGAGCGCTACGCGCGGCGCGTGCTGAACCGGGCCGGTGTGTGGAACCTGCGTCTGGCGCGCGCGCATCAGGACGAGCGCGCACCCGGCGAGGTCGCCTACTACTCCGGCGGACAGGCCACGAGCGTGATCGACGCCAGCGGCGCGCTGCGGCCGTGGGAGTACGGCGGCTCGATCAACCAGAACACGATGGACGCCTACGGCGGCTGGGTCGCCTCGGCACCGGAACTGCTGCGCTGGATGACCAACCTGGACGCACCGGACGCGCCGAACGCGATTCTCGACCGGACCTCGCTCGTTCGCATGTTCGCGCTGCCGCAGAACTATCCGCTGCCGTACACGCCGGGTGCCTATTACTACGCCAGCGGCTGGGCCGTACGCGACTACGGCGCGCAGGGCCGCACGACCTTCCACGCCGGCAGCCTGCCGTCGACCGCCAGCTACATCGTGCGCTACCGCAACGGCTTCTCGATCGTGATCCTGCTGAACCGCCGCAACGAGAACGACCCCGACGAAACGACCAACGCGATGGATGCCGCGATCTGGGCCGCCTACGGCCAGATCTCGAGCTGGCCGGCGCACGACCTGTTTCCGCAGGTGCTGCCGACGCTGATGCGCGACGGCTTCGATTGAGCGACGGCGTGCGGCAGCGTACCGGCCGCTCGCGCGAAGGCCGGCGCGATCAGAAGAACTCGTCGAGCGCGCGATAGAAACCCAGGCGCCCGGGGTCGGCCGCGATACCGTACCGGTCAAGGAACGGCGCGACCCACTCGGCGCCGAACCTCGAGGCGATGTCGCGCGCCGCCAGCGCCAGATCCTGGTGGCGATCGGCGACGCCGAGGCGTGCACAGTCGATGAAGCCGCTGAACCGTCCGGCCTCGACGATCAGGTTCGGCAGGCACGCATCGCCGTGGGTCACCACAAGATCCTCGACCGCGGGCCGCGCGGCGCGCAGCCGCGCCAGCAGCGCGGCCGGCGCGAGTTCGCGATGGTCGTCGTCGAAGTCCGCGGCGTCGACCTTGCCGGCATGCAGGCGCGCCTCGGCCGCGTCGAGGCGCCGCTCGACGCGCTGATCGAACGGGCACGTCGCCGGATCGAGGCGATGCAGCGCGCGCAGCGCGTCGGCGGCGATCCGCACGACGTCCGCGGGTGCGAGTCCCGCGGACGCCAGATCGCGGCCCGGCAGCGCCGACAGCAGCAGCCAGTCGCGGCGTGATCCGAACACGGTATCGATCACGCCTGCGCAGGGGATGCCGGCGGCACCGAGCCAGGGCAGGCGGGCGGCCTCCTCGCGCGGGTCGGCGAACGGCCCGGCGCGCTCGGTCTTGACGAACCGCGTCTCGCGCCCGGGCGCGCTCAGGCGGAACGTCGCGGCATCGGAGCAGCCGATCGTCTGTCGTTCGGCTTCGTAGCCGGCGAGCGAAGCCCGCCACCGGGCCGGCCAGCGCGGCAGGGCCGCGTTCGTGTCGACCGGTCGCACGCGCTCAGCGGATCGCCAGGGCCAGCAGCAGGCCGGCCCAGAGCACGAAGCCGACCCAGTTGTTGTTGCGGAACGCGGCCAGACAGCGGTCGCGCGCGCGATCGCGCATCGTCCACTGCTGCCAGGCGAACAGACACGAGGCCGTCGCCAGGCCGGCGAAGTACGGCCACGGCAGCGCCGCGCGCGTGCCGGCCAGCAGCATCGCGAACACGAACGTCACCATCAGCACGCCGAGGATCGGCAGGTCCGCGTCGCCGAACAGGATCGCGGTCGAGCGGGCGCCGACGCGGATGTCCTCGTCGCGGTCGACCATCGCGTACTCGGTGTCGTAGATGACCGAGAACAGCACGTTGGCGAGGAACAGCAGCCAGCACAGCGGCGGCAGCGTGCCGGTCACGGCCGCGAACGCCATCGGGATCGACCAGCCGAACGCGGCGCCGAGCACGACCTGCGCCAGATGCGTGACGCGCTTGGTGAACGGATAGACCGCCGCCAGCGCCGCGCCGACGAACGACAGCAGGATCGTGAGTCGGTTCGTGAACAGCACCAGCGCGAACGCGAGCACGAGCAGACCGCCGAACAAGGCGAGGGCCTCCTTGCGCGAGACCCGACCGGCCGCCATCGGCCGGCCGCGCGTGCGCTCGACGCGTGCGTCGAGCCAGTCGTGATCGGCGTAGTCGTTGATGACGCAACCGGCCGCGCGCATCACGAACACGCCGAGCGTGAAGATCACCAGCAGGCCGATCGGCGGGAAATCGCCGGCGGCGAGCCACAGCGCCCACCAGGTCGGCCACAGCAGCAGCAGCGCACCGATCGGCCGATCCATCCGCATCAGGATCAGGTACTCGCGGATGCGTGCGCGATGGCGCTCGGGCAGATAGCCGATCAGCACATCGATGACGCGCTGCGAGCGCGTGGAGGTGTCGGCCGGCTGCCGATCGATCGCCGCCGGGGCCGCCGGTGCCGGTGCCGCCTGCGCGCGGACCCAGGGCGGATCGGCGTCGCGGGTCGGACGCGACGGACGCGGCGCGCCGGATCCGGTCTCGCGCGGCGCGGCGCCGGCCGCGCCGCGCGCCGGTTGCGCCGGTTGCGCCGGTTGCGCCGGTTGCGCCGGTTGCGCCGGTTGCGCCGGTTGCGCCGGTTGCGCCGGTTGCGCCGGTTGCGCCGGTTGCTCCGGTTGCTCCGGTTGCGCCGGTTGCGCCGGTTGCGTCGGCTGCGTCGGCTGCGTCGGCTGCGTCGGCTGCGTCGGCTGCGTCGGCTGCGTCGGCTGCGTCGGCTGCGTCGGCTGCGTCGGCTGCGTCGGC
>QFPO01000004.1:201166-208682 GCA_003241385.1 Rhodanobacter denitrificans
TCGGCTGCGTCGGCTGCGTCGGCTGCGTCGGCTGCGTCGGCTGCGTCGGCTGCGTCGGCTGCGTCGGCTGCGTCGGCTGCGTCGGCTGCGTCGGCTGCGCGATGCGCGCCGACGCAGCCGGCGAACGGCGTACGACGGGACGCGGCGGCAGCGCCGTCGCGGATCGAGCGTCGGCGGCCGGCGTCGCCGATGCAGCGGATCGATCGTCCGGTAGAGGTTCGGCCTTGCGGCTGCGCGATGCGGCGACACGTCGCGCGGGCGCCGCATCGCTCGGCGCCTCGTCGGCCGCCCCTGCGCGCGCTGGCGCGCGGCGGCGCGGCGCGTCCGGAGCCGCAGTCGCGGGCTCAGCGGGCGCCGCCCGGTCCGCATCGGCGGCCGCCGGCGCGGCGCGCACGCGCGTACGACGCGGCGCCGCTACGTCGGCCAGCGCGGCGTCGTGTCCGTCCGGCGTCGCGGCGGGTGCGGCCGGCGCGCGGCGTGGTGCTCGCGGTCGTTTCGGTGGCGGTTCGGGCGTGTCTTCCATGCGGCAAGTGTAGGGCTTCGCTCCGGATCCGACACGCGCGCGCAGCTGGGCCGTAGCGGCGTTTGGGCTATCCTCCCCGGTCGCCAGAACCGAGCGGATTCCAGCCGTGACACGTCTTCTCCCCTTGCGCTACCTGTGTTTCGCGCTGGCGATCGCCGCGCTGATCGCCGGACTTGCCGGCTGGACGCACGGCATCGGCTGGCGCGTGCTGGCCGCGATCGGCGCGCTGCTGACGGCGCTCGGCGTCTACGACCTGATCCAGGTGCGGCACACGCTGCGCCGCAACTATCCGATCATCGGCCGGCTGCGCTATCTGTTCGAGGCCGTGCGGCCGATGATGCGCCAGTACGTCGTCGAATCGGACGAGGACGAGGTGCCGTTCTCGCGCGATCAGCGCGCGATCGTCTACCAGCGCGCCAAGCGCGAGCTGGAGACGCGCGCGTTCGGCACCGAGCGCGGCGTCTACCGCGGCGACTACGAGTGGATCAACCATTCGATGGCGCCGGCGTCGATCGACAGCCACGATTTCCGCGTACCGGTCGGCGGCACCGACTGCATGCAGCCGTACTCGGCCAGCGTGTTCAACATCTCGGCGATGAGCTTCGGCTCGCTGTCGCCGAACGCGATCCGCGCGCTCAACGAAGGTGCGCGCCGCGGCGGCTTCTACCACGACACCGGCGAAGGCTCGCTGTCCTCGTACCACCGCGAGAACGGCGGCGACATCGTCTGGGAGCTCGGCTCGGGCTACTTCGGCGCCTGCGAGCGCGCAGGGGTATTCAGCGCCGAGCGCTTCGTCGAGCGCGCGCAGCTGGCCCAGGTCAAGATGATCGAGATCAAGCTCTCGCAGGGCGCCAAGCCGGGCCACGGCGGCGTGCTGCCGGCCGCCAAGGTCACGCGCGAGATCGCGCTGACGCGCGGGGTGCCGGAGGGCGAGGACTGCATCTCGCCGGCGCGCCATTCGGCGTTCGACACGCCGGAGGGCCTGCTGCGCTTCGTCGCACAGCTGCGCACGCTGTCGGGCGGCAAGCCGACCGGCTTCAAGCTCGCGATCGGTCATCCGTGGGAGTGGTTCGGCATCGCCAAGGCGATCGTCAGCACCGGCATCCGTCCGGACTTCATCGTCGTCGACGGCGGCGAAGGCGGCACCGGCGCGGCGCCGATGGAGTTCGCCGATCACGTCGGCGCGCCGCTGCGCGAGGCACTGCTGCTGGTGCACAACACGCTGGTCGGCCTCGGCCTGCGCGACCAGATCCGCATCGGCGCGGCCGGCAAGATCATCACGGCGTTCGACGTCGCGCGCACGCTTGCGCTCGGTGCGGACTGGTGCAACGCCGCGCGCGGCTTCATGTTCGCGCTGGGCTGCCTGCAGTCGCAGGCCTGCCACACCGACCACTGCCCGACCGGCGTCGCGACACAGGATCCGCGGCGCTGGAAATCGCTGGTCGTGGCCGACAAGGCCGAGCGCGTCAAGAACTTCCACCAGGGCACGCTGCACGCGCTCAAGGAGCTGATCGCCGCGGCCGGGCTGCGTCATCCGGGCGAGCTCGGTCCCGAGCACATCATCCGGCGCGTCTCCGGCAACGAGGTGCGCTCGCTGGCGACGCTGTATCCGTTCGTGCGGCCCGGCGAGCTGGTCGAGCAGGTGCCCGAGCATGCCGTGTTCCAGCGCTTCTGGGAGCAGGCGCGCGCCGACAGCTTCAGTCCGCCGCCGGGCGTGTCGGAGCTGCGCTGGAGCAAGCTGCGCTGACGCCGATGCGAGCGCCCGCGGTCGTGGTCTAATCCGCAGTCCGCTTCTCATGCCAGGACCGCCGCCCGTGACGCCCGAATCGGCCCGACCGACGATCGAACTTCGCGTTCTCGACGAACGCCTGCACCAGTGGGGTCTGCCGCGCTACCAGAGCGCGCAGGCGGCCGCGATCGACCTGATCGCCTGCGTCAGGGAACCGGTCCGGATCGAACCGCAGGCGCCAGCCGTGCTGATCCCGACCGGCATCGCGCTGCACATGAATGCCGATCACCTGTGCGCGATGATCGTCGCGCGCTCGGGCCTGGGGCACAAGAAGGGGCTGGTGCTCGGCAACGGCACCGGCATCGTCGACGCCGACTACATGGCCGAGTGCTTCGTCAGCGTCTGGAACCGCAATCCGGCGACGCTGGCCGACGCGGCGATCACGATCGAGCCGGGCGACCGCATCGCGCAGATGCTGTTCGTCCCGGTGCTGCGTCCGCAGTTCACGGTGGTCTCGGCGTTCTCCAGCGGCAGCGAGCGCGGCCTCGGCGGTTTCGGCTCGACCGGCGTCGCCATCGCGCCGGTCTGACCGCGCCGTCGACCGGCGCAGCCGGATCCGTAGGTAGAATGGCCGGCGACGGATGCCGGGCCGGTCTCGAAAACGGCCGGACGAGCGGGGCACATTGAGACGGCTCCGGGGCGATCGGCAGCCCGCAGCGCCGCCAGAGAATCCGGGGAGGGGACCATGGGCAGCGAAGAGTCAGCAAAGGCCAGGCGGCGACTGCCGCGTCTGCGGTACCGTCCGAATCCCCGCGTACTGCTCGGCGTGGCGGCGGCGACCGCGCTGTTCATCTCGGCCGGGTTCCTGGCGTGGCAGACCTGGCTGATCCTGCGCGAACGCAGCGGATCGGCCGCGGCGGACACGCTGCGCGGCGAGCTGGTCGCCGAGTTCGGCAAGCAGATCGCCGACCGGCGACGCGACATCGAGGCGGCGCTGGCCAGCCCGCCGATCGCGCGCGTGTTCGAATCGCCGATGCCCGATCTGACGATGGCCTCCGGCCTGCTCAAGGCCTCGGTGTCGGACGTCGGCACGGTGCGCTTCTACGACGCCGCGCTGGGCTCGGTGCTGGTCGATGACCTGGCCGACGTCGGCTATGCGCGCGCCGCCCTGCTGATGCGCGCGCAGTCCGATGCCGCGCCGACGGTCGCCGCGCTGCGCCAGGAGAAAGGCAAACCGCCGGTGCTGCTGCAGGTCTGGCCGGTCGCCGGCCCATCCGGCGAGCCGGCACGCGCCTATCTGCTGGCCGAGTGGCCGGCGCAGGCGCTGCTCGACCGCTTCTCGTCGTTTCCGCTAGTCGGCGCACGTCTGGAACTGCGCCAGGGCGACGGCCGCAGCGACCAGCTGCTGCGCGCGATCGGCGACGGCGAGGCCAGCGCGCTGAGCGATGCCGGCCAGCCGATCGCCGGGTCGGACCTGCGCATCGGCAAGGCACCGCCGAACTATTTCATAACGGTACCTCGGTCACCCTTGCTGATTTCGGCGCTGACGGTGCTGTGCCTGCTCGGCGGCCTGGCCGCGCTGTGGCTGCGCAAGGCCGGCATCGAGCGGGCGATGGGCCTGCTGCGCCGCCAACCCCATTCCCAGGAGAGCACGCTTTTGTCCGACGTCATCAAACAGCAGCCCAAGCCCGAAACGCCGGCATCGGTTCCGGCGGCGCCTGCCGCAGCGGCGGCCGCGCCGACTCCGCCGGCCGAGGACAGCTGGGCCGATCCGAGCATCTTCCGCACCTACGACATCCGCGGTGTGGTCGGCCAGACCCTGACGCGCAACGTGGCGCGCTCGATCGGCCGGGCGATCGGCAGCGAGGCGCGCTCGCGCGGCCTGTCCGAGATCGTCGTCGGCCGCGACGGGCGGCTGTCCGGACCTGAGCTCTCGGCCGCACTGATCGAAGGCCTGCGCGCGAGCGGCCTGGACGTCATCGACATCGGCCTGGCGCCGACGCCGGTGGTCTATTTCGCGTGCTACCACCTCAACACCGGCTCGGGCGTCGCCGTGACCGGCAGCCACAATCCGCCCGACTACAACGGCTTCAAGATCGTGCTGGGCGGCGAGACGCTGGCCGAGGCGGCGATCCAGAAACTCTACGAGCGCATTCGCGACGAGGACTACGTCGACGGCAGCGGCGGCCTGCAGAGCCTGGACGTCTCGCGCGAGTACGTCGACCGGATCGCCGACGACATCCAGGTGCAGCGCCGGCTCAAGGTCGTCGTCGACTGCGGCAACGGCGTACCCGGTGCGATCGCGCCGGCGGTGCTCGAGGCGATCGGCTGCGAGGTCATGCCGCTGTACTGCGATGTCGACGGCACGTTCCCGAACCACCACCCGGATCCGTCGGAACTGCACAACCTGCAGGACCTGATCCTGACCGTGAAGAACACCAATGCCGACGTCGGCCTGGCGTTCGACGGCGACGGCGACCGCCTCGGCGTCGTGACCAAGACCGGCGAGGTGATCTTCCCCGACCGCCTGCTGATGCTGTTCGCGGCCGACGTGCTGACGCGCGTGCCGGGCGCAACGATCATCTACGACGTCAAGTGCACCGGCAAACTGCAGCAGAACGTGCTGCAGAACGGCGGCGTACCGCTGATGTGGAAGACCGGCCACTCGCTGATCAAGTCCAAGATGCGCGACACCGGCGCCGAGCTGGCCGGCGAGATGAGCGGCCATTTCTTCTTCAAGGAGCGCTGGTACGGCTTCGACGACGGCATCTACGCCGCGGCGCGGCTGATGGAGATTCTCGCCGGCGACCTCGACGAGCGCACGCCGAAGGAGATCTTCGACGCGCTGCCGAACAGCGTATCGACGCCCGAGCTCAAGATTCCGATGCAGGAAGGCCAGACGCATCGCTTCATCGCGACCTTCCAGAGCAAGGCCCGCTTCGACGGCGCGCGGCTGACGACGATCGACGGCGTGCGCGCCGACTGGCCGGACGGCTGGGGTCTGGTCCGCGCGTCGAATACCACGCCGGTGCTGGTGCTGCGTTTCGATGCGGACAGCGCCGATGCGCTGCGCCGGATCCAGGACGCGTTCCGCACCCAGCTGCTCGCGATCGAGCCCGAGCTCAAGCTGCCGTTCTGAGCGTCGCGGCGCGGCGCTCGAAGGTCGAGGGCGACGACGGAGCGCTCGGCCGTCGTCCCCGGATCGCGCGAACGAGTGCATCACGGCGTTGCCTGCGATGGTCGATCGGCGATGGCTGCGCGGCCTTGCGCGTGTCAGGCCAGATCGCACGGAGCACGCGGCGAGGCGGTGGCGGGACTCGTGACCGCGCCACGGATCGGGCGCGGACGTCGTGCCCACGCGACGAACCGCCTGCAGCCGACGCGTCGCTCGGTCTCAGCGCTGCTGTTCTTCCTGCGCGAGCTTGAGCTTGCGGTAATGCGCGGCGTCGGCCTCGAAACGCTCGGCCGTCTCGACGCGCTCCTGCTCCTTGCGCGCGATCAGCTTGCGGTGCGTGTCGATCTGCTCGCGCAGGTCGAGGATCCGGTTGGTCAGGTTGATCGGCACCGGCTTGCCGGCCTGTTCGAGCTCGTCGGCGTGCGCGAGCTGGTCGGCCAGCGTGCCTTCCTGACTGCGCAGGCTGATGCGCGCGGCCTTGATCGTCTGATCGAGCAGGTCGAGCTGCTGCTGCTGGGTCCGCAGCAGGTCCGCTTCGTTCGGAAACGCAATCAGCATCTGCGAGTCCGACCGGCTGCGCAGCGCCGCCTCCTGCAGGTCGGCCTGGGCCTTGGCCTGGGCGGCACGTGCGGCGGTCAGTTCCTCGGCGGTCTTGGCGCGCTCGACACGGCGGATCACGATGCCCTGCGGGCTGATCACCTCGTAGCCGAGCCGGATCGCCTCGGACGTCGGCACGTCGGCGTAGTGCAGCTTGCCCTCGGCATCGCGCCACTTGTAGCGGTTGTGATCGGGCAGCTTGGAGCGCTGCGCCGCCGCCGATTGAGCAGCGGCCAGCAGTATGCACAGCAATGCCGACGCGATTCCCCTGTACGACGCCATGTCCACCTCCAGACTTGCCGAGTATAGGCGACGCCGCGAAACCGACGCGGAACCCTCGTCACACCCCGTATCGTGAGCGATAGGCGGCCAGCTCGGACCGATGGGCGGCAAGGTCGGCGCGCTCGTCGGCGAACGCGAGCAAGTCGCCGAGCGTCGCGATCGCGATGACCGGAATGCCGTAGGCCTCGGCGACCTCCTGGGCGGCCGAACGCTCGCCCTGCCCGCGCTCCTGACGATCGAGCGCAATCAGCACGCCGGCCGGCGTCGCGCCGGCGGCCGCGATCATCGCGAGCGATTCGCGGATCGCGGTGCCGGCGGTGATGACGTCATCGACGATCAGCACGCGGCCGGCCAGCGGCGCACCGACCAGCAGGCCGCCCTCGCCGTGGTCCTTGGCTTCCTTGCGGTTGTAGGTATACGGCACGTCGCGCTGGTGCTGGTCGGACAGCGCTGCCGCCGTGACCGCGGCCAGCACGATGCCCTTGTAGGCCGGACCGAACAGTCCGTCGAAGGCCAGGCCCGAGTCGACGGCGGCTTGCGCATAGGACCGCCCCAGCGTGGCCAGTGCCAGTCCCGAGTCGAACAGGCCGGCGTTGAAGAAGTACGGACTGATGCGCCCGGATTTGAGCGTGAACTGGCCGAAGCGCAGCGCGTTGCGCTGCAGCGCAAGCTCGAGAAAGTGACGTTGATGGGGCAGCACGGGGAAGACAGGTAGCGGCGTCGGGGAACGGAAGATAGCAGGTCGTATCGGCCTGGTGCCGCTGGCGGCGTGCCGCACCGGCTCCCGGAATCGTGGCGATAGCTTGGGATCGGCGGCGCCTGGGGTATGGCGGCGAAGCCGAGGCAGTTGCCGGCGCTCGAGAGCTCCGGATACGTCGGGACGCCGTTCCCGCCGGGCGGTCGAGGAGCGTCGAAGCCTCGGCGGCGCCGCGAGCGGCATGCGATGACGATAGCGAGATGCGGCGACGGGGAGGGGCGGTAGCGACCGCGCCCGGGATTCTGGGGAAGTCGTGAGACGAGCCGGCCTGGCGAGGGGGTGGAGGCGGGTGGCTCGTCGGCGATGGTGTCCGGTTGGAGCGCCACCGACCTGGCGGCGACGCGGCATGAGAGCGCCGGCGCCGAGGCAACAAAAAACCCCCGCCTTTCGGCGGGGGTCGGCTTTGAGGCCCTTGGCGATGACCTACTCTTGCATGGCTTGAGCCACACTACC
>QFPO01000030.1 GCA_003241385.1 Rhodanobacter denitrificans
CGCTGCCCCAACTCGCTGCGCTCAGACACGGGGCAGCTCTTCGGCCTGGGCGACCTGCGATGCTCGGCTCGCTTTAGGCGCACCAACAGCCAAGAGCGAGAGCAACGGCGAGAGCAAAGGCCACAGCCGCAGCAAGCGCTACAGCCACGGCAAACGTCAGAGCATGTGGGGCGAACGGGATCGCTGCGGGTCGATTCCCGGGACGGGGAAGAACCAAACAAAAAAGCCGGCTTCACGCCGGCTTTTTCGGGTGCCGCTGTCGGCCGGGCTCAGCCGAGCGCGCGGATGTGCGCGGTCAGGCGGCTCTTGTGACGGGCGGCCTTGTTCTGATGGATCAGGCCACGGGCCGCATAGCGGTCCATGATCGGCTCGGCGGCGCGGAACGCGGCTTCGGCGCCGGCCTTGTCCTTCGCGTCGAGGGCCTTGACGACTTTCTTGATCGCCGTACGCACCATCGAACGGGCGCTGGCGTTGCGCTGACGCGCCTGCTCGGACTGACGCGCACGCTTCTTGGCGGACTTGATGTTGGCCACTGGTTACTCCAGAAATCGGGGCTGAAAGCAGAAATTGGGGCTAAAAAGGCGGGGGATTATGCGGCCTCGGCGCCGATCGGTCAAGCCGGAACTGCAGGCGCCGCCACCGGGGATTGGGCGCACGCCGCCAAAAGACCGATACTACGCGCCCTTTGACCCCCTGGCTGCCCGCCGATCGCCCGGATCCGGTCCGACGCTGTGCGGCGCCTCGCCTTTTTCTCACGCCCCGATCGATGCCCGCCGCCCCCAGCCTGCTCCGCTCGATGCTCAGTTTCAGCGGCGGCACCTTCGTCTCGCGCCTGCTCGGCCTGGTCCGCGAGATGGTCATCGCCTGGACCTTCGGCGCCAACGCGACCACCGATGCGTTCTGGGTCGCGTTCCGGATTCCCAACTTCATGCGCCGGCTGTTCGCCGAGGGCTCGTTCGCGGCGGCGTTCGTGCCGGTGCTGACCGAGGTCAAGGAGCGCGGCAGCGCCGAGGCGCTGCGCGAGCTGATCGCGCGCGCGGCCGGCACGCTCGGCGGCATCCTGCTGGTCGTGACCGCGCTCGGCATCGTCTGCGCCGACGGCGTCACGCGCGTGTTCGCACCGGGCTCGATCGACGATCCGGCCAAGCTCGCGCTGACCTCGGACCTGCTGCGGCTGACGTTTCCGTATCTGCTGTTCATTTCGCTGACCGCGCTGGCCGGCAGCGTGCTCAACAGCTTCCACCGCTTCGCGCTGCCGGCGCTGACGCCGGTGATCTTCAACCTCTGCATGATCGTCGGCGCGCTGTGGCTGGCGCCGCGGATGGACGTGCCGATCATGGCGCTGGGCTGGGCGATCCTGGCCGCCGGCGTATTCCAGCTGCTGTTCCAGCTGCCGGCGCTGCGCCATCTGAACCTGCTGACGCTGCCGCGCTGGGGCTGGCGCCATCCGGACGTGCAGCGGATCCTCAAGCTGATGGTGCCGACGCTGTTCGGCTCGTCGGTCGCCCAGGTCAACCTGCTGCTCGACACGCTGATCGCCTCGTTCCTGATCACCGGCTCGCAGACCTGGCTCGCGCAGACCGACCGTCTGCTGGAGTTTCCGCTCGGCCTGTTCGGCGTCGCACTCGGCACGGTGATCCTGCCGTCGCTGTCGCGCCATCACGTCGGCGCCGATCCGGACGGCTATTCGCGCGCGCTCGACTGGGGCCTGCGCACGGCGCTGCTGATCGCGGTGCCGGCGATGCTCGGCCTGGTGCTGCTGGCCGAGCCGATCGTCTCGACGCTGTTCCAGCACGGCCGCTTCGACGCGCACGACGTCCGGATGGCCGCGCTGTCGCTGTCGGCGCTGAGCTTCGGCCTGCCGGCCTTCGTACTGGTCAAGGTGCTCGCGCCGGCGTTCTACGCGAGGCAGGACACGCGCACGCCGGTGCGCGCCGGCATCGCCGCGATGATCGCCAGCATGCTGCTCAACGGCGTCTTCGTCGGCCTGCTGCTGGTGCTCTGGCACCGTCCGCAAGACGTCGCCGACGGCTGGTTCGCCGCGCTCGACCGCGTGCCCGGCCTGCACGTCGGACTGGCGCTGGCCAGCGCGCTGGCCAGCTATCTCAATCTCGCCCTGCTCTGGCGCGCACTGCGCCGCGAAGGCGTCTACCGGCGCGCGCCGGGCTGGGGCCGCCATCTGCTGCGGCTGACGCTGGCCTGCGCGGCGATGGTCGCGGTCCTGCTGGCCGGGCTCTTCGTGTGGCACGACTGGACCCAGTGGTCGGCGGCCACGCGCCTGACGCGCCTGCTGGCGCTGATCGCCGCGGCCGGCACCGCGTTCGTCGCGACGCTGCTCGCGCTCGGCCTGCGCCTGCGCGATCTGCGCGGACACTGAGCGCGCAGCGCTCGAACGACGCCGCCCGGACCTGCGCGCAGACGACGGCGATGCGGGCGCCTCGCTATAATCGCCCGATGATCCAGGTATTCGAAGGTGCCGCGGGGCCGAGTCTCGCCCCAGGCGGCAGTGTGGCGTGCGTCGGCGCGTTCGACGGCGTCCATCGCGGGCATCGCGCCCTGCTCGACCGCGTGCGCGCGCGCGCCGACGCGCGCGGCCTGCCGGCGGTCGTGGTCAGCTTCGAGCCGATTCCACGCGAGTTCTTCGCACGCGGCGCGCCACTGCTGCGGCTGTCGGACCGGCACGACAAGATCGAGCAGTTCGAGGCGGCCGGTATCGACCGGGTGCTGCTGCTCGGCTTCGACGCCGAGCTGGCCGGCTGGGACGCGCAGACCTTCATCGACCGCATCCTGATCGCGAGGCTGCAGGTGCGCGAGGTGTTCGTCGGCGCCGATTTCCGCTTCGGCCGCGACCGCCAGGGCGACATCGCCGTGCTGCGCGAGGCCGGCGAACGCGCCGGCTTCTCGGTCGAGGTGTTCCCGGAGTTCGCGCTGGACGGCGAACGCGTGCGCTCCAGCCGCATCCGCGAGAAGCTCGCGGCCGGCGACTTCGACGGCGCGGCGCATCTGCTCGGTCGCCGCTTCCGCATCGGCGGCGAGGTGGTCCACGGCCAGCAGCTCGGCCGGCGCCTGGGCTATCCGACCGCCAACATCGCGCTCGGCACGCGGACCTCGCCGGTCGGTGGCATCTTCGCGGTGCGCGTGCACGGCCTCGACGGCGGCCCGCACCCGGGCGTCGCCAGCCTCGGCGTGCGGCCGACCGTCGACGGCGGCGGCGCACCGCTGCTCGAGGCGCATCTGTTCGACTTCGACGGCGACCTCTACGGCCGTCGTCTCGACGTGGAGTTCGTCGCCAAGCTGCGCGACGAGGAAAAATTCGCCGATCTCGACGCGCTGGTCCGGCAGATGGACCGGGACGCGGCCGAGGCGCGCACGATTCTGGGCATGCCACAGGCCGCGAAGGCCGGAGCGACTGCGTGAGCAAGGATTACAAGAACACCATCAACCTGCCCAAGACCGACTTCGCGATGAAGGCCGATCTGGCCAAGCGCGAGCCGGCGATGCTGGCCGACTGGTACGCCAAGGAGCGCTACCAGACGATCCAGCGCCACACCGCCGGCCGCGCGCGCGCGTTCATCCTGCACGACGGCCCGCCGTACGCGAACGGCGTGATCCACATCGGCCACGCGGTCAACAAGGTGCTCAAGGACATCGTCGTCAAGTCCAAGCTGATGGCCGGCTTCCGCTCGCCGTACGTGCCGGGCTGGGACTGCCACGGCCTGCCGATCGAGATCGCGGTCGAGAAGGAGGTCGGCAAGGTCGGCCAGAAGGTCGACGCGGCGACGTTCCGCCAGAAGTGCCGCGAGTACGCGGCCCGGCAGATCGACCTGCAGCGCGCCGACTTCAAGCGTCTCGGCATACTCGGCGACTGGGACCACCCGTATCGCACGATGGACGCGCGCTTCGAGGCCGACATGCTGCGCGCGCTGGCGCGCATCTACGCGAACGGCCACGTGACGCGCGGCTTCAAGCCGGTGCACTGGTGCTTCGACTGCGGCTCGGCGCTGGCCGAGGCCGAGATCGAGTACGCCGACAAGATCTCGCCGGCGATCGACGTCGCCTACGATGCGGTCGATCCGCGGGCGCTCGCGGCGACGTTCGGCGTGACGCTCGACGACGACACGATCGTCGCCGTGCCGATCTGGACGACCACGCCGTGGACGCTGCCGGCGAGTCTGGCCGTCTCGCTCGGCCCCGAGCTCGAATACGTGCTGGTCGAAGGACCGCCGCGCGAGGGTCGCCGCGTGCTGCTGGTGATCGCCGCGGCGCTCGCCGACAAGGCGCTGGCGCGCTACGGGATCGAACAGGCCGCGCCGCTGGCCGGCAGCCGGCTGGCGCCCGGCGCCGCGCTCGAGCGCGTCGAGCTGCAGCATCCGTTCTACGAGCGGCGCGTGCCGATCCTGGTCGGCGCCCACGTCAGCGCCGAGGACGGCACCGGCGCGGTTCACACCGCGCCCGGTCACGGCGTCGAGGACTTCACGGTCGCCCAGGCCTACGGCCTGATCGAGCGCTACACCGCGTCGGAACTCAATCCGGTCGGCGGCAACGGCGTCTATCTGCCCGGCACGCCGCTGTTCGAGGGCCAGTTCATCTGGAAGGCGAACGATGCGATCGTCGACCTGCTGCGCGGCAACGGCCACCTGCTCGCGTTCGCGAAGTTCGAGCACAGCTATCCGCACTGCTGGCGCCACAAGACGCCGATCGCGTTCCGCGCGACGCCGCAGTGGTTCATCAGCATGGAGAAGGAAGGCCTGCGCGCGACCGCGCTGGACGCGATCAAGGCGGTGCGCTGGATCCCGTCCTGGGGCGAGGAGCGCATCACCGGCATGATCGCCGGTCGTCCCGACTGGTGCATCTCGCGCCAGCGCACCTGGGGCGTGCCGATCGCGCTGTTCGTCGACAGGACGACCCAGCTGCCGCATCCGCGCAGCGTCGAGCTGTTCGAGCAGGTCGCGCAGCGCGTCGAGCGCGACGGCATCGATGCCTGGGCCGCGCTCGATCCGAGCGAGCTGATCGGCGCCGACGCCGAGCGCTACGAGAAGGTCTCCGACGTGCTCGACGTCTGGTTCGATTCCGGCGTGACGCATTACGCCGTGCTCGACCAGCGGCCCGAACTCGCGCACGGTCCGGACGACCGCATCATCTATCTGGAGGGTTCGGACCAGCATCGCGGCTGGTTCCATTCCTCGCTGCTGACCGCCTCGGCGATGCACGGCCGCGCGCCGTATCACGAGGTGCTGACGCACGGCTTCACGGTCGACCAGCACGGCCGCAAGATGTCCAAGTCGCTCGGCAACGTCATCGCGCCGCAGAAGGTCGTCGACACGCTCGGCGCCGACGTGCTGCGCCTGTGGGTCGCCTCGACCGACTACCGCAACGAGATCGCGGTCTCCGACGAGATCCTCAAGCGCGTGTCCGACGCGTACCGCCGTATCCGCAACACCGCGCGCTTCCTGCTCGGCAACCTGGACGGCTTCGATCCGGCGCAGCATCTGCTGCCGGTCGAACGCTGCCTGCTGCTCGACCAGTGGGCCGTGCAGCAGGCGCACGACGTGCAGACCGCGGTCGTGGCCGCCTACGAGCGCTACGACTTCCCGGAGATCGTGCAGCGCGTGCAGAACTTCTGCACGAACGAGATGGGCTCGCTGTATCTGGACATCACCAAGGACCGGCTCTACACGATGCCGACCGACAGCCTCGGCCGGCGCAGCGCGCAGAGCGCGATGTTCCACATCCTCGAAGCGCTGGTGCGCTGGCTGGCGCCGCTGACCAGCTTCACGGCCGAGGAGATCTGGCAATACCTGCCGGCACGCGCCGATGGCGAGCCGCGCGGCGAGTCGGTACTGCTGGAGACCTGGTACGACGGTCTCGCCGCGACACAGGGTTCGGCCGAGCGCCGCGCGTACTGGAGCGATCTGCTCGCGATCCGCGCGGCGGTGTCGAAGGTGCTCGAGGGCATGCGCGCCGCCGGCACGATCGGCGCCTCGCTGCAGGCCGAGGTCACGCTGTACCTGGACGCGGCAGCACGGGCACGCTATGCCGACACGGCCGCCGAGCTGCGCTTCTTCTTCATCACCTCGTCGCTGACGCTGGCAGACCTGGACGCGCGCCCGGCCGACGCGGTCCGCGCCGAACTCGACGGAATCGAGGTCTGGATCGCCGCAGGTGCGAGCGAGTCCGCCAAATGCGTGCGCTGCTGGCACTACCGGCCGGAGGTCGGCACGTTCGCCGACGATCCGGAGCTGTGCGGGCGCTGCGTCGAGAACGTCGAGGGCGAAGGCGAGTCGCGCCACTGGTTCTGACCGCCGGCACGGTCTCTCGGCGCAGCGCCGGGGACCGCACGCAGACGCTTACAAACCTGTTGTCGGTCGCAAGCGGAGTGACTATACTTCGCGGCCCCTCGAGCCGGAGTAGCTCAGTTGGTAGAGCAACGCATTCGTAATGCGTGGGTCGGGGGTTCGATTCCCTTCTCCGGCACCATGGGCGGTTAGCTCAGCGGTAGAGCACTGCCTTCACACGGCAGGTGTCGCAGGTTCGATCCCTGCACCGCCCACCATCTCGAGGAAACCGATGCCCCTGAAGCGCCTCCGGCGTTTCGGGGGTTTTCGTTTCTGCGCTTCTGATCGGCCGCTGCCGGGCACTATAGCCGTGTCGGCTCTTTTGCCTTCGAGTCGGCGCTTCTCGGCTCACTTTAGGCGCACCGGTGGCAAAAGCGGAAAGCCACGACAAGAGCTGAAGCGGGATCGAGGGCGAAAGCGAGGGTGTGAAGAGCCAAGAAAAAGGCCCGCCGAAGCGGGCCTTTTTCGATGCAGCGTGTCGCGTGCGGTGTCCCGATCAGGGCGCGCCGCGTACCGCGACGGTCAGGCGCAGCGGCGGCGACTGGCCGCCGGTCTCGGTCAGCACGATCTGGGCGAACACGACGTTGGCGAGCGTCGTCGTCGGCGTCGCGGTGACGGTGATCGCCTGCGTCTCCGGCGCGGTCGGCGCCGCATCCTCGAACGTGCCGATGAAGATCACGTCCGGATCGAGCACGCCTTCGCCGGTGAAGCTGAAGCTGGTCGGCGAGACGTTGAGGTTCAGCCCGGCCGGCACGTTGACGGCCGTGACGGTCCAGTTGGTCGGCGTCGACAGCGTGTTGCGGAACGTGCGCGTCCACTGGCAGTTGCCGGTGCAGCCGACGTTGCGCAGGCTGGCGATGTTCAGCGTGTGCGGCTGGCCGCCGCTGTTCGGATTGGCCGCGACGAAGTTGGCGAAGGTCTCGTTCAGCACCAGGCCGGCGAGCGCCGCGCCACGCAGATTGACCATGCCGCTGCCGACCTCGTCCGGCGTCGCCGCCGTCGTGCCGTCCGGCATCAGCTGACCGGCGAGGGTCGCGGTCATCATCAGCGCGGAATTGACCTCGACCGGCGTCCAGGTCGGCCGCACCGCACGCACCAGGGCGCCGGCGCCGGCGACGTGCGGCGAGGACATCGACGTGCCCGAGATGTTGGCGTAGGCGGACTGACCGGTACCCGAGGCTGCGGCGTAGATGTTGATGCCGGGCGCCGTGATGTCCGGCTTGGTGACGTTCATCGCGCCGTTGCCGTTGCAGCACAGATTCGGGCCGCGCAGGCTGCCGCTGTCGAGCACGTTGGCGGTCGTCAGCGGCGGCGGGTTGACCGTGACCACGGTCGGCGTCGCGCCGTTGGCGGTGATGAAGCTCGCCAGCGCCTGGCCGTCGGTCTGCGTCAGCGTGCCGACCGGCGTGCCTTCCTGCGCATTGGTGCCGGGGCTGAAGGCGCCGGCGACGTTGTTGAAGATGATCACGCCCTGCGCGCCGGCATCGACCGCGTTGGCGACCTTGACCGCGAACGCGCAGGCCTCGGGCGTGCCGCCGCGCGACACCAGCGCATAGGCGCCCGAGAACGTGCCCGGCGCGAACGAGGTGCAGCCGAACGCATTGGATGCGACGTGGCGCACGACGACACCGGTCGCAGCCGGCGGCGGCGGCACGTCGGCGGCCGACAGCGTCAGCGATGCGAGGTTCGACGGCACCGGCGTCGGCCCGGTCACCTGGATGAAGCCGTCGGCACGCGGCACGCCGTCGTGACCGCTGTTGGCGACCGTGATGTTCCACGGACCGACGTGCTTGACCTCGGCCGGCGGATTGATGACCGGCGAGGCGCGCGTATTGCCGGCCGACATCGAGACGAAGATGCCCGAGTTGACCATGTCGAGCACGCGGCGGTCGGTGCTGTCGGTCCACGGGTTCAGCTGACCGTTGACGTTCGGGCCGAGCGAGAAGTTGGCGACGTCGATGCCGTCGACGATCGCCTGATTGATCGCGTTGGTGATCGCCGTACCGGTACAGCCGGCCGGGAAGCAGACGCGGTAGGTGCGCAGGTTCGCGCACGGCGCGACGCCGGAGATGTTGCGCAGCGGATCGGCGTTCTCGCCGCGCGGCACGAAGTTGCCGCCGGCGGTGCTAGCGGTATGGCTGCCGTGATCGTCGGCATCGCCGGGCGAGGGCCCTGCGCAGCTGGCGGCCGAGCAGTCCAGCGCGACCAGCTTGGGCTGCGGCGTCGAGAAGCCGCAGGCCGCGCCCATCGGCGCGAACGAGGGATGGCTGAGATTGGCGCCGGTATCGAACACGCCGATCGTGATGCCCTGGCCGAGCGAACCGAAGCCGCCCGGCGCATTGGAGCCGTCCCAGATCGTCGGCGCGCCGATGAAGGTCGGGCCGCGATGGGTGTCGAGCTGGTAGAGCGCTTCCTTCTCGACGCTGACGACGCCCGGCAGATCGCGGATCCGCGCGGCTTCCGCTTCGGTGAGTTCGAGCGCGATGCCGCTGTGCGTGATCGCGTAGCGATGGATCGCCTGCACGCTGCGGCCGAGGCGCGCCTCGATCGCGGCGATGTGCGCGTCCTGGGCCGCGGTCAGGCGGGCCTGGTACTGCACGGCGGCCGGCGTATGCACGTCGAGACGGCGCTGGCCGGCCGGTGCGGTGCCCTGCGGCTGCTGCGCGTCGCCCTGGAAATACAGCAGGCCCGGCTCGGCGAACTCGATCATCCAGAGCCGGCCGCTGATCGCGACGGCATTGGGATCCTGGACCGGATCGGCTGCGAATGCATGGCCGGCCACGGTGCCGGCCGACAAGGCGACGGCGACCGCCGAAGCCAGAACCTTCGAACGTACGAACGTATTCATTTCCCCTCCGAGGCTCCGGCCAGGCGATCATTGCCGGAGCGCCGGATCATGGTGATCCCGAGCCGCATGGTTCGTCCTTGGACGCACGCCGATGCCCGGGGCAGTCCGGAGTTGTACCGCAAACCCGCCGAAGCGATCAACAAGCAGCCGCGCCGACCCGGAATCCGCCCCGTTCCTCGCCCCGCAAAAGAACGCTCCCCCACCGATCCGGGACGATCGCCCCCGCCCCGTCCCGCTCGCGCCAACCCGCCCGCCCCGCTCTCGCTGTCGCAGTGGCTGTGGCTGTGGCTTTTGCTCTCGCTGTTGCCCTTGCTCCTGGCTGTTGGTGCGCCTAAAGCGAGCCGAGCATCGCAGGTCGTCCAGGCCGAAGAGCTGCCCCGTGTCAGCGCCAGCGAGTGGGGGCAGCGTGCCTGGGCGACCGAGAAGCGCAGGGCACCGATGCGGCGCAGCCGCATCGGCTCGCGTCAGCGCAGGCGGTTTTGG
>QFPO01000021.1 GCA_003241385.1 Rhodanobacter denitrificans
ATTCTTGACGTCGCGTCAGCGACGGCCCGAAGGGCGGACGCCAGGGATGGCGGTCCGCAAAAAAGTCACCCGCTCGCGCAGCGAGCGGAAGCTCTTGCTCTGAATCTTTGAGCTTGAGCTTTTTTTAAGATCACCAGCCCGAGAAGGGCGAAACCAAGACCGGCATCGACATCGAAGCCCAAAACGCTTCCGATCGCTCGAAAGCAAAAGCAGACACGAAGCAGCAGTCGAACCGAACCATCCGCCCGAACGGCAACCTATCAGCCGAAAACGGCCAAGATCACGGATTACCCTTGACCGCCACCGTCAGCCGCAGCGGCGGCGACAGCCCGTTCTGCTCGGTCAGCACGACGTCGGCGTAGACGATGTTCGCCAGCGCGGCCGTCGGCGTCGCGGTGATCACGACCGCCTGGGTCTCCGGCAGGCCGGCCGGCTCCTCGAAATCGCCCGTGAAGAACCCGTCCGGGTTCGGCACGTCGGTCCCGTCGAAGCTGAAGGTCGACGGCGAGAACGACAGGCTCAGACCGGCCGGCAGATTGGCCGCCGTGACGGTCCAGGTGGTCGGCTCCGACAGCGTGTTGCGGAACGTGCGCGTCCAGTTGCAGCTGCCCACGCAGCTGGTACGGCGCAGGTTGGCGATGTTGAGGTTGCGCGGAACGCCGCCGCTGTTCGGGTTGGCCGCGAGGAAGTTGGCGTAGGTCTCGTTGAGCACGAGGCCGGCCAGCGGCGCCTTGCGCAGGTTGACCATGCCGCTGCCGATCTCGTCGGCGGTCGCCGGCGTCACGCGGTCGGGCATCAGCTGTCCGGTGTTGGCGGTCATCATCAGCGCCGAGATCACTTCGGCCGGCGTCCAGTGCGGCTGCGCGGCGCGGACCAGGATGCCGGCGCCGGCGACGTGCGGGCTCGACATCGAGGTGCCCGAGATCGTCGCATAGTTGCCCGGCGCGGCGCCGGCGGCGTAGATCTGCGTGCCCGGCGCGGTGATGTCGGGCTTGGTCACGTCCATGCTGCCGGTCGAGTCGCAGCACATGTTCGGTCCGCGCAGGCTGCCGCTGTTGAGCACGTTGGCCAGGCTGGTCGGCGCCGGATTGACGGCGGCGAGGGTCGGCGTGGCGCCGTTGGCGGTGACGAACGCGGCGAGCGCCTCGCCGGCCGCCTGGTTCATCGACGCCACCTGCACGCCGTCCGGTGCGTTGGTCAGCATCGAGGTGATGTTGCCGGCGGCGTTGTTGTAGATCAGCACGGTATGGGCGCCGGCGGCGACCGCATTGGCGACCTTCTCCGAGTACGCGCACGAGGACGGCGTGCCGCCGCGCTGGATCAGCGCGGCCACGCCGTTGAAGTAGCCGGCCGGGAACGGGCTGCAGCCGGCGGCATTGGTCGGATCGTGACGGATCGTCAGACCGGTCTGCGCGGCGACCGGCGTGGTGTCGGCCGGACGGATCTCGAACGTCGCCAGCGCCGGCGGTACCGACCCCGGACCGGTGATCTGCATCGCGCCCGGCGCGTTCGGCAGGCCGTCGTGCGCGCTGTTGGCGACCGTGATGTTCCACGGACCGACGTGCTTGACCTCGGCCGGCGGATTGATGACCGGCGAGCTGCGCGTATTGCCGGCCGACATCGAGACGAACACGTCGGCGTTGAACAGGTCGAGCGCGCGGCGGTCGGTGCTCTCGGTCCACGGGTTCAGCTGGCCGTTGACGTTCGGGCCGAGCGAGAAGTTGGCGACGTCGATGCCGTCGATGATCGCGCGGTTGATCGCATTGGTGATCGCGCCGCCCGGGCAGCCCGAGCTGCAGACCTTGTAGGTGATCAGGGTCGCGCACGGCGCGACACCGGTGATGTCGCGCGTCGGCGCCGGCGTGTCGGCGATCGTCACGCGGTTGCCGGCGGTCGTGCTCGCGGTGTGGCTGCCGTGGCTGTCGGCGTCCTCGGGATTGCCGCCCTCGCAGCCGGAGACCAGGCAGTCGCGCGCGGTCAGCTTCGGCTTGGGGTAGTCGTAGCCGCAGGCCGCGCCCATCGGTGCGAACGAGGGATGGGTCTGGTTGGCGCCGGTGTCGAACACGCCGACGACGACACCCTGCCCCTTGGTGCCCAGGCCGGTCGGCGTCGAGTCGCCGTTCCACACGGCCGGCGCGCCGATGAAGTACGGGCCGCGGTAGGTGTCGGGGTAGTAGATCTGCTCGCGCTCGATCTTGGCGATGCCCGGCAGTCCGTCCAGCGCGGCGGCTTCCTCGTCGCTGAGGCGCACCGCCATGCCGCTGTGGGTGACCGAGTAGCGGAACACGACATCGAGGTCGTTGCGGCCGAGGCGGCTCTGCATGCGCGCCAGGTGCTCGTTCTGCTTGGCCGTCAGCTCGTTGCCGTAGGCGATCGCGGCCGGGGACCTGGCGTCGAACTTGCGCTGGCCGCGGACCGCCGGCGCGGTCGCCTGCGTCGCGTCGCCGCCGGCGGTGTAGTACAGCAGGCCCGGCTCGTCGAACTCGATCAGCCATACGTTCGACAGCGTCGACTGCGACGCCTCCTGGCCGGCGTCCACGGACTCGGCCGCGACGACCAGTCCTGCGCCTCCGGCGGACAGCGCGAACGTCACTGCCGATGCCAGAACCTTCACTCGAAACGACTTGCCCATGGTGCCTCCACGATAGATTTCGAAGCGACCGTGGAGCGTGGGACTCGATCAGTCCCGCCGTTTCGAGCGGCCACTGCAGTGCAGAAGATGGTGAGTGCGCCGGCGGCACCGGCCGATTCCTTCGGCCGGTCGGACGCGCACGCCGAGGTGCGCTGCCTGCCGGACAGCCGCAGGGTTATACCCCCGCCCTGCCCGGCAGGCAATCGGCCACAGGTCACGGCAGCGGGTCGAACCCGTTGCGGAAGACGCCGTCGGCCGCGCCGCGCACGGCCAGGCTGATCGTGGCATCGGGCGCCTGGCCGGCGCTCGCAGTCTTCAGCACGACGAAGCCGAAACCGATCCGGTTCGCGAACGACGGGCCGTAGTCCTCGGGCGCCACGGTGATCGTCAGCGTCTGGCTGGCGCCGGGCGCCAGCGTGAAGCTGGCCGGGCTGACCGTCACCGACAGGCCCTCGGCGCCCTCGAACGACGCGTTCCACGTGGCCGAGGCGGCGAGCTTGCTGCTGACCGTGCGCGTGAACGTGCACGATGGCGCGCAGGCCATGTTGCGCATCGACGGCAGGTTCAGCGTCTTCGGGTCGCCGCCGGTCGACGGATTGGCGGCCAGGTAGTTGGCGTAGGTCTCGTTCATGACCAGGCCGGCCTTGGCCGCGACGGTCAGGTCGACGCGGCCGTTGCCGACGTCGTCCGGATCCCACGGCGTCGCGCCGTCGTCCTTGCGGCCGGTGCGCTTGGCGGTCATCTGCAGCGCGGACTTGACCTCGACCGGGTTCCAGTCCGGGTGCACCGCGCGGATCAGCGCGGCGGCGCCGGCCACGTGCGGGCTCGACATCGAGGTACCGCTCATGCGGCCGTAGCCGCCGTTGACGGCCGCATAGATGCTGACGCCCGGCGCGGTGATGTCGGGCTTGGTCACGCCGATCGTGACGCCCGAGGTCGGGCCGCGCAGCGAGAAGTCGCCGAGCATGTCCGGATTGCCGACGTTCGGCGTGAACGAGAACGTCGTCGCGGTCGGGTTCGCGGCGACGTACGCGAACAGGCGGTCGGAGGCCGGCGAGCCGATGCTGTAAGCCGGCACCGTGGTCGGCGCGCCGGCGGTGTTCATCGAGATGCCGCCGGTCTCGTTGTTGCCGATCAGCACGAAGCTCGCGCCGGCGTTGACGGCATTGGTGATCTTCTCGGCGAACGAGCAGTTGCCGCGGCGGATGTAGGCGCCGACGCCGTTGAACTGGCCGGCCGGGATGCCGCCGGTGGCGGTGCAGCCCTCGATGTTGGCGGCGTAGGTGCGCAGCGGCAGGTCGGTGAACGCACTGCCGGCCGGCGTCGTGCTGCCCTTGATGATGACCATGCCCTGCATGTCGTCGGCCGGCGCCGGACCCTCCACGCTCATCTGCGCGGCCAGGATCTGGTCGTGCGTCGAGGCGGCCACCGACATCACCCACGGGCCGCGATGGTTGACCTGGCCGACCGGGTTGGGCACGCCGTCGCTGGTGTTGCCGGCCGATGCCGCGACGAAGATGCCGGCGTTGACGGCATTCAGGAAGGTGCGGTCGTTGTCGTTCCAGGGGCTGGTGCCGCCGGAGATCGAGAAGTTGATGACGCCGACCGCGTCGGCGATCGCATTGTTGATGCCGGCGACGATGTCGGCGCCGCCGCAGGTGCCGTTGGACTCGTTGCAGACCTTGTACGAGCGGATGCTCGCGCACGGCGCCACGCCGGAGATCGACGTGAAGCCGGCCGGCGGCGCCGGTGCCGGTGCCGGGCCGCTCGACAGCAGAAAGTTGCCACCGGCCGTGCTCGCGGTGTGCGCGCCGTGGCTCGACAGCGTGACCTCCGGGGACGGACCGTTGCAGACACCCGCGGCGGTCGACGAGCAGTCGCGGTAGCTCAGCAGCTTGTGGTCGCTGCCGCCGAAGCCGCAGGACGCGTCGTCGGCGAACGAAGGATGGTCGGCGTCGATGCCCGAGTCGAGCACGCCGATCACGACACCCTTGCCGCGGTTGACCGGCGTGGTCGGCGTGGCGTTCCAGATCGTGTCGGCGCCGATGAAGGTCGGGCCGCGGTAGGTGCCGGTCTCGTAGAACGGCTCGGCCTCGACCTCGCGCACGCCCGGCAGCCGCGCGATCTCGGCGGCTTCGGCGGCGGTCAGCTCGGCGGCGATGCCGCTGTGCGTGTACTCGTACTCGTGCGTCGGCGTCACGCTGCGGCCGAGCCGCGCGGCGATCGCCTGCAGATGCTGCTGGCGCGACTGCGCGAGCACGCCGCGATAGGCCACGACCTCCGGACTGCGCGCATCGAAGCGCAGTGAACCGTCGCTGCGCGGCGCCGTCGCGGCCAGGCCGCCGAGGCTGCCGTCGTTGTCGAGCACGCCCGGCTCGGCGAACGTGATCAGATAGGTCGACCGGGTCGCGGCCGCGTCGGCGGGCGTATCGGCCGCATGGACGGCGAGGCCGCCGCCGGCCAGGCAGGCGCCGATCGTCGCCGCCAGCAGGGTGACGCGCAGGGAGTGGTTCATCGCGGATCTCTCGTGGTGGGCAAGAAGACGCGGCGTCGCATCCCCGACGTCGCATGAGTGCGGATCAAGCGGGCCCCGTGTTGACCGGAGCGGCGTGGATCATACGCCGCCTGGTGCACTACGCGCGCGGTCGTTCAGATTCCTCGCCGCGGCGCAGCCGCGCGAGGATCTCGGTGCGCGCCTCGCGCAGGATCGAATCGCGGTCGAGGCTGCGCACGATCTCCTCGACGACGCGCTTGGGCCCCTGCGCGCCCCAGGACTTGCCGGCGACCAGATAGCGCTCGGCGGCGCGACCGACCAGGGCCGTGGCGTACCAGGCCAGCGCGCCCTGCGCAGCGGCCGTCAGCACCGTCGACATGCCGGCACTGAGACCCTTGAGCGCCGAGGACGCCAGATGGATGCCCCAGATCGCGCCCATCAGCGCGACCAGCTGTGCGGTGATCGTCGCGATCAGCCCGCCGGCCTCGCGCCGCGTCAGCGGCAGGCCGTAGACGCGGCCCAGGTGCATGACCAGGGCCGCGTCGAGCGCGCCGGCGGCGAGCAGATCGGCCACCGGAATCGGGTTCAGCGCGACCGCCACGCTCTTGGCCAGGCAGTACTGGCGGATCACGGTGTCGGCCAGGTCGCGGCGCGCGGCGGCGATGCGCCGGCCGACCGCATCGGACAGGCGGCCGGCGAACAGGCTCGCATTGAGCGCCGACAGCGTCTTGCCCTCGTGCGCGAGCACGGCGACCAGGCGCTCGCGCAGCGCGTCGATTGCCGGCGGCTGTTCGACCAGGACCTCGTGCTCGCGGCCGTCGGCATCGAGGTGCAGCGTGCGCAGCGCGGCCGGCCGCGCGCTGACCGCGACCACGTCCTCGCCGCGCACCAGGCCGGCGGCGTGCTCGCGCAGCCGCTCGAGCAGGCGCTCGCGGTCGGCCTCGGCGTAGCGGTCGGCCTTGTTCAGCGCCAGCAGCAGCGGACGGCGTGTCGCGGCCAGCAGCTGCAGCGCCTCGCGCTCGCGCTGGGTCATGTCGCCGTCGACGACGAAGATCACCAGGTCGACCAGGCCGGCGACCTCGAACGCGAGCTGCTCGCGCGCCTCGCCGTCGAGCTCGTCGATGCCGGGCGTGTCGATCAGATGCACGCCGGAGCCGGCGACGTCCTGCCAGAGGCGCTGTCCGGTCGCACGCGTCGTGCCGTGCAGGACGCCGACCTCGAACGCCGGCTCGCCGAGCAGCGCATTGGCCAGCGCCGACTTGCCGACGCTGACGCGGCCGAACACGGCCAGATGCAGCTCGTCGCGCTCGAGCTTGGCGAGCAAGGCCTCGAGCCGCGCGAAATCCTCGGCCAGGCTGCTGCGGACCGCAGCCGGAATGTTCGGGTCGTCGAGCAGCGCGCGCAGGCTGTCGGCGGCCTGCGCACCGTGCACCGCGCCGCCGGCGCGCGGTGCGACGGCGGCGTCGGGCTCGGGCGTGTCGGACGCGCCGAGCCAGCCGCGCAGCCGCCGCCAGGACGAGGACAGGACGCTCACGCCGGTCGCGGCGCGATCAGCCGCCGCTCAGGACGAGATGCCCCTTGACGACGACGTCCTTGCCGACGTCGCTCCAGTCGCTGCCGGCGCCGAGGTCGAAGTCGGTGCGCTGCAGCGTCGTCTCGACGTCGAGCGTGGCGGTCGCGCCGGTCTCGGCGAACACGACCTTGAGCCGCACCGGCCGGCTGCGGTCGCGGATCGTCAGCGTGCCCTCGGCGGTGACGCCGCCGTCGGCGCCGACCGTGAAGGCGGTGGTCTGGAAGTGCGCCTTCGGGAACCGCGCGACGTCGAAGAAATCGCTGCCGGTCAGCGACTCGTCGCGCTCGTCGTTGCGCGTGGTCACGCTGGCGGTGTCGACGGTCACGTCGAAGCGGCCCGAGGCCGGGTCGGCCGCGTCGTAGCGGATCGCGGCGGTGAACTTCGCGAAACGGCCGTCGAACGATTCGCCGTCGTAGACGGCGGTGAAGCCGAGCGAGCTCTTCGCGGCGTCGACCTGCCAGTCGCGCGCCTGCGCGCCGAGCGGAACGATCATCAGCAGCAGGGCCAACAGCGGTTTGGTCATGGGGGTCTCCGGATCGGAACGAACAGGGAATCGGCGCATCAGGGCGTCGCGGCCGGCGTCGAAGGCGGCGGCACCGGCGGCTCGGCCGCCGCGGGCTCGCGCAGACGCCGCGTACGCCACGGCAGCATGCGCGCGAGCACGTCGTCGCGGTCGACGAAGTGGTGCTTGAGCGCACCGCCGACGTGCAGCACGACCGCGGCCGCGAGCACCCAGAACAAGGCCTCGTGCAGCACCTCGGCGATGTCCTCGACATCGTCGTTCGGCGCGAGCAGCTTCGGCACCTCGAACAGGCCGAACCAGCGCAGCGGTCGCAGGCCGCCGGCCGAGTCGAACAGCCAGCCGCTCAGCGGGATCGCGAAGATCAGTACGTACAGCGCGCCGTGCACCAGCCGCGAGGCCCAGTGCTGCCAGGCCGGCATCGCCGGCTCGCGCGGGCGGCGGTCGAACAGCCGCCACAGCAGGCGCAGCACCGCCAGCGCCAGCACGGTCAGGCCGATCGACTTGTGGAAGCTGTAGACCGGGATGATGTTCGGCCGCTTCGGCAGCTCGACCATGATCAGACCGACCGTCGCGGCGATCGCGATCAGCACGAAGATGATCCAGTGGAGGCTGCGGGCGATCGCGCCCCAGCGTGCGTCATTGCTTCGTATCGCCATCGGCTGTCTCGTCCGGGTTCGCTGCCTGGCCGTCGGCGATGCCTTCGACCTCGATTCTGACGTCGATCGTCTCGCCGACGACCTCGGCGTAGCGCTTCATGCCGAACGCGCTGCGCTGGAGCGTGGTGCGCGCCGAGAAACCGGCCTTGCGCTTGAATGCGTACGGATCGCGGCCGATCCGGTTGAACGTGACCGCGAGCTCGACCGGCCGGGTCTGCCCGCGCAGCGTCAGCTCGCCGCGCAGGATCGCCTGCCCGTTCGGCTGACCGGCCGTGTCGAGCCCGTGCGCGACGAAGCGCGCGGTCGGCCAGCGCGCGGCGTCGAGGAACTGGCCCGAGCGCACCGCCTCGCTCCACTTCGCATCGCCCATATCGAGCGAGGCCAGATCGATCGTCACGTCGACCGCGGCGTCGGACCAGTGATCCGGATCGAAGCGGAACCAGCCGCCGGCGACGCGGACGCGGCCGGCCGCATGCGCGAAGCCGAGGTGGTCGACGAAGAACGTGATCTGGCTATGCACCGGATCGAAGCGCCAGGTGGTCGCGTCGGCGCCCGCCGCGCGGCCCGGCGCGACGGCGGCGATAACGGCCAGCAGCGCGGTGAGCGCCAGGATGCGGAGCGTCGACATGCGGCGAGCTTGGCAAAAACCCGGCGGCCCCGCCACCGCCGCGGCATGAATGCACTGTCGGTCCACGCTGACCAATCCGGCGCCGTCGCACGAACCGGCCGTCGTCACGCTCATCCGGCGGCACCGTTGCCGCGCACCGCGTCCAGCACGATCCGCGCGACGCGTTCGAGCCGCTCGCGGCCCGGCTCGGCCAGCAGCTCGCGCACGCGCCGTTCGGCGTCGGCCTGATCGAACGCGGCCTTCTCGGCGAGACTGGCCGAGACCGCGCGGCCGACGCTGTCGAACACCAGGCCGTAGGCGACCGCGTGCAGCACGCCGCCGCCGAGCGTGCCCAGGCCCGGGAATGCCTTGAACGCATTGCCGGCGATCGCGAGCACGACCGCCGTGGTGTTGCGCACGGTCAGGCCGAGCCGCTTGAGCAGGTCGTCGACCGCCAGTTCGCGGACCGGCACGCCGTGCACGGCGGCCAGCTCGCGGATCAGCGCGGTGCCGAGCGCGCCCTGGATGACCAGATCGCTGCCGGGCGCGACCGCGGCCAGCGCACCGACGACCGCGCGGCGCGTGTAGCGCACGACGATCGCATCGGCTTCGCGCGCGGCCGCATCGCGCTCGAGCGCGGCCCGCCGCTCCTCGACGCGCGTCAGCACGGCGGCCTCGCGCGCCGGTTCCAGCGCGGCCGCGCCGTGCGCGGCGAAGCGGTCCAGCGCGGCCGCCAGCGGCTCGACCGCCGGCAGCCGTTCGCGTTCGATCCGTTCGACGCGGCCGTCGGCCAGGCGCCGCTCGAAGCGCTCGAGGCCGCCGGCACTGACCGGTACCAGCGCGGTGACCAGGCCGGCGTAGCGCCGTTCCAGCGCGCCGATCAGCGCATGCCGCTCGGCCTCGTCGAACTGGTCGATCTTGTTCAGCACGAGCAGCAGCGGCTTGCCGAAGCCGGCCAGCCAGCGCAGCTCGCGATCCTGGCGCGCGGTCAGGTCGGACGCGGCGACGACCGCGACGACGTGCGCGCGCAGCGCCTCGTCGCGGGCCAGCGCCTCGCGCGCGGCGCCGTCGACCTCGCCGGTACCGGGCACGTCGGCCAGCACCAGGCTGCGGCCGCTGGCGAGCCGGCCACGATAGGTCGCGACCTGACGCGTGGTGCCGCCGCGCGGGTCGGTCGCCGGCGCCTGATCGGGCGCGAGCGCGCCGATCAGGCTCGACTTGCCGGTCGAGATCTCGCCGAACACGGCGACGTAGACCTCGCCGTCGCTGCGGCGCCGGTCCAGCTCGCGCAGTTCCGCCTCGAGCGCGGCGGTGTCGACCGCGCGCTGGCGCAGCGCTTCGACGCGCGCGTCGACCTCGGCGCGCTGCGGCGGCTCGCGCAGCGGCGGCAGGCGCCGCCGCGCCGGTCGCGCAATGCGCCAGAACAGCAGACCCAGGCCGCCCACCGCACAGGCCGCCGCGACGATCAGCGGCAGGCGCAGCCACAGCGGCATCGCCGCGACCCGGGCGTGGAACTCCAGCACGCTGTTGAGCGCGCCGACGACCAGGCCGACCGCGAGCGCCGCGCCGACCGCGAGTGCGGCGATCAGCAGCAGGCGCAACGGCAGTCGGTTGGCGGACATGGGCATCCTCGAGGCGGCGGTGTCGGTTCATTCTAGGCGGCCCGGCCGCGCTGCGGCGACGCGCCGGCGTCCGCATCGGCCCGGGCCGGTGCGGGATCCTCGCGCCGACGATGAGAAATGCGGGCCGGCATGGCACCATGCCGTTCATGTTCGCGCGATGGCTCACGATGTTCGTGCCGCTGCTGGCGGTGGCCGGGCCGCCGCCGGCCGAGCCGCGTTTCGAGGTGCTCGGCGTCGCCGACGGCCTGCCGTCGAGCCGCGTCTACGCGCTCGCCCAGGACGCCGACGGCTTCATCTGGATCGGCACCGCCGACGGTCTGGCGCGCTACGACGGCGTCGAGGTCAAGGTCTGGCGGCACGATCCGCGCGACGCCGGCTCGCTGGCCGGCAACGACGTCGCCAGCCTGCTGGTCGACCGCCACGGTCGCGTCTGGAGCGGCGGCGAGGCCAGCGGCATCAGCCGGCTCGATCCGGGCGCGACCGCCTTCGTGCGCTACCGCCACGTGCCGAGCGACCGCACGACGATCGGCAGCAACGACATCTTCGCGATCGCCGAAGACGCCGCCGGCACGATCTGGGTCGGCACCTACGGCGGCGGCCTGGCACGCTTCGAACGCGACGGCACGTTCACGCAGTTCCGCCACCGCCCCGACGAACCCGACGGCCTGCGCTCGGACGCGGTGATCAGCCTGCACGGCGACACGGCCGGCCGCCTCTGGATCGGCACCGACCGCGGCCTGGACGTGCGCGAGCGCGACGGCCGCTTCCACCATGTCGAACTGCCCGACCTGGACTCGCGCACCGGCGTGGCCCAGGTCAGCGCGATCGTCGGCGAGCCGGAAGGCGGCGCCCTGCTGACGACGCCGCGCGGCCTGTTCGCGGTCGGTGCCGATCTGGTCGTGACGCGCCGCCTGCCGATCGACGGCTTCACGCCGCTGTCGGCCGCGCGCGACCGCAGCGGCCGGCTCTGGATCGGCACGGTCTCGGGCCTGGGCGTGCTCGACGGCGAGCAGGCCGATCATTTCCTGACCCACGAGCAGATCCCCGGCACCCTGCCCGGCGCGCGCATCATGGACGTGCTGTGCGATCACGAAGGCAGCGTCTGGCTGGCGACCCAGGAAGGCGGCGTCGCGCGGCTGCCGCCGACCTGGCGCAACTTCTCGAACTACCGCTTCCTGCCCGGCTCGCCGGCCAGCCTGACGCACGGCACCGTCAACGCGCTGGCGGTCGGCTCCGACGACGCGGTCTGGGCGCTCAGCGCGCACGACGGCCTCGACCGCATCGATCCGGTCACCGGCCACGTCGAGCGGCAAGGACATCACCTCGTCGGCAACCGCCAGCGCATGACCTCGCTGCTGGTGCAGGACGACGCGATCTGGATCGGCCAGCGCAACGGCCTGCGCCGGATCGATCCCACCGGTCGTACGCGCACCTACGAGTTCGCGGTCGACGCCGATCGCGCCGACGCGCTGCCGCCGGGCCAGATCTCCGCGCTGGCGGCCGGCGAAGGCCGGGTCTGGGCCGTCGTGCTCGGCGAGGGCGTCGTCGCGATCGATCCGAAGACGCGTGCGCTGCGCCGCTACCAGCGCGCGAACGACCGTCTGACCAGCGCCGACATCAAGGTGCTCGCGGCCGCACCGGACGGCGGCATCTGGATCGCGACGACGGTCGGCGTGGAGCGCTACGTGCCGGCCGAGGACCGCTTCCGCCGCGTCACCGGCGTGCCGTTCGATCTGATCGACGCGTTCGCGTTCGCGGCCGACGGGACGTTCTGGGCCCATCATCCGGGCCGGCTCGAGCACTACCGCATGGACGGCGAGATCGCGCGCCGGATCGACCAGGTCGAGCGCGACCTCGCACTGCCGACGATGCCGGGCGCCTCGCTGGTGATCGCCGACGACGGCAGTCCGTGGCTGGCCAGCCGGCGCGGCCTGTGGCACTTCGATCCGGCCGCGCGCCGCCTGAGCCGCTACGGCGAGGGCGACGGCCTGCCGAGCGCCGAGTTCCGCAACGGCGCCGCGACGCGCACCTCCGACGGCACGATCTGGATGTCGACGCTGTCCGGCCTGATCGCGTTCGATCCGCGCGCGCTGCGGATCGAGCTGGCACGTCCGCCGGTGCGCGTCACCGCGCTGACGGTGCGGCGCGACGGCCGCACGATCGACCTGCCGCGATCCGGTCCGATCGTGCTGACCTACGACGACCGCGACCTGCAGGTCGACGTGCGCGCGCTCTCGTACGTCAACCCGGCCGCGAACCGCTATCGCTTCCAGCTCGCGCATTTCGACGAGGGCTGGGTCGACACCGGCGATCGCGGCCAGCGCGTGTTCTCGCAGCTGCCGGCCGGACGCTACCCGCTGCGGATCTCGGCGACCAACGGCGGCGGCGCGTGGAGCGACCTGGAGCCGCCGCTGCTGCTCGAGGTCGCGCCGCCGGCCTGGGCGACCGAGCAGGCCTACCTGGTCTACTTCGTGGCGCTGCTCGGCATCGTCTGGATCGGCATGCGCGGCTACCGCGAGCGCATCAAGCGCCAGCATGCGCTGCAGCTGGCCGAGGAGCGCCGCCGCGCGGCCGAGATCGTCGCCGACGCCAAGTCGCGCTTCCTCGCGATGATGAGCCACGAGATCCGCACGCCGCTGACCGGCGTGCTCGGCATGACCGACCTGCTGCTGCGTACGCCGCTGGAGTCGCGCCAGCGCAGCCAGGCCGACGCGATCCGCAAGTCCGGCGAGGTGTTGCTGCGCATCGTCAACGACAGCCTGGACCTGGCACGCATCGAGGCCGGCAAGCTGTCGCTCGATCCGGTGCCGTTCGACCCGGGCGCACTGCTGCACGAGGTCGCCGCGGTCGAGGAAGGCATCGCCGCGGCCAAGGGCGTCGCCCTGGTCGTCGACATCGCGCCGGGCGTACCGGCACGCGTCGTCGGCGACGCGGTGCGGATCAAGCAGATCCTGCTGAACCTGGTCGGCAATGCGCTCAAGTTCACCGAGCAGGGCCAGGTCCGGCTCGGCCTGACGATCGGCTTCGGCGGCATCGTGCGCTTCCGCATCGAGGACAGCGGACCGGGCATGAGCGCGGACATGCTGCAGAAGCTGTTCAGCCGCTTCGAGCAGTCCGACGGCGTCAGCCGCCGGCACGGCGGCAGCGGGCTGGGCCTGGCGATCTGCCAGGAACTGACCCAGCTGATGCACGGGCGCATCCACGCGACCAGCGTGCCCGGCCACGGCAGCGTGTTCACGGTCGAGCTGCCGCTGCTCGATCCGCGCATCCCGCCGCCCGATTCGGTCGAGGCCGCGCTGGCGCGCGAGGCCGCGGCGATACCGCCGGCCGCCGAGGCGCCGCGGACGACGCCGCTGCCGGCACTGACGATCCTGCTGGTCGAGGACGATCTGACCGTCGCCGCGGTCGCCAGTGGCCTGCTCGAGGCGGCCGGACATCGCGTCGTGCATGCCGCGCAGGCGCTGGCCGCCCTGGTCGAGCTGTCGCGCGGGCGCTTCGATCTGGCGATCGTCGATCTGGACCTGCCCGGCATCGACGGCCTGCAGCTGACCGGCATGATCCGCAAGCAGGATGCGCACGCCGGTCTGCCGGTGCTCGCGGTCACCGCGCGCTCGGGCGGCGACGAGGAAGCCGCCGCGAAGGCCGCCGGCATGGACGGCTTCCTGCGCAAGCCGCTGACCGAGAGCCGCCTTCAGGACGCGATCGAGCGCCTGCTGCAGTCGGTTGCGCCGCCCGTCTGAGCGGCGGCGGGCACCGGCTCAGCGCTCGGCCGGACGCCAGGCATGCACGGCGTCGATCAGCACGCCCAGATGCGCCGGATCGACCTGCGGCGTGATGCCGTGGCCGAGGTTGAAGACCAGGCCCGGTCCCGCGCCGAAGCTGGCCAGCGTCGCGTGCGCCTCGGCGCGGATCGACTCCGGCCGCGCGTACAGCACCGACGGATCGAGATTGCCCTGCAGCGCGACGCGGTCGCCGACGCGCGCGCGCGCCTCGCCGAGCGTAATCGTCCAGTCGACGCCGAGCGCCGCGCAGCCGGTACCGGCGAGCGCCTCCAGATGCCCGTTGGCGCCCTTCGAGAACACGATCAGCGGCAGCTCGCGCGCGACCGGATCGGCGTCGAGCGCGTCGACGACCTGGGCGATGTAGCGCAGCGAGAACTCGAGGAACGGACCCGGCCCGAGCAGGCCGCCCCAGGTGTCGAACAGCATCAGCGCCTGCGCGCCGGCGGCGGCCTGCGCCGCCAGGTACGCGGCGACCGCGCGCGCGTTGACGTCGAGCAGACGGTGCAGGCTGGCCGGGTCGTTCCAGAGCAGCGCCTTGGCGTGCGCGAAGTCCGACGAGCCCTCGCCCTGGATCATGTAGCAGGCCAGCGTCCACGGGCTGCCGGAGAAGCCGATCAGCGGCACGCGCCCGTCGAGTTCGCGGCGGATCAGGCGGACCGCGTCGGTGACGTAGCGCAGATCGCGCTCCGGATCGGGCACGCCGAGCCGCGCGATCGCGGCCGCGTCGCGCAACGGATGATGGAACTTGGGACCTTCGCCCTCGACGAAATGCAGGCCCAGGCCCATCGCATCGGGAATCGTCAGGATGTCCGAGAACAGGATCGCCGCGTCGAGCGGGAACCGATCGAGCGGCTGCAGCGTGACCTCGCAGGCCAGCTCGGGCGTCTTGGCGAGTGCCAGGAAGCTGCCGGCACGCGCGCGCGTCGCGCGGTACTCGGGCAGGTAGCGCCCGGCCTGCCGCATGATCCAGACCGGGGTGCGGTCGACGGGCTGGCGACGCAAGGCACGCAGCAGGCGATCGTTCTTGAGGGTCATCGTCGGTTCCGGCTCGGGGCGCCGCCGGCGGCGGCGCACGGGAAAGGAGGACGCGCCGCCGGCCGGCGGGCGCGGGCGCGCGCCTAGAGGCCGCGGCTGAACATGATCTGGAAGCCGCGCCGCAGCTGCGAGTCGCGCGCGCTCTCGAACGCCGCCAGGGCCTCGTCGCGCTCGAGGTAGAGCTCGCGCTTGCGGCTGCTGCGTCCGCCCTGCTGGCCCCATTCGCGCGACAGCGTCCATCCGCCGAGCAGGTCCTGCTCCAGATCGATCTGGTAGAACTTCGGCGTTTCGCTGGCGACCGGCTGGGTCTGCATGAACAGGCGCATCGGCGCATTGTAGCCGCGCGCCGCCGGGTTGACACCTTGCTGCACGCGTGGCGACATGCCGCGACGCCTCGCCGGAGAGACCGATGAAACCCGTGACGATCCTGGCGCTCGGCGCCGTCCTGGCCAGCGCGGCCGTCCGCGCCGACGGCGTGCTGCTGGTCGGCAACAAGAGCGCCGCATCGGTCGAGATCGTCGATCTTCGCAGCGGCGCCTCGCAGGGCCGCATCGCGACCGGCGAGGGCCCGCACGAGATCGAGGTTTCGCCGGACGGCCGCCGCGTCGTCGTCGCCGACTACGGCAGCGCCGCGTCGGCCGGCGCCACGCTGACCGTGATCGACTGGCCGTCGCGCGCGACCCGCAGCGTAGCGCTGGGCGAGCACCGCCGGCCGCACGGTCTGCGCTTCCTGCCCGACGGCCACCGCGTCCTGGTCACGACCGAGGGCAGCGGCAGCCTCGTCGAGGTCGACCTCGAACGCGGCCGCGTACTGCGCGCGATCGAGGTCGGCGCCGGCAAGCCGCACATGGTCGCGCTCGCGCCCGACGGCAGGCACGCCTACGTGAGCCAGGTCGCCGGTGGGGTCGTGTCGGTGGTCGATCTGGCGAGCGGCAAGCGCCTGCGCGACGTCGCCACCGGTGCCGGCGCCGAGGGCATCGCGATCACGCCGGACGGCACCGAACTGTGGGTCAGCAACCGCGCCGAGGACAGCGTCTCGGTGATCGACACCGCGACGCTGGCCGTGGTCGCGACGCTGCCGAGCGCCGGCTTTCCGATCCGCGTCGCGGTGACGCCGGACGCGCGTCACGTGCTGGTCGTCAATGCCAAGGCCGCGACGCTGTCGGTGTTCGACCGCGCAGCGCGGCGCGCGGTCGCGACCGTGACGCTCGACGAGCCCGGCGTGCGCTACCAGCCGAGCATGCTCGGCGACAGCGCGCTGCCGATCGGCGTGCGCGTCGCACCGGACGGCCGTCGCGCCTACGTCGCGATCAGCGGCGGCGATCAGGTCGCGGTGATCGACACGGCGACCTGGACGATCCTGGAGCGCTGGAAGACCGGCCGCGAGCCGGACGCGGTCGCGATCGCCGGCAGGCGCTGAGCGGTACCGCGGCCGCTCAGGCCGCGATGTCCTCGACCAGGCGGATGCGGCCGCGCAGCGAGTTGCTCATGACCTCGGTGATCACGACGTCGGCGAACTGGCCGATCAGGCGCCGCGGTCCGGCGAAATTGACGTAGCGCATGTTCTCGGTGCGGCCGGTCAGCTCGTCGGGGTTCTTGCGGCTGGGGCCTTCGACCAGCACGCGCTGGACCGAGCCGAGCATGCCTTCGGCGATGCGCCGCGCGTTGTCGTTGATCGCGGCCTGCAGCCGCGTCAGCCGCGCCTGCTTGACCGCGGCCGGCGTCTCGTCGGCGAGATTCGCGGCCGGCGTGCCGGGCCGCGCCGAATAGATGAACGAGAAGCTCTGATCGAAACCGACGTCGGCGATCAGCTTCATCGTCTTGTCGAAATCGGCGTCGGTCTCGCCGGGGAAGCCGACGATGAAGTCGGTCGACAGGCTGATGCCCGGCCGCACCGCGCGCAGCTTGCGGATGCGCTGCTTGTACTCGAGCACCGTGTAGCCGCGCTTCATCGCCGCCAGGATCCGGTCCGAGCCGGCCTGCACCGGCAGGTGCAGATAGTCGGCGAGCTTGGGCACGTTCGCATAGGCCTCGATCAGCGAGTCGGAGAACTCCATCGGATGCGAGGTCGTGAAGCGGATCCGGCCGATGCCGTCGATCTCGGCGATCGCGTGGATCAGCAGGCCGAGGTCGGCGCTGCCGCCGTCGAACATCGGGCCGCGATAGGCGTTGACGTTCTGCCCGAGCAGGGTCACCTCGCGCACGCCCTGCTCAGCCAGCATCGCGACCTCGGCGAGGACGTCGTCGAAGGGACGGCTGATCTCCTCGCCGCGCGTGTACGGCACGACGCAGTACGTGCAGTACTTCGAGCAGCCTTCCATGATCGAGACGAACGCGGTCGGCCCCTCGGCGCGCGGCTCGGGCATGCGGTCGAACTTCTCGATCTCCGGGAACGAGATGTCGACCTGCGGCCGGCCGGTCGCGCGCTGGGCGGCGATCATCTCGGGCAGGCGGTGCAGCGTCTGCGGACCGAACACCAGGTCGACGAACGGCGCGCGCTTGACGATCGCCTCGCCCTCCTGGCTGGCGACGCAGCCGCCGACGCCGATGACCAGGCGCTCGTTGCGCTGCTTGAGCTCGCGCCAGCGGCCGAGCTGGCTGAAGACCTTCTCCTGCGCCTTCTCGCGGATCGAGCAGGTGTTGATCAGGATGACGTCGGCTTCGGTCTCGTCCTCGGTCAGTTCGAGGCCGTGCGCCGCCTGCAGCACGTCGACCATCTTGGTCGAGTCGTACTCGTTCATCTGGCAACCGTGGGTCTTGATGTAGAGCTTGCCGGGCATGGGCTGGGCGTCGTCGAGGCTGCGGCGCGGACCGTGAGCGGTCCGAAACCGGTGATGGCCCAATAGTTTATGATGGACGCCGGGCCACCGCCACGTGTCCGCCGGGGGAATTGCGACGCGGGCGGCGGAAACTTTCCGGAAGCTGCGCTATCCATCTTCGCCACATGACGTCCCGACCGCTGCTCGCGCTGCTGCTGCCGCTCGCCCTGGCCCTGGTGCCGGCGGCGCCGGCGCGTGCCGACACGGTCTACAAGTGCGAAGGCCCGGACGGCACGATCGCCTACGGCAATGTGACCGCCGGCTTCCGCAACTGCAAGGTGTTCGCGACCGCCGGCGCCGCCGCCAGCAAGCCGCCGGCTGCCGGCAGCCTGGCCGCGACCAGCCAGTGGCGCTACGAGCAGAGCAGCCGCCCCGACGTCAAGGCGACCGGTGCCGGCGTGACCAGCACCGCACCGGCGGTCGAGCCCGCCGCGGACGCGAAGCCCGCCGCCGCGCCGGCCCGGCGCAGCACGGCCAAGGTCACCAGCGGCGCGGTCTACCGCGTCGACCGCGGCGACGGCGTGACCGAGTACACCAACATCAAGCCGCGCAGCGGCCGCTATGCGACGATGTTCACCTACATCGCGACCTGCATCGCCTGCGACGTGCACTCGACGATCGACTGGCTCAGCACCCGGCTCAAGACCGAGCTGTACCGCGAGGAGATCGCCGCGGCCGCGGCCGAGTCGGGTGTCGACGCGGCCCTGATCCGCGCGGTCATCCACGCCGAGTCGGCGTTCAATCCGCTGGCGCTGTCGCACAAGGGTGCGCAGGGCCTGATGCAGCTGATGCCGGGCACGGCCGGCGATCTCGGCGTCGTCGACGCGTTCGACATCGGCGAGAACATCCGCGGCGGCGCGCGCTATCTGGCGCAGATGCTCAAGTTCTTCAACGGCGACGAGCGGCTGGCGACGGCCGCCTACAACGCCGGTCCCGGCGCGGTGCAGAAGCACGGCGGCGTGCCGCCATATGCCGAGACCAAGCTCTACGTCGAGCGCGTCGCGACGCTGCGCGAGCGCTACGGCAAGGCGCAGTAGCGGCCGCAGGCGCCGGCGCGTCGCGCCGGCTTTTGATCCGGATCAATACCGCCGTCCGCGGCCGCGGCACGATGGCGGCATGTCCCTGCTCCGCACCGCCCCGCTCCCGGCCGACGCCGCCCCGGTGTTCGACGCCGACCTGATCGCCCGCTACGACACCAGCGGGCCGCGCTACACCTCCTATCCGACCGCGCCGCAGTTCCGCGCCGACTTCGGCGCCGAGGACTTCCGGCGCGCCGCGCGCGCATCGAACGAGGACCCGATCCCGCGGCCGCTGTCGCTGTACGTGCACGTGCCGTTCTGCGCGAGCCCGTGCTTCTACTGCGGCTGCACGCGCATCATCACGCGCGACCGCCGCAAGGCGGACCGCTATCTGGCGCATCTGATCGGCGAGCTCGACCGCGTCGCGCCGCTGTTCGACCGCGACCGGCCGCTGCTGCAGCTGCACCTGGGCGGCGGTACGCCGAACTTCTTCGACACGCGCCAGCTGCGCATGCTGGTCGAGGCGATCGAGGCGCGCTTCTCGCCGGCCGAGCGCGGCCGCCGCGAGTTCGGCATCGAGCTCGACCCACGCAACGCCGACGCGGCCTATGTGCGCGAGCTGGCCGAGCTCGGCTTCGACCGGCTCTCGCTCGGCATCCAGGATTTCGATCCGGACGTGCAGAAGGCGATCAACCGCGTCCAGACGCCGGCCCAGGTCGGCGCGATCATCGACGCGGCGCATGCGCACGGCTTCCGCTCGGTCAGCGTCGACCTGATCTACGGGCTGCCGCATCAGACCCCGGAGCGCTTCGCGCGCACGCTGCACGCGGTCGCCGCGCTGCGGCCGCAGCGCATCGTCACCTATGCCTACGCGCACCTGCCCGAGCGCTTCCGCGCGCAGCGCCGGATCGCCGCGGCGGACCTGCCCGACGCGTCGATGCGCCTGGCCCTGCTCGGCCGCTGCGTCGAGGAACTGACCGCGGCCGGCTACCGCTACATCGGCATGGACCATTTCGCGCTGCCCGACGACGAGCTCAGCCGCGCCCAGTCCGAAGGCACGCTGCAGCGCAACTTCCAGGGCTACTCGACGCATGCCGACTGCGATCTGATCGGCCTGGGCGTCAGCGCGATCAGTCACGTCGGCGCGACGTTCAGCCAGAACCTGCGCGAGCTGCCGGCCTACGCGGCGGCGCTCGACGCCGGCCGCCAGCCGATCGACCGCGGCCTGCGGCTGGATCGCGACGATCTGGCGCGCGCCGACGTGATCCAGCAGCTGATGTGCCACGACGCGGTCGACGTCGAGGCCGTCGAGCGGCGCCACCGGCTCGACTTCGCCACCTACTTCGCCGATGCGCTGCAGCGGCTGGTCGCGCTCGAGCGCGACGGCCTGGTCACGCTGACGCCGCAGCGCATCGTGGTGCGGCCGGCCGGACGCCTGCTGCTGCGCAACGTCGCGATGTGCTTCGACGCCTACCTGCGCCCCGCCGCGGCGCCGGCGGCGCGCTACTCGCGCACGCTGTGACGGCGCCGCCGCGAGATGCCTCGACGATCCCGGCGCGCCGTGCCGCAGCGGCCGGTGCGCGCGTGGTCGACATCGGCGAGCTGCGCCAGTCGTGCTCGGCCTGCGCGCTGCACGCGCTGTGCCTGCCGGCCTCGATCGACGGCCAGGATCTGGCCCGGCTCGATCATCTGGTCAAGCGGCGCCAGCCGCTGGACCGCGGCGCGACGCTGTTCCGCGAAGGCGCCGAGCATCCCTCGCTGTTCGTCGTGCGCTCCGGCTCGCTGAAGACCTCGGTCACGCTGCCGGAAGGCGACACGCAGATCCTCGGCTTCCATCTGAGCGGCGAGATCCTGGGTCTGGACGGCCTCGCCGGCGAACGCCACCAGTGCACGGCCGAGGCGCTCGAGCGCGCCAGCGTCTGCGAGGTGCCGTTCGAACAGCTCAGCCGCGTCGCGGCCCAGGTGCCGGGACTGCAGCATCAGCTGTTCCGCGTGATGAGCCGCGAGTTCGTCCGCGAGCAGCAGCACCCGGTCATGATGGGCCGCAAGCAGGCGCTGTCGCGCCTGGCGATCTTCCTGCGCAATCTGTCCGAGCGTCGCGCCGCGACCGGCCACGATCCGCTCGAACTGCAGCTCAGCATGTCGCGCCAGGACATGGCCAATTATCTCGGCCTCGTCATCGAGACGATCAGCCGGCTGTTCTCGCGGCTGCATGCGCAGGGCCTGGTCCAGGTCGAACGCAAGACCGTGCGCATCCTCGATCCGGCCGCCCTGCACGTGCTGGCCGAAGGCGGCGAGGACGAGAATCGCGCGCTGGCCTGATCCGCCGCGCGCCTCGACGGCGCGCGGCATCGCGGGCGAGCCGAAGCGGATCGCTTCGATCCGCGCCGGCTCGCCGCACCGTCCTCAGAACTGATAGGTCAGCGAGACGCGGATATTGCGGCCCGGCTCGGTGTAGCGGTCGATGCCGTCGCCGCGCACGCCGCCGCGGACGCCGCCCGAGCCCTCGCTCACGAAGCGCACGCGCTGCCAGCGCAGGTATTCCTCGTCGAACAGGTTGTAGACGCCGGCGTTGAGGCGCAGCTTGTCGCTGATCGCGACGTTGGCGAGCAGGTCGAACACCGTGTAGCGGTCGCTGAGGAAGTCCGAGGTCGGCTCGAGGCTGCCATCCTCGGCGGTCTCGACCGCGTCGCCGCGCTTCTTGGCGGCCGAGTGGGTCAGGTTGCCGGTGACGCTCCAGCGCCGCGACGGCGCCAGGTAGCGCAGCCCGACCACGCCCGATGCCGGCACGATGCTGGTCAGCGGGTCACCGTTGCGCTTCTCGCCCTCGTTGTACGAATAGGCCAGGCGCAGGCTGAAGTCGCGCCCGAGCAGCCAGCGTCCCTCGACCTCGATGCCCTTGACGGTCACCCGGCCGGCGTTCTCCGGCGTCAGGTACTCGTCGCCGTACTCGATCGTGCAGCTGCCGCCACCGGCGTCGCAGACCTCGTAGGCGGTGTCGGGATTGCGCACGCGCGTGACCTGCTCGATGAAGTTCGAGTAGCGGTCGCGATAGGCCGAAATGCCGAGCAGCTGGCGGTCGGTCTGCCAGCGCCAGCCGACCTCGGCGTTGAGGCTCTTCTCGGACTCCAGATTCGGATTGGCCACCGAATCCCACAGCTCGACCTCGGCACCGGTATCCGCCTCGACGCCCGGCGTCGTCGATGTCGGCGAGTACATGTCCTCGACGGTCGGCGCGCGGAAGCCGCGGCCGACCTGGGCCCAGATCGTCTGCGCGTCGGTCAGCCTGAAGTCGGCGCCGAGCTGCCAGGTCGGCGCGGAGAAGCTGACGTCGCCGATCGTGCCGCTGGGATCACCGAACTGCGCGTCGAACGAGGGCTGGTAGTCGTAGCGGTCGTAGCGCAGGCCGGCGGTGACGCCGAAGCGCTGGCCGACCTCGATGCGGTCGCGCACGTACAGGTTCCAGCTGTCGATGTCGGTCCTGGGCACCAGGTCCGGGTCGACCTCGATCAGCGCGACCTGCCCGGTCTGGCCGACGTAGCGCGTGTCGACCGCCGAGAACTCCGCGTCGCGCGTCTGATAGGCCAGGCCGTACATCAGCGCATGGGTCACCGCACCGCTGTCGAAGACCTTGTCGAAATGCACCGTCATGCGGTCGAGCTTCTGCGCGTAGTCGCGATCCTCGGTGCGCAGGCACGGTCGCTGGCCCTGCGGACAGGTCGCGGAATTGAACAGCATCGTGGTCAGGCCGGCGGTGTCCTGCTTCTGGTGGTCGTAGCGCCATTCCATCGTGTCGAACAGCGCGCGGTCGGCGGTCCAGGTGTAGTGCAGGCCGTAACGGTCGCGGTCGGAGACGTCGTGGCCGGTACGCGTCAGATAGCTCGCGTCCAGGCGCGACAGCGCGGAGCTGTCGACGGTCGACTCGGCACGCTCGGCGACGAGGCCGAAGCGGTGCGCCTGGGACAGCACGAAGTCGACCTTGGCGAGCAGATTGTCGCTGTCGGTGTCCATCGGGTCGGGCGTGCGTCGCTCCGGACCGGTCGTGCCCGGCACCTCGAAGTGCGACATCCGCTCGTGGCCGCGGCGCTTGGTGTAGAGCAGCATCGACTCGACGATGCCGGTGCGGTTGGCGAACGTCGCGGTGGCCGCGGCCTCGTCGCTGTCGCTGGCATAGGCGGTCTTGATCGCGGCATAGGTATCGTCACCGGCGGCCTTCAGATAATCGGCCGCGTCCTTGGTCACCAGGACCACCGCGCCGCCGAGTGCACCGCTGCCTGCGGTGATCGAGTCGGCGCCCTTGATGACCTCGATCGTCTTGAGCGCGTCGATGTCGACGCCGCCGCGCATCGCGCGGAAGAAGTCGTAGGCCTGGTAGCTGACCGGATCGAGCGTATCGCCGAGGCTGAGGCCGTCGACCGTGATCGCCACGCGATCGCCTTCCAGGCCGCGGATGTTGAAGCCGGTCGAGCCGAAGCGGCCGATGTCGGTCACGCTGACGCCGGGGATGTAGCGCACCGCATCGTCGAAGTTGCGGGCCATCTCCTCGTCGAGCCGCTTGGCCGAGACCACCGTGACGTTGCCGGTGGCCGACTGGGCCGGCTGCTCGGCCGTGGCCTCGACCAGGATCGTCTGCAGCGTGTCGGCGCCGTCGGCATCGCCGGCGGCCGGTGCGGTCTGCGCGGCGGCCGGGCCGGCCAGCGCGACGGCGACCGCCAGGGCCAGCCCGGAGCGCGCCGGCAACGCCCGGCGGCGAAAGGAAGAAAACGCGTTCATGTCGTGGCAACTCCGCAGTGAAAGAACGAAAGGGATGCGCCGCCGCCGGGAGGCGCGGCTTCGATACCTGGCTGCGGGGCGGGCGGCGCGAGGGCCGCTGCGTTGCTCGGTGATCGGCGGCGGCACCGTGGGGCGCTACCGCGGGAATGGAGGTCGTGGCCGCTCAGCGTGCCGGCGGCGGACCGAAGCTCAGATGGACGCGGCCGACCTCGGTGCTGCCGCTGCGCTCGACGTCGACCGGCCCGGTCGACACCGCGAACGGCAGCTGCAGCAGCTCGTGTCCGCCGTGCTCGCGGGCCGCCTCGACGACGAGCACGTAGTCGCCGGCGGCGACCGCCCGGCCGCGATCGTCGCGGCCGTCCCAGGTCACCGTGTAGCGGCCGGGCCGGCGCGTCTCGCGCGCGATGCCGTGGATCGCCGACTCGTCGCGGCGGCCGTAGCGGCGCCACCAGGTCGGCAGCTCGCGCAGCCAGCGCGCGCTGTCGCCGAGCACGATCAGCTGCCGCAGCGGCGTGCCGTCCGTGGCGGCGATCCAGATCGCCAGATACGGCCGGCGATACTCGGCCGCCGCCTGCTGCGGGATCTCGTAGTCGACCGCGAACGCGAAGCCGACCGGCCAGGCCGGATCGCTGCGCGTCTCCTCGGCGAGCAGGGCCGCCCAGCCGGCCGACGCGAACGGCGTGCCGGCCTCGGTCACGATCAGCGCGGCGACGCCGGGCAGGCTCTCGACCAGATCCAGCCCGGCGCGGATCGGCATCACGGTCAGGGCGGTCGCCAGCGCGTCGGCGCTGGCGGCGTCGGGCGCGACGACGATCGCCGAGGGCGCATAGGCCACCGGCCAGCCCTCCTTCGGGTCGAGGATGTGGCTGTAGCGCTTGCGCGCGATCTCGATGCCGCGGCTGCCGTGCCCGCTCGCGGCGATCGCCTGCGAACGCAGCGCGAGCGTGGCGATCGCGCCGCCGTTGTCGGCAGGGCGCTGCGGATCGGCGATCGCGACGCGCCACGCGGCGCCGGCGGCCGGCGCGCCCCAGTAGACCGCGTCGCCGCCGACGTCGATGCGGACGCCGGTCGCGGCCGGCACGGCCTTGCGCACCTGGTCGAGCGCGCGATCGAGAATCCAGCCCTTGGCCAACGCATCGGTCTCCCAGGCGATCTCGGCCGGCCGGGCCACACGCTCGGCGGCGAGGTCGACCGATGCGCGATCGATCGCGCGCGCGAGCCTGCGCAGCTCGGCCCGGTCGGGCGGCGCGTCGCCGCCGGCCGCGGCGCGCCAGCGCGCGAGCACGCCGCCGAGCCGGCAGCTGAAAGCCCTGGCGGTCTTCTCGCGCCAGTGTTCGCAGGCGCGCAGCACCGCGCGCAGATCCGGCGACAGGCTGCGCGGCTCGTCGGCTGCGTTGTAGCGCGCGAGCTCGCTGTCGTCTTTCCAGACGCTGAGCACACCGTCGAGGCGGGCGATCTCGGCGAGCGCGGCGGCCAGCGCCCGGTCGACGTCGGCCTCGGGTACGCCAGCCACGGCCAGCTCGAACGAGGTGCCGAGCACGTTGTCGCGCTGGCGCAGGGACGGCTCGGCCGGCGCCGGAACGGCCAGCACGAGCGCGAACGCGGCCAGCACGCCGCGAAAGGCATGATGCATCGGTGTCTCCATCGCCGGCCGTCGCGCGTTCGCGGCGGCCGGACAGGCTCAGGCGGGGATCAGCGCGACGGAGCGCGCTCGGTGGTCTCGCGCGGCGGCGGCGGCGGATCGTCGCCGGCGACGACGCCGTCGCCGCTGCTGTCCAGGCGCTCGAACATGCGCTTGCCGGAGGCGGCGTACTCGGCCGGGCTGATGCGGCCGTCCTTGTCGGTATCGAGCGCCTTGAAGCGCACCGCCGACTGCTGATCGCGGTTCTCGCGCGTGCGCGCGATCTGACGGTCGAGGCGATCCTCGAACTCGAGCAGGTATTCCTCCGCATCGATGCGGCCGTCGCCGTCGGCATCGGTGCGTGCGAAGGCTTCGCCGCGCAACCGGTCGAACTCCTCGCGCGTCACCACGCCGTCACCGTCGGCGTCGTAGATCTCGAGGAAGCCGGCGCGCGTATGCGTGGTCGGCATCGCGATGACCTCGCGGCGCGGCGTGCGCATCTCGCGTCGGGGCTTGCCGGCCTCGCCGGCGTCGCCCTTGCCTGCACCGGTGTTCGCGGCGGCGGCCGGCGCCTCGCGCCTGGGCGCAGGATCGGTGGCGTCGATGCGTCCGTTGCCGTCGGCATCGGCATGCGCGAACGCGCGAACGCCCGAGGCGTCGTACTCGGCACGATCGACGACGCCGTCGCCGTCGGCATCGAGCGACCGGAAGCGCGTATGCGTCTGCTCGACGTGACGCGCGCGCGCCGCTTCGATCTCGCGATCGTGGCGCACGGCGTACTCGAGCACGTACTCCTCGACGTCGACCCGGCCGTCGCCGTTCTCGTCGGTCTCGGCGTAGCGCGCGAGGCGGAACGCGTCGAACTCGGCGCGCTCGACGCGGCCATCGCCGTTGCGGTCGAACTGCTCGACGAACCGGGCGATCGCGGCCGCACCGTCCTCGCGATGGCCGGCCGGCTCGGTCCGGGTGGCCGGTTGGGCGGCCTGCGTCGCGACGACGGGCGCATCGGCGGCGAATGCCGCGCACGAAACCAGGACGAAGGCGATCGACACGCCCAGCGGATGCTTGCTCATGGAAACCTCATCGAAAACACGAAGAAAGACGGCCGGTGCAGCGCGACGGGGCGGCCGGCCGCTCAGGGATCGAGGACGCGGAAGCTCAGCGTGTAGCCGTAGCCGTACTCCGGCGCGGCCGCGCCCGCCGGCGCCTTGCCGCGATGACGGACCACCGCGAGCCAGGTACCGGCCTGAGTCAGCGCGAACGTCGCCTTGCCGGCGGCGTCGGTGGTCAGCTTGGCCGCCGCCTGCTTGCTGCGGCCGTCGCCGGTCGCCGGAAAGATCTCGACCGTCGCGCCGGCCAGCGGCGCGCCGTCGAAGCGCAGCTCGAACACGAAGGTCTCACCGCTGTAGAGATCGCTCGGATGCGTGACCGGCACGATCTCCAGGCCCTGGCCGTACGGCGTCAGCGCAGCGCGCGACGGTGCGCCGAGCGTCACGTAGCTTTCGGCCAGGTTGACCGACTGGTAGTGCGCGATCAGCTTGGCGCCGGCCGGCAGCGCCTTGGCCGGATCGCGCGTGCTCTCGGTCTTGCCGTCGAGCTCCCAGGTGCGGAACACCGCGCCGAGCCGGCGGCCGCTGCTGAAGCGGTAGGTGCCCTTGCCGTCCAGCGTGTGCTCGATCACCGCACGCGTCTTGAGCCGATGCACGGTCTGGGCCGGCACGACGACGCCGTCGGGACCGGTCACGACGAACGCGCTGTCGTCGAACACGACTTCCGGTACGAAGAACTCCTCGGCGAACGCGGCGTCGAGCGTGACGCGGCCGCCGTGCACCGGCTCGAAGCTGGCCGGCGCCAGATACGGCGTGTGCGCGTGGGCGAGGAACGGAACGAGCGCGGCCAGCAGGCCGCCGACCAGCAGTGAGGACGACTTCATGACGGGATCCCTGAGAAAAAGCGGAGCCCGGGCTGACGCGGCTGGGGCGAAGATTCGGAAGTCTAAATCAGATGAGAATTATTCGCAATTGAATGAGCACGTCCGATGCGTCGATCATCGCGCCGCGGCGATGCGACACACGCCGACATCACACCGTCTTCAGTACGAGGTCGTGCAGTCGAACGGCAGCCAGCCGTGCAGACCCGGCATCTGCGCGACCAGCCACGGCCCGGTCATCACCAGCGCCGCGCAGGCCAGCAGCGCCACGCCGGCGGCGCGGCGCACGTTGCGACGGCCCGACCAGGCCATCAGCCGCGGCGCGCCCCAACCGGTCGCCAGCATCGCCGGCAGCGTGCCGAGACCGAACGCGGCCATCGTCGCCGAGGCCTGCACCGGATCGGCCGACACCGCCGCGATCAGCAGCACCGTGTAGACGAAGCCGCACGGCATCCAGCCCCAGATCATGCCGAACGCGAACGCGCGCGGAAACGTCGCGACCGGCATCAGGCGGCGGCCGAGCGGTGCCAGGCGCAGCCAGATCCGGCGGCCGACGATGTCGCCCGGATCGCGCAGGCGGCCGAGGATCACCAGCGCCGACAGCAGCAGCGCGGCGGCGCTGGCCGCGCGCAGCGCGCTGCGCACGCCGTCGTCGTCGAGCAGGCCGACGATGCCGCCGCCGATGCCGCCGATCAGCGCGCCGGCCAGCGCATAGGAGGTGATGCGGCCGGCTTGGTAGCCGACCAGCAGCAGCCGGCGCGCAACGCCGCGTCGGTCCTTCGCGGTGACGATGCCGAGCGCGCCGGAGATGCCGCCGCACATCAGCACGCAATGGCCGCTGGCGACGACGCCGAGCAGCAGGGCCGCGGCGAAGCCGAACGGCGTGCTCATCGGCCGCCGCCGGCGGCCGGCGGCCGGTCCTCGGCCAGCGGACTCAGCGCCGGCGTGTCCAGATCGTCGAACTGGGCGTGGTTGACGGCCCAGAAGAACGCCCAGACCGCCAGCGCGAGCAGCGCGATGCTGAGCGGGATCAGCAGCAGGATGATGTTCATGCGATGCGCTCCCGCGCCTGGACCGTCACGGCGGGCCGTGCCGCGTCCGCCTGCGGCGCGGCACGGCCGATCCGCAGCGAGTTGAGGATCACGACGACCGAGCTGGCCGACATGCCGATCGCGGCCAGCCACGGCGGCACCAGGCCGAACGCCGCCAGCGGCACGACCGACAGGTTGTAGCCGAGCGCCCAGTTCAGATTCTGGCGCAGCGTGCGCAGCATCTGCCGCGCGATCGCGCGCGCGTCGAGCAGCGCGTCGAGGCGCTCGGCCGGCAGCAGCACGCCGCTGGCCGCCTGCGCGAGTGCCGCGCCCTCGCCGATCGCGACGGCGACGTCGGCACCGGCCAGCACCGGCGCGTCGTTGACGCCGTCGCCGACCATCGCGACGCGGTGGCCCTGCGCGCGCAGTGCGCTCAGACGGGCCAGCTTGTCGGCCGGCTGCGCGGCGGCCTGCCAGCGCGCAACGCCGAGCCGCGCCGCCATCGCATCGACGCGCGCCGGCGCGTCGCCGCTGACGATCTCGCAGCCGACGCCCTCGTGCTGCAGGCCATGCACGAGCCGCGCCGCGCCGCTGCGCGGCTGCTCGGTCAGCGCGAACCGCGCGACGACGCCGTCGGCGTCCGACAGCACCAGTGCATCGTCTCCGGCGGTGGCATCGCCGAGCGAGAACGCGGCGCGGCCGAGCCGGTAGCGGCGGCCGTCGACGAGGCCCTCGACACCGGCGCCGCCGACATGGCGCAGTTCGTCGACCGGCGGCGGCACCCGGTCGGCGGCGGCGCGGCGCACCGCGCGCGCCAGCGGATGATCGCTGCCCTGCTCCAGCGCGGCGGCGATCGCGATCGCCGCATCGCGGCTGCCGCGCCGTACCTCGGTCGCGGCGAGATCCAGCTGCGGCTCGGCCAGCGTGCCGGTCTTGTCGAATACGAAGCGGTCGGCCGTCGCCAGCGCCTCGAGCGCGTCGGCGTCGACGACCAGCACGCCGCGCGAGGCGAGCACGGCGACCGCGCGCGTCAGCGCGGCCGGCACCGCGAGCGCGAACGCGCACGGACAGCTGACGACCAGCACCGCCAGCGCCGCGGCGAACGCGCGCGCCGGATCGACCAGGCTCCACACCGTCGCGGTCGCGGCGGTCAGCAGCAGCACGCGCACGACGAAGCGCGACGCGCGCGCATCGGCCAGCCGCGCCAGCTGCGGGCGTTCGCCGGCCGCGCGCGTGACCAGACGGACCACGCCGGCCAGCACGGTGTCGGCACCGACGCGCTCGACGCGGATCTCGACCGGGCCGTCGAGCACGAGACTGCCGGCGATCACGGCCTCGCCGGGCCGGCGCACCCGTGCGGCCGATTCGCCGCTGACCAGCGACTCGTCGACGCGGCAGGCCGGGCCGGCGAGCACGCCGTCGGCCGGGATCGCCGCGCCGGCGCCGACGCGCACGACGTCGCCGGGGACCAGCTCGTGCACGCCGACGGTCTCGAAGCCTTCGCCACCGCGACGCTCGGCCAGCGGCGGCTGCAGCCGCGCGAGCGCGTCGACGACGTCGCCGGCGCGATGCCGCGCGCGCATCTCGACCATGCGGCCGGCGAGCAGGAAGAACACGAACATGCTGACCGAGTCGAAATAGATCTCGTGGCCGCCGCGCAGCGTCTCGACGAGGCTGGCGAGGTAGATCGCGCCGATCGCCAGCGCGACCGGCGTGTCCATCGACAGCCGGCGCGAGCGCCACTCGCGCAGCGCGCCGGCGAAGAACGGGCGCGCCGAGTACAGCACCACCGGCGTCGCGACCAGGAAGCCGAGCCAGCGGAAGAAGTCGCGCACGGCCGGATCGATGCCGTCGAACACGCCGGCGTACAGCGCGACCGCGTACATCATCGCCTGCATCGCGCCGAGCCCGGCCACGACCAGGCGCTTGAGCGCGTCGCGCGTCTCGCGCTGGCGCAGCGAATCGATCGCGTCGGCGGTCAGCGGATGCGGCGTGTAGCCGAGCCGCGCCAGCGCCGACAGCAGCGAGGAGAGCGGCACGCGCTCCGGATCGTAGGCCAGCACGACGCGGCGCGCGGCCGCGTTGACGCCGACCTCGTGCACGCCGGGCTCGGCACCGAGCGCGCGCTCGATCAGCCAGGCGCAGGCCGCGCAGCGCAGGCCCTCGACCAGCACGACGACCTCGGCGCGATCGCGCGCCAGCCTGCGCACGTGCAGCCGCGCCAGCTCCGGGCGGTCCCAGGCCTCGTAGGCCTCGGCGGCCTCGACCGGCGCGGCCGGCTCGCTGCGCAGCCGGTAGTAGTCGGCCAGGCCGAGCCCGTCGATCCATTCGGCCGCGGCGCGGCAGCCGATGCAGCACACCGGCCGCTCGCCGCCGCCGACGCGCGCGCTCAGCCGCACGTCGGCCGGCACCGGCTCGTGGCAATGGAAGCAGCGCGTCACGGCGGCTTCGTCAGCCGGCCCGCGCCGGCACGGGCGGCGGCTGGTGCGCGATCGGCGGAATCTTGCTCGGCCGCGGCACGTCGCCGGGCACGGCGATGTGCGCGTCGGGCCGGCGCACCGCGGTCACGACCAGTGCCAGCGAGCCGATCACGGTGGCGCCGAGCAGCACCACGATCAGCCAGACCTCCGGCACGCGATGCCAGGGCAGGCCCGGCCGCGCCGATCGATGCAGCGTCGGGGAAGAGACGTTCATGGATGCTCCGGAGCGAAGAAGTGGGACTTGCCGCGTGCCAGCACCGAGCCGTCGGGACCGGTCACCAGCACCGCGATCGGATGGCGACCGGACACCTGGCCGCCTTCGGCGCGCAGCGTCATCGGCAGCGAGAACACCTCGCCGGCCGCCAGCGTCACCGACGGCGTGCCGAGCATGCGCAGCGGCAGATCGGTGTCGGGGCGGATCGTCAGCGCGAGCTCGCCGTCGGTCTTGTTGACGAGCTTGACCGCATAGCCGTTCTCGACCGCGCCGTGGCGAAGGCTGCGGAACAGCGTGTTGCGGTCGTGCAGCACCTCGACGATGACCGGCGCGCGCGCGGCGACCGCCCAGACAAACGCGCCGACGAACGCCGCCAGCAGCACCGCGTAGACGGCGGTGCGCACGCGCAACAGACGCGGCCGCTGCCCGGCCAGCGCGTTCTCGGTGGTGTAGCGGATCAGGCCGCGCGGATAGTGCATCTTGTCCATGACCGCATCGCAGGCGTCGATGCAGGCCGCGCAGGCGATGCATTCGATCTGCAGGCCGTTGCGGATGTCGATGCCGGTCGGGCAGACCTGCACGCAGGCCAGGCAGTCGATGCAGTCGCCGAGCACCGGCTCGGCCGCCTCGGCGCGCGTCGCCTCGGTCACGACACGCAGACTGGCGCCGCGCTTGCGGTGGCCGCGCGGCTCGCCGCGGGCGGTGTCGTAGCTGATGACCAGCGTATCCTTGTCGAACATCGCGCTCTGGAAGCGCGCATACGGACACATGTACTTGCAGACCTGCTCGCGCAGGAAGCCGGCGTTGCCGTAGGTCGCCAGCGCGTAGAACACGATCCAGAACGCCTCCCAGCCGCCGAGCGTCCAGCCGAGCAGCTCGGTCGACAGCTCGCGGATCGGCGTGAAGAAGCCGACGAACGTGAAGCCGGTCCACAGCGCGAAGCCGATCCACACCGCCTGCTTGGCGGTCTTGCGCAGCAGCTTGGCGCGGCCCCACGGGGCCTTGTCGAGCTTGATGCGCGCATTGCGGTCGCCCTCGATGCGGCGCTCGATCCACAGGAACACCTCGGTCCAGACCGTCTGCGGACAGGCGTAGCCGCACCACAGCCGGCCGGCCAGCGCGGTGAAGAAGAACAGGCTGACCGCGGCGATCACCAGCAGCATCGTCAGCAGGTAGAAGTCCTGCGGCCAGAACGTCAGACCGAACACGTGGAAACGGCGCGCCGGCAGGTCGAACAGCACCAGCTGCTGGCCGCCGATGCTGATCCACGGAAACACGTAGAACATGCCGAGCAGCCAGAACACCGCCGCCGTGCGCAGCCGCTGGTAGCGGCCCTCGACCTCGCGCGGATAGACCTTGGGCTCCTTCGCGTAGAGCGCGCCGCCGGCGTCGACCACGGCGATGTCCAGGCGCGGCTTCACAGCGGCTCCGGCGGATCGTCGTGGAGCGTGTGCAGCGGCGGCGCGATCAGCAGCGCGGTGAAGCCGCATGCGCAGAACGTGCACAGCCAGAACATGAAGAAGCCGATCGTGTAGCCGGCCTGGCGGCTGATCTCGACCTTGGGCCAGGTGATCGCGGCCAGGTCGAGCGGATCGACGATCGCGAAGAACACCATCGTCGCGACGCCGGCCGCGAAGAACGAGGGCCATACCACCGCCCCGATCCGGCGTGCGGCGGAGTCGCGCGCGGATCGTTCGGCTGGGCGCAGTGCACCTGGCGGCGGGCGGTACGTGCTCATGGCGCGGTGCCCGGCTTCTGTGCCGGCTCCTCGGCGCTCGCAGCCGCGGCGTTCTGCGCCGCCTGCGACAGCACCCAGGCCGCGGCCAGGCGCGCCCGGTCGGTGCCGATCAGCGGCTCCCAGGCCGGCATCGTGCCGCTGCGGCCGTAGACGATCGCCTCGCGGATCGCGGCGAGGTCGCCGCCGCCGTGCAGCCAGACGTCGTCGGTCAGGTTCGGCGCGCCGAGCGCGGTGTTGCCGGTACCGGCCACGCCGTGGCAGGCCGCGCAGATCGTCTCGAACTTCGGTTTGCCGAGCGCGGCCAGACGCTGGTCGTGATCCTGTCCGGACAGCGACAGCACGTAGTGGGCGACCTCGTCGACGCCGTCGCCGGGCAGCGTCGCGGCCAGCGGCGGCATGATGCCGTGACGGCCGTGCAGCACGCTGGCCAGCACCGTGTCCGGATCGCCGCCGTACAGCCAGTCGGCATCGACCAGGTTCGGATAGCCCTTGGCACCGCGCGCGTCGGAACCGTGGCAGGCCGCGCACTGGTTCGCGAACACGTTGCGGCCGACCTTGGTCGCGGCCGGATCGCGCGCGAGCTCGGCCAGCGGCCGGTCGCGGAAGCCCGCGTACAGCGATTCGAGCTTGGCGTTGGTCGCCGCCAGCGTGCGCTCGACTTCGCCGCCGGAGGTCCAGCCGAGACGGCCGGCGAAATTGCCGAGGCCCGGATAGAACACCAGATAGCCGATGCTGAAGACGACGCTGAGCACGAACAGCCACAGCCACCAGCGCGGCAGCGGATTGTTGAGCTCGGCGATGTCCCCGTCCCAGACGTGGCCCATCGTCTCGACCGGCTGCTCCGGCGTAGCCGGGGCGCCGCCGCGCGCGGTCGCCAGCAGCAGCCAGACCAGACCGACGATGTTGAGCACGGTCAGCGCGATGACGTAGAGGCTCCAGCCGCCGCTCATGGCCGCACCTCCCGCGCCGGCACGGCGGCCGTGTCGCTCTCGAGCGGCAGGTGCGCCGCCTCGCCGAACGGCTGGCGGCGCGCCGCGCCCCAGGCCCAGGCCCAGACGCCGAGGAACAGCGTCAGCAGCAGTGCAGTGAAAATTCCCGACATCATGGCGCGGCCTCCTTCGGCGTGACGCCCAACCCCTGCAGATAGGCGACGACCGCATCCATCTCGGTCTGCCCGGTCACCGCGGCGCGCGCACCGGCGAAGTCCTCCTCGCTGTACGGATGTCCCATCAGCGCGAGCACCTTCATCTTCTTCTCGACCTGGTCCGGATCGACCAGCGCCTGCGACAGCCACGGATAGCCGGGCATGTTCGACTCGGGCACGACGTCGCGTGGATTCTTCAGATGCACGCGGTGCCAGTCGTCCGAGTAGCGGGCGCCGACGCGCGCCAGATCCGGTCCGGTGCGCTTGGAGCCCCACTGGAACGGCCGGTCGTAGACCGACTCGCCGGCGGTCGAATACGGCCCGTAACGCAGCGTCTCGGACGCCAGCGTGCGCACCATCTGCGAATGGCAGCCGTAGCAGCCCTCGCGGATGTAGACGTCGCGGCCGGCCAGACGCAGCGGCGAGTACGGCTTGACGCCCGGTGCCGGCTCGATCGTCTGCGCCTGGAACATCAGCGGGACGATCTCGACCAGGCCGCCGACCGCGATCACCAGGACGATCAGGATCGCCATCAGGCCGATGTTCTTCTCGATCAGTTCGTGTTTCATCGCGGCCTCCTCAGGCGTGCGCCGGTGCCGGCACCGGAATCCGCGGCGGCTCGCGCAGCGGAACCACGGTGCGCCAGACGTTCCAGCCCATCAGCAGCATGCCGCCGAGGAACATCAGGCCGCCGACGAAGCGGGTGACGTAGTAGGGATAGGTCTGGCGGACCGACTCGATGAACGTGTAGGTCAGCGTGCCGTCGGCATTGGTCGCGCGCCACATCAGGCCCTGCATGACGCCGGCGATCCACATCGCGGCGATGTAGAGCACGATGCCGATCGTGGCGATCCAGAAGTGCGCGTCGATCGCCTTGATCGAGTACATGCGCTCGCGACCGTACAGCCGCGGCAGCATGGCGTAGATCGCGCCGATCGTGACGAAGGCGACCCAGCCCAGTGCGCCGGCGTGGACGTGGCCGATCGTCCAGTCGGTGTAGTGCGAGAGCGAGTTGACCGTCTTGATCGACATCATCGGACCTTCGAAGGTCGACATGCCGTAGAACGACAGCGAGACGATCATGAACTTGAGGATCGGGTCGGTGCGCAGTTTGTGCCACGCGCCCGACAGCGTCATGATGCCGTTGATCATGCCGCCCCAGCTCGGCGCGAGCAGAATCAGCGAGAACACCATGCCCAGCGACTGCGCCCAGTCCGGCAGCGCGGTGTAGTGCAGGTGGTGCGGACCGGCCCACATGTAGACCGAGATCAGCGCCCAGAAATGCACGACCGACAGGCGGTAGGAGTAGATCGGCCGCTGCGCCTGCTTGGGCACGTAGTAGTACATGATCCCGAGGAAGCCGGCGGTCAGGAAGAAGCCCACCGCGTTGTGGCCGTACCACCACTGCACCATCGCATCGACCGCGCCGGAGTAGACCGGATAGGACTGGGTCCAGCTGACCGGAATCGCGATGCTGTTGACGATGTGCAGCACCGCCACGGCCAGGATGAACGCGCCGAAGAACCAGTTGGCGACGTAGATGTGCTTGACGCGGCGCTTGACGATCGTGCCGAAGAACACGACCGCGTAGGCGACCCAGACCAGCGCGATCAGGATGTCGATCGGCCAGATCAGCTCGGCGTATTCCTTGCCCTGGCTCAAGCCCAGCGGCAGCGTGATCACCGCCAGCACGATGACGGCCTGCCATCCCCAGAACGTGAAGGACGCCAGCGCATCGCTGAACAGCCGTACGTGACAGGTGCGCTGGACGACGTAGTAGGCGGTCGCGAACAGGCCGCTGCCGCCGAACGCGAAGATCACCGCATTGGTGTGCAGCGGACGCAACCGCCCGTAGCTCAGCCAGGGCACGTCGAAGTTCAGTGCCGGCCAGGCGAGCTGGGCGGCGATCAAGAGGCCGACCGCCATGCCCACGATGCCCCATATCACGGTGGCGATCGTGAACTGGCGAACGACGGTGTCGTTGTAGATTTCCTCGCCGCTTTGCATGTGCCATCCCATTGAAGATCCCGGGCGGCAGTGTCGGCGTCGGGCTGCCGGCGCAACTTGACCAGGATCAAGTCTGAACGCCGCCACCGCGCCGGTGCGCAGGCGCCGCGGCCTTGCACGGCGCGGGCCCGGCGAGGGTCTGCGACAACCTGACGCGCCGTGGGCGAACGGGTGACGCGCGCCGGGCCGCCTGCTCGCCGGATCGCATTTGATGGTTAAATCGCCACGCCTGCGCGCCGCCTCCCGCGATGGACCGCCGCCGGCGGCTGCGCTGCGTGCGCATCCGCCGCGCCGGACCGGCCGTCCCCCGTCGATCGCGATCCCTCTGCCGTCCCTCCCGATGCTCTCGCCGAACACCCGCCTCGCCCGCGCCGCACTCACCGCGCTCCTGCCGCTGGCCGTCCTCGCCGGCGGCCAGGCGCATGCGCTGGATCCGGAGCGCCGCGTCGACGAGTACACGGTCACCGGCTGGACGATGGAGGACGGCCTGCCGCACAACCTCGTGCAGCGCATCGCGCAGGGACCGGAAGGCTTCCTGTGGATCGGCACCTGGGAAGGCGCGGCGCGCTTCAACGGCCGCAGCTTCACGACGTTCGACGCGCGCAGCGTGCCCGGCATCGACCTGGTCGGCGTGCGCAGCATCGTGCCCGACGGCGCCGCGCTGCTGTTCGGCACCGCGCAGTACGGCGTGTTCCGGCTGTCCGGCGGCCACTGGGAAAGGCTCGGCGGTGCCGACGCGCAGCGTCTGCAGGTCACCGTCCTGCTGCGCGACCGCGACGGCGCGCTGTGGATCGGCACCGAGGACGGCCTGCACCGGCTCGACGCCGACGGCGAGCTCGCCTCGTTCGGCCCCGAGCAGGGGCTCGCCGGTCGGCTCGTCTTCAGCCTGCTGCAGCTCGCCGACGGCGACCTCGCGGTCGGCACCGAGCGCGGCCTGGAGCGCATCCATGCCGGCGCAGCGACGCCGTGGGGCACGGCGCTCGGCCTGCCGGCCGCACCGGTGCGCAGCCTGCTGACGGTCAGCGACGGCGCCCTGCTCGCCGGCGGCCATGCCGGTGCCTGGCGGATCGGCAGCGGCGAGGCCGCGGCACGCCCGCTGGTCGAGACGCGCGTGGAGGCGATGCTCGAGGACCGCGACGGACAGGTCTGGCTGTCGACGGCCGGCGACGGCCTGTTCCGCTATCGTGACGCCGGGTTCGAGGACGGCCCCGCCCGGCTGGCACTGCCGGGTCGCGGCGGCCCGGCGCTGTTCGAGGATCGCGAAGGCCTGATCTGGGTCGGCACGACGAACGGGCTGTACCGGATCGCCGACGGGCCGGTCTACGGCATCGATTCGGCGCGCGGCCTCAGCGACGGCTACACGCGCGTCGTCATGGAGACCGACGACGGCGCGGTCTGGATCGGCCATGCCGGCGGTCTGGACCGGCTGCGCGAGGACCGCGTCGAGGCGGTGCCGCTGCCCGGTCTCGGTGGCCGTCCGGCCTCGGTGCTGGCGCTGGCGCCGTCCCGCGACGGCGGGCTGTGGCTGGGCACCTACGATCAGGGCGTGCTGCACCTGCCCGGCCCGGCCGGCGGCGCGCCGCTACCGCGCCTGAGCCGTGCCGACGGCCTGCCGGCCGACCACATCCGTGCCCTGCTCGAGGATCCGGACGGCACGCTCTGGATCGGCACGACGCACGGCCTGGCGCGTCGTCGCGGCGGCGAGCTGCGCGTGTTCGGCAGCGCCGACGGGCTGCCGGCCGGCTTCATCCGCGTGCTGTACCGCGCACCCGACGGCGTGCTGTGGATCGGCACTTCGGCCGGCATCGCCGCGATCGGTGCCGACGAGCGGATCCGCGCCTGGCATCCGGACCGGGACTTCCCGGCGATGGGCAGCTTCGATTTCCTCGGCGATCCGGACGGCACGCTGTGGATCGCCAGCGACCGCGGCCTGCTGCGGATGCGCGAGGGTCGCTTCACGGTCTACGACCGCCGCGCCGGCCTGCCCAAGGACACCGTGTTCCGCGTGCTCGACGACGGCCGCGGCCAGCTCTGGCTGTCGAGCAACCACGGCGTGTTCCGGATCGCGCGCGAGGCGCTGGACGCGCACGACCGGGGCCTTCGCCGCCAGCTCGCGCTGGAAGTGTTCGACCGCACCGACGGCATGCCGAGCAGCCAGAGCAACGGCGGCAGCGCCCCGGCCGGCTGGATCGGCCGCGACGGCCGGCTCTGGTTTCCGACCGCGGCCGGCGTCGCCGTCGTCGACCCGGCGGCGACCGACCGCCAGCCGCGCGGCGAGATCCCGATCGCGTTCGAGCGCGTCCTCGTCGACGGCCAGGCGCGGCCCCCGGCGCCGCACCACACCCTCGGACCCGAGGTGCGTCGCGTCGCGATCGCATTCGCGGGCCTGAGCTTCCGCGCACCGCGCGACGTGCGCTACCGCTACCGCATGAGCGGCTTCGACGAGGGCTGGCTCGAGGCCGGACCCGACGCCGAGGCGGTCTACACGAACCTGCCGCCGGGCCGGTTCCGGTTCGAGGTGCAGGCCGCGCGCGTGCCGGTCGACTGGAGCGAGGTCCATGCGATGCCGGCGACGATCGACGTCGAGGTGGAGCCCCCGTTCTGGCGCCGCAGCGGCTTCGTCGCGGCCGCCCTGGTCGCCGCGGTGATCCTGGTCGACCTCGCCAGCCGGCTGCGCTCGATCCACTACCGGCGCCGCGAACGCCGCCTGGCCGCGTTGATCGAGCAGCACACCCACGACCTGCGCGCGAAGAACGCCGCGCTCGAGCGTGCCGATCGCGAGCGCGAGGATCTGCTGCGCCGCCTGGAGTACCAGGCCCTGCACGATCCGCTGACCGGCCTGCCGAACCGGCGCGCCGCCGACGCCTACCTGGTCGAGACGATCGGGCGGCTCACGGCCGACGGCGGCCAGCTCAGCGTCGGCCTGCTCGACGTCGACCATTTCAAGCGGATCAACGACGAGCACGGCCACGACGCCGGCGACGCGGTGCTGCGCGAGGTCGCCGCGCTGCTGACCGAGGCGCTCGGCGCCGACGGCTTCGCGGCACGCCACGGCGGCGAGGAGTTCCTGATCGCGCTGACCGGCCGGCCGCCGGCGGTCGCGCGGTCGACGTTCGAGCGTCTGCGCGAGCGGATCGCCGCGCGCCGGCTGGCCGCCGGCGGCGAGCGGCCGCTGCAATGCACGGCCAGCATCGGCCTGGCGGTCTGGCGCGCGCCGCTCGGCCCGCGCCAGCTGCTCGCGCTGGCCGACCGGCGGCTCTATCGCGCCAAGCGGCGCGGCCGCAACTGCATCGTCGGCGAAGACGAGGACGACACGCCGGCGCCGTGACGCGGCGCGCTCAGGTCCCGGTGCTGCCGGGCGTCGGACGCTGCGCCAGCAGCAGCGTCAGGTCGAGCGGGCGCGTGCCGCGCAGCCCCTCCAGACGGACCGAGGCGCCGGGCGCCAGCGCCGCCTCGCGGTTGCGCAGATCGGCCTGGTCGACGATCTCGCGGCCGTCGAGCTTGAGCAGCAGGTCGCCCGCACGCAGGCCGGCACGCGCGGCCGGTCCGTCCGGATAGACGTTGGCGACGACCACGCCGCGCCGCGCGACCGACTCCCCGTTGGCGACCGGGATGTCGGCGTAGTCGACGCCGAACCAGCCGCGCACGACGACGCCGTTGCGGACGATCTGGTCGAGCACCGCGCGCGCGGTCGCGACCGGGATCGCGAAGCCGATGCCCTCGGCGCCCGGCGTGACCGCGCCGCGGCCGTCGCGGGTCGGCGTGCGCGGATACATCGCGGTATTGATGCCGATCAGCTCGCCGAGCGCATTGACGAGGGCGCCGCCGGAGTTGCCGGCGTTGATCGCCGCGTCGGTCTGGATGAAGTCCTCGTACGAGGACAGCCGCAGCTGGCGTCCGGTGCCGCTGACGATGCCCATCGTGACGGTCTTGCCGATGCCGACCGGATTGCCGATCGCCAGCACGACGTCGCCGACGTTGGCCTCGGCGCCGTCGGCGATCGCGATGACCGGCAGGTTGCCGACGTCGATCTTGAGCACCGCCAGGTCGGTCTCGGCGTCGGTGCCGACGACGCGCGCCTTGGCGACGCGGTCGTCGTCGAGCAGCACCTGGATGTCGTCGGCGCCGCTGATGACGTGGTTGTTGGTCAGCACGTAGCCGTCGGCGCTGAAGATCACGCCCGAACCCAGGCTCTGGTCGCGCCGCTGCATCAGCGGCCCCATCGAATAGGTGCCGAGCAGCCGCTGCGTCAGCGGATCGAGCACGACCCGCGGCTGCAGCTGCCGGTACGGCGTGATCTTGTCGGCGTAGATGTTGACGACCGACGGCGAGGCGCGGTTGACCGCGTCGGCATAGGAGACCGGACCGCGGCTGCGGCCATTGGTCGCAGCGCCGGCCGGCGCCGGCGCGCCGACCGCGGCCGGACGCGCGAACGCGCCGCGCAGCCGCTCGACCAGCGCCGGCGAGACCAGGCTGAACACGAACGCGATCGCGAGCCCGAGCACGGCGAAGCGGCCGATGAAAGCGAGAAGGCGGACGGTGCTGCTGCGCATGGAAGGCCGGTTCGACGGAAGCGGCGCAGATCGCCGGCGTCGCGTCCGCGTTGATTGTGCGGGTTGGGGTGCTTCGCTAAACTAACATGATTTTGAGGGCCGCCCTAACCGGCGCGCATCGTTTCCGGAGCGGTTCCGAGGGGCAGTCGCTGCCGCGCCGGACGATCGATTCGCGAGACGGCGGCGCGGTGGGGTGCATAGCCAGCGGTCGGACACCGCCCCGAGCGGGCAGCGGCGTCCGGCGTGCCGAGTTTGAATGCGAGCTATTGCGGAGTACCGGATGGCGACTGACGGCGTAGACAAGGGCCGCCGCCGATTCCTCACCGCGACGACGTCGGTCGTCGGTGGTGCGGGAATCGTCGTGGCGGCCGTGCCTTTCATCAAATCGTGGGAACCCAGCGCACGGGCGAAGACCGCCGGCGCTCCGGTCGAAGCGGACATCAGCAAGCTCGAAGAAGGCCAGATGGTGATCTTCGAGTGGCGCGGCCAGCCGGTGTGGATCATCCGGCGCACCCAGGCGCAGCTGGACGCACTGCCGAGCCAGGACGCGCGCCTGCGCGATCCGAAGTCGACCAACACCGAGCAGCAGCCGGCGTTCGCGCAGAACGAGTACCGCTCGATGAAGCCCGAGATCCTCGTCCTGGTCGGCCTGTGCACGCACCTGGGCTGCGCGCCGCAGCTGCATCCGGAGCTCAAGCCCGAGCCGTTCGACGCCCAGTGGAAGGGCGGCTTCTTCTGCCCGTGCCACAAGTCGCGCTTCGACATGGCCGGCCGCGTCTATCAGGGCGTCCCGGCGCCGAGCAATCTGGTGGTCCCGCCGTACTCGTTCGTCGACGACAACCACATCATGATCGGCGTCAACGCCGGAGGGGCGGCGTGATGGCCAACTTCCTGACCCGCGCCGGCGCCGGCCTGCAGGACTGGTTCAACGAACGCGCTCCTTCGTTCGGCCCGTTCTACCGCAAGCACATGTCGGAGTACTACGCTCCGAAGAACTTCAACATCTGGTACATCTTCGGCGTGCTGTCGATGGTGGTGCTGATCAATCAGATCGTCACCGGCATCTTCCTGACGATGCATTTCAAGCCGAGTGCGGCGGAAGCCTTCAACTCGGTCGAATACATCATGCGCGACGTCGAGTGGGGCTGGCTGATCCGCTACATGCACTCCACCGGTGCGTCGGCGTTCTTCATCGTGGTCTACATCCACATGTTCCGCGGCGTCATGTACGGCTCGTACAAGCGCCCGCGCGAGCTGGTCTGGGTGCTCGGCATGCTGATCTACCTCGTCCTGATGGCCGAGGCGTTCCTCGGCTACGTGCTGCCGTGGGGCCAGATGTCGTTCTGGGGCGCCAAGGTGATCATCTCGCTGTTCGGCGCGATCCCGTATGTCGGCGGCGCGCTGACCGAGTGGATCATGGGCGACTACCTGCCGTCCGACGCGACGCTCAACCGCTTCTTCGCGCTGCACGTGATCGCGCTGCCGCTGGTGCTGCTGCTGCTGGTCGTGCTGCACATCTTCGCGCTGCACGAGGTCGGCTCGAACAACCCCGACGGCGTCGAGATCAAGAAGGGACCCAAGGGCAACCGCTGGTCGCCGACCGCACCGGCCGACGGTGTCCCGTTCCACCCGTACTTCACGGTCAAGGACACGTTCTACACCGGCTTCTTCCTGATGATCTGCGCGTTCATCCTGTTCTTCGAACCGACCGTCGGCGGCTGGTTCCTCGAACACGACAACTTCATCGAGGCCAACCGCCTGGTGACGCCCGAGCACATCAAGCCGGTGTGGTACTACACGCCGTTCTACGCGATGCTGCGCGTGGTTCCGGACAAGCTGTTCGGCGTGCTGACGATGTTCGGCGCGATCGTGATCCTGTTCTTCCTGCCGTGGCTCGACCGCGGCAAGGTCAAATCGTGGCGCTACCGCGGCACCGGCTTCCGCGTCGCCCTGTTCGTGCTCGGCATCTGCTTCGTATGGCTCGGCAAGATCGGCGCCGGCCCGGGCACCGACCCGGTCGAGACGATCATCGGCCGCTTCCTGACCGCCCTGTACTTCGGCTTCTTCCTGTTCGTGTGGGCGTACACCTACTTCGGCTGGGAAAAGACCAAGCCGGTTCCGGAACGGGTGACCACCCATGACTGAGACGATCATGCAGCAGACGCGACGTTCGATCGTTGGTTTCGTCCTCGGCCTGGGCCTCGCGCTCGCGCCGGCGGCGATGGCCGCCGGCGGCGGCGCACTCCAGGCCTCCAGCACCAGCCTGTCCGACCGCGGTTCGCTGCAGAACGGCGCCAAGCTGTTCTTCAACTACTGCTCGGGCTGCCACTCGCTGAAGCTGATGCGCTACTCGCGCATCGCCGAGGATCTGGGCCTGACCGAAGACCAGGTCATGCAGAACCTCAACTTCACCGGCGCCAAGTTCGGCGAGCAGATCCCGCGCACGATGAATCCGGACGACGGCAAGGCCTGGTTCGGCAATGCCGCGCCGGACCTGTCGCTGGTCGCGCGCGCCAAGGCCGGCGGCCCGGACTGGATCTACACCTATCTGAAGACGTTCTATCTGGACCCGTCGCGGCCGACCGGCTGGAACAACACGACGTTCCCGAACGTCTCGATGCCGAACCCGCTGTGGGAGCTCCAGGGCATCCAGACCGCGGTGTTCAAGACCGGTCCGGAAGGCGAGCCGGTGTTCGACCGCTTCGAGCTGCACCAGCCCGGTTCGATGAGCCCGGCCGAGTTCGACGTGGTCGCGCGCGACATCGCCAACTTCCTGCGCTACACCGCCGAACCGGCCGCGCTGAAGCGGCACGCGGTCGGCGTCTGGGTGATCCTGTTCCTGGGCCTGTTCACGTTCCTGGCCTGGCTGCTCAAGCAGGAGTACTGGAAGGACGTACACTGAACCGCCCTCCCCCGTCCCTATGCGCCACGGCGGCTGCGTAGTAGATTGTCCGCCGACATTCAGACCGTGACGGTCCGGACCCGGAATCGCACCGGGCCGGACCGCCCCAGGTCCGCAGGGGCATTCAAAACATCGCCGACGGACGGAATCGTTCCGTGCGCCACCGGCGGGAGGGAGGGGTCAAAAGCATGGCCTTGAGTCAGCGTTCGAGAACCGTTCTAACCCTGTATTCGGCCCGCGACTGCGTACACTGCCACCGCGTCAGGCTGGTCCTGGCGGCCAAGGGCGTCAGCTACGACCTGATCGCGGTCGATCTGGATCATCCGCCGGAAGACCTGATCGACCTCAACCCGTACAACTCGGTGCCGACCCTGGTCGATCGCGACCTGGTCCTCTACGACACCAACGTCATCTGCGAGTACCTCGACGAGCGCTACCCGCATCCGCCGCTGATGCCGGTCGATCCGCTGTCGCGCGCGCGCCTGCGCATGTCGATCGTGCGCATCGAGAACGACTGGCTGACCCTGGTCGACCAGATCGAGGAAGGCGGCCGCGGCGCCGACGCGGCGCGCAAGGCGCTGCGCGACGAACTGGTCAGGAACGTCCAGGCGTTCCGCGCCTCGAAGTTCTTCCTGAGCCCGGAAATGAGCCTGGCCGACTGCGCCCTGGCGCCGCTGGTGTGGCGGCTGTCCTCGCTCGGCGTGGACCTGCCGCGCGAGGCGCAGATCGTGCTCGACTACGGCGAGCGGATCTTCCGCAACCCCGCCTACACGCGCAGCCTGATGCCCGAGGAGCGGGAACTGCACGAGATGGAAAAATGACCGATTCCCCGGCGATGACGTCCAATCGCCCCTATCTGCTGCGCGCGCTGTACGAATGGATCAGCGACAACGGCCTGTCGCCGTACCTGCTCGTCGACGCGACCCAGCCGGGCGTGCGCGTCCCGCCGGGCAGCGCCAAGGACGGCAAGGTCGTCCTCAACATCGCCGCGCGCGCGGTCAGCAAGCTCGAACTCGGCAACGACGGCATCCGCTTCCTGGCCCGCTTCAGCGGCGTCAGCCAGAACGTCGACGTGCCGATGGCCGCGGTGCTGGCGATCTACGCGCAGGAGAACGGCCAGGGCATGATGTTCCCGGCCGACGACGCGCCGCCCGCGCCGGAACCCGATACGCCGCCGCCCGAACCGCAGGACCGCCGCTCGCGCCTGCGCGTGGTCAAGTGAAGCGCCCCGGCCCGCGCGGACCGTGCCGCCCGACACGGTGACGATCGCCGCATGCGCGGCCGCAGCCGTTGAGCTAGGCTTTCGCGCCTAGGTGGACGCCCCGCCACCGCGTCGCACCCCCACATCGAACGCGGACTCTCGCGGTCCGCAGTAAGGACGACCCCCCATGGCTGATTCCCGTCGCGGCCCGCTGTCGCGCTTCTTCATCGGCATCTGGAACACGCTGAACTTCACGCGGCGCCTGGTGCTGAACCTGATCTTCCTGGCGATCCTCGTGTTCGTGCTGGCGGCGCTGTTCCAGTCGCGCCCGCCGCTGCAGGATCAGACCGCCCTGGTACTCGACCTGGAAGGCTCGATCGTCGAGCAGTACAGCACCGCCGCGACCGAGCGCGCGCTGGACCGGCTGACCGGATCGGAGCGCAAGGAGATCCAGCTGCGCGACGTGCTGCGCACGATCGACGCGGCCACGGACGACGCGCGGATCGCCCGCATCGTGCTGATTCCGGACAACCTCAGCGGCGCCGGCGTCTCGACGCTGCGCGAAGTCGGCCAGGCGCTGGACCGCTTCCGCGCGGCCGGCAAGCCGGTCACGACGATCGCCAACGACCTCGGCCAGGGCCAGTTCTTCCTCGCCGCGCATTCCGACGAGATCCTGCTCGACCCCGAAGGCGGCGTGGTCCTGACCGGCCTGTCGAGCCATCGCAGCTATTTCAAGGAAGCGCTCGACAAGCTCGGCGTGACCGTGCACCTGATCAAGGTCGGCCAGTACAAGTCCGCGGCCGAGCCGTACGTCCTGAACGAGGCGTCCGAGGCCGCCAAGCGCGCCGACGCGGAATGGATGGGCGATCTGTGGGGCCAGTACCTCGACGAGGTCGCCGCGCTGCGCAAGATCGACGCGGCGCGCATCGCCGAGGACATCGCGCACTACGACGAGCGGCTCGCCGCGCACCAGGGCGACCTGGCCGCGCTGGCGCTCGACCAGAAGCTGGTCGACCGCATCGCGACGCGCGCCGAGGCGCGGCAGTGGCTGCGCGAGCAGGGCGTGCCGGCCGAGGGCGACAGCTTCCGCCAGATCGCCTGGCAGCAGTACTACGCGCAGCTGCCGCCGCAGCTGCCGGCGTCCGAGAAGATCGCCGTGATCGTCGCCGAGGGCACGATCCTGCCCGGCAACCAGCCGCAGGGTTCGATCGGCGGCAACTCGACCGCGCAGCTGATCCGCGGCGCGCGCGAGGACGAGACCGTCAAGGCGCTGGTCCTGCGCGTCAGCTCGCCGGGCGGCGACTCGGTCGCCTCGGAGCTGATCCGCCGCGAGGTCGAGCAGACCCGCGAGGCCGGCAAGCCGGTGATCGTCTCGATGGGCGACTACGCGGCCAGCGGCGGCTACTGGATCTCGATGAACGCCGACGAGATCTACGCGCAGCCGACCACGATCACCGGCTCGATCGGCATCTTCGGCCTGTTCCCGCGCATTCCCGACACGCTGGCCAAGCTCGGCGTGCACACCGACGGCATCGCCACGACGCCGCTGGCCGACGCGTTCGACATCCGCCAGCCGCTGACGCCGCAGGTCGAGTCGATCCTGACCACGATCATCGGCCGCGGCTACCGGCAGTTCATCGGCCGCGTCGCCGAGGCGCGCAATCGCACGCCCGAGCAGATCGACGCGATCGCGCAGGGCCACGTCTGGACCGGCAGCCAGGCGCTCGAGCGCGGCCTGGTCGACAAGCTCGGCGGTCTCGGCGAGGCGATCGCGGCCGCCGCGACGCGCGCCGGCCTGCCGGCCGACGTCCAGGTCGCCTACGTCGAGCCGCCGCTGTCGGCCTGGGACCGGCTCGCGCTGAGCCTCAGCGGCAGCGAGGCGCTGGCCGGCATCGCCGGCGGCAGCCGCCTGCCGTGGTCGACGGCGTGGCTGTCGACCGAGGAAGTGCGCCAGGCCAGCGCGGTGCTCGAATCGATCCGCGGCCGCCGCTTCGGCATGTTCGCGCACTGCTTCTGCGAGCTGCGCTGACGTGGCGGCTCGCGACACGGGCCAGCGCCGGCGCGTACTCACCGGCATCACGACGACCGGCACGCCGCACCTGGGCAACTACGTCGGCGCGATCCGGCCGGCGATCGCCGCCAGCCGCGAGGCCGGCGTCGAGTCGTTCTTCTTCCTCGCCGACTATCACGCGCTGATCAAGAGCGACGACCCGGCGCGCGTGCGGCGTTCGCGCCAGGAGATCGCGGCGACCTGGCTGGCCTGCGGCCTCGACGCCGAACGCGTCGTGTTCTACCGGCAGTCGGACATCCGCGAGATCCCCGAGCTGACCTGGCTGCTGACCTGCGTGACCGCCAAGGGCCTGCTGAACCGCGCGCATGCCTACAAGGCCGCGGTCGACCAGAACACCGCGAACGGCGAGGACGCCGATGCCGGCGTCACCGCGGGCCTGTACATGTACCCGGTGCTGATGGCCGCCGACATCCTCGCGTTCAACGCGCATCAGGTGCCGGTCGGCCGCGACCAGATCCAGCACATCGAGATGGCGCGTGACATCGCGCAGCGCTTCAACCATCTGCACGGCGCCGCCTATCGCGCGGCCTCCGGCGTCGAGGGCGAGCCGTTCGTGCTGCCCGAGGCGCTGATCGAGGAGAGCGTGGCGACCCTGCCCGGCCTCGACGGCCGCAAGATGTCCAAGAGCTACGACAACACGATCCCGCTGTTCGAAGGCGGCGAACGGCGCCTGCGCGAGACGATCGCGCGGATCGTGACCGACTCGCGCGCGCCGGGCGAGCCGAAGGATCCGGCCGAGTCGCATCTGTACGCGATCTACCGCGCCTTCGCGTCGGCCGACGAGGCGCGCGCGCTGGAGGCCGACCTGATCGCGGGCCTCGGCTGGGGCGAGGCCAAGCAGCGCCTGTTCGAGCGCGTCGAGCGCGAGCTGGCGCCGCTGCGCGAGCGCTACCGGAGCCTGATCGCGCGACCCGACGAGCTCGAGGACATCCTGCGCCTCGGCGCCGACAAGGCCCGCGCGGTCGCCGGACCGTTCGTCGCGCACTTGCGCGATGCGGTGGGCCTGAGCGATTTCCGTCGTGACGTCGCGGCCGGTCAGGGCGCGAAGCCGGGCGGCAGCGCCGCGCCGAGCGATGACGACGCGCCGACCGCCCTGCTCGTCAAGGGTCCGTCGGCCCGGGATTTCTCGCTGACGATCGCGTATTCGAAACACGGCCAGTTCGCGACCGGCGATCTCGGCGACAAGCCGGCCGCGATCGCGCTGCGCCGCCGGATCGATGCGCTCGAGGGCCTGGAGATCGCGGTCGGCATGCGCGCCGACGGCCGCGCCGAGCTGCAGCTGCTGCTCGACGGCACCGCGGTCGCGCGCAGCGACGCACTCGAGACGGCCGATGCCGAGGCCGAGCGGCTCAAGGCCGTCGAATCGATCCGGCTGCGCCGCGAACGCTGATCGCGGCCGCGGCGCGGCTGTCGGCCCGCGGCACCGGGCGAACGATTCGTTGCATTTCGCAAGCACGGCTCGTCCGGCGTGAGCGGGATGTCGCCGCGAGTGCGACTCGAAGTCATCGGCCCGCCGCTAACGCGGCCGACGCTTCGCCTCCGCTGCGCCGACGACCGTCACGGAGCGGCCGCCGATCGACGCAGCGCGCGGCCCGGTGCCGTACCGCAGCGGCAGTCGGAACCCGATCGCGCGATTCGCAAGGCGCCGCGCCGTCCGGCCTGTCGACGTCGAAGCGCATCGCGAGCGATGCGCCGCGGCGGCGCCGCGCGTCCGCTCAGGCCGCGCTCGCCAGCCTGAGCACCGTTCCGGGCTCGAGGCCCGCGGCCAGCGCGTCGAAGTAGTCGCGCGTCAGCTCGAGCTGCGCGGCCGCCGTCTCGGCCTGGTTGACCACGCCGCGGAACGCGGCGTTCTCGGGTCGGTCCTTGGCGTACCAGCCCAGATGCTTGCGCGCGATGCGCACGCCGGCGGTCTCGCCGTAGAACGCATACAGCGCGTGCAGATGGCCGAGCAGCAGATCGCGCACCTCGGCCGGCGACGGTGGCGGCGGCACCCGGCCGGTCGCCAGGAATGTGGCAACCTCGCGGAAGATCCACGGCCGCCCCTGCGCGGCGCGCCCGATCATGACGCCGTCGGCGCCGGTGCGCTCGAGCACTTCGCGCGCCTTGTGCGGCGAGTCGACGTCGCCGTTGGCGAGCACCGGCAGCGAGACCGCCGCCTTGATCGCCGCGATCGTCTCGTACTCGGCCTGGCCGTTGTAGAGGTCGGCGCGCGTGCGGCCGTGCACCGCGAGCGCGCGGATGCCGCTGTCCTCGGCGATCCGCGCGATGCGCACGCCGTTGCGGTTGTCGCGGTTCCAGCCGGTGCGCATCTTCAGCGTCACCGGTACGTCGACCGCGGCGCAGACCGCGGCCAGGATGCGGCCGACCAGCACTTCGTCCTGCAGCAGTGCCGAGCCGGCGTAGACGTTGCAGACCTTCTTGGCCGGGCAGCCCATGTTGATGTCGACGATCTGCGCACCGTGATCGACGTTGTAGCGCGCCGCCTCGGCGAGCATCGCCGGGTCGTAGCCGGCGATCTGCACGCTGATCGGATCGGGCTCGCCGGCGTGGTCCATGCGCTTGAGCGACTTGCGCGTCGTCCACAGCCGCGGATCGGCGCTGGTCATCTCGGACACGGCCAGGCCCGCGCCGAGCTGCTTGCACAGCTGGCGGAACGGCTTGTCGGTGACGCCGGCCATCGGCGCGAGCGCGACCGGCGGCGCGATCGTGTAGGGACCCAGTTGCATGAACGCTAGTGTAGGGCCTCGTGCCGCCGACGGCAGCAGGGCGAGGATGCATGCGGCCTGTCCGGCGCGACGCCGCGACACCAACCCGCCACGGGCGGCCTGTTAGACTCCGTCCTCGCCGAATGCGCCGACGACGCGCGCGGCCGGATTCAGCCGCTGTCTCACGATGGATATTCTCGACCTTCTCGTCAGCTTCTTCACCCAGAACGGCTATCTGGCCGTCTTCGTCGTGCTGCTGATCTGCGGCTTCGGCGTGCCGATCCCCGAGGACATCACGCTGGTCGCCGGCGGCGTCATCGCGGGCCTGGGCTATGCCGACGTGCACGTGATGTGCGCGGTGGGTCTGGCCGGCGTCCTGCTCGGCGACGCGACGATGTTCACGATCGGCCGCGTGTTCGGCGAGCGCGCGCTGCGCGTGCGCTGGGTGCGCTATCTGCTGACGCCCAAGCGCTATGCGCAGGTCCAGGCCAAGTTCGCGCAGTACGGCAACCGCCTGATGTTCGTCGCGCGCTTTCTGCCGGGGCTGCGCTCGCCGATCTATCTGACCGCCGGCATGACGCGGCGCGTCTCGTTCCTGCGCTTCCTGCTGCTCGACGGTCTGGCCGCGCTGATCAGCGTGCCGGTCTGGGTGTATCTGGGCTTCTACGGCGCCGAGAACCACGAGTGGCTGCTGGTCTGGGTCGAGCGCAGCAAGATCGGCGTGCTGCTCGCACTGGCCGCCACGGCGATCGTCGTGGTCTGGTATTTCCGCCGCCGCGGCCGCCTGCGCCGCGCGCGCCTGCACGCGTTCCGCGCGCATCGCGCCGGCCGCGCGCGGGCCGGCATCGGCCCCAAGCGCGACGCCTCGCCGTGAGCGGCGGCGCCGGTCCGGCGCGTTCGCATTGACCCTCGTTTTCGGCTAACGTGGCCGGCACGCCGGCCGTTTGGTTATTCGTGGATATTTTCAAAATTTTCCAGATCGAGGCGGCCCACCGTCTGCCCCACGTGCCCGAAGGGCACAAGTGCGCGCGCCTGCACGGACACTCGTTCCGGATCGAGGTCCATCTGAGCGGGCCGGTCGATCCGCACGCCGGCTGGGTCATGGATTTCGCCGATCTGAAGGCCGTGTTCGCGCCGGTCTACGAGCGCATCGATCACCAGCTGCTCAACGACGTTCCCGGTCTGGAGAACCCGACCAGCGAGAACCTCGCGCGCTGGATCTGGGACCAGCTCGCGCCGGACCTGCCGCTGCTCTCGCGCGTGGTCGTGCACGAGACCTGCACGTCCGGATGCAGCTATGCCGGCCCCGATGCGCGCTGAACGATCGCGCCTGAACGGCCTCGCCGCCCTGCTCGGACTCGGCCTGCTGACGGCCGGGCCGCCGCCACTGTCGGCGCAGGGCGAGGAGGACGCGTTCGCGCCGCAGATCGCGATGCCCGGCAGCCAGCAGGGCTGGCGCCGCGTCGGCCAGGCGACGTTCCAGCATTACTTCCAGCCGTACTACCGCGCCGCGCTGTACGTGTCGCCGACGCTGCGCGACGCCGGCGAGGTCGCCGAGGCGCTGACCGCCTACCAGGTGGAGATCCTCTGGCAGCCGTCCGAACTCGGCGAAGCCGAGGTTCGCGGCTATTGGCGCCAGGCGCTGCGCACCGCGGCCGGCGACGAGGACACCTACGGCCGGATCGAGTCCAAGGCCGAGCACTGGATCGGCCAGCTGCCGGCCGTGCACCACGGCGACCGCTGGGTGTTTTCGTATGTGCCGGACGCCGGCATGACCGTGCAGATCGGCGGCCGTCCGGTGCACCGGCTGGTCGGCATCGACCTCAACCGCAGCCTGACGCGGGTCTGGCTCGGCGAGCGCGCCGATCCGGAGCCGCGCGCCGCCCTGCTCGGCCTGGATACCGCAGCGCAACACGACGCGACGCATCGCTGAGCGGGGCCGGCACATCGGCCGCAATCGTCCCTTGAGCCCCTCCTGGCGCCTTTCCAGGCCCTCTGAAAGCTGAACCGCTCCCCGACCCGAGTCGGGTCAATGCAGAATCTCGCCCGGATATGTTGCATCGCACAAAAACCTTTGCTAGAGTCTTCGCACACACCCCTCATCGTCAGGTGACATCATGTCCACGTTCGAGCAAGTCAGTTCGCAGTTCCTCGCGTTCGGCAAGAGTCAGGCCGATGCAGCGCTGAAGGCCCAGAGCCTCGCGCTGGCCGGTTTCGAGCGCATCGCCGACATCGAGCTGCAGGCCTTCGAGAGCCAGGTCAACGCCACGGTCGAGTTCCTGAACTCGCTCGGCGAAGTCCGCGATTTCGAGAGCGCCCGCACCGTGTGGCCGCGCGGCTTCGCGCTGGCCAAGCAGTCGGCCGAGAAGGCCTACGCGGCCAGCCTCGAAGTCTTCGACGTCGCGGTCAAGACCAACGAAGCGCTCGGCACGCTCGCCAAGGAGAAGATCGAGTCGACCAACGAAGTGCTGGCCCAGCAGGTCAACGCCGTCAAGGGTCAGTTCGAGAAGTCCAGCGAAGAGCTCGTCAAGCGCGTCAAGAAGGCCGTCGCCAAGTAATCGGCGCCGCCCTCTCCACTTTGCGTGGAACAGCACGACAGCATCCTCCCTCCCCTCGCTGTCGTGCTGACTTAGGCCGGATGGTTCGCCATCCGGCCTTTTTCTTTTTCTGATCCTCCCTCTCGATCTGGTCTCTGTTTCTTTCCGAGCCGCGATTCGGAAAGCCTGGCCTGAAAGGCGAAGATCAAGATCAAGAGCTTCCGCTCGCTCCGCGAGCGGGTGACTTTTTTCTTGGAAAAAGTCACCAAAACCGCCTGCGCTGACGCGAGCCGATGCGGCTGCGCCGCATCGGTGCCCTGCGCTTCTCGG
>QFPO01000022.1 GCA_003241385.1 Rhodanobacter denitrificans
GTCGCCCAGGCACGCTGCCCCAACTCGCTGACGCTCAGACACGGGGCAGCTCTTCGGCCTGGTCGACCTGCGATGCTCGGCTCGCTTTAGGCGCACCAATGGCCAACGGCCAGGAGCGAGAGCCACGGCAAGAGCTAGAGCCACGGCAAGAGCTAAAGCACGAGCAAGAGCGAAGGCGTGCGCGTTCGACGTGGATGAGAGCGGCCGCGGGTCGTTTTTCGCGGATGGACGAAGAACGATGTCTTGCGTGGATCGCGGCGCGGCGACGCCCGAGGATGGGACGCGGCGCGGATGGGCCGGCGGGCGTGGCTCAGGGCGCGAGCGCTTCGTTCGGCTCGACGACCGGTTCGACCGCCAGCGCCTCGTCGAGCAGCGACGGCAGTTCGCCGCGCAGCTGCAGACGTGCCAGCGCGAGCAGGCCGTCGTATTCGGCCTCGGCCAGCTCGCGGTCGTCCAGATCGATCTGCGAGCGCAGCGTGTCGATCACCGCGAAGTACGGCTCGTCGCGGATGCCGGCGGCGTCGAGCAGCAGCGCCGGCAGCAGCCAGCTGCGCGTATTGAATCGCTGCGGCCGCGGCCGCGCGCTGTCGTAGAGCAGCCATGGCACGGTCTGCTGCTGCGCGTCGCGCTCGTCGTCGAAGCCGAGCTGGTGGTAGACCGGCGGCAGCGCCGGCAGGTGGTCGCCGTAGAACAGCACCAGGGTCCGGCGTTTGCGTTGCTTGAGCGCGTCGACGAGACGGCCCAGTTCGCGATCGGCATCTTCGAGCAGGTACAGATAGTTGCCGAACCAGTAGCGGCCGCCCTCGTCGAGGCGCTCGGGCATCGACAGCCGCGCCAGCCGCTCGGCGTCCAGGCCCGGGCGCCAGTCGAACGGCCCGTGGTTCTGCATGCTGATCGCGAACACGAACTGCGGCCGCTCGTCGACGTCGAGCTCGGCCAGGATGCGGTCGGTCAGCGCGGCATCGGACGTGAACAGTCCGACGATGTCGTCCTTCGAGAATGCGCCGACGTCGATGAAGCGCTCGAAGCCGAGCGCCGGATAGGCCTTGCTGCGATTCCAGAACGCGGCGGAGTTCGGATGGATCGCCGTGGTCCGGTAGCCCTGCCGCGCGAGAATCGAGGCCAGGCTCGGCAGATCGTGACGGTGCAGCTCCAGCCACGGGTACTGCAGGCCGCCGAGCGTGTCGAGCGGCACGCCGGTCAGCACCTCGAACTCGGTGCGGATCGTGCCGCCGCCGAACGTCGGCACGGTCATCTCGCCGGCCTTGGCGCGCTTGCGCAGCCGGTGGTACTCGCGCAGGAACTGCCCGCTCGGCACGTCGCGCAGGCGTGCCGGGTCGAACAGCGACTCGCTCTGCAGCACGACGATGTCCGGCGCGCCCTCGGCCGGCAGTGCGGCCAGGCGCGCGCGCAGCGCCGTGCCGTGATCCTGCAGCAGGCTCAGCGCCGCATCGCGGTCGGCGCGCGGCACGTCGCCGCCGCCGAGCTCCCAGTGGTACATCAGCAAGGCACCGATCAGGCCGACGTGGGTCGTGCTTTCGGCCAGCGCCCAGGGCTCGAAGCCGAGCCGGCGCGCGTCGAAGACGCGCTTCCACGGTGCGCTGCCGGCGACCATCGTCACCGTCGCCGCGACGGCCAGGCCGCCGAGCGCGACGCGGCGCCAGCCGGCGAGCCCGGACTGACCGGGCCGGTTCCACAGCAGCAGCGTGAACAGCACGCCGGCCGCCATCGGCAGCAGATGCCGCATCTCGAACGACACGTAGTGTCCGAACAGTTCCAGCGCGGGGCCCGGCTCGCGCAGGAAGCGCAGGTCCGCCGGCAGCAGCGGCGTCTGCAGGTGATGCAGCTTGGCGGCATTGGCCGCGTAGAGCCCGGCGACCGCGAGCAGCGTCAGCCAGCACGCCAGCGCGAGCCGCCGCGTCAGCGCCCACAGCGCCAGCAGCAGGCTCAGCGCCGGCAGCGTATTGATCGCGACCAGCCCGAAGCCGCCGCCGGCACGCGCGGCCGGCGCCGCGAAGGCCGGGTCGAGCCGGTCGACCATGACCATCAGCAGCGCGACGCAGATCAGCAGGCCCAGCACCATGCGCAGCGGCAGGCGCCCGACCGGCGATTGACGGATGGTCTGGATCAGCTTCATGACAGGGGCGTGACAATGCCATGAACGGCTGAGGCGCGCATGAATTGTCGTGTCCGTCCAGCCCGGGCGCCGGCTGCGCGCGATCGCGGATAATCGCGTGATGTCCGACACCTACCGACGTCCCGTGTTGCCGGCCGCGCTGGCCGCCCTGCTCGACCAGCGCCTGTCGCGCCTCGAGGCCGCCTGCCGCGAGGCCCAGATTCCGTTCTACGACGACGCCGGCGTCGACACGCATCTGCGCCAGGTGCTGCTGGTCAGCGACTTCGCCTACGAGACCTTGCTGCGCGCCCCGATCCTGCTCGGACCCGAGCTGGTGCGCCTGATGGGCGACCCGCGTCACGCCGACGCGCGCGCCGGCCATCTGGCCGCGATCGACGACGAGGCGGCACTGCGCGCCGAGCTGCGGCGCTTCCGCAAGCGCGAGGCGATCCGCCTGATCTGGCGCGACGTCAACGGGCTCGACCCGGTCGAGTCGACGCTGGCCGGCGCCAGCGTGTTGGCCGAATGCTGCCTCGAAGCGGCATTGCGGCATGCCGAGCGCCAGCTCGCGGTGCGCCACGGCCACGTCCGCTCGGCCGACGGCGAGGTGCAGCGCCTGGTCGTGTTCGGACTCGGCAAGCTCGGCGGCAGCGAGCTCAACTTCTCGTCGGACATCGATCTGATCCTGGCCTATCCGGAGGGCGGCAGCAGCGACGGCGCACGGTCGCTCGACGCGGAGACCTGGTTCACGCGGCTCGGCCAGCAGGTCGTGTCGCTGCTGGCCGAGCACACCGTCGACGGCTACGTCTACCGCGTCGACCTGCGGCTGCGCCCGTTCGGCAGCGTCGGGCGCGTCGCGCTGTCGTTCGCGGCGATGGAGCAGTACTACCAGCGCGAGGGACGCGACTGGGAGCGCTACGCGTGGATCAAGGGGCGCCCGGTCGCGGGCGATCTGGCTGCCGGGCAGCGCCTGATCGAGGTGCTGCGACCGTTCGTGTTCCGGCGCTACTTCGACTACACCGCGTTCGCCGGCCTGCGCGAGATGAAGACGCTGATCGACGCGGAGGTCGCGCGCAAGGATCTGGCGACCAATCTCAAGCTCGGGCCCGGCGGGATCCGCGAGATCGAATTCATCGTGCAGCTGATGCAGATGATCCGCGGCGGCCGCGAGCCGGCGCTGCGCGTGCGCGGCCTGCTGCCGGCGCTGTCGGCCTGCGAGCAGCTCGGCGTGATTCCCGCGCAGCGTGCGCGCCGCCTGCGCGAGGCGTACCGGTTCCTGCGGCGCGTCGAGAACCGCGTGCAGATGTTCGCCGACCAGCAGGTCCACGACGTGCCGGTCGAGGACGAGGCGCGGCTGCGCCTGGCGCTCGGGCTCGGTCATCCGGACTGGGCGGCGTTCAAGGCCGAGCTGGACCGGCAGCGCGCGGTGGTCGCCGAGGAGTTCGACGCGGTCATGGCACCGGCGCGGCGCGCACCGCAGGCGTCGGTCGCGGCCGGCTGGACTGCGGTCTGGCAGGATTTCGTCGAGCACGGCGTACGCGCGCAGGTGCTCGCCGAGGCCGGCTTCGATCCACCCGAGGCGCCGGCTGCGGCGCTCGAGACGCTGCTGGCCAGCCCCGCGCTGCGCGCCGCCTCGGCGCGTGCCCGCGCGCGGCTGGACCGTGTCGTGCCGGCGCTGTTCGCCGCCGCGGCCGAAACGCAGGCGCCGTCGCCGTGCCTGGTCCGCCTGCTCGGCCTGGTGCACGCGGTGGCGCGCCGCTCGGCCTATCTGACCCTGCTCGACGAGCAGCCCGGTGCGCTGAAGCGGGTCACGCGCGTGTTCGCGGCCAGCGCGTTTCTGGCCGACCGCGTGACCGCCCATCCGCTGCTGCTCGACGAGCTGTTCGACGACCGTCACGACGCGGCCGTGCCGGACCGCGACGCGGTCGAGGCCGAGATCGGACGGCGCCTGGCGGCGCTGGCCGACACCGACGCCGAAGCCGAGATCGAAGTGATCCAGGACCAGCGGCTGGCCGCCGCGTTCCGGATCGGCCTGGACCTCCTCGCCGGGCGTCTGGAGGCCGTCGCCACGGCGCGGGCGCTGGCCGGCGTCGCCGAGGCGGTGCTCGCCGGCGTGCTGCGACTGGCCGAGCGTGATCTGGCCGCCCAGCACGGCCGCCTGCCCGACCGCACCGACGAGTCGTCGGGCCTGACGATCCTCGGCTACGGCAGTCTCGGCGGCAGCGAGCTCGGCTTCGGTTCCGACCTCGATCTGGTGTTCCTCTACGACGGCGCCTGCGCGCAGGCCGAGTCGATCGGTCCGCGTCCGCTCGAAGGCACGCGCTACTACGCGCGCCTGGCCCAGCGTGTCGTGCACTACCTGACCACGCTGACACGCTCGGGACGCCTCTACGAAGTGGACGTGCGCCTGCGCCCGGACGGCGGCAAGGGTCTGCTGGTGTCGAGCCTGGACGCCTACATGGCCTATCAGCGCGAACGCGCCTGGACCTGGGAGCATCAGGCCCTGGTGCGCGCGCGCCCGGTCGCCGGCGACGTCGCGCTCGGGCGACGCTTCACCGAGTTCCGCCAGGACGTGCTCGCGGTGCCGGTCGACGTACCGCGTCTGCACGAGCAGATCGCCGACATGCGCCGGCGCTGGCGCATCGAGCGCGACCGTTCGGACGCCGCGCAGTTCGATCTCAAGCAGGGTCGCGGCGCACTGGTCGATCTGGAGTTCCTGTTGCAGGGCATCGTGCTCGAGCACGCGGCCCAGGCGCCGGCTCTGCTGGCCTCGAGCAACAGCGCCGACCTGATCGCCGCCGCCGAGCGCGCCGGACTGCTGTCGGCCGGCCAGGCGCAGGCGCTGTCCGCCGCGCATGCGGCGCTGCTCGGGCGATCGCTGTCGTGCACGCTCGATGCGCGTTCGCGCGTGATCCGCCGCGACCCGGACATCGAGCGGCATGCCGACCAGGTCAGCGCCGTCGCGGCCGCACTGGACTTCGATTTCGCGACGCCGGCCCGTTAGACCCGGCCCGACCCGGCCGGCGCTCGCCGCGGCGCGTGGCGCGGCGCTGGACGCGCCGCGTCCGCTCAGAAATCGGCCAGCGCGTGCCGGATGCCGGCCGCGAGCGCACGGTCCGGCGTCGCCTCGTGGCGCGTCAGCGGCAGTTCCATCAGCAGCCGGGTCGCCTGGTCGTAGGCCTCGCCGCGGACGTACTGCGCGACCTGCCCGGCGTGCTCGCCGAGCACCAGCAGTGCGAGCTGGCGCAGCGACGGCTGCGCGGTGGCGACGGTGCCCTGCAGGGCCGCGACCGCTTCGTTGCGCGCCTGCAGCGAGCGGATCGGATAGTGGATCGACGCCCACGGCCACCAGGCCGGACGGCGCACGCGGTGCAGGTGGTCGCGGCGCACCAGGCCGTCGAGCAGCTCGCGCGCGAGCGGCGCCATGCGCGTGGCCAGCAGATCGATCGCGGCCGAGACGCGCAGGCCGTGGCTCGGCGTTCCGATCACGCGCAGCGCCTGGCTCAGCAGCGGGTGACTGACCGGCAGCGAGGACTTCAGCGCGACGTGATCGGCCTCGTAACGCAGCCGCTGCTGCTCGGCCAGATCGAACAGCAGCGCGGCGGCCGCGAGCACGTCCGGATCGATGTGCGCGCGCACCGGGGTCAGCACGCCGCTGGCCGGCTCCAGTACCAGCAGTATCGATTGTTCGGCGATCAGCACGATCGGTCGTCCTTGCGTCCCGGGCGAGGCGCTGCGGCCCGGGACCGATCATCACGCAGCGGCCGGCGCCCGTACAGTCCGTCGATGTCGAAAAATGTCTCGCGCCGCCCGCTCAGTTGGCGCGCCGGGTCGGCACGCCGGCGGTCGTCGCGGACGGTTCGATGCCGGCCCAGTCGACGGACGGCAGGCCGAGGTATCGGTCCATGACCATCGGCAGCAGGCCCGACGGCAGCGGCGATTCGCTGTTCCAGAGCATCACGATGCCGAACCGGTACTTGGGCAGGAAGCCGACCATGCCGCGATAGCCCTGCACCGCACCGGCATGGAATACCATCGTCTCGCCGGCGTAGTCGAAGATGCGCCAGCCCAGGCCGTAGTGCGCCGCGAGCAGGCGCCCGCGCCGCCACGGCGTGGTGGTCTGCTCGTGCGCGGTCGGAATCTGCGGGCTGTGCATCTGATCGAGGATCGGCAGCGGCAGCACGCCGGGACGTCCGCCCATCTGCGCGATCAGCCATTCCTCCATGTCGCGGATGCTGGCGTTGACGCCGGCGGCCGGTGCGATCCGGTAGTAGTTCTCCTTGGGCTGGAACGACTGGAAGCGATCGCCGATCCGGCGGTGCGGGCGTGCCCACGACGCCGAGTTCTCGAGTCCGTCGCGCCCGTAGGTCGCGGTCGTCATGCCGAGCGGATGGAACAGGCGCTTCTCGACCTGGTGGTAGAAGAAGTCGCCGGTCGCCGCGTAGGTGACGTCGCCGATCAGGCTGAAGGAGATGTTCTGGTAGCCGTAGCAGGCGCCGACCGAACACACCAGCGGAACCTCCTTGAGCCGCTCGACCAGCAGCGGATACGGCTCGTCGGCTTCGAGCAGGCGGTCGTAGGTATTGCTCGGCAGGCCGACGCGCTGGCTCAGGATGTCGCGGACGGTCAGGCGCTGGCTGCCTTCGATGTCGGCGAGCGTGAACGTCGGCAGCAGCTCGGCGATGCGCGTATCCCAGCGCAGCCGGTCCTCGCCGACGACCAGCGCGGCCAGCGCGCTCGCGAAACCTTTCGACAGCGAGGCGAGCCGGAACACCGTCGTCGCGGTGACCGGCGTCTGCGTACTCCAGTCGGCATAGCCGGCGACGCGCTCGAGCACGACGGTATCGTCCTTGACGATCGCGACGGCGAGACCGGCGACCTGACCGCTGGTCTCGACCGCATCGAGCCAGCGGCCCGCATCGGCGACCACCGCGGCGGTGTCGACCGCGACCGCGTGCGGATCGACGCGCGGCACGATCAGCGGCAATGCGACGGCCGGCGCGGCCTTGCGCGCGGCCTTCTTCTTTGAGGCGCCGACCACATCGGTCGCGGCGGTCGTCCCGACCAGCACGGTGCACAGAAAAACCAGCAGATTTCGGGTGGTACGACTCAACTCGAGCCTCCGGGGACGTCGGCTTCATCATGCTATTCTGCGGCCGGCAGCGGTTCAACCCGGTGCCGACGTCAACCATCCAGCACGGGGATATCGTCCGATGGGTTCGATCGTTTTCCTGGTCATCGTCGCCGCGGTCGCGTTCTGGGCGATCGGCCTCTACAACGGCCTGGTCACGGCCCGCAACGCGTACAAGAACGCGTTCGCGCAGATCGACGTGCAGCTGACCCGGCGCTACGACCTGATTCCGAACCTGGTCGAGACCGCTAAGGGCTACATGAAGCACGAGCGCGAGACGCTCGAAGCGGTGATCCAGGCGCGCAACTCGGCCGTATCGGGCCTGTCGGCCGCCAAGGCCAATCCCGGCGACGCCGCGGCGATGCAGCAGCTGGCGCAGTCCGAAGGCGCGCTCGGCGCGACGCTCGGACGCCTGTTCGCGCTGGCCGAGGCCTATCCGGATCTGAAGGCCAACCAGAACATGATGCAGCTCTCCGAGGAGCTGACCTCGACCGAGAACAAGGTCGCGTTCGCGCGCCAGGCGTTCAACGATTCGGTGATGAACTACAACAATCAGCGCGAAGTGTTCCCGAACTCGCTGATCGCCGGCATGTTCAATTTCCAGCCGGCCGAGCTGCTGCAGATCGAGGCGGCCGAGAAGCGCGAGCCGGTCAAGGTGTCGTTCACCTGATCGATCGCTCGAGGTCCTGACGCCGCCGGCGACGGCGCGCGCTCGGGCCTCGGCGCCGGAGCCGGAGGACTCGCGCGGCATGGATTTCTTCGCCCACCAGGCCCAGGCGCGCAAGCAGTCGCGCCGCATGGTCGCATTGTTCGTCCTGGCCGTCGTCGCGATCGTCGGCCTGATCGACCTCGCCTTCATCATCGGCTTCGGCCGGGACATGATCCGTGCCGGCGATACGGCCGGATCGGTGCGCGCGCTGATCGTGCTGTCGCTGTGCGTGGCCGCGGCGATCTGCGCCGGCTCGCTGTACCGCATCGCGACGCTGCGCGGCGGCGGCGGTGCGGTCGCGCGCCAGCTCGGCGCCGTAGCGGTGCCCGAGAACACGTCCGATTTCGCGTATCGGCGGCTGCGCAACGTCGTGGAGGAGATCGCGATCGCGTCCGGCGTGCCGGTGCCGGAGGTCTACGTGCTCGAGGAGGACGCCGGTATCAACGCGTTCGCGGCCGGCTACTCGCCAGCCGACGCGGCCGTCACGGTCACGCGCGGCGCGCTCGACAAGCTCGACCGCGACGAGCTGCAGGGCGTGATCGCGCACGAGTTCAGCCATGTGCTCAACGGCGACATGCGCCTGAACATCCGCCTGATCGGCGTGATCTTCGGCATCCTCGTGATGGCGACGATCGGCCGCAAGATCCTCGAGCTGGCCGGTCGCGGCCGCGGCCGCAACGCCGGCGCCGTCGTGCTGTTCGGCGGCGCGCTGTTCGCCGCCGGCTACATCGGCGTGCTCTTCGCGCGCATGATCAAGGCCTCGGTGTCGCGGCATCGCGAGTACCTGGCCGACGCGTCGGCCGTGCAGTTCACGCGCCAGACCGACGGCATCGCCGGTGCGCTGAAGAAGATCGGCGGTCTGGCCGAGGGCTCGCGACTGAGCGCCGACGACCGCGAGGAGGTCGCGCACATGCTGTTCGGCGACGGCGTCGGCTACTCGGCGCTGTTCGCGACCCATCCGCCGCTGGTCGACCGGATCAGACGTCTGCAGCCGCGCTTCGATCCGGCCGAGTTCGCCGCGATCGCGGCCGCCTGGTCGCAGCCGGTCCGCGTCGGCGACGTCGAGGCGTCGAACGTGTCGATTGCCGGCTTCGCGCCGGCCGCTGTCGCGGCTCGTCTGGCCGGTGCGCCGGCGCCCGCGTCGGGCCGACTGCCGCCGGCCGATGCGGTCGTGTGCGTGGAGCCCGAGCGCGTGTCGCGGCAGGTCGGCAATCCGGGCACCGACGACCACCGCGCCGCCGGCGTCATCCATCACGCGATTCCGGACCCGCTGCGCGAGGCCGCCTACCGGCAGGAACGTGCGATGGCGGTGATCTTCGCGCTGCTGCTCGCGCCGCAGGCCGCCGTCCGTGCGCGCCAGCTCGACGCGATCGAGCGCCGCTTCGACGCCGGTACGCGCGTCGACGCCGATGCGCTGGCGGTCCTCGTCGCGCAGCTGCATCCGCTGCAGCACCTGCCGCTCGCCGCGCTCGCGTTTCCGTCGCTGCGCCGTCGTCCCCGGCCGCAGCTCGACCGCTTCCTCGAGGTGCTCGACGACCTGATCCGCGCCGACGACCAGGTCTCGCTGTCGGAATACTGCCTGGCCCGTCTGGTCCGGCTGCAGGTGATCGAGGCGCTCGATCCGGCTTCGGCACGCGTCGCCGGCCGCTACAAGCTGCCGCAGCTGGCCGGCGAGCTCGCCGACGTCTTCTCGATCCTCGCGCAGCACGGCCACGGCGACGCGCATGTCGCCTCACGCGCCTACCGGCTCGGCCTGCACGAAACCCTGCCCGACTCGACCGCGCCGTATGCGCCGCCGGCCGACTGGATCGGTGCGCTCGACCGCGCGCTGCCGCGACTGGATCTGCTGGCGCCGGCCGGCAAGGAGCTGGTCGTGCGCGGGCTGACGCTCGCGATCGGCGAGGACGGCGTCATGAGCGTCGCCGAGGCCGAGCTGCTGCGGACGGTCTGCGCGGCGCTGCACTGCCCGCTGCCGCCGATCCTGCAGCGCTGAGCGGGCTTCCGGATCAGAACGTGCCGGCGTCGAAGGTCTCTTCGGCCATCGGCGAGTCGCCGCCTTCGGCGAGCCGGATCTTCAGTGCGAGACCGTCGCGCGAGTCGGCCTTGTTGAGCGCTTCCTCGAGATCGATCTTGCCTTCCTTGTACAGCGCGTAGAGCGCCTGGTCGAAGGTCTGCATGCCTTCCTGCAGGCTGCGGTCCATCGCTTCCTTGATCTCGTGCACCTGGCCGCGCCGCATCAGGTCGCGGATCATCGGCGTGTTGATCAGCACCTCGGCGGCCGGCAGGCGGCGGCCGTCCTTGCCCATGACCAGGCGCTGGCTGATGACCGCCTTGAGGTTCAGCGACAGGTTCATCAGGATGTTCTTGTGCGCCGATTCCGGGAAGAAGTTCAGGATGCGCTCGAGCGTCTGGTCGGCGTTGTTGGAGTGCAGCGTCGCCAGGCACAGATGGCCGGTTTCGGAGAACGCGATCGCCGCCTCCATCGTCAGCGCGTCGCGGATCTCGCCGATCATGATGACGTCCGGTGCCTCGCGCATCGCGTTCTTGAGCGCCTCGTGGAAGCCGTGCGTGTCGAGGCCGACCTCACGCTGATTGACGATCGACTTCTTGTGCCGGTGCAGGTACTCGATCGGATCCTCGACGGTCAGCACGTGGCCGGAGATGTTGACGTTGCGGTAGTCGATCATCGACGCCAGCGTGGTCGACTTGCCCGAGCCGGTCGCGCCGACGACCAGGATCAGGCCGCGCGGCTCCATGATCAGGTCCTTGAAGATCTGCGGCAGACGCAGCTCCTCGATCGACGGAATCTCGCTCTTGATCGCGCGGATCACCATGCCGACTTCGCCGCGCTGCTTGAACACGTTGATGCGGAAGCGGCCGGCGTCCTTGACCGCGATCGCCATGTTGAGCTCCAGGTCGCGCTCGAACTGCGGCACCTGGCCCTCGTCCATCAGCGAGTAGGCGATCTTCTTGACCATGCCGTTGGGCAGGCCGGTATTGCCGAGCGGATAGAGCTTTCCCTCCACCTTGATGTGGACCGGTGCGCCGGTGGTCAGGAACATGTCCGACGCACCTTTCTCGGTCATCAATTTGAGGAAGTAGCCGATATCCATCGCATGTATCCCCTCAGGCCGCTACGTGCGGTTGCCAAAGCCGTGCGGAGCTTCCCACAATAGCGAGCCCAAGCCGATCCGCACCTTAGACGATGTTTATGACATCAGCGCTCAGAAAAATCCATGCGCCGGTCGCCCTTTTGGGCGTCTGCCTGCTCGCGGCCTGCAGCCCGACCCGGCCGCCGGGCGACCTGTTCGGCGCAGCCAACCGACAGCTGGCGACGGCGCGCCAGGCCAGTGCGCAGACCTATGCGCCGCTGGAGCTGCGCTTCGCCGAGGAGCGCCTGTCGCAGGCGCAGGCCGCCAACGCGCGCGAGGACTACGCCGCGGCGGTGCGGCTCGCACGCGAGTCCGAGGTCAACGCCGAGCTCGCCACGGTCAAGGCGCGGCTCGGCAAGGTGCGTGAGGCCGCCGACGGCCTGCGCCAGCAGAACGCCGCGCTCGAACGCGATCTGCAGGCCAACGGCGCGGAGGGCTTCCGATGAACCGTTCGCACGCAGGACTCTGGGCGCTGGCGCTCGCCGCCGGCCTGATCGGCGGATGCCAGACGGCTTCGCCACAGCGCGATCTGGATCTGCAGCGGCTCGAGCGCAGCCTGGACCAGCTGGCCGGCGACGCACGCCTGGGCGGATATGCCTCGGCCGAGATCGCGCGCACGCGCGCCGCGCTGGCGGCGTTGCGCGAATCGCGCCGCGGCGGCGAGGAAGGCACGCACGAGGTCTACGTGGCCGAGCGCCTGCTCGACATCGCCTGGGCGACCGCCCAGGCCCAGGAACTGGAGAACGAACGCGCGCGGCTCGAGCGCGAGCACGAGCGCCTGCAACTGCAGGTGGCGCGCCGCGACGCCGCACTGGCACGCGCCGAGCTCGAGCGGCAGCGCCTCGCCGCGCAGATCCAGGCCGAGGAGGCCGCGCGCCTGGCCGAAGCGGCCGAGGCCGCGCGGCTGCAGGGCGACGAGGCGGCGCTGGCGGCCGAATCGGCGCGCGCCGAAGCCGCACAGGCGCGCCGGATCGCCGACGCGCAGTCGCAGGCGGCGGCACTGGCCAAGCAGGAGGCGGCGCTGGCGGCCTCCGCGGCCGAGTCGCTGCGCGCGCGGCTCGGTGCGCTGCAGGCGACGCGCGGCGCGCAGGGCATGCAGATGACGCTCGACGACGTCGCATTCGCGCCGGGGCAGGCCGCGCTCAAGCCCGAGGCGCGGGCCGGTCTGGACAAGCTGGTCGAGTTCGTCAACGGCGAGCCGGCCCGCCCGGTCCGGATCGTCGGCCATACCGACGCCACCGGCGGCGCCAATGCCAACCAGGTGCTGTCGCAGCGCCGCGCCGAAGCGGTCCGCGACGCGTTGATCGCGGCCGGTGTCGACGCCGGCCGGATCACCGCGATCGGCGCCGGCTCGGCGCAGCCGGTCGCCGGCAACGACACGCCGCAGGGCCGCGCGCGCAACCGCCGCGTCGAGGTGATTCTCGAGGAGCACTGACGCGGCCTCGGCCGCGCCGGCCGGTCCGCGCGGGACGCCGGACCGGTCTATCGTTAAGAAATCGTTGATAAATTCGCGCCGACATTTGCGGCGCTGCCCGGTTGCTTCGTCGCCGCCCCGGGAGTAGCTTCGGTGTCCCATGCGGGAGACCTTCTCTCACGCCCGCATGGGCCCAAGCCCATGCCGATCGACGCCGACACGCCAGCGTTCCGGAATGCCTCGCTCCGCGAGGATCGGGCTGCGCCCGCGATTGTTCCTGGCAGTGACAATCCCGCCGCACGCTCCGCCGATCACGCACTTCGCGTTCCGCGCGCCCGCAGCGCCGCTGCGCCGACCGGATGGGCTTTCGTTCGTGTCCGCCATTCCGCCGGTTCCGTGACGCGGTGCGTGGGCTCCGCGCCGCGTCACGGTCCTGGCGGTCGGCGCCGAATGCGCCGGGGGTCCGCCGGCATTTCCCAACGAGGAGATCGATGCTGATGTTCGAAGAGCACGAGAAAGACGTCGAATCGCTGATGCAGTCCAACAGCGAGTTCCGCGCGCTGTACTACAAGCACCGGGAACTGGACAGCAAGGTTCACGACGCCGAGATCGGCGTCCTGCCGATCGACGACGTGACCCTGCACAACCTCAAGAAGGAGAAGCTCTGGGCGAAGGAGAAGCTGCTGCAGATGTGGGCGGCCCAGGGCAGTCCGCCGCCCGCCGCCTGAACCGGCCGGCCGCGCAGCGTTCACCGCTTTTTTGGACTGCGCCGCCTCGGGCGGGCGGCGCCGCCTCGGGTATGATCCGGGCGCCTCGGCACGCCAGTGTCCCAAGCGGAAGCCCCGAATGACGATCCATACCAGCGTCCTCGAGCTGATCGGCCGCACGCCGATGGTTCAGGCGCAACGCCTCGATGCCGGCCGTTGCGATCTCTTCCTGAAACTGGAAAGCGCCAACCCCGGCGGTTCGATCAAGGACCGCATCGGGCTCAGCATGATCGAGGCCGCCGAGCGCGCCGGACGCATCCGTCCGGGCGACACCCTGGTCGAAGGCACCGCCGGCAATACCGGCATCGGACTGGCCCTGGTCGCCCAGCAGAAGGGCTACAAGCTGATCCTGGTCGTGCCGGACAAGATGAGCCGGGAGAAGATCTTCAATCTCAAGGCGATGGGCGCCGAGGTCGTGCTGACCCGCTCGGACGTCGCCAAGGGCCACCCGGATTACTACCAGGATCTCGCCGAACGTCTCGCGCGCGAGACGCCGGGCGCGTATTTCATCAACCAGTTCGGCAATCCGGACAATCCGCTCGCGCACGAGCAGACCACCGGGCCGGAGATCCTCGAACAGATGGCCGGCCGCGTCGACGCGATCGTCTTCGGCTGCGGCTCGTCGGGCACGATGACCGGCCTGTCCCGTTACTTCGCGCACGCCTCGCCCGATACGCAGTTCATCCTGGCCGATCCGGTCGGATCGATCCTGACCCAGTACATCAACGAAGGCACGCTCTCGACCAAGTCCGCCAGCTGGATGGTCGAAGGCATCGGCGAGGACTTCCTGCCATCGATCAGCGACTTCAGCCGCGTCCGCAAGGCCTATGCGATCCCCGACAAGGAGAGCTTTCTGACCGCGCGCGAGCTGCTGGCCAAGGAAGGCATCCTCGGCGGCTCGTCGACCGGTACGCTGGTCGCCGCGGCGCTGCGCTACTGCCGCGAGCAGACCGAGCACAAGCGCGTCGTGACCCTGGTCTGCGACACCGGCAACAAGTACCTGTCGAAGATGTACAACGACTACTGGATGCTCGACAACGGCTTCGTCGAGCGTCCGCTGCACGGCGATCTGCGCGATCTGATCCTGCGTCCGTACGCACAGCGCGACACCGTCGTCGTCGCGCCCGGCGATCTGCTGATCGTCGCCTACAACCGCATGAAGCTCTACGACGTCTCGCAACTGCCGGTCATGGACGGCGACCGCATCGTCGGCATCCTCGACGAGTCGGACGTGCTGATGCACGTGCTCGACGACGAGAGCCGCTTCCGCGACGCGGTCTCCACCGCGATGGTCAGCAAGCTGCAGATGCTCGACGTGCGCGAGTCGATCCAGTCGCTGGTGCCGGTGTTCGAGGCCGGGCACGTCGCGATCGTCGTCGACGGCGAGCGCTTCCTCGGCCTGATCACGCGCATCGACCTGCTGAACTTCCTGCGGCGTCGCGCGGGCTGACTACGTTCAGTTCCGGCGGCGTGCCGCTGCCGGTTCAATGCGCCGTGCGCCACGCCGAAGCCGGATGTACGGGGACGTGATAGCTTTCCGGCCGCCGGTCCGTCCCGGGTCGTGCGATCACCGTTCCACTGCCTCTCCGGCTCCCCCGTTTCAGGAGACATTATGAAGAAGCTCGTCGATCGTCTGATGCGTTCCGGCAACCGACAGGACGTCCTCGAAACCGGCGTATCGCGCGAGGCCGTCGAGTGGGCCTATCGGCTGCTGCTGGGGCGGGAACCGGAGAACGAAGGGGTCATTGCCTCGCAGATGGAAGGCAATCGGGACCTCGGGCAGTTGCGCAACAGTTTTCTCGGTAGTCCGGAGTTCAACGAGCGCCTGCCGCCGTCCGCACGCATCCAGCTCCATGGCGGCGAACCGCCGAACGTGGTCGAGAGCGACGGCAGTCCCGAGCTGCTCGCGCGCCTGTTCGAGCATGTCCATCGCTCGTGGCATCAGTTCGGCGAGGAGCAGCCGTTCTGGTCGGTGCTGACTGCGCCGGAGTATCGCGGCCAGCCCGAGGACGTGGCGATCGAGCGCTTCTTCGCCAGCGGCAAGGCCGAAATCGAGCGCTTCAAGAAGGCGCTGGCGCGCCTGGATCTCAGCCTCGACGGGCGGCGGACGTGCCTCGAGTACGGGTGTGGCCTCGGCCGCGTGACGCGTCATCTCGCGCCGCATTTCGAACGCGTCACCGCGGTGGACATTTCGGCGGCTCATCTCGCCAAGGCGCAGGCATTGGCGGAGGCCAAGGGGATCACCGGCATCGACTGGACGCATCTGCGTTCGCTCGACCAGCTCGGCGAGCTGCCGCAGGTCGACGTCATCTATTCGCTGATCGTGCTGCAGCACAATCCGCCGCCGGTCATCGAGCGAATCATCAAGACGTTCGCGCGCATTCTGCGCCCTGGCGGCATCGCGTACTTCCAGGTGCCGACCTATCGTGTCGGCTATGAGTTCCGTCTGGCCGATTATCTGAACGGCAATCTTCAGCCCGGCATGGAGATGCACGTGTACCCGCAGAACCGCATCTTCCGCATCTTCGCCGAAGCCGGCGCAGTACCGGTCTCGGTCGCCGAGGACGGCTGCACCGGCATTCCCAAAGAGCGTTCCAATACGTTCGTCTTCATGAAAACAGGCGCACGCGACTGACGGGCACCAGCGTGCGAAGCTCGACGAGCGCGGCGGATGCCGGCCCGCCGATCGGCGGGCAACCGTCCCGGCGGCACAGGCCGCGGGTGATCCTCGTCGCCGCCTCGCCTGGCTGGAGCCTTCGATGACGATCCCGATGCACGAGCTGGCGTTCGACGCCGCCGGATCGGACGATCTGGTCGAAGTCCCTTTCAACGGCGTCAAGCTGTTTCCGTGGCGCGGCGACGACCTGATCGGCCGGCACGTCATCGGCAGCCGCTCGTACGAGCCTCACGTGCTGCCGCGCTTCCTCGACAGTCTGAGCGCGGGCGCCAGCGTGCTCGACGTCGGCGCGAACATCGGCACGTTCTCGCTGACCGCGGCCAAGGCGGTCGGCGCTCGCGGGACCGTGATATCGGTCGAACCGATCGCGAAGAACCTGCGGTCGCTGCTTGCGGGCGCGCGCGCGAACGGATTCGGCCACATGACGATCCTGCCGGTCGCCGCCTCCGGTCACCGCCATGTGGTCTCGATGCTCCGCAGCGCCGATTCGTCGAACGGCATCGTCGACGAGCACATCGCCGAGGAGACCGCCGACTCGCGCGTGGAAGCGGTGAGACTCGACGAAGCGCTCGCGCACCTGACACGCATCGACGTCGTCAAGATCGACATCGAAGGGCACGAGCCGATCGCATGGCCTGGCATGTGTGCCTTGATCAGCCGGCACCGTCCGATGGTCTTCAGCGAAATGAATCCGTTGGCGATCCGCAATCACTCGCGGCTCGACGCGCCGGTCTATCTCGACATGCTGTTCGCGCATACCGACGCGATCTACGTGCTGCATCTGGGCGGACGCATCGTGCGCTGCACCTCGACGCAGGAAATCATGCGCGAATGGGTCGAGGTCAATCGGCGGCACGGATCGAACGGCGAGATCTTCGTCGACCTGATGTTCCAGGCGATCCGCTGATTCCATCGCGCGTTCGCAATCGACGTCGCGGCGCCGATCGGCGAAAGCGCTAGCGCTCTCGGGAGCGAGAGAAGAGCATTCCGTCTCTATGCACCCGGATCGCCGTCGTGCGCCAGCACGTCGCGCTCCAGCGCCAGATGATTGGCCAGCAGCGCGACCTGGGTGCGGTTGGACACGCCGAGCTTGCGCATGATCGCGGTCATGTGCGCCTTGACCGTGGCTTCCGAGACGCCGAGGTCGTAGGCGATCTGCTTGTTGAGCAGGCCCTCGGCGATCATCGTCAGCACGCGGAACTGCTGCGGCGTCAGGTCGGCGACGCGGGCTGCGGCGTCGGCCTCGCCGGGCGGCAGCGATTTTTCCGGGCCGACGCTGCCGGGCGGCAGCCAGACGTCGCCGCCGAGCACGGCCTGCACGGCGCCGACGATCGTCTCGACCGGCACCGACTTGGGGATATAGCCCGACGCGCCATGCGCGATCGCGCGCGCCATGACCTGGCTCTCCTCGTGCGCCGAGACGACGATGATCGGCAGGCCCGGATACTGGCCGCGCACGTGGGCCAGCGTCGAGAAGCCGCTGGCGCCGGGCATGTGCAGATCGAGCAGCAGCAGGTCGGCGTCCGGATACTGGTCGATCAGCGTCTGCAGCGCCGGCACGCTGTCGGCCTCGCGCAGCACCGCGTCCGGCAGTGCCTTGAGCACGGCGCGCTTGAGCGCGTCGCGGAACAGCGGGTGGTCATCGGCGATCAGGACTTCGCGCATGGTCGGGCCGTGGCCGGAAGGACGAGCGCCCGTGCCGCCGGCACGGACGCGTCGAAGGTAGCGCGCATGACGGGCCGATACCGAGGCCTGCGCATGGAAATCGCGTTCCGCGCGGCGTCCGCGAGTGACCGGTCGCCGTTCAGCGGATCAGTCGCTCGTTGACGAGATTCGACACCACCGACGGATCGGCCAGTGTCGAGGTGTCGCCGAGCGCCTCGGGCTGGTTCTCGGCGATCTTGCGCAGGATGCGCCGCATGATCTTGCCCGAGCGCGTCTTCGGCAGACCCGGCGCCCACTGCAGGTGGTCGGGCGTCGCGATCGGCCCGATCTCCTTGCGCACCCAGGCGACCAGATCCTTGCGCAGCGCCTCGGTCGGCTCGATGCCGGTCTTGAGCGTCACGTAGGCGTAGATGCCCTGCCCCTTGATGTCGTGCGGACAGCCGACGACCGCCGCCTCGGCGACGTCCGGATGCGCGACCAGCGCGCTCTCGACCTCGGCCGTGCCGAGGCGATGGCCCGACACGTTGATGACGTCGTCGACGCGGCCGGTGATCCAGTAGTAGCCGTCCTCGTCGCGGCGCGCGCCGTCGCCGGTGAAGTAGGTGCCCGGATACGTGCGGAAATAGGTGTCGATGAAGCGCTGGTGGTCGCCGTAGACGGTGCGCATCTGGCCCGGCCACGAATCGGTCAGCACCAGATTGCCTTCGGCCGCGCCTTCGAGCACGACTCCGTTGGCGTCGACGATCTGCGGCTTGATGCCGAAGAACGGCAGCGTCGCCGAGCCGGGCTTCAGATCGGTCGCGCCCGGCAGCGGCGTGATCAGGATGCCGCCGGTCTCGGTCTGCCACCAGGTATCGACGATCGGGCAGCGGCCTTCTCCGACGACGCGGTAGTACCACTCCCAGGCTTCGGGATTGATCGGCTCGCCGACCGAGCCGAGCAGGCGCAGCGACGCGCGCGAGGTCTTGCGGACCAGGTCCTCGCCTTCGCGCATCAGCGCGCGGATCGCGGTCGGCGCCGTGTAGAACAGCGTCACCTTGTGCTTGTCGACGACCTGCCAGAAGCGCGAGGAGTCCGGGAAGTTCGGCACGCCCTCGAACATGACCGTGGTCGCGCCGTTGGCGAGCGGACCGTAGACGAGGTAGCTGTGGCCGGTGACCCAGCCGATGTCGGCGGTGCACCAGTAGACGTCGTCCTCGCGCAGGTCGAACACGCTCTCGTGCGTGAAGCTGGCGTAGACCAGATAGCCGCCGGTCGTGTGCAGTACGCCCTTGGGCGTGCCGGTCGAGCCGGACGTGTAGAGGATGAACAGCGGATGCTCGGCCTCGCAGGCGACCGGCTCGTGCGTGGCCGGCTGATCGGCGATCAGCGCATGCCACCAGCGGTCGCGCGGCACCTGCATGTCGACCGCACCGCCGGTGCGACGCACCACCAGCACGGTTTCGACGCTGTTGGTATTGGGACGCTTGAGCGCCTCGTCGACGTTGGCCTTCAGCGGCACCTTCTTCTTGCCGCGCAGACCTTCGTCGGCGGTGATGACCAGTTTGCAGCGGCTGTCGGCGATGCGGCTGGCCAGCGAGTCCGGCGAGAAGCCGGCGAAGACGATCGTGTGGATCGCGCCGATGCGTGTGCAGGCCAGCATCGCGACGGCGGCCTCGGGAATCATCGGCAGATAGATCGCGACGCGATCGCCCTTCCTGACGCCGAGCTGGGTCAGCAGATTGGCGGCCTTGCAGACCTCGGCGTGCAGTTCGCGATAGCTGACGCGACGCGATTCGGCCGGATCGTCGCCTTCCCAGATGATCGCGGTCTTGTCGCCGCGCGTGGCCAGGTGGCGGTCCAGGCAGTTGGCCGAGACGTTGAGTTCGCCGTCCTCGTACCAGCGGATGTGCAGGTCGCTGGCGTCGTAGGACACGTCCTTGATCTTCGTGTACGGCTTGATCCAGTCCAGGCGGCGACCGATCCGGTCCCAATAGCCTTCCGGATCGGCGATCGACTCGGCGTAGGCCTGCTCGTACCGGGACTTGTCGATGCGTGCCTGCGCGGCGAAGGCCTCGGGAACGGGATGGAGCTTGGTCATGACGGCCTCCCTGTTGGATCCGACGGTGGCGAAGTAGAGCGCCAGATGGTGCCACGCCGCACGGCGGCCCGGTTTCGCCCTACGACTTTGGTCGCAGATTCGACCATCGGCGAATAGGCCGGCCCGACCGGACCTGCGCATGCTGGCCGGACAACCACACTCGGGGAGGGGATGTCATGCACGCACGCAGCGGAATCTCGTTGCGCAAGACCGCGCTGGCGCTGGCCTGCGTATTGGGCCTGCCGGGACTGGCCATGGCCGATGAGGCGCGCGAAGCCGCGCTCGAGGCGCGCGTCAGCCAGCTCGAGCAGCAGCTGGCCGAGGTGCTGTCCGAGCTGAAGGCGCAGCGCACCGCCCCGGCTGCCGCTCCGGCCCAGGCGGCGGCACTGCCGGCCGGCAAGCTGCCGATCCAGGCCGTGTCGATCACGCCCGGATCGCCGGCCGGCACCACGTTCCGCTACGGCGGTTTCATCAAGGCCGACTTCCTCGCCACCAAGGCCCACGACGGCCAGTTCGCCGACGGCGCGGTCGGCCGCGCGCTGTACGTGCCGAGCCAGACGCCGGTCGGCGGATCGGCCTCGGACATCGATTACGACGCCCACGCGAAGTTCTCGCGCTTCGGCCTCGGCGTCGACACCGTCACCGAGAGCGGCGACAAGGGCGGCGCGTTCGTCGAGATGGACTTCTTCGGCAACTCGCTCGGCAACCAGAACGCGACCAACACCTATGGCGTCACGCTGCGGCACGCCTATGCGTACTGGAACAAGTGGCTGGCCGGCCAGACCTGGTCGAACTTCATGGACGTGGCCGCGCTGCCCGAGGCGGTCGACTTCATCGGTCCGACCGACGGCGTGATCTTCGTGCGCCAGGCGCAGGTCCGCTACACGACCGGCGGCTTCTCGGTCGCGCTGGAGAATCCCGAGACGCTGATCATTCCCAACGGCGGCGGCGCGACGGTCGCCTCGGACCGCGGCGCGTTCCCGGACCTCACGCTGCGCTACGGCTGGAAGGGCGACTGGGGCACCTTCGGCATCGGCGGCCTGATCCGCGATCTGGCGGTGGACCGTCCGGCCTCCGGCTCGGTCGCGGCCGCGGACGACAGCACGTTCGCCGGCGCGATCACGGTCGGCGGCAAGTGGGTGCTCGGCAAGCACGACGACCTGCGTTATCAGCTGACCGCCGGCAACGGCTTCAGCCGCTACATCGGCCTGGGCATCACCGGCGACACCGCGATCGACGGCGCCGGCAATCTCGACTCGATCGGCGGACTGGCCGGCTTCGTCGCCTGGCGCCATGCGTTCACGCCGCAGACGCGCTTCAACCTGATCTATGCACGCAGCCAGTACGACAACCCGGTCGGCCTGACCGGCGGCGGCGCGACCGAGATGGTGCAGAGCCTGCGCGCCAACGTGTTCTATTCGCCGATGCCGAAGGTCGACGTCGGCGCCGAACTCATGGTCGGCGAGCGCGAACTCGAAAACGGAACGGACGGCAGGCTGACCCGCCTGCAGTTCACCACGAAGTACTCATTCTAAGGGGGCGCACCGATGGCATCCGTTCCGCAAACCGGCAATCTCACCGAAGGCCACAAGCGCGTCATCATCGCTTCGAGTCTCGGCACGATCTTCGAGTGGTACGACTTCTACCTCTACGGCTCGCTGGCGGCGATCATCGCCGTCCATTTCTTCTCGTCCCTGCCGTCCGGCAGCGCGTTCATCATGGCGCTGCTGACGTTCGCCGCCGGCTTCGCAGTGCGTCCGTTCGGCGCGATCGTGTTCGGCCGGCTCGGCGACATGATCGGCCGCAAGTACACGTTCCTCGTCACGATCGTGATCATGGGCATCTCGACCTTCCTGGTCGGCGTGCTGCCCACCTATGCGTCGATCGGCATCGCCGCGCCTATCCTGCTGGTCGTGCTGCGCTGTCTGCAGGGCCTGGCGCTCGGCGGCGAGTACGGCGGAGCGGCCACCTACGTGGCCGAGCACGCGCCGAACGGCAAGCGCGGTCTGTACACCAGCTTCATCCAGACCACCGCGACGATCGGCCTGTTCCTGTCGCTGCTGGTGATCCTGGGCTGCCGCACGCTGCTCGGCGAGGAGGCGTTCAAGGACTGGGGCTGGCGCGTGCCGTTCCTGATCTCGTTCATCCTGCTGCTGGTCTCGATCTGGATCCGGATGAAGCTCAACGAGTCGCCGGTGTTCCAGCAGATGAAGGCCGAGGGCAAGCACTCCAAGGCGCCGCTGACCGAGAGCTTCGGCAATTGGAAGAACGGCAGGATCGTGCTGCTCGCGCTGCTCGGCGCCACCGCCGGCCAGGCCGTGGTGTGGTATGCCGGCCAGTTCTATGCGCTGTTCTTCCTGACCCAGACGCTGAAGGTCGACGCGATCACCGCGAACCTCTTCATCGCCGCGGCTCTGGCGATCGCGACCGGCGGCTTCATCTTCTTCGGCTGGCTGTCGGACAAGATCGGCCGCAAGCCGATCATCATGGCGGGCTGTCTGCTCGCGGCGATCACCTACTTCCCGATCTTCAAAGGCCTGACCCACTACGCCAACCCGGCGCTGGAAGCGGCCGCGAAGAACTCGCCGGCGGTGGTCGTGGCCGATCCGAAGGACTGCTCGTTCCAGTTCGTGCCCGGTGAGCTCAAGAGCCACGTGAAATTCACGAGCTCCTGCGACATCGTCAAGAACCTGCTGAACGGCCGCAGCGTGAACTACACGAACGAGTCCGCGCCGGCCGGCTCGGTGGCCAGCGTGCGCATCGGCAATACGGTGATCCAGGGCGTGGACGTGCGCCAGCTGCAGCCCGACGAGGCCAAGGCCGCACAGGCCAAGCTGGCCGCCGACGTGACCGCGGCGATCGATGCGGCCGGCTACCCGGCCAAGGCCGACAACAGCCAGATGAACAAGCCGATGGTGCTGTTGCTGCTGGTGATCCTGGTGCTGTACGTGACGATGGTCTATGGACCGATCGCGGCCTGGCTGGTCGAGCTGTTCCCGACGCGCATCCGCTACACGTCGATGTCGCTGCCGTACCACATCGGCAACGGCTGGTTCGGCGGCTTCCTGCCGACGACCGCGTTCGCCCTGGTGCTGCTGACCGGCAACATCTACGCCGGTCTCTGGTACCCGATCGTGATCGCCGTGTTCACCTTCATCGTCGGTACGCTGTTCCTGCGTGAAACCAAGGACGTCGACATCAACAACTAAAGACGACGTCCGAGCCCTGCACCCGGTCCGCCTGTCCGGGTTGGAAGCGGCCCCTCCTTCGGGAGGGGCCGTTTTCATTTGGGCGATGGATTCATGCGTGGACGATCGGGCGTCCGGCACCGCGCCGGCGCAGGCGCGTCAGCAGCGGCACGTGGACCGCGCGGCGGATCCGTCCGAGCAGGTCGCGGTCGAGCCGCGGCAGCAGCGCGAGGGCACCCAGGTTCTGTTCGAGCTGCTCGCGGCGGCGTGCGCCGAGGATCACCGTCGAGACCGCCGGGTTACTCAGGCACCAGGCGATCGCCAGCTGCGCGAGACTGACGCCGAGCGCGTCGGCGATCGCGGCCAGCGCGGCGATCTGCGCGCGGCGCTGCGGATCGGCCGCACGATCGGCCAGCCAGGCATTGGCCGGCTCGCCGGCCCTCGAACCGGCCGGTATCGCGCCGGAGGCGTACTTGCCGGTCAACAGCCCCGAGGCCAGCGGCGACCAGATCGTGGTGCCGAGGCCGAGCTCGCGGCACAGTGGCGCGTACTCGGTCTCGAAGCGCCGCCGGTTCAACAGGTTGTACTGCGGCTGCTCGGTCCGCGGCGGCTGCAGATGATGCAGCCGCGCGATCCGGTGCGCCTCGCGGATCGCGTCGGCCGGCCATTCGCTGGTGCCCCAGTACAGCACCTTGCCCTGGCGGATCAGCGTGTCCATCGTCGCCACCGTTTCCTCGAGCGGCGTGGCCGGATCAGGACGATGGCAGAAGAACAGGTCGAGATAGTCCACGCGCAGGCGGCGCAGCGCCTGGTCGCAGGCCTCGGTCAGATGCTTGCGCGAGAGGCCCTGCTGGGTCGGCGCCGGGTCGGGCACCGCGCCGAAGCGCGCCTTGCTCGACACGCACCAGGCGTCGCGCGGCGGCCGCAGATCGGCCAGCACGTCGCCGAGCAGCCGTTCGGCCTCGCCGTGCGCGTAGTTCTCGGCGCCGTCGAAGAAGTTGATGCCGTGGTCGAGCGCGGCCGCGACCAGTTCGCGCGCGGCGCGCCGGTCGACCTGCTCGCCGAACGTCAGCCAGGTGCCCAGCGACAGGGCCGACAGCTGCAGGCCCGAATCGCCCAGGCGCCGGTAGATCACGGCGTTTTCCTCGAGCGGTCGATGCCCGCCGCTGTCCGGACCGCATCGCGGCCGGCGCGGCGGACCGCCTTACAGCGCATCGGCGTCCAGGTCGCCGGTGCGGATCCGCACGATGCGCTCCAGCGGATAGACGAAGATCTTGCCGTCGCCGATCTTGCCGGTGTGCGCGGCCTGGATGATCGTCTCGACGACGCGGTCCACGGCATCGTCGGATACCGCGATCTCGATCTTGACCTTCGGCAGGAAGTCGACGACGTACTCGGCGCCGCGATAGAGCTCGGTATGGCCCTTCTGGCGGCCGAAGCCCTTGACCTCGGTCACCGTGATGCCCTGGATGCCGACCTCGGCCAGTGCCTCGCGCACGTCGTCGAGCTTGAACGGCTTCACGACCGCCATGACCATTTTCATCGGACCTTCTCCGGACGGATTCGGGAGGCGGCGCGGCGCCGGGCCGGCGCTGCCGCAGACCGCCGCGATGATACCGGAAGCCTTTCGCGGCGCATGGCAGCGCCGCCGAGTCTGAACGGTGTAAGAAATTTCCTACACGATCTTCCGAATTCAGCCGATGGCAGGACCGAGGCGGATCCTTAGACTGTTCATCAACACGGAGCGCCGCGCTAGCCACAGGGAGTCGGGAGCGCGGGGAGCAGGGAGGCATTGCAGGATGCACGCAGGGAGGCTGCGCCTGCCGGTTCAGGGAATGAGCCGGCAGGCGCATACTTGTGTCACCGTCACGAAGACCGGCGGCCTGAGTGCTTTCCAAGCCGGCAGACGACTCTAGTACGGGGTGTATCCATGACTGTCATCCGTTCCATCGACGAGCTCGCCTCGCGCCTGGCCGACCTGGTTCCGCCCGGCCTGCGCGAAGCCCGCGAAGATCTCACGTCCAACTTCCGCGCCGTTCTGGCCGGCGGCCTGCGCCAGCTCGATCTGGTCACGCGCGAGGAGTTCGACGTCCAGCGCTGCGTGCTGCTGCGCACGCGCGAGAAGCTCGAGGCGCTCGAGCGCCAGGTCGCGACGCTCGAAGCGGCGCTGCTGTCGCCCGGCCAGACCGCGCGGCACTGACCGCAGTCGTCGCGCCGCCGAAAAGGACTTGAGTCGACCCGCCTCGGCGCGCGCGCCGCAGGCTGGCCGAGCGCTCGATCGACCGACGCCGTCGGTCCGCAGGCGAGCACGATTCCCGGGAAGCCCGTCGTCCCGCAACGCTCACCCCAGTCGGGATGGCGGGCTTTTTTTGCAGGATGCAGCGATGAGTCTCGCCCGTGTCTACAGCCGTGCCCAGGATGGCGTCGCCGCGCCGCTGGTCACCTGCGAAGTGCATCTGTCCGGCGGTCTGCCGGGCACGTCGATCGTCGGCCTGCCCGAAACGGCGGTCAAGGAAGCGCGCGACCGGGTCCGCGCGGCGATCCTGACCGCGCGGTTCGACTATCCGGCCCGCCGCATCACGGTCAATCTGGCGCCGGCCGACCTGCCGAAGGACGGCGGGCGCTTCGATCTGCCGATCGCGCTCGGCATCCTGGCCGCCAACGGCAGCCTGCCGGCGGCGGCCCTGGCCGACCACGAATTCATCGGCGAACTCGCGCTGTCCGGCGAGCTGCGGCCGGTGCGCGGCGCGCTGCCGGCGATCGTGCGCGCGACGCGCAGCGGCCGCCGTGTCGTCGTGCCGATCGGCAATGCCGCCGAGGCCGCCCTGGTCCGCGACGCCGACGTCCGCACTGCCGACAGTCTGCTCGCGGTCTGCGCGCATCTGGCCGGCCAGGCCGAGCTGCCGCGGGTTCACGCGCGCGAAGAGAGCGCCGGTGCCGAGGCCGGCGGTCCGGATCTGTCGGACGTGCGCGGTCAGCCGCAGGCGCGGCGCGCGCTCGAACTGGCCGCGGCCGGCATGCACAACCTGCTGCTGATCGGCCCTCCGGGCACCGGCAAGACGCTGCTGGCGAGCCGCCTGCCGGGCATCCTGCCGCCGCTCGAGGAGGACGAGGCGCTCGAACTGGCCGCCGTGCGTTCGGTCGCCGGGCTCGGGTCCGATGCCGGCCAGTGGAAACGGCGCGGCTTCCGCAGTCCGCACCACACCGCCTCGGCCGTGGCCCTGGTCGGCGGCGGCTCGATCCCGCGCCCGGGCGAGGTCTCGCTGGCGCATCACGGTGTGCTGTTCCTCGACGAGCTGCCGGAATTCGATCGTCACGTGCTGGAGGTGCTGCGCGAGCCGATCGAATCGGGCCGCGTCGTGATCTCGCGCGCCGCGCGCCAGGCCGAGTTTCCGGCGCGGTTCCAGTTCGTCGCGGCGATGAATCCGTGTCCGTGTGGCTACGCCGGCGATCCGTCCGGCCGCTGCCGCTGCACGCCCGAGCAGATCGCGCGCTACCGGGCGAGGATTTCAGGACCGCTGCTCGACCGCATCGATCTCAAGCTCGAGATGCCGCGCGTGCCGCTGGCCGAGCTGCATGCTGCGCAGGCCGGCGAGTCCAGCGCCACGGTACGCGCACGCGTCAGCGCCGCGCGGCAGCGCCAGATCGACCGCGCCGGCAAGCCGAACGCCTGGCTCGACAACCGCGAAGCCGAGCGCGACTGCGCACTCGGCGCGTCCGAGCGCGCCCTGTTCGATCGTGCCGTCGAGCGCCTCGGCCTGTCGGCGCGCGCCTACCACCGCGTGCTGCGTCTGGCGCGCACGATCGCCGATCTGGCCGATCGGCCGGACATCGAAGCCGCGCATCTGTCCGAGGCGATTCAGTACCGGCGGCTCGATATCCATTGAAGTCGCAACTCGTGAGCGGGCAGGCCGACGCGCCTGCGTTGCGGCTGCACGAAGATCGCCATGGTTCCGGTCGCGACCGGAATGTTCGCGTCGCCGTATGCGCCACGAGCGCAGCGTCTGACGTGGCGGCCCGCTCGCTCACGCGGAGCGCGGCCTGGCGTGTCGAAGCCGGTACGGCGTTCACGCGCGCCTCGTGTCGATGCGCGTCCGATTGCGCACCACTCAACGAAAACGGCCGCCCGAAGGCGGCCGTTTCCTCATCACTGCCGACCCGCGATCAGATCGCGTAGTACAGCTGGTACTCCAGCGGATGCGTGGAGGCGCGGAACTTGGTGACCTCCTGCATCTTGAGCTCGATGTAGCCGTCGATGAAGTCGTCGGAGAACACGCCGCCGGCCTTCAGGAACGCGCGGTCCTTGTCGAGCGCCTCGAGTGCCTGGTCGAGGCTCGAGCAGACCTGCGGGATGTTCTTCTCCTCTTCCGGCGGCAGGTCGTACAGATCCTTGTCCGACGGCGCGCCCGGGTCGATCTTGTTGAGGATGCCGTCGAGGCCGGCCATCAGCAGCGCGGTGAAGGTCAGATAGCCGGTGTTGACCGGATCCGGGAAGCGCACCTCGATGCGGCGCGCCTTCGGGCTGTGCACGAACGGAATGCGGCAGCTCGCCGAGCGGTTGCGCGCCGAGTAGGCCAGCATGACCGGCGCCTCGAAGCCCGGCACCAGGCGCTTGTAGCTGTTGGTCGAGCTGTTCGAGAACGCATTGATCGCGCGCGCATGCTTGAAGATGCCGCCGATGTACCACAGCGCCAGCTGCGACAGGCCGCCGTAGCCGTCGCCGGCGAACAGGTTGGTGCCGCCCTTGGACAGCGACTGGTGCACGTGCATGCCCGATCCGTTGTCGCCGACGATCGGCTTGGGCATGAAGGTCGCGGTCTTGCCGTTGCGGTGCGCGACGTTCTTGACGACGTACTTGAGCTTGAGCAGCTCGTCGGCCTTGGCAACCAGCGTGTTGAACTTGGTGCCGATCTCGCACTGGCCGGCGGTGGCGACCTCGTGGTGGTGCACCTCGACGGTCAGGCCGACCTGCTCGAGCACCTTGCACATCTCGCTGCGCAGGTCGTGCAGCGAATCGACCGGCGGCACCGGGAAGTAGCCGCCCTTGACGCCCGGACGGTAGCCGGAGTTGGCGCCGTCGAACTTGTCCTTGGACGACCAGGCCGCTTCTTCGGAATTGACCTCGAAGAAGGTCTTGCCCATGTCGTTCTGCCAGCGCACCGAGTCGAAGATGAAGAACTCGGGCTCCGGACCGAAGAACGCCGTGTCGGCGATGCCGGTCGACTTGAGGTAGGCCTCGGCGCGCTTGGCCAGCGAGCGCGGGTCGCGCGAGTAGGCCTGCATCGTGCTCGGCTCGAGGACGTCGCAGGTCAGGATCACGGTCGGGTCGCCGGCGAACGGGTCGAGCACGGCGGTGGAGGCGTCGGGCATCAGCACCATGTCCGACTCGTTGATGCCCTTCCAGCCGGAGATCGAGGAGCCGTCGAACATGCGGCCTTCCTCGAACAGCGACTCGTCGATCGAGTGCGCGGGGAAGGTCACGTGATGCTGCTTGCCGAGCATGTCGGCGAAGCGCAGATCGACGAATTCGACGTCGTGGTCCTTGATCAGCTTGAGCACGTTCTGGGCGGACATGTAAAACCTCGGTGGGTAATCGGTTGCTGCCCCGCAGCAGGATGCATGCCAATGGGGCAAGAGGCCGGTCGATCAGGGGTTTGTGCGAGCTTCGCGTTAAGAACGCAGAAGACACGCACCTTGGTGGTGCAAACAATGCTGACTTCCGCACCCGCAGCGTGCAAGTGCGCGAAGCGGGCCGATTATCGCATCGATGTATGGCAAGGCGGGGTTCTCGCCTATGCTTGCCGGCCCCCGTGACGATGCGCGCGCCCATGTCCGATCTGCTCGATGCCATCGTGCTCGGTATCGTCGAAGGCATCACCGAATTCCTGCCGATCTCGAGCACCGGCCATCTGCTGATCGCGCAGCACTGGCTGGGCGCGCGCTCGGACACGTTCAACATCGTGATCCAGGCCGGCGCGATCCTGGCGGTCACGCTGATCTACTGGCGGCGGCTGTGGCAGCTGGCGACCGGCTGGCGCGAGCCGGCCCACCGCGACTACCTCGCCAAGCTCGCGACGGCGTTCGCGATCACCGCCGTGCTCGGCTTCGTCGTGACGCGGCTGGGCTTCACCCTGCCCGATCGCGTCATGCCGATCGCGATCGCGTTGATCGTCGGCGGCTTCTGGATCCTGGCGGCCGAACGCGTGACCGCGACGCGGCCGCCGAGTACGACGATCACCTGGAAGGTGGCGATCCTGGTCGGCCTCGCGCAGATCGTCGCGGCGATCTTTCCGGGCACCTCGCGCTCGGCCGCGACGATCTTCACCGCGATGCTGGCCGGCGCCAACAACCGGCCGGCGGCGACCGAGTTCGCGTTCCTGGTTGGCATCCCGACCATGTACGCGGCCAGCGGCTACCAGATCCTCAAGAAGCTCGCCGAGGGCTCGGGCCAGGAAGACTGGGGCCTGCTCGGCATCGCGTTCGCCAGTGCGACGATCACCGGCTTCGTCGCCGTCAAATGGCTGCTCGGCTACATCGGCAGCCATAGCTATCGGCCGTTCGCGATCTACCGGATCGTGTTCGGTGTGATCCTGCTGCTGGTGGTTCCGGGGGGATGATGGCAAGTGCGCGCCGGGCATGGCCCCGGCGCCGGCGTCGGGTTCGATGAGCACACCGGTATTCCAGTTCGGCGATTTCCGCCTCGACGCCGCGCGACGCGAGCTGTGGCAGGGCGGCGAGCGCCTGGTCATTCCGCCGAAGGTATTCGACTGCATCGCCTACCTCGTCGAGCACCGTGCCCGCGCGGTCGGCCGCGACGAGCTGATCGCGGCGGTCTGGGGCAAGGCCGACGTCACCGACAATCTGCTCGACCAGGTGATGCTGCGTGCGCGGCGCGCGCTCGGCGACACCGGCGAACAGCGCCGCTACATCCTGACGATGCCGCGCTTCGGTTTCAGCTGGGTCGCGCAGACCGAGCAGACGAGTGCGATGGGTACCACGCCGCCGCCGCCGTCGGCCGCCGAACCCGCCGGGGTGCCGCAGCCGGCCGACCTGTCCACGCCGGCGGCGCCCGATCCGGTTCCGGCGATCGCGCATACGCCGGTGCGTCGCCGGCGCAGCGCGCCGCTGCTCTGGGCGGCCGGCGCCCTCGTCGCGATCGCGGCCACCGCCGCCGTGCTGCTCTGGCGTCCGCTGCAGGCGCCCGAGCCGACCGCGGCCGCGCCCGAGGCGGGCGCCGCCCTGGTTCTGCCGGTCGAGGTCAAGGCCGAAGGCGCGTTCGGCTGGGTGCGGCTCGGCGTGATGGACCTGGTCGCCGAACGCCTGCGGCTGACCGGCCGGCCGGTGCTGCCGAGCGACAACGTCGTCGCGCTGACGCGCGACCGTGGGCCGTGGACGCGCGACAGCGCCGCGACCGCCGAACTCGGCCGTGCCGCCGGCGCCGCGCTGCTGATCGCCGGCGAGGCGACGCTCGCCGAAGGACGCTGGCGCGTCGCCCTGCGCACGATCCTCGGCACCGACTCGCCGATCCTCGTCGAGGGCCAGGCCAGCGACGTGCTCGATGCGGCACGGCTGGCCTCCGACCGGCTCGAGCAGGCGCTCGGCTGGTCGCTCGGCGGGGAGGATCCGCTGCCGGCCGATCCGGCGCTGTCGCTGTTGCTGCGCCAGGTCGATGCGGCCCTGCTGGCCGACCAGACCGCGCTGGCGCGGCGCCTGCTCGACGGCCTCGACGCCGAGCAGCGCCTGGTGCCGGAAGTGCGCTTCCGGCGCGCCTCGGTCGATTTTCGCGACGGCGATCTGGACGCCGCGGCGGCCGGCTATCGCGCCCTGCTCGACGCGGTGTCGGCCGCCGACGCGCCGCTGCTGCGCGCCCGCGTGCTGTCGGGTCTGGGCAACGTCCATCTGCGCCGCGACGAGCCGGACCAGGTCGAGATGCTGTCCGACCAGGCGATCGACCTGCTGGCCGGGCAGCCGCCGACGGCCGAGCTCGGCCGCGCGCTGACCGGCCGCGCGATCGCGCGCAGCACGCAGGGGCGCTTCGACGAGGCGATGGAGGATTTCGCGCGGGCGCGCATCGTGCTCGAGAGCGTCGGCGACCGTTTCGGCCTGACCCGCGTCGACGTCAACATCGGCATCCTCGACGCGCGCCGCAACCGCTATGCCGAGGCGCTGCCGGTGCTGACCACGGCCGCCGACCGGCTGACCGCGTTCGGCGATTTCACCAACGAGCTCTACGCGCGCGTCGCGCTGGCGCGTGCGCGGCTGGAGCTGCTCGACCCGGGCTCGGCACTGGCCGGCGACGAGCGTCTGCGCGAGCTGATCCAGAACGAGCCGTCGGCGGCGCTGCGCCGCTACGCCGGTCTGGTGCGGATCCTCGTGCACAACGCGAACGGCCGGCTGCGCGCTGGCCGGGCGATGACCGACACGCTCAGCGCCGATGCCGGCGCGGCCGGCGACGGCGTCATGGCGGCGCTGGCCGCGGCGATCGCGGCGCGCGCGGCCTGGGCCGACGGCGACGCCGCGGCGGCCGCCGCCGCGGCGCAGCGCGCGCTCGACGTCGACTGGTGGAACGAGGGCCCGCTCGACTACGCGCGCACCTGGCGCATCCTGACGCTCGCGCAGCAGCGCGCGGCCACGCCGGCCGAGGCGGCGGCCTCGCTCGATCGGCTGCGCCGCTGGGCGGCCGACCGCCGCGACGGCGGCGTCGGCATCCAGCTGGCCCTGGCCGAAGCCGCGCTGGCCGCCGACGAGGCGGCGCGCGCCGCCTACGAACGCGCGCTGACGCTGGCCGAGGACCGTCGCGTGCCGTCCGAACTGATCGAGATCGCCCAGGCCTATCTGCCGTGGCTGATCGATCGCGGCGATTTCGCGCGGGCCGGCGTGATCGCCGGCCGTACCGCCGGCTGGGCCGAGCGCGACTACGACGCGGCGCTGCTGCAGCTCAGGCTCCAGCACGCGCTCGGCAACCTCGCCGGCTGGCGCAATGCGCTGGCGCGCGCGCGGACCCTGGCCGGCGAACGGCGCGTGCCCGAGGCGCTGCTGCAGGCACCGGTCGCGCGCGGTCAGGGTGCGTCAGATGCCTGACCGGTCATGACGTAAGGGACAGGTAAGGCCGCGCGAAGCACGGCCGAATGTAGGCGCCGGCGGCGCGTGGCACCGTCGGGATCGCAATCGGGCCGTCGTGGCCCTGGCGAGGACCTTCCATGAACAACAGCAGCAAGCCCGGCCGGCGCGGCCCGGGCATCTCCTGGCGCGCGCTCGGCGTCGCGGCGCTGACCGCGATCGCGGCGGCCGTCGGCGGCATCGCCTCGCCGGCGCTCGGCGAGCCGGTCGAGGCCGGCGTGATCGTCCGGCCGCAGCGGCCGGGTCCGGCCGTCGACGGCAGCGGCGCCGAGATCGACCAGGCCCTCCTGCGCGGTCTGCAGGGCGGCACGCCGCGCAGCTTCGTCGTCGAATTCAAGGAACAGGCGGACCTGTCCGCAGCGGCCGGCATGGACTGGCAGCAGCGCGGCCGCTACGTCTACGAGCAGCTGCATGCCGCCGCCGAGCGCGCGCAGGCGCCGCTGCGTTCGACGCTGCGCTCGCGCGGCGCGAACGCCGAATCGTTCTGGATCAAGAACGCGATCGTCGTGCGCGACGGCGACATCGCCGCGCTGCAGGCGGCCGCGGCCAGTCCGCAGGTCAAGCGCATCCGCGCGCTGCCGACGACGCGGCTGGTCGAGCCGGTCGAGCCGGCGGTGCCGACCGCGCCGCGCGGTGACGATGCGGTCGGCGACAACCTCCGCTGGGTCGGTGCCGACCGGGTCTGGGCGCAGGGCACGACCGGCGCCGGCGTGACGGTCGGTCTGATCGACACCGGCGTGATGTTCCAGCACGAAGCCCTGGTCTCGCAGTACCGCGGCAATCGCGGCAGCGGCAGCTTCGACCACGACTACAACTGGCTCGGCGTCATGCCCGAGCCGTATGCCGGCATCGAGCCGCACGGCACGCATGTGCTCGGCACGATCCTCGGCGACAGCCGCAGCGTCAGCGGACGCCAGCGCATCGGCATGGCGCCGGACGCGCAGTGGATCGCCTGCGACGGCTTTCCGATGGAGGCCGATCCGGCCGTGATGCTGCTGCGTTGCGGCCAGTTCATGCTGGCGCCGCATCGTCGCGACGGCAGCGGCGCCGATCCGGACAAGCGGCCCCAGGTCGTCAACAACTCCTGGTCCGAAGGCAACTGCGACGGCACGGCCACCCCGTTCTACGCCGACATGATCGACGCCTGGGTCGCGGCCGGCATCTTTCCGGCGTTCGCGGCCGGCAACACCTTCAGCTGCGGCCTGCCCGAGCCGCCGGGCCTGTCGAGCCTGTCTAGTCCGGCCTCGCTCGGCACCACGTTCGCGATCGGCTCGACCGGCAATCACGACGGCGCCTACGCGGCCCATTCGCTGTGGGGACCGACCGCCGATCCGAGCCCCGGCCTGCCGATGCATCCCGATCCGCGCGGCTATCCGCAGCTCAAGCCGCAGGTGGTCGCGCCGGGCGTCGAGATCCGCTCGGCCGTGATCGACGATACGCACGCCTACGGCACGATGACCGGCACCTCGATGTCGACGCCGCACGTGACCGGTCTGGTCGCGCTGATGATCGACGCGGCGCCGTGCCTGGCCGGCGACTACGCGACGCTCGGCGGCCTGATCATGCAGACCGCACGCCCGATTCCGTACGCGACCGGCGGTACGCCGTCGCCGGGCCCCGGCAACGTGCCGAACTACGCGACCGGCTGGGGCGAGATCGACGCGGCGGCGGCGGTCGACGCTGCGGCCGGGATCTGCGGCCCGACCGGTTCGGTCGGCGGTCGCGTCAGCGACACGTCGGGCCGGCCGGTCGCCGGTGCGACCGTGACCTTCCTCGATGCCGGCGCGCAGCCGGTGCACCAGACCACGACCGACGGCAGCGGCCAGTACGTGCGCCGGCTGCCGGCCGGCGGCACCGCCTATGGTCTGCGCGTGTCGGCCTACGGCTATCTGCCGTACACCGAGTCCGGCATCGTCGTCACGGCCGGCCAGCAGGCACGGCTCGACGTGGTGCTGCCGACCGCGCCGGTGCACAAGGTTTCGGGCACCGTCACCGACGCGGCGACCGGCTGGCCGCTGCACGCGCGTATCACCGTGGTCGGTGCGCCGCTCGCACCGGTCTGGACCGATCCGTCCAGTGGCCGCTACTCGCTGCAGCTGGCCGAGGGCGCGAGCTATCGCTTCGACGTCGAGCCCGGGATCGACGGCTATCGCGCGGCGTCGCGCGAACTCGGCCAGATCAGCGGCAGCCGCGCCGAGGATATGACGCTGCAGGCCGACGCGGCGCGCTGCCTGGCGCCGGGCTATGCGTATACCGGGATGAGCTTCGGGGAGGATTTCGAGTCCGGTGCGCTGCCGCCGGGCTGGACGCGCAGCAGTCAGGGCATCGGCTGGCTGTTCGGCACCGCCGGCGAGTATTCGAGCAACTATTTCGCGATTCCCGAACACGGCCGCTTCGCGGTCAACAACGACGAGCTCGGACCCGACACCGGCTGGGCCAACGATGCCCGCTTCGACTACCTGGTCATGCCGGCGCTCGATCTCAGCGCTCTGGACCGGCCGGCGCTGCGCTATCGCAGCTTCCATACCTACGTGCCGGACGCGTTCAGCACCGGCGAGCCGGCGCGCGTGGAAGCCAGCACCGACGGCGGCGCGACCTGGGTGCGGCTGGGCATCCCGACCTCGACCACGTTCGCCGAGGGCTGGACCGAAGAAGCGGTCGATCTGACGCCGGTGATCGGGCCGTCGGTGCTGATCCGCTTCCACGCCGACGACCTCGGCAACGACAAGTGGGATCTGCTCGGTCCGGGCTGGGCGATCGACGACGTCGCGATCCGCACCGGCTGCACGGCGCCGGCGAACGGCGCGTTGATCGTCGGCCAGGTCCGCGACGCCAATACCGCGCTGCCGCTGGACGGCGCGCAGGTCCGCGTCGACGGCGGTGCGCCGGTCACGACGCGCGCCAGCGCCGATCCGTCGATCGGTTCGGGCTACTACGCGATCCACGCCCCGGCCGGCGCTGCCGCGCTGATCGCGACGCCGGGTCCGTCGCTGACCGCCGGCTACGGCGAGGTCCAGCTGCCGGTCGCCGCGAGCACCGGCACCGAGCGGCGCGATCTGGGCCTGCCGGCCGGGCGGCTGCGTCTGTACCCGGAACGGCCCTCGGCCACGGTCGAGCTCGGCACGACCGGCAGCACGACGATGACGGTCAGCAACACCGGCGGCTGGCCGCTGACGTTCGGGTTCGAGGGTGTCGCGGTCGAAGAGCACTTCGAGGACGCGTTCCCGCCGACCGGCTGGACGCTGCTCAACCACGCGACCGGCTGCACCTGGACCCGGCCGTCGCGCCTGGGCAACTACGCCGGCGGCTACGGCCTGCCGGCCGGCATCGACCTGTGGGACTGCCGCGACGACGGCCCGGTCGACACCTCGCTGGTGACGCCGGCGATCGACCTGTCCGGCAGCGCGACCGCGTCGATGGGCTTCTTCGTCGCGATGTCGGTCGGCGCCGACAGCTGGCCGCGCCTGGACGTCGACGCCTCGACCGACGGCGGCGCGACCTGGACGACCGTTTACAGCCTGACCACCGACCTCGCCTACGACGCGCCGCATCTGCAGGAGATCGACCTGTCCGCATTCGCCGGCCATCCGGCGGTGCAGGTGCGCTTCCACTACACCGCGCTGCCGCCGTACGGCTTCGTGATGATCGATCAGGTGCACCTGTTCAATTCGATCTCCAAGAGCGGAACGGTCACGATGGCGCCCGACCACGGGCCGCTCGCGGCCGGCGAGAGCCGTTCGATCACGGTCGGCTTCGACACGCGCTCGCTCGATCAGCCGGGCGTCTACCCGCTGTCGGTGCGCGTCGCCGAGGACACGCCGTACGAGTGGCCGTTCGGCGACGTCGAGGCGGTCATGACGGTCACCGCGCCGGCGCACTACGGATCGGTCGGCGGCGTCGTGCGCGGACTGGGTTCGTGCGATCTGTCGCCGCTGCCGCTCGCCGGTGCGACCGTGCACATCCAGGCCGGATCGCAGACCTATACGACGACGACCGCCGCCGACGGCCAGTACCGCTACTGGCTGCCGGCATCGGCCGGCACGCTGTCGGTCACGATCGAAGCCGACGGCCACGTCGGCCAGACCCGGCCGGCGACGCTGAGCGCCGGCGCGGCGACGCCGCTCGACTTCGATCTGCGTCTGCTCGCGCCGTGCCTGCTGCCGGACCCCGGTGCGCTGAGCGCATTCGTGCAGCCGGGCCAGACGCTGCAGCGTCCGTTCGATCTGCTCAACGCCGGCCCGGCCGCCGGCGACTGGCAGGCGCGCGCCGGCGGCGATCCGAGCGTGCTGGTGCCGGTGTCGGTCGCACAGACGAACAGCCTCGAACCGGAGGAGTTCACGAGCGTCGGCTGTGTCGTGCCCGCTACCGGCTACTCGCTCGAGAACCGCTACTTCCGCGTGTTCCAGCCGTCCGAACTCCCGGGCAGCGGCTCGATCCGGCAGATCAGCGGCATCAGTTTCGCGATCGACTCGGCGACCTCGCCGACCGGCACGCAGCCGCTGACCGTGCGCCTGCATCAGCTGGCCGGTCCGCTCATCCTGGCCAACATGAGCCTGGTCGCCGAGACCGTCGTCTCCGTGACCGACGATCCGCTGGCGCGCTATCGCGCCACGTTCGACACGCCGGCCGTGGTCGCGCCGTCGGCCGTGCTGGTCGCCGAGGTCTACGTGCCGATCGGCACCCAGACCGGCACCAGTGCGTACCCCGGCGGCAATACGCTCGGCGGGCGCGCGCCGGCGTACTGGGCGTCGGCCAGCTGCGGCATGCCCGAGCCGACCTCGATGATCGATGCCGGCTTCGGCTGGATCAATTTCCTGATCGAGCTCGACGTGCTCGACAGCGATCCGTGCGGACCGGGCGCGACGCCGGTGCCGTGGCTCGCCGTCGCGCCGGGCGCCGGCAGCGTGCCGGGCGACGGCAGCGCCGCGCTGACCGCGACGCTCGCGGCCGGCAGCCAGCCGATCGGCACGCATCGCGGCTCGATCTGTCTGGCCGCCGACGGCGGCCGCCCGACCGTCATGCCGGTCACGTTGAACGTCGCGACCGAGGTCGACCGGATCTTCTCCGACGGTTTCGACTGATCCCTCGCGATCGCGACCCGGCCGCCGCGCGTGCGGCGGCCGGGCACGGCCCGGCGGTCTGTGAGGATCGGCCGGGTCGTTGCGCGAGGGGTGCCGGACGGAGTGTGTCTGGTCTGCGCGATGACGGTCTTCAGCCTTGCCCCGTTCGAGCCTTCGATCCTCGGAAAAACCGCCGAGCGGAAAGATCCGAGAGCAAGCGCTTTCGCTCGCTGCGCAAGCCGATGATCGGGCGGCCTGCGAGTTCGGACGGCTCAGCCGGCGATGCGCGGGTTCAGCGTGTAGGTGCCGGTCAGGGCCGCCTCGGCCAGCACGTGGCCGGCCATCGCGGCGCGCACGTCGCTCAGCGTGAAGCGGTCCGGCAGCTCGAGCCGGGCCACGTCGAGCGCGTAGACGCGGAAGTGGTAGTGGTGCAGCAACGCGTCGTTCCACGGCGGGCACGGACCGTCGTAGCCGAAGTAGTCGCCGCCCATCCCGGCGTCGCCGGCGAACCAGCCGGTGTAGTCGTTGAGGCCCTGGCGTGCGCCGGGCGGACCGAACGGATCCCGCTTGCCGTGCGCGACGACGCCGTCCGAGCAGCTGCCGGCCGACAGCTCGCGGCAGTCGACCGGAATGTCGACCATCAGCCAGTGCGTGAACTCGGCGCGCGGCAGATCGGCCGGCACCTCGCGGCCGGCCTGATTGACGTCCTCGCCGACGGTCGGCACGTCGGTGTCGATGCACATCAGCACGAACGAGGCGGTCCGTTCCGGCACGTCGCGCCAGGCCAGATGCGGATTGCGATTGTCCGAGAGCACGCAGGGCTCGCCGTTCGTACCGCGCCGGCCGAACGCGAACACGGCCGGAATCGGGTCGTTCTGGGAAAAGTCGTCGCTGCGGATCTGCATGATGCCAATCTCCGGTTGCGTGAAACAGTGTGGAAGGACGCGTCGGCCTCAGGCCGCGGTGTCGCCGCCGGCGGCCTGCGCGAACGGCTCGGCCAGGACGCCGGCGTAGTGGCGCCAATGCCCGGCCGGGAAGCGCGACGGCAGACCGCCGGGCCACTGGTCGGCCTGCACGAACTCCGGGCCGCGGCGCAGCAGGCCGCCGAGGCCGAGAAACGCCGCCAGCCCGGCGCCGCCGGTGGCCGGATCGGCCAGCACCGCGTCGGCATCGACGTGCAGGCGGCGCGGATCGTCCAGGCCGGCGCCGTGGTGCAGATGCCGCTGCGCGCGTGCCAGCCAGCGCGCGGCGGCGGCGACGTCGCTGCAGCCGATGCCGGGCAGCCAGCCGAATGCGAGCCAGTTCAGCAGCGCATCGCGCGGGTCGCGTTCGACGACGATCAGGCGCGTGCCCGGCATCGCCCGGCGCAGCAGCGCGAGCAGGCGCGCATCCCAGCGCGGCAGCCAGTCGACCACGGTCGTGTCGGCCGCGATGCCGGCACGGCGCAGCGGTGCGACGTAGCGCGTGCGTATCGCGTCGATCGTCGCCTCGTCGAGCTCGCCGCGATAGGCCTCGAACTGCGGCGATGCGAAATCGTCGTCGCGCTGCCAGCGGCCGCTGCGGTCGCGCAGCACGACCAGATCCGGCTGATCGGCGAGCAGGGCCGCTATCCGTTCGACGCCGCTGCCGGGCGAGCCGAGCAGCAGCACCGGCGCTTCGGCCCAGGCCGGCTTGGCGGGCGCGGCCAGCGCGGCATCGAGCTCGGCCGGCACCGTGCGGCTCAGCGGATGCAGCGCGCTCGGCGCGCCGTGCTGGGCCTGCGCGAACGCGCGCGCGGCCTGGGCATAGTCGCCGGCATGGTCGTGGACCTGGCCGAGGTAGTTCAGGCACTGCCGGCGGCTGCCTTCAGACAGCGGGCGGCTGTTCCAGTCCTCGAGCAGCTCGCGCGCGCCGGCGTCGTCGCCGTCGCGCAGCCGCGCGCGAATGCGCACCAGGATCGCGCCGGGCTCGTCGGGCTTGAGCGCGATGACGCGCTCGGCCGCGGCGAGCGCGGCCGGGTATTCGCCCTGCCGCTCGTGCAGCTGGGCCAGGCGGATCTGGGCCTGCAGATCGTCCGGATCCTGCTCGGCCAGCACGGTCCACTCGGTGATCGCCTCGGCCGGCCGGCCGATCGCGGCATTGACCTCGGCGCGTGCGGCCCGCACGGTGCGGTCGTTCGGATGATGCTGCAGGAACTGGTCGTAGGCGGCCATCGCCTCGTCGCGGCGGCCGAGTTCGGTCAGGCACCAGGCCAGCGGCACGACGATCTGGGCCTGGCCGGGGCTCGCCGCGAGTGCCGCGCGGTAACCCTCCACGGCCGCGTTCAGATCGCCGCGCGCACGCGCGACGTCGGCCAGGCCGAGGACGCCGATCGGGCCGAACGAGGGGTGCTCGGCCAGCGTGCGGAAGTGCGGCTCGGCCTCGTCGGGGCGTCCGCCCTCGAGCAGCAGCTGCGCGAGCATGTGGCGCGCCGGATGCAGGTTCGAGTTCAGGCGCAGCGCGTTGCCGTAGGCCTGCTCGGCGAACGCCGGCGTGCCGCGCAGCGTGAACGCGCGTCCGAGCAGGAACTGGATCTGCGGATCGCCCGGCGCGATCTCGGCGGCACGCGTCAGCTGCTTCAGCGCGGTCTCGGCGTCCCGGCGCTCGAGCGCGATCGAGCCCAGGCCGGCGTGCGCGGCCGGCGATTCGGCCAGGCGCAGCGCCATGTGGAAATGCTGCTCGGCGCGCGAGGTCTCGCCGAGCATCAGCAGGGCCTGGCCGAGACCGGCGTGCACGATCGCCTGGTTCGGATCGAACGACAGCGCGTGCTCGTAACGGCGGCACGCGCCGGCGAAGTCGCGCTTCTCGAAGCAGACGTTGCCGAGGCCGACGATGATGTCGATGCGGTCCGGCGCCAGCTCGTGCGCGCGCAGCATCAGCGCCTCGCCCTCGTCGTACGCGCCGAGCTCGCGGCGCAGGATGCCGTACATGTAGAGCGCCTCGATGTCGTTCGGGTGCTCGGCCAGCCAGACGCGATATCCCTCGTCGGCCTCGGCGTAGCGGCCCGTGCGGTGCAGTTCGATCGATTGCTTCAACATGAATTCGGAATCCGGCACGCAAAGACGGCGATTATGCCGCAGCGCGCCGCCCGGCACCGGATGCCGCGCCGTCCGGTCCGCTTCGGCGCGGGCGGCGGTTCCAAAGCCGGCGTCACGCTCTACACTGCCGCTCCGGCCGTCGACGTCGAGTTCATGAGTCTCCACCAGGATCTTTCCGCACTGCTGCGCGCGCATACGCCGCTGCTGATCGTCGAATCGGCCGCCGAGCATCAGGTCGTCGACGGCTTCCGCCATGCGATCGGGCAGAGCCTGCGGCCGCTGTACCGCTGGTCGATCACCGACGGACTGGTGCGCCTGGACATGGACATGGAAGGCGATCCGCCGCCGCCGGACACCACGGCCCTGCTCGAGGCGATCAAGCGCCACGCCGAGCCCGGCGTCTACCTGCTGCTCGACTTCATGCCGTACCTGCGCTACCCGATGGCGCTGCGGATGCTGCGCGAGATCGTGCTGCGCAGCGGCGTGGCCGAACACACGCTGGTGCTGGTCGCGCCGCGCGTCGAGCTGCCGGAGGATCTGCAGCCGCACGCGACCCGATTCGACCTGCCGCTGCCGGACGCCGGGGCGATCGCGGCGATGCTGCGCGAGGAGGCGTTCCGCTACTCGCGCGAACACGGCCGCCGCGTCGAGGTCGACGCCGAGGCCGCGCGCGCGATCGTGCGCAATCTGCGCGGGCTGGCACTCGACGACGCGCGCCGCATCGCGCGCAAGCTGATCCAGAACGACGGCGCGCTGACCGTCGAGGACCTGCCGGCGCTGGCGCAGGCCAAGCACCGTCTGCTCGACCGCGACGGCCTGCTGCACTTCGAGTACGAGACCGCCGCGTTCGCCGACGTCGCCGGTCTGGCGCGGCTCAAGCGCTGGGTCGCGCAGCGCCGGCCCGCGTTCATCGGGGCGCGCCAGGCGGTCAAGCTCGATCCGCCCAAGGGCGTGCTGCTGCTCGGTGTGCAGGGCTGCGGCAAGAGCCTCGCCGCCAAGGCGATCGCCGGCGGCTTCGGCGTGCCGCTGATGCGGCTGGACATCGGCACGCTCTACAACAAGTACCACGGCGAGACCGAGCGCAACCTGCGCGAGGCGCTTCGCAATGCCGAGCTGCTGGCGCCGTGCGTGCTGTGGATCGACGAGATCGAGAAAGGGCTGGCCGGAGACGACAACGACGCCGGCGTCTCGCGCCGCGTGCTCGGCTACCTGCTGACCTGGATGGCCGAGCGCAAGGCCGCGGTGTTCCTGGTCGCGACCGCCAACCAGGTCGACCGGCTGCCGGCCGAGCTGCTGCGCAAGGGCCGCTTCGACGAGGTGTTCTTCGTCGACCTGCCCGACGCCGCGACGCGCGAGCAGATCTTCGCGATCCATCTGCGCCGCCGCGCATTGCGCAGCGAGGATTTCGACCTGCCGGCACTGGCCGCGGCCAGTTCCGGCTATTCGGGCGCCGAGATCGAGCAGGTCGTGGTCGCCGCGCTGTATGCGGCGGTCGCCGAGGACGCAGCGCCGGTGCAGCGCCATCTGACCGACTCGATCGCGGCGACGCGGCCGCTGTCGGTGCTGATGGCCGAGCCGGTCGCCGCGCTGCGCGCCTGGGCGCGCGAGCGCACCGTGCCGGCCGACTGACCGACGCTACGCGGCGCTGGCCAGTGCCGGTGCCGATGCCGGCACCGCCTCCTCGGCATCGGCAGCGAACCGGCCCTGGTTCGCGAGCTCGGCGAACAGGCCGCCGGCCGCGATCAGCTCCTCGTAGCGGCCCTGTTCGACCAGCCGGCCCCGATCGAGCACCAGGATCCGGTCGGCATTGCGCACGGTCGAGAGCCGGTGCGCGATCACGAACGTCGTGCGGCCCTTCGCCAGCGTCGCGAACGCACGCTGGATGCGCGCCTCGGTCGCGTTGTCGAGCGCGCTGGTGGCCTCGTCGAGGATCAGGATCGGCGCGTCCTTGAGCATCGCACGCGCGATCGACAGCCGCTGCCGTTCGCCGCCCGACAGCGAGCGGCCGCGCTCGGCGACCAGGGTCTCGTAGCCGTCCGGCTTGGCGAGGACGAACTCGTGCGCCTCCGCCGCGCGCATCGCCGCCTCGATCGCCGCCGGGCCGGCATCCGGATCGGCGATGCGCAGATTGTCGAGGATCGAGCGGTAGAACAGCCCCGGTTCCTGGAACACCACGGCGATCGCGCGGCGCAGCGACTCCAGGCGCAGCGTGCGCAGATCGTGGCCGTCGATCGTGATGCGGCCATGCTGCGGATCGTAGGCGCGATACAGCAGCGACAGCGCAGTCGTCTTGCCGGCACCGGTCGGGCCGACCAGCGCGACCGTGCTGCCGGCCGGTACGTGGAAGCTCAGATCGGCGACCGCCGGCAGCCCGGATCCGTAGCCGAAACCGACGCCTTCGAAGGCGATCTCGCCGCGCACGCTGGCCAGATCGATCGCGTCCTCGGCGTCGGTCACCGCCGGCTTCTCGTCGAGCACGGCGAAGAAGTCGCGCAGCGAGTGGGTCTGGAAGAACAGGTTCGAGACGAAGCCCGCGAACTGTTCGAGGCGGCCGATCAGCATCAGCGAGAAGCCGACGAAGCTGACGATGTCGCCGACGCTGGCCTCGCCGCGCGCATGCAGATGCGCGCCGAGCGCGAAGATCGCGACGACGGTCAGCGTGCTCGCGGTGCGGTTGAGCACCGACAGGATCGCCCAGCCGTTCAGCACCGGATACTGCGCCGACAGCACGCGCTGCATCAGCGCGCGCAGCGAGCGGGTCTCCTCGCCGATCCGCGTGAAGCTCTGGACGACCGAGATGTTGCCGAACACGTCGCCAGCGCGCGCGGCGATGTCCTGATGCAGGCGCTCGACCTCGCCCTGCGCACGATGCGTGCGCCGCACGGTGACCGCGTTGAACACCGTGAAGCAGATCATCAGCGCGACCATCAGCACGGCCAGCCGCCAGTTCATCCAGACCGCCAGCGGCACCATCACGATGATCGCCAGCAGCGTCGCCAGATGCTCGCGGAAGAAGCCGAGCCACAGCCCGAACAGATTGCCGACGCCGGCATTCATGATGCGGCCGAGCCGGCCCGTGTGGTTCTCGCCGTGGAACGCCAGCGGCAGCGTCGCGGCATGCTCGAAGAACGCCGCGATCGCGGCCAGGCGACGCCGATGCGCGAGACGGTCGGCATGCAGCGACACCCACACACCGGCGACGACGCCGGCGAGGCCGATGCTGGCCCACAGCGCGATCAGGCGCGGCGCATCGTGCGCGCCGTCCTTGCTGAGCGCGTCGACGACGCGGCCGAACAGCATCGGCTCCAGGAAGTACACACCGGCCAGGCCGAGATTGGCCAGCGCCAGCAGCATCGCCAGCCGCCACTCGGGCGCCAGCAGCCCGAGCACCCGCCCATACAGACGCAACACCGACACGGCAGCCCACCCGATCAGAAGCGCGCGATCGCGCGGCGCGCATTGGCGCATCGACAAGATCAAGCCAGGCTGAACGCAGCCGCCTGCGCAGGCCGATCGGGGCCTGCGACACCAAACGTGACAATCCACCGCCCTGCGCGGCACGGCGAACGGCCCTCGCGGACCGGCTTGGCCTGCCGCCGCCGGGCCGCTACGCTCTGGCGACGACGTTCATCGGTCACTCGCGCATGCGCATCATCAGCTTCAACGCCAACGGCATCCGTTCGGCCGCCAACAAGGGTTTCTTCGACTGGCTGGCGCAGCAGGACGCCGACGTCACCTGCATCCAGGAGACCAAGTCGCAGGAGGACCAGCTGGTCGACGCCTGCTTCCGGCCGGACCGCCATCACTGTTTCTATCGCGACGCGATCACCAAGAAGGGCTACAGCGGCGTCGCGATCTATTCGCGCCGCGAGCCCGACGAGGTGCGCACCGCGCTCGGCTGGGCGCCGTTCGACGACGAGGGGCGCTACATCGAGGCGCGCTACGGCAATCTCAGCGTCGTCTCGTTCTACATCCCGTCCGGCTCGTCCGGCGACGAGCGCCAGCAGTTCAAGTACCGCGCGATGGCGTATCTGAAGCCGATCTTCGACGAATGGCTCGCCAGCGGGCGCGACTACGTGCTGTGCGGCGACTGGAACATCGTGCGTGCGCGCAACGACATCAAGAACTGGACGTCCAACCAGAAGAACTCCGGCTGCCTGCCCGACGAGCGCGCCTGGCTCAACGGCATGATCGCCGACGACTGCGGCGACGGCACGCCGGCGCCGGCACACGGCTGGGTCGACAGCTTCCGCGCGGTCAAGCCCGACGCGGTCGAGTACACCTGGTGGTCCAACCGCGGCCAGGCACGTGCGAACAACGTCGGCTGGCGCATCGATTACCAGATCGTCACACCGTCGCTGCGTGACCGCGTGCGCGCCTGCGCGATCACCGCCGCGCCGCGCTTCTCCGATCACGCACCGTACGCGGTCGACTACGACCTCTAGCGACATCGCTCGTTCTGCGCCGGCACGGGCGGACGGTGGCGACGCGTCGGCGCGTCGCGCAGCGCCTCGACGAGGCGCCCGAGGCAGGCATTCGACGCGGATCGCGTCCCGTCCCGTGCGGGGCGTCAGCGCGGCGTGTCGGCCGATGCGGCGGCCGGTGGCGTCGGCGCGGCGCCGTTCTCGGCCGTTCGGCGCGTACCGGCCTCGCCGATCGTGTCCTCGACCAGTCCTGCCCGCATCATCCATGCGAACAGCGCGATACCCGGCAGTGCCGCGATCGTGGTCAGCAGGTAGAAGTCGATGTAGCCCAGACGCTCGATCAGGCCGCCGGCGGTCGTGCCGGTGACGAAGCGGCCGACGATCGAGGCCGCCGCCGACAGCAGCGCGAACTGCGTGGCCGTGAACGACAGATTGCACAGCGCCGACAGGTAGGCGACCACGACCACGCCGCCGATGCCGCTGGCGACGTTCTCGAAGCACATCGCGAACGCGAGCAGCGCATTGCTGTGACCGTACGCGGCGAGCGTCGCGAACGAGAGATTCGACACGCCCATCAGGATCAGGCTCAGCATGACCGAGCGCTTCAGGCCCAGCCGCGTGTAGAGCATGCCGCCGAGGAAGATGCCGACCAGATACGCGATGAAGCCGAAGCCGACGTCGTACTTGGCGATCTCCGCATTGGTGTAGCCGAGCTCGTCCAGCAGCAGGCGCAGCGTCAGATTGGCCAGGGTGTCGCCGAGTTTGTGCATCAGCACGAAGGCCAGCACCAGCCAGGCGCCGTGGCGGCTGAAGAATTCGGTCAGCGGCGCGACCACGGCGGCGAACATCGCCGCGGCGCTGCGTGCCGCGATTGGCTCGCGGTGCCGCGGCGGCTCGCCGAGCCACAGACAGGCCGCCACCGCCGGCAACACGAACGCCGAGCAGAGGATGTAGGCGCCGGTCCAGCCGAGCGAGTCGGCCATCAGCAGCACCAGCGCGCCGGCCGAGACCGATCCGATCCGCCAGCCGTACTGCGACATGCCCGAGCCGACGCCGAGCTGGCGTGGCTCGAGGCTCTCGATGCGATAGGCGTCGATGACGATGTCGAACGTCGCGCCGGCCACGCCGACCAGGACGGCCGCCGCCGCGGTCGCGGCCAGATGCGTCGCCGGTTCGGCGAAGCCGAGGAACGTCACCGCGGCCGTGACGCCGGCCGCCGACAGCAGCAGCCACGAGCGGCGATGACCGAGCCGGCCGAGCAGCGGCAGGCGCACGCGGTCGACCAGCGGCGCCCACAGGAACTTGATGTTGTAGACGAGGAAGGCCAGCGAGAACGCGGTGATGCTGCGCTTGTCGATGCCGTCCTGGGCCAGGCGCGTGGTCAGCGTGGCGCCGATCATCGCGTACGGAAAGCCCGAGGAGATGCCGAGCAGCAGTGCGGCGACGGGTGCCCGCTCGAGATAGGGTCTCAGCAGCGCGGCGAGGCCGCCGCGGCGGCCGGGCGAAGTGGGCGTCATGCGCGGCATGCTAGCCGATCGGCCGGCCGTGCGGCGGATCGCATCGCGTGGCCGGCGGACTCGCGCGACCGGTTCGGTCCGCGAGCCTGCGTTCCAGCGCTCAGCGCGCCCCGCCGGGATGGATCGCGCCGAGCACGCGCGGACCACGCGCGCCGGTCACGGCCGGCAGGTTGCCGGGCCGCCCGTCCAGACGCTCGCGCGCGAGCCAGGCGAACGTCGCGGCTTCGACGAAGTCCGGATCGACGCCGGCCGCCGCGGTGCTGTGCACGGTCGCCGGTGCTAGCGCCGCGCCGAGCGCGGCCATCAGCGCCGCGTTGTGCACGCCGCCGCCGCAGACCAGCACCTCGCGCAGACCCGACGCCGCCGGATCGAGCGCGGCGGCGATGCTGTGCACGCTCAGCGCGAGCAGGGTCGCCTGCACGTTGCGCGCGTCGCCGGCGGCCGGCAGCCGCGCGTCGAGCCAGTCGAGGTTGAAGTACTCGCGGCCGGTGCTCTTGGGGGCCGGCAACGCGAAGTACGGATCGTCGAGCAGGCCGGCCAGCAGTGCCGGCTCGACCGTGCCGCCGGCCGCCCAGGCACCGCCGGCATCGCGCATCTGGCCCAGATGGCGGGCCGCCCAGGCGTCCATCAGGCAGTTGGCCGGCCCGGTGTCGAAGCCGCGCACCGATCCGTCCGCGCCGATCAGCGTGACGTTGGCGATGCCGCCGAGGTTGAGCACCGCGCACGGCGCGCGCGGCGCGAACGCCGAGGCATGGAATGCCGGCGCCAGCGGCGCGCCCTGCCCACCTGCCGCGACGTCGCCGCGGCGGAAATCGGCGATCGTGACGATGCCGGTGCGCTCGGCGATCACACTGGGATCGCCGATCTGCAGCGTGAACGGATGCGGCGCCGCCGGGCGGTGGCAGATCGTCTGGCCGTGCGAGCCGATCGCGCGGACTGCGGTCGGATCGATGCCGGCCGTCTCCAGCAAGGCCTGCGCGGCGGCTGCGAATGCCGCGCCGATCTCGACGTCGAGCGCGCCGTAGTTGTCCAGCGAGATCTGCGCCGACGAGCGCGCCAGCGCGAGGATCCGGACGCGCAAGGCCTCCGGATACGGATAGGTGTGTGCGCTCAGGATGTGCGGTTCGGTGCCGAAGCGCAGCAGGGCGGCATCGATGCCGTCCGCGCTGGTACCGGAGATGAGCCCGAGGTAGAGCGCCTCAGCCATTGTCCGCCGGCCGCGGCGAGCCGCTCGCGGCGAGGCGGTTGCCGTCGACCATCTGCAGCTTGGCCAGCATCGGCGAGGCCTGCTGGCGGAAGCGGGCCAGTTCGCCGGCCGGCAGCGGGGCCGGCGGCGGCAGGGTCACGGTCAGCGGATCGCGGTGCGCGCCGCCGATGCGGAATTCGTAGTGCAGGTGCGGGCCGGTGGCCAGACCGGTGGATCCGACGTAGCCGATCGTCGAACCCTGCGAGACGCGCTGGCCGACCTTGACGCTCGCGAAGCGCGACATGTGGCCGTACAGCGTGGTGTGCTTGCCTTCGTGCTGGATGATGATCGTGTTGCCGTAGCCATTCTGCCAGCCGCGGAACGTGATCTTGCCGTCGCCGGCGGCGCGGATCGGCGTGCCGGTCGGCGCGGCGTAGTCCACGCCCTTGTGCGCGCGCATGTAGCCGAGCACCGGATGCTTGCGGCCGGTGCTGAACTTCGAGGAGATCCGCGTGAACTCGACCGGCGTACGCAGGAAGCTCTTGCGCAGCGGACGGCCGTCCTCGGTGTAGTAGACGGTCTCGCCGTTGGTGTCGGTGTAGCGCACCGCGGTGTAGCGCTTGCCCTGGTTGACGAACGTGGCCGCCAGCACTTCGCCGTTGCGCAGGCGCTCGCCCTCGCGATAGACCTCGTCGTAGATCACGCTGAAGCTGTCGCCCTCGCGCAGATCCTGAGCGAAGTCGATGTCGTAGCCGAACGCGTTGGCGAGCTTGATGACCATCGCGTCGCTGAGGCCGGCCTGTTCGCCAGCGTCGAACAGCGAGCGCGTGACGACGCCGTGGGCGACCTGGACGCGTCGCTCGACCAGCCGGTCCTGCACTGCCTCCTGCACGCCGTCGGTGCTGAACTGCAGCGTCACGCGCGCGGCGTCGCCGCGATCGAAACGCATTGCGCGCAGCGAGCCGTCGGCGGCCAGATCGAACGCGAATTCGTCGCCGGGCCGGATCCGGCGCAGCGCCGACGCATCGTCCTGCGCGTCGAGCGCGCGCTGCAGATCGGTCGGCGACAGGCCCTGCTCGCGGAAGATGTCCGACAGCGACTGGCCGGCCTTGACGCGTACGACGCGCCAGTCCGCCTCGCCGTCGGTGGCCGCATCGGCCAGCGCGGCGATCGCCGGATCGGCCTCGTCGAGCGGACGCTGCGGCAGGTCGATCTGCACGGTGGTGTAGGTGACCGGTACCGGATCCTGCCGCGTCGCGCCGGCGAACGTCGGTACGATGAAGCCGGCCAGGACGATCGCGGTGACGGCGGCGCCGCCCAGGACCCAATGCTCGCGGCGCCAGGACACCGGCGCGGCCGACACGTTCTGGACGAAGGTCCAGTTCGCGCAGCGCGAATAGAACTGAAAGTAGTGACGCTGAACCCAGCGGCGGATGGCGAGCGGGCGATTGCCCGAGCGGGTGGCCTGCGGCCGCTGGGAATGGTCGGTCACTGCTGTCGCCTCGGTGGTACTGGCGGCGTACCATACGGCCCCCCGTAATCGCCGTCAACGTCAATGATTACGCGGGTTTGCGTCGCTTTCTTGAGTAACGAATAATTAACGCGACGCGCACTTTTCGGGCGGCTTCGCGCCGCTCGCCTCCTTCCTCCTTCTGTCCTGGATCGTCCATGTCCGCTACCCAGTCCGCCCTCGACCTGATCGGTCGCGGCGCCGAAGAAATCATCAAGCACGACGAACTCGAGGCGCGGCTGCGGACCGGCCGGCCGCTGCGGATCAAGGCCGGCTTCGATCCGACCGCGCCGGACCTGCACCTGGGCCACACCGTCCTGTTGAACAAGATGCGGCAGTTCCAGGACCTCGGCCACCAGGTGATCTTCCTGATCGGCGACTTCACCGGCATGATCGGCGACCCCACCGGCAAGAACGTCACGCGCAAGCCGCTGACGCGCGAGGACGTGGCGGCCAACGCGCGGACCTACGCCGATCAGGTCTTCAAGGTGCTCGATCGCGAGCGCACCGAGCTGCGCTTCAACAGCGAATGGTTCGACCCGATGCCGGCGGCCGACATGATCCGCCTGGCCGCCCAGCACACGGTCGCGCGCATGCTCGAGCGCGACGACTTCGCCAAGCGCTACGGCGCGCAGCAGCCGATCGCGATCCACGAGTTTCTCTATCCGCTGGTGCAGGGCTACGACTCGGTCGCGCTGCGCGCCGACGTCGAGCTCGGCGGTACCGACCAGAAGTTCAATCTGCTGATGGGCCGCGGTCTGCAGGAGCACTACGGGCAGCCGCCGCAGGTCGTGCTGACGATGCCGCTGCTCGAGGGGCTCGACGGCGTGGCCAAGATGTCCAAGTCGCTCGGCAACTACATCGGCATCAACGAGCCGGCGATCGACATCGTGACCAAGACGATGAAGATCGGCGACGAGCTGACCTGGCGCTGGATCGACCTGCTGAGTTTCGAGATCTCGATCGCCGAGGCCGCCGAGCTGCGCGACGCGGTCGCCGCCGGCCAGCTCAACCCGCGCGATCTGAAGCTGCGCCTCGCGCGCGAGCTCGCGACGCGCTTCCACGGCGCGGCCGCCGCCGAGCAGGCGATCGCCGGCTGGCATGCGGTCGTGCGCGGCGAGGGCGACACCGCTTTGCTGCCGCTGACCGACGTCGTGGTACCGCCCGAAGGCCTGCGCCTGCCGGCCCTGCTGACGGCGGCCGGACTGACCGCGAGTAACTCCGAGGCCAATCGCAAGCTCAAGGAGAACGCGGTGCGCATCGATGCGCAGGTCGTCGTCGACGCGCAGCGCGTGTTTGCGCCGGGCTTCGAAGGCGTGCTGCAGGTCGGCAAGCGCACGTTTGCGCGCGTGCGCCTCGTCGCGGCCTGAGAGCATCGTGCGGAGCGTCGATGCGCGATCGCGCATCGGCGAAAATTTTTCGTCGCTCCCCCTTCCCGAAACGGGGCGATGTGGTTAGGATGCGCGCCCCTTGCAGGGAAGGCCGGAGAGGCTGAAGCGAGGGGGTGCAGGAAGGCAC
>QFPO01000031.1 GCA_003241385.1 Rhodanobacter denitrificans
CGCCCAGGCACGCTGCCCCAACTCGCTGGCGCTCAGACACGGGGCAGCTCTTCGGCCTGGGCGACCTGCGATGCTCGGCTCGCTTTAGGCGCACCAACGTCAAAAGCTGAAAGCGAAAGCAAGTGCGAGAGCCGGAGCCGAAGCGAAGGCAAGAGCTAGAGCGAGAGCTGGAACGAGAGCAGGAGATGCGGTCGGGTCGGTTGCGGTCGATGCTCGCGGAGGGGTGAACGACCGGGGTTGCTGGCGCGTCAGCCGCGCTTGACGCCCTGGTGCTTGAGGGCTTCCAGACCGGCCAGGTCGAGGCTGCCGACCGCGGACTTGAGCTGGTCGATGTTGTCGACCGTGCCGGACACCGCGACCGTGAAGCGGTCGCCGAGGACGATGCTGTATTCGCCGTGGCGCGAGCGGCCGTCCCACTTCTCGCTGATCAGACGGCCGTTGTCGTTCCAGGTCTTCTCGTAGCCGTCGTCGGTCTCGCGCTGGCTCTGCACGTTGGCCAGGCCGGCCAGGCTGAGCAGGCCCTTGGCGCTGCCGACGTCGGTGATCTCCACGTGCAGCGCGCGGCCGCCGTCGCCGGCATAGGTCGCCTTGGCGACCGACATCTGCATGCCCATCGCGCCGTTCTGCTTGGCCGAGAAATCGGTGCGCGTCCAGCCGCCGAGCGTGGCGGGCAGGAACGGCTTGAGCGCGTCGGGCTTGAGCGCCTCGACCTGATCGCCGCCGCCGAGCGCGGCGCCGAGCATCTGGCCGACCGCGGTGGCCTGGGCCTCGGCGTTACCCGAGGCCTGTGCCGCTTCCACCTTCTTGCCGGCGGCCTCGACCTGCTGGCCCCAGGCCTGCAGCCGGCCGAGCGCGTCGTCCTTGCCGGGTGCGACCACACCCGAAGCGCCGAGCTGGCCCTGCATCGCGGCCGCGCTGTAGGCGCCGGCGCCCGAGAAGATCGCCGCGACCCAGCCGACGACGATCGACAGCACGATGCCGAGGATGATCGTCACCGCGGTGTAACCGCCCGAGCGCTCCTGCGGCACCTTCATCGTGTGCGGCAGGCCGAGGTACAGCAGATAGATGCAGTAGACCAGCGCCGCCAGTGCGGCGAGGACCCCGAGCAGCGGGATGATCGCGAGGATGCCGGCGATCCAGCTCGGCGTCCACGAATAGGCGATCACCTTCAGCGCCTGGACCTGCGACTTCTCGCCGCCGAAGTTCGGCGCCAGCGCGTCGACGATCAGCGACAGCACGTAGATCAGGCCGAGCGAGAGGCCGTAGACCAGCAGCATCTGCACCAGACCGGCGCCGACCGGAATCTTGACCGTGATGTTGAGGAACGGCACCGTGGTGCCGATCAGGCTGCTCTGGATGAAACCGATCAGCGCCGGGATCGCGGCCAGGATCAGGATGTAGTTCTTGTACAGGCCGGCGACCGTCTCCGGCTCGGCGGCGATCACCGGCCACTCGGTCTTGGGCGTCAGCAGGATGTTCTTGACGCGATCGATCAGTTTCGCAAAGTCCATGACCCATTCCCCTCGCAGTGAATGAAGGCGGCTTCGCATCGAAGCTGCCGCAGGTGAGGCAGTCGCAGCCGGTCGCGGCGAGCGTGCGTCGATCGACCGGCGCGGCGCGGCCATTCTAGGCCAGTCCGGTCACCGCGGCATGTCGGCCATTCCGCAGCGGGGACCGGTACCGCGTCACGGTCGAAACGTGAACAAATCGACTGCGGCGCTGCGATAGAATGCGCGGCCGCTTCACGCCGGAGCCTCCCGCGCCATGCACCGTCCCGATCCCGCCGCATCCGAACGCCAGCCCGCCAACGCCGCACGCCGCTACGAGGTCACGCGCGCCGAGCTGCCGCTGAGCTGCCCGACGCCGGCGATGGCGCTGTGGAACTCGCATCCGAAGGTCTACCTGCCGATCGAGGCGGAAGGCCACGCCAAGTGCCCCTACTGCGGCGCCGAATACGTGCTGACCGGGTAAGCGCCGTTTGTCCGGCCGTCCGCTCAGCGTCGTCCAACTGGTACCGGCACTGGAATCGGGCGGCGCCGAGCGCTCGACCCTGGAAATCGCCCGTGCCCTGGTCGCGGCCGGCCACCGTTCGATCGTGATCTCGGCCGGCGGCCGCCTGGTTCCGCAGCTGATCGCCGAGGGCAGCGAGCACATCACGCTGCCGATCGGCCGCAAGTCACTGCGCACGCTCGGCCTGATCGGCCGGCTGCGCCGGCTGTTCAAGGAGCTGCGGCCGGACATCGTGCACGCGCGCTCGCGGCTGCCGGCCTGGCTCGGCTGGCTCGCGCTGCGCTCGCTGCGGTCGCGGCCGCATTTCGTGACGACGATGCACGGGCTCAATTCGCCGGGCCGCTACAGCCAGATCATGGCGCGGGGCGAGCGCGTGATCTGCGTGTCCAACAGCGTGCGCGACTACGCGCTGCACCACTACCCGGGCACCGATCCGGCACGCCTCGTGGTGATCCCGCGCGGCGTCGATCCGGCCGAGTTTCCGTTCGGCTATCAGCCCGACGATGCCTGGCGCGCGGCATTCTTCGCCGAGTTCCCGCAGTTGGCCGGCGCGCCGCTGCTGACCCTGCCCGGCCGCGGCACGCGGCTCAAAGGCCATGCCGACGCGATCGGCCTGCTCGCCGACCTCGGCGAGCGCGGCGTCGACGCGCGGCTGCTGCTGCTCGGGGCGCGCGAGGCCGGGCGCGAGGCCTATCTGGCCGAGCTGGAGGCGCTGGCGCAGTCGCTCGGCGTCGCCGACCGCATCGCGATCACCGCACCGCGCAGCGACGTGCGCGACGTCTTCGCGATCTCGGCGCTGGTGCTGCAGCTCAGCACACATCCGGAGTCGTTCGGGCGTACCGTCGTCGAGGCGCTCTCGCTGTGCCGGCCAGTGCTCGGCTATGCGCACGGCGGCGTCGGCGAGCTGCTCGCCGAGCTGTATCCGGCCGGACGCGTCGCGCCGGGCGACCGGGCGCGCCTGGTCGAGCACGCCGCCGAACTGCTGCGGCTGGCACCGGCAATCCCGCTGCTCGGCAGCCACCGGCTCAGCGACATGCAGGACAAGACGCTCGCGCTGTATCGCGAACTGGCCGGGTCGTGACCGGCCGAAGCCTTCTGCGCGCGGATGTCCCGTGGGCCGCGCTGTGCATCGTCGCGGTGCTCGCACTGCTGCCGATCGGCCGCCTGTCGGAGCTGCCGCTGGCGATCGGCGCCGTCGCCGGTCTGGTACTGCTCGCTCGCGGACGGCTCGGCGAGGTCCGCAGCGGCGTCGTGCTGGCGCTCGTGCTGTTCGCGGCGTACTGGCTGGCCGCGGTGCTCTCGGCCGTGGCCGCGGTGCGGCCCGACAAGACGCTGTCGACCGTCGCCAGCCTGCTGCGCTTCGCGCCGTTCGCGCTGTTCGCGGTCTACGCATTGCGCCGTCCGGCCGATCTGGAACGCGCGACGGTCGCGATCGCGGCGATCGTGTCGCTGTGGGTGATCGACGCGTGGGTGCAGATGCTGACCGGCTACAGTCTGGCCGGCGCGGCCGAGGCCGAGCGCATCACCGGCATCTTCGGTGCCGACAACGTCAAGTTCGGGCCGGTCCTGGCGACGCTGTCGCCGTTCGTGCTGATCGTCGCGCGCGAGCGCTACGGCCGCCGCGGCCTGGCCCTCGCCGCGCTGGCCGTGCTGGTGCCGGTGCTGCTGGCCGGCTCGCGCTCGGCCTGGATCGCCTATGCGCTGGTCTGCACGGTGCTGGCCTGGCGCGAGACGCGGCGCTGGACGACGTTCGCCGCGCTCGGCACCGCCGTGGCCGCGATCGCGGCGCTCGCGGTCGCGCTGGCGTGGCAGGTATCGGATCGCTTCGACGCGCGCATCGACCGCAGCCTGCGCGCATTCGAAGGCACCGGCCAGGCGATCGACGAGGCCTCGGCCGGACGGCTCGCGATCTGGCATGCCGCCGCGTCGATGACCGCCGCGCATCCACTGACCGGCGTCGGCGTGCGCGGCTTTCGCTACGCCTATCCGCAGTACGCCACGCCCGGCGACCGCTTCGTCGATGCCGGCGGCGACACCGGCGCCTCGCATGCGCACCAGATCGTGCTCGAGGTGCTCAGCGAGACCGGCGTGATCGGGCTGGCGCTGTGGCTGGCCGGCACCGTCGTCGCGGTCCGTGCCTGGCGGCGTGCCGATGCCGCCGCGCGCGCGCGTGCGCGGCCGGCCGCGCTGGCGCTGCTGGCCGCGACGTTTCCGCTGAACAGCCATCTGGCGTTCTACTCGGCCTGGTGGAGCCTGCTGTTCTGGTGGCTGCTCGCGCTGTATGCAGCCGCCGTGACGACGCCCGCTCCGGCCGCCTCCCCTTCCCGCCCGCTCTCCCCACCCCTGTGATGAACACCGTGCCGCGCGATCACCGTTTCCTGCAACTGGACGTCTTTCCGGCGAGCCGCGGCGGCGGCAATCCGCTTGGCGTCGTCGTCGACGCCGACGACTGGAGTACCGAACGCATGCAGGCGTTCGCGTACTGGACCGGTCTGGTCGAGACCACGTTCCTGCTGCGACCGCGCGCGGCAGCGGCCTCGTATCGCGTGCGGATCTTCACGCCGCAGCGCGAGATTCCGTTCGCCGGCCATCCGAGCATCGGCAGCGCGCATGCCGCGCTCGACTGCGGCCGGGCCCGGCCGGAGGACGGCGTGCTGCTGCAGGAATGCGAGGCCGGCCTGCTGCCGATCCGCGTCGAGGGCGACGGCGCGTCGCGCGACCTGCTGGTGCGCGCGCCGGCCGCGCGGATCCTGCGCGAGGGCCGTGATGCCGACGCGCAGCTCGCCGCACTGCTCGACGGCCAGACGCTCGGCCCGCTGCCGCCGGCGTTCGTCGAAGGCGGCCGGCGCTGGTGGGTCGCCGAGTTCGCGCACGAGGACGCGCTGCGCGGCTGGCGTCCCGACCACGCCGCGATCGCCGAGCTGGCGCGGCGCAGCGACAGCCTCGGCTTGTGCGCGTTCGCGCGCAGCGCCGCGCCCGGCCACGATCTGGTCGTGCGCGCGTTTCCGGCCGGCGTCGGCATCGTCGAGGATCCGGCCTCCGGCGCCGCCAACGGCCTGATCGCCGCCTACATCGCCGCGCGCGAGCCGGACGGCGCGCTCGCGCGCGGCTACCGCGTCAGCCAGGGCCGCGAGATCGGCCACGACGCGCGCATCCTCGTACGCATCGACGGCCAGGACGTCTGGGTCGGCGGCCATACGCAGACCATCGTCGACGGCCGCCTGATCTGGGACGGCCCGTGAACACGCTGCGCGCGGTCGTCCGCACCGGGTTGATCGCAGCGAGTCTGCTGGTCGCCGGCGCCGCAACGGCCGCCGGCGGCGACCTGCGCACGATCGCCGAACGATCGGACTTCGTCCGCACCGGCCGCTACGAGGAGACCGTCGCGCTCTGCGAAGCCTTCGCGGCGCGCCATCCGCGCAGCGTGCGCTGTGCCGCGTTCGGCCGCACGCCGGAAGGCCGGCCGATGCAGGTGCTGATCGTCTCGCGCAGCGGCGCGCTCGATGCCGATGCGGCGCAAGCACGGCGGCTGCCGGTGATCCTGATCCAGGGCGGCATCCACGCCGGCGAGATCGACGGCAAGGACGCCGGCTTCCTCGCGCTGCGCCAGATGCTCGAGGACGGCGCGGCCGGCGACGCGCTCGACCGGCTGGTGCTGCTGTTCGTGCCGGTGTTCAACGTCGACGGACACGAGCGCTTCGGCCGCTGGAACCGACCGAACCAGCGCGGCCCCGAGGCGATGGGCTGGCGCACGACCGCGCAGAACCTCAATCTCAACCGCGATTACGCCAAGGCCGATGCGCCGGAGATGCAGGCGATGCTGCGCCTGATCGGCGACTGGGATCCGATTCTCAGCGTGGACCTGCACGCGACCGACGGTGCGCAGTTCGAGCACGACGTCTCGATCCAGCTCGAACCGCTGCGCGCCGGCGACGCGGCGCTGCGTACGCTCGGCCGCGACCTGCAGGACGGCGTGATCGAACGCCTGCGCGAGCAAGGTTCGCTGCCGCTGCCGTTCTACCCGTCGTTCGTCGTCGACGACGATCCGGCCTCGGGCTTCGTCGACAACGTCTCGCCGCCGCGCTTCTCGCACGGCTATCCGCTGCTGCGCAACCGCTTCGGCATGCTCGTGGAGACCCATTCGTGGAAGCCGTATCCGCAGCGCGTGCGGATCATCCGCAATACGATCGTCGCGGTCGTCGAGCGCAGCGCACGCGACGGCGCGCGCTGGCGTGCCGCAGCCGCTGCGGCCGACACCGCGGCGGCCGCGCTCGGCGGCTCCGAGGTCGCGCTCGACTACACGGTCGGCGAGCGCACGCGCACGGTCGCGTTCCGCGGCTATGCCTATACGCGCACGCCCTCGCCGCTGTCCGGCGCGCTGGTCACGCGCTACGACGAGACCCGCCCGCAGATCTGGCAGCTGCCGCTGCGCGAGGAGGTGCAGCCGCGGATGCAGGTGCTCGCGCCGCGCGGCGGCTACTGGGTGCCGGCCGCCGAGGCCGCCTGGATGCGCGAGAAGCTGGACCTGCACGGCATCGACTATCGCCTCACGACCGAGCCGCAACGCGAGATCGACGCAGAGGTGTTCGACGCGAGCGAGGCGAAGTTCTCGGCGCAGCCGGTCGAGGGCCGGCAGCGGCTCGAGGTCGCCGGCCGCTGGCAGCCGCGCCGCGTCGATCTCGCCGCCGGCGCGCTGTTCGTGCCGATCGCGCAGGCCAGATCGCGCCTGGTCGTCGCGCTGCTCGAACCGGCGGCGCCCGATTCGTTTCTGGCCTGGGGCTGGTTCAATCGCGCGTTCGAGCGCAAGGAGTACATGGAGGCCTACGTCGCCGAGGACGTCGGCCGGCAGATGATGCAGGACCCGGCGATCGCCGCGGCGTTCACGCAGCGCCTCGCCGAGGATCCGGCGTTCGCGCGCGATCCGGCGGCGCGGCTCGAGTTCTTCCATCGCCGCCACGCATCCTGGGACGAGCGCTACCGGCGCTATCCGGTGCTGCGCAGCGCGACGGTGCCGCGCTGACGAGCGAACCCTCGCCTCGCGCGCGGCCTGCTGCGGACCGGAACGACGCGCGCCCGCGACGCAGCTGCCGGCTCGCGCTGCATTCCGCGCGGCACGGCGACGCTGCAAGGACGGCGACGGCGCGCCGGCGAGACCAGTCGCAGCTGGTCACCGGCCGGCTTCCGATCGACGCAGGCGACCGAGCCCGGCTGCACGCGGGGCGGCCATGCGGACCGGCTCAGCCGCCGGTCGAGTCGGCCAGCGTGTCGTGCACGAAACGCAGCTTCTCGATCACCGGCGGCGACAGCACGAACGGATAGGCATCGCCGAGGCCGAGGCCGCGGTTCAAGTTGTTGAGCAGATAGGTCAGCGCGAACCAACCGTCGACGAGCTCGTCGAACGCGGTGCCGATCCGCCGGCCGTCCAGTGCCGGCTCGTCGGCGCGGCGCGGCCGCAGCACCAGGCCGCAGGCGGCGACGGTCTCGAGCGCATCGGCCATGTGCAGATAGTGCGCCCAGGTTTCGGCCCAGTCCTCCCACGGATGTGCACTGGCGTAGGCGCTGATGTAGCGCTCCTGCCAGTCGGCCGGCGGGCCGCCCGCGTAGTGGTCCTGCAGGGCCTGGCCGTAGTCGGCGCGCTCGTCGCCGAAAGCCGCGCGGAAGCCGTCGAGCCGCGGACCGTCGCGGATCAGCCGGTCCCAGTAGTAGTGGCCGATCTCGTGCCGGAAGTGGCCGAGCACGGTGCGATACGGCTCGTGCAGCTGCTGGCGGCGGCGCTCGCGCTCGACGTCGTCGGCCTCGGCGATCGCGACCGTGATCACGCCGTCGGCGTGCCCGGTCATCGCGGCGCCTTCGGACGGATGATCCGAATCGGCGAGGAACTCGAACGCCAGCCCGCGCTCGGGGTCCTCCTGCTTGCTGAGCACCGGACAGCGCAGCGCGATCAGCGTCTGCAGCAGCCGCCGCTTGGCGACCTCCATGACCTGCCAGGCCTCGCGATTGCCCGGCACCGACAGATCCGGGATCACACGGGTCAGCCGGCACGAGCGGCACAGCGGCTGCGGATCGTCGGCGGCGACGGCGGCATTGCAGATGCCGTGCTCGACGTCGTTCGCGCAGCGCCGGTAGCGCATGCCTTGCGTCGCCGCGGCCGGACTGGTCCAGGTGCCGTCGCCGGCATCGTCGAGCGAGGCGACGATGCCGAGGTCCGGCAGCCAAGCCAGACGATGCCCGCAGGCCATGCACTGCGTGTTCTCGAAGAACACGACCTGGCCGCAGTGATCGCAGTGGAACACCTTCATCGCGGCACCCTGCCGTTTCGCTGCATGCACTTCACGGGCTGGTCCTTCCTCGAGGCACTCGTCGCGACGGCGCTCAGGCGAGCAGCTCGGCGTATTCCGGATGGCGCTGCATGAACACGCGCGCATAGCTGCAGGCCGGCACGATGCGCCAGCCGCGGCTGCGTGCGGTCTCGAACGCCTCGCGCATCAGCGCCGCGGCGATGCCGCGTCCGCCGACCGGCTCGGGCACGCCGGTATGCATGATCGTCATGACGGTGCCGTCCAGGTCGTACTCCAGCACGCAGCGGTGGCCTTCGACGACGACGAGGAAGCGCCCGGCGTTCTCCTCGTGGACGATCGGCAGCGGAGCATTCATCGGGCACCTCCTGGACTATCGAATGGACGGGCGATCATAGCGGCGTCCCGCCGCCGCTGCCCGAACCGCAGGCAAACCGGCGCGCGAATCCGACCACGGCCGACCGCGCCCACATCGCCTGCTCCCGCTCCCGCCGTCGCTCTTGCCGTGGCTGTCGCTCTTGCCGTGGCCTTCGCTCTTGCCCTGGCTCTCGCTCTTGGCTGTTGGTGCGCCTAAAGCGAGCCGAGCATCGCAGGTCGTCCAGGCCGAAGAGCTGCCCCGTGTCTGAGCGTCAGCGAGTTGGGGCAGCGT
>QFPO01000046.1 GCA_003241385.1 Rhodanobacter denitrificans
CGTGCACAGCGTCCGCTCCGTGCCGCTCAGACGCTGCAACGCGTCGTAGCTCATCGCCTCCGTCGCCACCTGCGAGCCGTTCGTGCGCTTGTGCGTCTTCAGATTACCGAAGCTGTCGTAGGTGTAGTGCTGACGATTCTTGCATTTAGAACTACTCTATGCGCCGTGCCACCCACTTTACTCATCCAATCTCTTCCCCGGCCGATTGGCTCTTTCTCATGCACTTCGCACTGTTTGCAACACCATCTTCCAGGATTGACTGGACCTAAGAATTCGTGCTTTTGTTTTTATTCTCTAACGAACAAATTATACATAATCCAATTTCCAGCAGATGTCGGGTCTTTCCTAATATTGCTAGGCATATCAGTCAAGACGTCCCAACGCACCCCTCCAATATCTAGTGCCCTCACCTCATCCCAGAAAATCGGGCCAAGCCAAGAAACGCTGTCACACTCATGAGAAACTATTTTGTCGAACGCACCCCAGGTTGATTTAATTACATTCCTATAGGCATCCTCGCTCACAGGCCAATCTTTGCCACCCACCCACTGTTTTGTGGTTTTCGGCTGATTGCTCCAAGCAAATCTAACTCCCGCAGAAAAAGGCGAATCATCAAATAAAACTTGTTCCCTAGTTTTCTGCATCGTATCTGCAAAACCGCCACTGCTTTCCCTCCATGCCGCCACAATGTCTCTCCATTCCTGAAAGCAGATCTGACGCTCACGACCGAAATCCGAAGGCAAATTGGGCACCTCAGCTGAGATCGCCTGGGAGCCATTGACTTCTTTAGGGTCGGATGGGCTTGCGCACGAAGTCAACATGGCAAAGGCAGTCAGACACAGCAAATTTTTCACAGCTTTTCTCCTGGTAATCCTGATCTTTCGTAGTAATCCCTTAACCCCTGGACACCTCTTTTTCTATAATCTAGAGGAAGCTGCCTGAATTCCTTCTTCAAGTACTTATCTGTCAACACCCGAACCTCACCAACCTTGTTAACCATGTACGTGGACTGGGGGCGATCCCATACCAGAGGAAAGTCCTGAGCTGAAAAATTCAGCTGATCGTCGAAATGACCATGCATCCACGCTTTCACTGCGTACCCCGCTTGAGCGTAAGCTGTTAGCAACTGACCAAAATCCACACTAGTAGATTCAACCCCACCCCATCCCGGAGTTAGATAGCCCCACCCTTTATCAGTTTTTACGATCCCGAGCTCCAGCTCTTGTTTTCTCCTAACTCCCTCCTCACCATATGCCTGCCCAGCTGCCAGAGCTGCGTGCCCCTCAGTACTAAAACCATCTTGCTCTATTCGGATGGATTCTGGAACGGAAGCAATGGAATTTCCTCCGGCTGAAGCGCCCGTTATGGTTGGCCCGCTCAACGATGCGTTTTTCTTCGCCCCCTTATCCGCCGCCCCGGCCGCCTGCTCCTTCAGCCCGCCCGCTCCGGTCGGTGACATCGACTGTACGCCGTTGCCGCTCAGCTTCACGCCGCGCGCCTGCGCGATGTCCTTGGACTTGTTCGTGTTGTACGTGCCCAGGTTCTGCGTCTTGCCGCTCGAGTACACCGCCGTGAGCGTCACGTCCTTA
>QFPO01000047.1 GCA_003241385.1 Rhodanobacter denitrificans
CCGGCTACCACGACCGATAGCCTGGTTACATCATGGCTGAACAGTGGTGAGAAGGCACTGAGGATCGTGGCCACCGGCCTGACCAGTTCCGCGCAGTACAAGTCGCTACGTAACACCGCAATCAAGCGGATCAAGGTGAGTAGCGGCCAAGCGGTCACGGCGTCGGTATTTGCCCGAAAAAGTGACAGCGATATCGGCATGCGCATTTTCATCCAGTGGCTGAACGCTTCTGGAACTGTGATCAGCGCGCCAAACTCCGTGATGATTCCCCTGACGATCACAGGTAGCCGTGTAACATTCTCGGCAGTAGCCCCCGCAAGCGCTGCTGAGGCGTATGTTTACTTCAGGGTGTACGCCATGACGGCCACGCCGACCGATGGGGCTGCGGAGTTTGCACGGCCTCAGGCAGAGTACGGAACCCGCGCAACGGGATGGCGCGACAACGGACAGGTCAATGCCGCGACCAATGCCGCCACCTCAGCGGCGGTTGAAAGCCTTAGCTCAACCGTTAGCCAGCAAGGCACCACCCTGAGCAGCGTGTCAGGAAGGGCGACGACGCTGGAAAACAACCTTACCACCACTAACCAGAATGTCACCGCCGCACAGCAAGCGGCACAAGCAGCATCGACTCTGGCTGGCGGCAAGGGTGAAGTGATCTATGGCGCCTCCCAGCCTGCGCCTGAAAAGCGCCTGGCGCAAAACCTGTGGATAGACACCACCAGCAACGCGAATACCCCGAAGCGCTGGAACGGGTCGTCCTGGGTGGCTGTGACTGACAAGGCTGCAACGGACGCCGCAGCCGCGGCTGCCAGCGCACTGTCCCAAGTGGCGACTAAGGCCGAAGCTTCGGCGGTGCAGGCATTGACTAACCGCGTTACAGCTGTGGAAGGTGTAAATACTAGCCAGTCGCAGAGCATCACCGATCTGAATAACAATGTCGGAGCGATCCAAAGCAATCTCGGCGCTTCGGGTTTAGACCCTGCTCCGAACTCGCTTTGGCAATTCGACTCTACCGCTGAGGGTTGGGCGGTAGCCGGTGCAACGCTGGCGCAGGGGTTAGGATTCATCAAGATCACTGCTACCGGCGGGGACCCACAATTGCATAGTGGTACGGCTGCTACCCTGTCCATCACCGGCAGCCTTTACACCCGAGTGCGGGTGCGAATTACGCGCCGAGCTGGCCCAGTTACAGATTGGGATGGTCAGCTGTTCTACCAGACCGCTGGGCATGGATTCGCTGCTTCGTACCGGGCAGTAGCTGCCAACCCGAATTTGGCAGTGGGGCAGTCGGCCGTCATCGAATGGGATATGGCCAACCTAACTGCCGGCGGTACGGATTGGGTGGACAATACCATCACCCGTCTGCGCATTGACCTGGGCAACACCACTGGTGGGATCTTCGACGTGGACTGGGTGGCTGTCGGCAGAGTGGCGCCATCGGCCTCTAGCCGTGCAGTGGAGTCGCTGTCTTCCACCGTCACCCAGCAGGGCAACAAGCTGACGGCAGAATCTCAGCGAATCGATGGGTTGTATGCGTCGGTGGGCGATGCCAATGCGGCGATTCAGA
>QFPO01000032.1 GCA_003241385.1 Rhodanobacter denitrificans
GGAGATGGTGATGCCGGGCGACAACATCAAAATGGTGGTGACGCTGATCGCGCCGATCGCGATGGACGAAGGCCTGCGCTTCGCGATCCGCGAGGGCGGCCGCACCGTCGGCGCCGGCGTCGTCGCCAAGATCTTCGAGTAAGATCGGCCGTTCGGCACAGGCGATCGGAGAGGAGGGGTTCGGCACGCCGGACCCCGACTCGTTTTCCGGGCCGGGTGTCGTTCGCTGAAAGTCCGGCCAGGACGGCCGGCCTGTTCTTCCCGGTCATGGACGGCCGCACGAGTACACCCATACGCCAGTAGCTCAATTGGCAGAGCAGCGGTCTCCAAAACCGCAGGTTGGGGGTTCGAGTCCCTCCTGGCGTGCCATCACCCGAGAACATGAACGCTAAAGTCGAACAAGAAGCTGGCGGCGGCGCCCTCGAGATCGCCAAGTTGACCGTGGCGGTGGTGCTGGCCCTGGCCGGCATCGTCGGCTACTACTACTACGCGGGCAGTCTCGGCACGCTGCAGCGCCTCGGGCTGCTGATCGGCGCGCTGGCGCTGGCGCTCGGGCTGGCGGCATTCTCGCGCGCCGGGCGTTCGGCGCGCGAGTTCCTCAGCGAGTCGCAGTTCGAGCTGCGCAAGGTCGTCTGGCCGACGCGCGAGGAAACGCTCAAGACCACCGGCGTCATCATCGTGGTCGTCATCATTCTCAGCCTCGTGCTGGGTCTGATGGATCTGGTCCTCAAGTGGATCGTGCTGGACTGGCTACTGAAGCTGGGACACTGAGGAGGGCGAGATGTCCAAACGCTGGTACGTGGTTCACGCCTACTCCGGTTTCGAGCATCAGGTCGAGCGGTCCCTGAAGGACCGCATCGCACGCGCCGGCATGGAGGCGAGCTTCGGCGAGGTGCTGGTGCCCACCGAAGAAGTCATCGAGATGCGCGGCGGCCAGAAGCGCCGCAGCGAGCGCAAGTTCTTCCCCGGCTACGTGCTGGTCCAGATCGAGACCGACGATCAGGGCAAGGCCCTGAAGATCGACGACGAGGCCTGGCATCTGGTCAAGGAGACGCCGAAGGTCCTCGGTTTCATCGGCGGCACCGCCGACCGGCCGCTGCCGATCCGCGACAGCGAGGCCGACGTGATTCTGCGCCGCGTTCAGGAAGGCGTCGACAAGCCCAAGCCGAAGGTGCTGTTCGAGCCGGGCGAGATGGTCCGCGTCATCGACGGGCCGTTCAACGACTTCAACGGCGTCGTCGAGGAAGTCAACTACGAGAAGAGCCGCCTGCGCGTGGCCGTGCTGATCTTCGGCCGTTCGACCCCGGTCGAGCTCGAATTCGGACAGGTCGAAAAGGCCTGAAATCTCTGCTACACTTGCCGGCTCGCCGTTTCGATGGCGGGTCGGGACTTCTGCCGCCATCGGGCGGCCGTCGGCGTATCGCCCGACCAGAATACCTACGTGATGCCGGGACACGTGATTTCCCGGTCCGATGGGGAGCCTGACCATCAGGCGCTAGCACCCGGAGAGAGCAATGGCAAAGAAAGTCGTCGGTTACATCAAGCTGCAGGTCAAGGCCGGTCAGGCCAACCCGTCGCCGCCGGTCGGTCCGGCGCTCGGTCAGCGCGGCCTCAACATCATGGAGTTCTGCAAGGCGTTCAACGCCGCCACGCAGAAGCTCGAGCCGGGTCTGCCGATTCCGGTCGTGATCACGGCCTATTCGGACCGTACGTTCACGTTCATCACGAAGACGCCGCCGGCCACGATCCTGCTGAAGAAGGCAGTCGGCATCCAGTCCGGCTCCAAGACCCCGAACACCGTCAAGGTCGGCAAGGTCACGCGCAAGCAGCTCGAGGAGATCGCCAAGGCGAAGGAACCCGATCTGACCGCGGCCAGCATCGACGCGGCGGTTCGTACGATTGCGGGCAGCGCCCGCAGCATGGGTCTGACGGTGGAGGGCTGAGGACATGGCGAAGATCGGTAAGCGCTACAAGGCTCTGAGCGAGAAGGTCGTGCCGGGCAAGGCCTACGGCATCGAGGACGCCCTCAAGCTGGTCAAGGACGGCGCCAAGGCGAAGTTCGTCGAGTCGGTCGACGTGTCGGTCCGTCTCGGCATCGACGCTAAGAAGTCCGACCAGGGTGTGCGCGGCTCGTCGCTGCTGCCGCACGGCACCGGCAAGACCGTCAAGGTCGCCGTGTTCGTGCCGGCCGGCGAGAAGGCCGAGGCCGCCAAGGCGGCCGGCGCCGATGCGGTCGGCATGGAAGACCTCGCCGAGAAGATGCAGGCCGGCGATCTGGACTACGGCCGCGTGATCGCGACGCCGGACGCGATGCGCGTCGTCGGCAAGCTCGGTCAGCTGCTCGGCCCGCGCGGCCTGATGCCGAACCCGAAGGACGGCTCGGTCACCGCGGACGTCGCCACGGCGGTCAAGAACGCCAAGGCGGGTCAGGTCAAGTTCCGCAACGACAAGGCCGGCATCATCCACGCGACGATCGGCAAGGCGACCTTCGAGGTCGACGCGCTGAAGGACAACCTGAACGCGCTGCTGGCCGACCTCGTCAAGGCCAAGCCGTCGACCGCGAAGGGCGTGTATCTGCAGAAGGTTTCGGTGTCGAGCACGATGGGCGTCGGCGTCAGCGTCGATCCGTCCACGCTCTCGGCCTGATAACGATTCAAAACGTCCGCTTCTCGCACGAGCGGACTCCACTTTTTGAGGGCCTCCCGCGAGGGAGCCGTCAAAGACCGCAGGCGGCCGAGACGGCACGCGATCACCGGCAGCAGGGAGGCCGGAAGGCGATGGATGCGCCGGTGATCCGCTCGTCGACGTCTTAAACGTCAAGCCTGCGTAGATGGTGCAGCCCGAACAGGTTTACCTGGAACGGCCACCGAAGGGCGCGAAAGCGCCGACGGTCTGCAAAGGAACGCAGCCCGTGACCGTTTGGGAGCCGGCGCGCAGGAGCGTACCGGAGCCCGGTTCGGAGACAACAATGGCGCTCAATCTTGCGCAAAAGAAAGAGGTCGTTGCCGAACTGGCGGATGTCGCTTCCAAGGCGCATTCCCTGGTCGCGTCCGAGTACATCGGTCTTACCGTCGCGCAGCTCACCGAGCTGCGCAAGAAGGCCCGTCAGGGCGGCGTGTATCTGCGGGTGGCCAAGAACACCCTCGTATCGCGCGCCGTGGACGGCACGGACTATGCGTGTGTCAAGGACACACTCACCGGTCCGCTGCTGTACGCCTTCTCGACCGAAGATCCCGGTGCAGCCGGACGTCTGATCAAGGAATTCGCCAAGGCCAACGACAAGTTGCAGCCGAAGCTGGTCGCCATCGGCGGCAAGGCATACCCGGGGACGCACGTCGACGTGCTGGCCTCGCTGCCGACCCGCGATCAGGCGCTCAGCATGCTGCTCAGCGTTCTCGTCCAGCCCGCCACGATGCTCGTGCGCGTCCTGGCCGAGCCGGCTTCGCAGGTGGCCCGCGCGATCAACGCGGTCGGCCAGCAGAAGTCTGCCTGAGCGCATACGCCAATTCGTCACACCTTTCCATTCAGTTAGAACCGTTTCAGGAGCAATTTCATGTCCCTCAGCAACGAGCAGATCATCGAAGCGATCGCCGGCAAGACCCTCGTCGAAGTGATGGAGCTGGTCAAGGCGATGGAAGAGAAGTTCGGCGTCTCCGCCGCGGCCCCGGTGGCCGTCGCGGCCGCCCCGGCCGCCGGCGCTGCCGCCCCGGTCGAGGAGAAGACCGAGTTCACCGTCTCGCTGAAGTCCGCTGGCGAGAAGAAGGTCGAAGTCATCAAGGTCGTCCGCGCGATCACGGGCCTGGGCCTCAAGGAAGCCAAGGACCTGGTCGAGTCGGCTCCGGCCGTCGTCAAGGATGCCGTCAGCAAGGACGAGTCCGAGAAGTTCAAGAAGGACCTCGAAGCCGCCGGCGCAACCGTCGAGATCAAGTAATCGACGTTGCGTCGCTGGTCTCGGCTGGCGATACCCGAAGCCTGGGGGCGAGAGCCCCCGGGCTTTGTCCGTTGCAGCGCCGGGGCTTGGTGATTGGCGACTGCCGGCGGAACCGGCGATGCCTGCGGGCGTCTGACCGATTCCGGCCGGAGCACGAGCCGCCAGTCACCAGTTCCCTCCCGTTTCTCCTTCGTCGGCGCGGTTCGTGCCGACATGCAATCCCGACCCGAGGCGGTACCCGATCATGACCTACTCGTTCACCGAAAAGAAGCGAATCCGCAAGGACTTCGGCAAGCGTCCGCCGGTGCTGGACGTCCCGTTCCTGTTGGCCATCCAGGTCGACTCCTATCTGGAGTTCCTGCAGGCCGACATCGCGCCGGCCAAGCGCGAGGACAAGGGCCTTCACGCCGCCCTTCGCTCGGTGTTCCCGATCTCGAGCTATTCGGGCAGCGCCGCGCTCGAGTACGTCAGCTACCGCCTGGGCGAGCCGCCGTTCGACGAGCGCGAGTGCCGCTCGCGCGGCATGTCCTACGGCGCGCCGCTGCGCGTGACCGTGCGCCTGGTCATCTACGACCGCGAGTCGTCGAACAAGGCGATCAAGTACGTCAAGGAGCAGGAGGTCTACATGGGCGAACTGCCGCTCATGACCGACACCGGCACCTTCATCGTCAACGGCACCGAGCGCGTGATCGTCTCGCAGCTGCACCGCAGCCCGGGCGTGTTCTTCGATCACGACCGCGGCAAGACGCACTCCTCGGGCAAGCTGCTCTACAGCGCCCGCGTGATCCCCTACCGCGGCTCGTGGCTGGACTTCGAGTTCGACCCGAAGGACGCGCTGTTCACCCGCATCGACCGCCGCCGCAAGCTGCCGGTGACGGTGCTGCTGCGCGCGCTCGGCTACAACAACGAGGAAATCCTCGACATCTTCTTCGAGAAGAACGAGTTCACGCTCGGCAAGAAGGACAGTGCCGAGCTCGAGCTCGTCGCCGAGCGTCTGCGCGGCGAGACGCTGAACTTCGACCTGCGTGTCGGCGACGAGGTCATCGTCGAGGCCGGCAAGCGCATCACGGCGCGCCACGTGCGCCGCCTGGAGAGCGCGCAGATCAAGACGCTGGAAGTGCCGGACGAGTATCTGCTCGGCCGCATCCTCGCGCACGACGTCGCCGACGCCAAGACCGGCGAGCTGTTGGCGTCCGCCAACGAGGAGATCAACGACGCGCACCTGGAGACGTTCCGCAAGGCCGGCGTCGAGAAGATCGCCACGCTGTGGGTCAACGACCTCGACCGCGGTCCGTACATCTCGCAGACGCTGCGCATCGATTCGACGCGCACGCCGCTCGAGGCGCTGGTCGAGATCTACCGCATGATGCGTCCGGGCGAGCCGCCGACCAAGGAAGCGGCCCAGAATCTGTTCCAGAACCTGTTCTTCTCGGCCGAGCGCTATGACCTCGATCGCGTCGGTCGCATGAAGTTCAACCGCCGTGTCGGCCGCAAGGAAGACATCGGCCCGGGCATCCTCTACGACGGCAAGTACTTCGGCGAGCGCAACGACGAGATCTCCAAGGGCCTGCACAAGGAGTTCGGCGCGAGCTCGGACATCCTCGACGTGCTCAAGGTGCTGATCGAGATCCGCAACGGCCGCGGCACGGTCGACGACATCGACCACCTCGGCAACCGTCGCGTGCGTTCGGTCGGCGAGATGGCCGAGAACGTGTTCCGCATCGGTCTGGTGCGCGTCGAGCGCGCGGTCAAGGAGCGCCTGTCGCTGGCCGAATCCGAGGGCCTGACGCCGCAGGAGCTGATCAATGCCAAGCCGGTCGCGGCCGCGATCAAGGAGTTCTTCGGCTCCTCGCAGCTGTCGCAGTTCATGGATCAGAACAACCCGCTCTCGGAAGTCACCCACAAGCGCCGCGTCTCGGCGCTGGGTCCGGGCGGTCTGACGCGCGAGCGCGCCGGCTTCGAGGTGCGCGACGTGCACCCGACCCATTACGGCCGCGTCTGCACGATCGAGACGCCGGAAGGTCCGAACATCGGTCTGATCAACTCGCTCGCGGTCTACGCGCGGACCAACAACTACGGCTTCCTCGAGACGCCGTACCGCAAGGTCGTGAACGGCAAGATCACCCGTGAGGTCGAGTTCCTGTCGGCGATCGACGAGGGCGAGTACGTGATCGCGCAGGCGAACGCGCCGCTCAACGAGGACGGCAGCTTCCAGGAAGACTTCGTGGCCTGCCGTTCGCGCGGCGAGTCCGAGCTGCGCGGTCCCGGCGAGATCCAGTACATGGACGTCTCGCCGATGCAGACCGTCTCGGTCGCGGCGGCGCTGATTCCGTTCCTCGAGCACGACGACGCCAACCGCGCGCTGATGGGCGCCAACATGCAGCGCCAGGCCGTGCCGACGCTGCGTGCGCAGACGCCGCTGGTCGGCACCGGCATCGAGCGCGCGGTCGCGCGCGACTCGGGTGTGACCACGGCCGCGCGCCGCGGCGGCGTGATCGACCAGATCGACGCGGGCCGCATCGTGGTGCGCGTCAACGAGGAGGAGATCGGCGAGAACGACGCCGGCGTGGACATCTACACGCTGACCAAGTACACGCGCTCGAACCAGAACACCAACCTCAACCAGCGTCCGCTGGTCAAGGTCGGCGACGTCGTCGCCAGGGGCGACGTGCTGGCCGACGGCTCCTCGACCGACATGGGCGAGCTCGCGCTCGGCCAGAACATGCTGGTCGCGTTCATGCCGTGGAACGGCTACAACTTCGAGGACTCGATCCTGATCTCCGAGCGCGTGGTCCAGGAGGACCGCTACACGACGATCCACATCGAGGAGCTGACCTGCGTCGCGCGCGACACCAAGCTGGGACCGGAGGAGATCTCCGCCGACATCCCGAACGTCGGCGAGCAGGCGCTGGCGCGCCTGGACGACTCGGGCGTCGTCTACATCGGTGCCGAGGTCAACGCCGGCGACATCCTGGTCGGCAAGGTCACGCCGAAGGGTGAGAGCCAGCTGACGCCGGAAGAGAAGCTGCTGCGCGCGATCTTCGGCGAGAAGGCCTCCGACGTGAAGGACAGCTCGCTGCGCGTGCCGCCGGGCATGGACGGCACGGTGATCGACGTCACCGTGTTCACGCGTGACGGCATCGAGAAGGACAAGCGCGCGCGCCAGATCGAAGAGATGGAGATCAAGCGCATCAAGAAGGACTTCGACGACCAGTTCCGGATCCTCGAAGGCGCGATCTTCAGCCGTCTGCGCACGGTCATCCTCGGCAAGGTCGCCAACGGCGGTCCGGGCGCGCTCAAGAAGGGCGCCGAGATCACCGACGACTACCTCGACGGTCTCAAGAAGGAAGAGTGGTTCGCGATCCGCATGAAGGACGAGGACGCGGCCGACTTCCTCGAGAAGGCGCAGGAGCAGATCAAGCGCCACCGCGAGGAGTTCGACAACCGCTTCAAGGAGAAGCAGGCCAAGATCACGACCGGCGACGATCTCGCCCCGGGCGTGCTGAAGATGGTCAAGGTCTACCTGGCCGTGAAGCGCCGCATCCAGCCGGGCGACAAGATGGCCGGCCGCCACGCGGCCGTCCGGTCGACATCGTGCTGAACCCGCTCGGCGTGCCGTCGCGCATGAACATCGGCCAGATCCTCGAGGTCCACCTCGGCTGGGCGGCGCGTGGTCTCGGCGAGAAGATCGGCCAGATGGTCGAGGTCAACGCCAAGGCGGCCGAGGTGCGCAAGTTCCTCGACCAGATCTACAACCACGACAAGGACGAGTTCGGCCAGCGCGTCAACCTCAAGTCGCTCAGCGACGAGGAGATCCTCGAGCTCGCGCGCAACCTGCGCAGCGGCGTGCCGATGGCGACGCCGGTGTTCGACGGCGCCAGCGAGGCCGAGATCAAGGCGATGCTGCGCCTGGCCGATCTGCCTGAGTCGGGCCAGACCATCCTGATCGACGGCCGCACCGGCGAGGCGTTCGATCGCCCGGTCACCGTCGGCTACATGCACATGCTCAAGCTCAACCACCTCGTCGACGACAAGATGCACGCCCGCTCGACCGGTCCGTACTCGCTGGTGACCCAGCAGCCGCTCGGCGGCAAGGCCCAGTTCGGCGGTCAGCGCTTCGGTGAAATGGAAGTCTGGGCGCTGGAAGCCTACGGCGCCGCCTACACGCTGCAGGAAATGCTGACGGTCAAATCCGACGACGTGTCCGGCCGCAACCAGATGTACAAGAGCATCGTCGACGGCGACCACGAGATGGCCGCCGGCATGCCCGAATCGTTCAACGTGCTGGTCAAGGAGATCCGCTCGCTGGCGATCGACATGGAACTGGAAGAGACGAAGAAGTGAGCGCCCCGGGCTTTGGAGACTGAACCATGAAAGACTTGCTCAACCTGTTCAACCAGCAGCGCCAGACGCTCGACTTCGACTCGATCAAGATCGCGCTCGCCTCCCCGGACCTGATCCGTTCGTGGTCGTTCGGCGAGGTGAAGAAGCCCGAGACGATCAACTACCGCACGTTCAAGCCCGAGCGTGACGGCCTGTTCTGCGCGGCGATCTTCGGGCCGATCAAGGACTACGAGTGCCTGTGCGGCAAGTACAAGCGCATGAAGCACCGCGGCGTGGTCTGCGAGAAGTGCGGCACCGAGGTCACGCTGGCCAAGGTGCGCCGCGAGCGCATGGGCCACATCGAGCTGGCCTCGCCGGTCGCCCACATCTGGTTCCTGAAGTCGCTGCCCTCGCGCATCGGTCTGATGCTCGACATGACGCTGCGCGACATCGAGCGCATCCTGTACTTCGAAGCCTACGTCGTCATCGACCCGGGCCTGACCCCGCTGCAGCGCGCGCAGCTCCTCAACGAGGAGCAGTACCTGCAGGCGGTCGAGGAGCACGGCGACGAGTTCGACGCACGCATGGGCGCCGAGGCCGTCTACGAGCTGCTCAAGACGATCGACCTGCAGCAGGAGATGATCAAGCTGCGCGAGGAGATCGCCTCGACCAACTCCGAGACCAAGCTCAAGCGGCTGACCAAGCGCATCAAGCTGGTCGAGGCGTTCCACGAGTCGGGCAACCGGCCGGAGTTCATGGTGCTGACGGTGCTGCCGGTGCTGCCGCCGGATCTGCGTCCGCTGGTGCCGCTCGACGGCGGCCGCTTCGCGACGTCCGACCTCAACGATCTGTACCGCCGCGTCATCAACCGCAACAACCGCCTCAAGCGCCTGCTCGAGCTCAATGCGCCGGACATCATCGTGCGCAACGAGAAGCGCATGCTGCAGGAGTCGGTCGACGCGCTGATGGACAACGGCCGCCGCGGCCGCGCGATCACCGGCACCAACAAGCGCCCGCTGAAGTCGCTGGCCGACATGATCAAGGGCAAGCAGGGCCGGTTCCGCCAGAACCTGCTCGGCAAGCGCGTGGACTACTCGGGCCGCTCGGTCATCGTGGTCGGTCCGACGCTGAAGCTGCACCAGTGTGGCCTGCCGAAGAAGATGGCGCTGGAGCTGTTCAAGCCGTTCATCTTCTCGAAGCTGCAGCGTCGCGGCATGGCGACGACGATCAAGGCCGCCAAGAAGCTCGTGGAGCGCGAGAGCGCCGACGTGTGGGACATCCTCGAGGAGGTGATCCGCGAGCATCCGGTCCTGCTCAACCGCGCGCCGACCCTGCATCGTCTGGGCATCCAGGCGTTCGAGCCGGTGCTGATCGAGGGCAAGGCGATCCAGCTGCACCCGCTGGTCTGTACCGCGTTCAACGCCGACTTCGACGGCGACCAGATGGCCGTGCACGTGCCGCTGTCGCTCGAGGCGCAGCTGGAAGCGCGCGCGCTGATGCTGTCGTCGAACAACATCCTGTCGCCGGCGAACGGTGAGCCGATCATCGTGCCGACGCAGGACGTCGTGCTCGGCCTGTACTACATGACGCGCGAGCTGACCAACGCGAAGGGCGAGGGCATGGTCTTCGCGAACATCGCCGAGGTCCACCGCGCCTACGAGAACCGCGTCGTCGAGCTGCACGCGCGGATCAAGGTCCGCCTGCGCCAGGTCGAGATCGACGACGAAGGCAACCGCAGCGAGAAGACCGCCCTGGTCGACACGACGATCGGCCGCGCGCTGCTGGCCGAGATCCTGCCGGAAGGCCTGCCGTTCTCGCTGGCCAACGTCGAGCTGACCAAGAAGGCGATCTCGCGCCTGATCAACTCGTGCTACCGCCGCCTCGGCCTCAAGGACACGGTCGTCTTCGCCGACAAGCTGATGTACACGGGCTTCCATTACGCGACGCGTGCCGGCATCTCGATCGGCATCGACGACATGAAGATCCCGGCCGAGAAGAAGGGCATCCTCGAGGAGGCCGAGAAGGAAGTCACCGAGATCCAGGAGCAGTACCAGTCCGGCCTGGTCACCGCGGGCGAGCGCTACAACAAGGTCATCGACATCTGGTCGCGCACCAACGAGCGCGTGGCCGCCGCGATGATGCGTGGCGTCGGCACCGACAAGGTCAAGAACAAGGACGGCGAGTCGGTCGACCAGAAGTCGATGAACTCGCTCTACATCATGGCCGACTCCGGCGCGCGTGGTTCGGCGGCGCAGATCCGTCAGCTCGCCGGCATGCGCGGACTGATGGCGCGACCGGACGGCTCGATCATCGAGACGCCGATCACCGCGAACTTCCGCGAAGGCCTGGACGTGCTGCAGTACTTCAACTCCACGCACGGCGCGCGCAAGGGTCTGGCCGACACCGCGCTCAAGACCGCCAACTCGGGCTACCTGACGCGTCGTCTGGTCGACGTCGCCCAGGACGTGGTCGTCACCGAGCCGGATTGCGGCACGCCGAACGGTCTGACCATGACGCCGATCGTCGAAGGCGGCGACGTCGTCGAGCCGCTGCGCGACCGCGTGCTCGGCCGTACCGCGGCCGAGGATGTCTTCGCGCCCGGCAACGACGAGGATCCGATCCTGACGCGCGGCACGCTGCTCGACGAGACGCTGGTGCAGCGCCTGGAGCAGGCCGGCGTGCAGTCGGTGCTGGTCCGTTCGCCGATCACCTGCGACGCGCGCTTCGGCGTCTGCGCGATGTGCTACGGGCGCGACCTGGCCCGCGGCCACCTGGTCAACCACGGCGAGGCGGTCGGCGTGATCGCCGCGCAGTCGATCGGCGAGCCCGGCACGCAGCTGACGATGCGTACGTTCCACATCGGTGGTGCCGCTTCGCGTGCCGCCGCGATCGACAACGTCCAGGTCAAGACGACCGGCACGATCAAGTTCAACAACCTCAAGACCGTGCAGCATGCGGCCGGCCACCTGGTCGCGGTCTCGCGTTCGGGCGAACTGTCGGTCATGGACGCGCACGGCCGCGAGCGCGAGCGCTACAAGGTGCCGTACGGCGCGGTCATCGACCTCAAGGACGGCGCTGCGACCAAGGCCGGCCAGACCGTCGCCAAGTGGGACCCGCACACTCATCCGATCGTCTCGGAAGTGGCCGGCGTGATCCGCTTCATCGACTTCATCGACGGCGTCACGATCCAGGAGCAGGTCGACGAGCTGACCGGTCTGGCCAGCGCCGTCATCACCGACCCGAAGCGGCGCGGTACGGCCGCCAAGGATCTGCGTCCGATCGTGCGTCTGGAAGACAAGAAGGGCAACCATCTGAAGCTTCCGGGCTCGGACGTGCCGGCGCAGTACTACCTGCCGGCCGGTGCGATCGTCTCGCTGCAGAACGGTGCGGAAGTCGGCGTCGGCGACGTCGTCGCGCGTATCCCGCAGGAAACCTCCAAGACCCGCGACATCACCGGCGGTCTGCCGCGCGTGGCCGACCTGTTCGAGGCGCGCAAGCCCAAGGAGCCGGCGATCCTCGCCGAGCGCTCGGGCGTGATCAGCTTCGGCAAGGACACCAAGGGCAAGCAGCGTCTGATCATCAAGGACTCGGACGGCAACGAGCACGAGGAGCTGATCCCGAAGTGGCGCCACGTGATCGTGTTCGAGGGCGAGCACGTCGAGAAGGGCGAGACCGTCGTCGACGGCGAGCCCAATCCGCACGACATCCTGCGCCTGCTCGGCGTCGAGCCGTTGGCGGCCTACCTGGTCAAGGAGATCCAGGACGTCTACCGGCTGCAGGGCGTGAAGATCAACGACAAGCACATCGAGTCGATCATTCGCCAGATGCTGCGCAAGGTCGAGATCACCGAGCCGGGCGGCACCCGCTTCCTGCGCGGCGAGCAGATGGACCGCGCGCGCGTGCAGGAGGAGAACATCCGGGCGGCCGCGCGCGACGAGCTGCCGGCCGAGTACATGCCGGTCCTGCTCGGCATCACGAAGGCCTCGCTGGCGACCGAGTCGTTCATCTCGGCCGCTTCGTTCCAGGAGACCACCCGCGTGCTGACCGAGGCGGCCGTTCGCGGCACGCGCGACACCTTGCGGGGCCTCAAGGAGAATGTTATCGTCGGCCGCTTGATTCCGGCCGGAACCGGTCTGGCCTACCACTCGCAGCGTCGCGGGCGGGCAGGCGGGCTGACCGATTCCGATCTGGAAACCCTCGGCGGGACGAGCAGCTCCAGCTCGGTGGCCGAGGCGGTCGCGGAAGACGGTGACGGCGCCTGATCGGCGCCGTCCCAAACAAACGAAAAGAGGCGCCGGAGGCGCCTCGTGTTCGTCGCAGGACGCAAGCAGAAGTCTTGAGCTTTTGCAATCCGCAAGCTATACTCTTTCGTCTTGACAGGCCGGCCTCGGCCTGTCTTTTGTTTCTTAGGGCTCATACGCATGGCGACAATCAACCAGCTCCTGCGCAAATCACGGCGTCCGAAGGACTACAAGAGTGCCTCGCCGGCGCTCGACAATTGCCCCCAGCGCCGCGGCGTCTGCACGCGCGTCTACACGACGACGCCGAAGAAGCCGAACTCCGCGCTGCGCAAGGTAGCCAAGGTCCGCCTGACCAACCAGGAAGAAGTGATCAGCTACATCGGTGGCGAAGGCCACAACCTGCAGGAGCACTCGGTGGTGCTGATCCGCGGCGGTCGCGTCAAGGACCTGCCGGGCGTGCGCTACCACACGGTGCGTGGCTCGCTCGACGCCGCCGGCGTGACCAAGCGTCGCCAGAGCCGTTCCAAGTACGGCGCCAAGCGCCCGAAATCCTGATACCACTAGGTCAGAATCATGTCGCGTAAAGGTTCTACTCCGGTCCGGGCCACGCTGCCCGATCCCAAGCACGGCAGCGACGTCATCGCGCGCTTCATCAACATGGTGATGAAGAGCGGCAAGAAGTCCGTGGCCGAGAAGATCGTCTACGGTGCGCTCGACCACATCGGCGAGAAGCACGCCGAGCCGGTCGGCGTCGTCGAGAAGGCGCTGGGCAACGTCGCTCCGGCGGTCGAGGTCAAGTCCCGCCGCGTCGGCGGCGCGACCTACCAGGTGCCGGTCGAAGTGCGCTCGGCGCGCCGCATGGCGCTGGCGATGCGCTGGGTCATCGAGGCGGCGCGCAAGCGCGGCGAGAACTCGATGCCGCGCAAGCTCGCTGCCGAGCTGCTCGAGGCGGCCGAGAGCCGCGGCGGCGCGGTCAAGAAGCGCGAGGAAACCCATCGCATGGCGGAAGCCAACAAGGCGTTCTCGCACTATCGCTGGTAAGTAGAGTTTCCGAGGAAGTCCTGTGGCTCGTACGACCCCCATCGAGCGCTACCGCAACTTCGGCATCATGGCGCACATCGATGCCGGCAAGACCACCACCACCGAGCGCATCCTTTATTACACCGGCGTCAATCACAAGATTGGCGAGGTGCACGAGGGTGCCGCGACGATGGACTGGATGGAGCAGGAGCAGGAGCGCGGTATCACGATCACGTCGGCGGCCACCACCTGCTTCTGGCAGGGCATGGACCACTCGTTCCCGCAGTACCGCTTCAACATCATCGACACGCCTGGCCACGTCGACTTCACGATCGAAGTCGAGCGGTCGCTGCGCGTGCTCGATGGTGCGGTGTTCGTGCTCTGTGCGGTCGGCGGCGTGCAGCCGCAGTCCGAGACGGTCTGGCGCCAGGCCAACAAGTACGGCGTGCCGCGTCTGGCGTTCGTCAACAAGATGGACCGCACCGGCGCCGACTTCGACAAGGTCGTCGGCCAGCTCAAGGCGCGGCTCGGTGCCAATCCGGTACCGATGCAGGTACCGATCGGTGCCGAGGACGCCTTCGAGGGCGTGATCGACCTCGTCAAGATGAAGGCCATCTACTGGGACGGCGAGTCCCAGGGCATGAAGTTCGAGTATCGCGAGATTCCCGCCGGTCTCAAGGAGATCTGCGAGAAGGCCCACGCGTACCTCGTCGAGTCGGCCGCCGAGACCTCCGAAGAGCTGATGGACAAGTACCTCGAAGAGGGTGGCCTGAGCGAGGACGAGATCCACGCCGGCATCCGCGCCGGTACGCTGTCGACGTCGATCATCCCGGTCTTCTGCGGTACCGCGTTCAAGAACAAGGGCGTGCAGGCGATGCTCGACGCAGTCGTGCGCTACCTGCCCGCGCCGTCCGATCGTCCGCCGGTCAAGGGCGTCGACGAAGACGAGAAGGAAGACAGTCGCAACGCCGGCGACACCGAGCCGTTTTCGGCGCTGGCGTTCAAGATCATGACGGACCCGTTCGTCGGCTCGCTGACGTTCTTCCGCGTCTACTCGGGCGTGCTCGCCTCGGGCGATACCGTGTTCAATCCGGTCAAGTCCAAGAAGGAGCGCATCGGCCGCATCCTGCAGATGCACGCCAACGAGCGCCACGAGCTCAAGGAAGTGCGCGCCGGCGACATCGCCGCCGCGGTCGGTCTCAAGGACGTCACGACCGGCGACACGCTGTGCGCGCAGGACAAGGTCATCACGCTCGAGCGGATGGTCTTTCCGGAGCCGGTCATCGCGATGGCCGTGGAGCCGAAGACCAAGTCCGACCAGGAAAAGATGGGCATCGCGCTCGGCCGGCTCGCGCAGGAGGATCCGTCCTTCCGCGTGCGCACCGACGAGGAGTCGGGTCAGACGATCATCGCCGGCATGGGCGAGCTGCATCTGGAGATCATCGTCGACCGCATGAAGCGCGAGTTCAACGTCGAGGCCAACGTCGGCAAGCCGCAGGTGGCCTATCGCGAAGCGATCCGCAAGGCGGTCAAGCAGGAAGGCAAGTTCGTCCGCCAGTCGGGCGGCAAGGGCCAGTACGGCCACGTCGTCATCGAGATGGAGCCGCAGGAGCGCGGCGCCGGCTACGCGTTCGAGAACCTGACCGTCGGCGGTTCGGTGCCGAAGGAATACGTGCCGGCCGTCGACAAGGGCATCCGCGATGCGATCACGAGCGGTCCGCTGGCCGGCTTCCCGGTGGTCGACCTCAAGGTCAAGCTGATCGACGGTTCGTACCACGAGGTCGACTCCAACGAAATGGCGTTCAAGATCGCCGGCTCGATGGCGTTCAAGGAAGGCTTCTCGAAGGCCGATCCGGTCCTGCTCGAGCCGATGATGAAGGTCGAGGTCGTGACGCCCGAGGACTACATGGGCGACGTGATGGGCGATCTGAGTCGCCGCCGCGGCATCCTGCAGGGATCGGACGACGCACCGTCCGGCAAGGTCATCAACGCGATGGTGCCGCTCGGCGAGATGTTCGGCTACGCGACCAGTCTGCGCTCGCAGACGCAGGGGCGCGCCACATTCACGATGGAATTCGATCACTACGCCGAGGCGCCCAACAGCATCGCCGAAGCGGTGATCAAGAAGAGCTGATCGAGGCGGTCGTTCCGATCGCGTCGAGCCAAAGAATCGGCCGATCGAGGCCGCACATTTCCACATCTGTTCTGAGGTTGCAAAGCCATGGCCAAGGGTAAATTCGAGCGGACGAAGCCGCACGTGAACGTGGGCACGATCGGTCACGTTGACCACGGTAAGACGACGCTGACGGCGGCGCTGCGACCAGATCGACGCGGCGCCGGAAGAGAAGGCGCGCGGCATCACGATTTCGACGGCGCACGTGGAGTACGAGTCGCCGACGCGCCACTACGCGCATGTGGACTGCCCGGGTCATGCCGACTACGTGAAGAACATGATCACGGGTGCGGCGCAGATGGACGGCGCGATCCTGGTGTGCTCGGCCGCCGACGGCCCGATGCCGCAGACGCGCGAGCACATCCTGCTGGCGCGCCAGGTCGGCGTGCCGTACGTGGTGGTGTTCCTGAACAAGGCGGACATGGTCGACGACGCCGAGCTGCTCGAGCTGGTCGAGATGGAAGTGCGCGAGCTGCTGAGCAAGTACGACTTCCCGGGCGACGACACGCCGATCGTGAAGGGTTCGGCGCTCAAGGCGCTGGAAGGCGACCAGTCGGAGATCGGCGTGCCGGCGATCCTGAAGCTGGTGGACGCGCTGGATACGTGGATTCCGGAGCCGCAGCGCGACGTGGACAAGTCGTTCCTGATGCCGGTGGAAGACGTGTTCTCGATCTCGGGCCGCGGCACGGTGGTGACGGGCCGCATCGAGCGCGGCGTGATCAAGGTGGGCGACGAAGTGGAGATCGTGGGCATCCGCCCGACGGTCAAGACGACGGTGACGGGCATCGAGATGTTCCGCAAGCTGCTCGACCAGGGTCAGGCGGGCGACAACGCGGGTCTGCTGCTGCGCGGCACGAAGCGTGACGACGTGGAGCGCGGCCAGGTGCTGGCCAAGCCGGGTTCGATCACGCCGCACACGAAGTTCGAGGCCGAGGTGTACGTGCTGTCGAAGGAAGAGGGTGGCCGTCACACGCCGTTCTTCAAGGGCTACCGCCCGCAGTTCTACTTCCGCACGACGGACGTGACCGGCTCGGTGGAGCTGCCGGAAGGCGTGGAGATGGTGATGCCGGGCGACAACATCAAAATGGTGGTGACGCTGATCGCGCCGATCGCGATGGACGAAGGCCTGCGCTTCGCGATCCGCGAGGGCGG
>QFPO01000048.1 GCA_003241385.1 Rhodanobacter denitrificans
TGTTCCGCGTCAGCACCAATGGCACAGATTTGAGGTTGTGATTTAAGGAGGGTTGGGGCTTCGTCGTAGTGACGAAGGAACGAAGATGAAGCCCCAACCCTCCTTGAAAAAATCGCCGGTGAAGGCCCCTGCTGAGCGGGTGGTGAAGGACATCCGGCGGCAGACCCGGCGGCACTTCTCGGCCGAAGACAAGATCCGGATCGTGCTTGATGGGCTGCGCGGCGAGGACAGTATTGCCGAGCTGTGCCGCAAGGAAGGCATCGCGCAGAGCCTGTACTACACTTGGTCGAAGGAGTTCATGGAAGCGGGCAAGCGCCGCCTGGCCGGCGACACCGCCCGGGCAGCGACCACCGGTGAAGTGCAGGACCTTCGCCGCGAGGCGCGCGCTTTGAAGGAATGCGTGGCCGACCTGACGCTGGAAAACCGTCTGCTCAAAAAAAGCATGATCGCGGATGGGGGCGACGACGAATGAGGTATCCCGCATCGGAAAAGCTCGAGATCATCCGGATCGTCGAGCAGTCGCATCTGCCCGCCAAGCGCACACTGGACAAGCTCGGCATCGCCCGCCGGACGTTCTACCGCTGGTACGATCGCTACCTTGCAGGCGGCCCGGAGGCCCTGGAGGATCGACCCTCGGCCCCGAGCCGGGTGTGGAACCGGATCGCGCCCGAAGTGCAGGACCAGATCGTCGAGATGGCGCTGGATTACAGCGAGCTGTCACCGCGTGAGCTGGCGGTGCGCTTCACCGACGAGAAGCACTACTTCGTGTCCGAAGCCACGGTTTACCGCCTGTTGAAGGCCCATGACCTGATCACCAGCCCGGCCTATGTCGTGATCAGGGCCGCCGATCAGTTCCACACCAAGACCACCCGGGTGAACGAGATGTGGCAAACAGACTTCACCTACTTCAAGATCATCGGGTGGGGCTGGATGTACCTGTCGACGGTGCTCGACGACTTCTCGCGTTACATCATCGCCTGGAAGCTGTGCACCAACATGCGCGCAGAGGATGTGACCGACACGCTGGACCTCGCGCTCGCGGCTTCCGGCTGCGACAGCGCCAAGGTGCTGCACAAGCCCAGGCTACTGTCGGATAACGGCCCCAGCTACATCGCGGGCGAGCTGGCGGAATACATCGAGGCCCGGAACATGAGCCACGTGCGCGGCGCCCCGATGCATCCGCAAACACAGGGCAAGATCGAGCGCTGGCACCAGACCCTGAAGAACCGCATCCTGCTGGAAAACTACTTCCTGCCCGGTGACCTCGAGGCCCAGATCGAGGCCTTCGTCGAGCACTACAACCATCACCGTTACCACGAGAGCCTGAACAACGTGACGCCCGCCGACGCCTACTTCGGCAGGGCGCCGGCCATCATCGAACGACGAGAAAGGATCAAGCGACAGACCATCGAACATCGGCGCTTGCAGCACCGCAAGCTTGCCGCCTAACATCAACCCCCAGACGAGGCCCGCACTCCGCTAATTTACGCCGCGAGATGCGCCAAATGTTCTGACGACGGACA
>QFPO01000049.1 GCA_003241385.1 Rhodanobacter denitrificans
AGGTAAGGACGTGACGCTCACGGCGGTGTACTCGAGCGGCAAGACGCAGAACCTGGGCACGTACAACACGAACAAGTCCAAGGACATCGCGCAGGCGCGTGGCGTGAAGCTGGGCGGTAACGGCGCGCAGTCGATGTCACCGACCGGAGCGGGCGGGCTCAAGGAGCAGGCGGCCGGGGCGGCGGATAAGGGGGCGACAAGGAATGCTCCTAGCGTCGGCGTCGAAGTCCCACGTGTCGGCGGCCGAGGGCAAATAAAAGAGCTAAACCGCAATCTCTCTGATGACGAAAAGGAAAGTTTCAAGTCTTTGATTGGAGAGGCGATAGATGCGGTTGGGACTCAACTGCGCGAACAGATGTGGAAAGCTAACGAGGAAGGAAGATATGAAGATGTATATGACTACATGCAGGCAAGAAACACATTGGGAAATGCTGACGTCTACTACGATTTAGACAGTTATGGGCCCAATAGGGATGCCATGACATTCGGTGTAGGATCACTTAGTGCTAAATCAGTAGCGCCAAATTTATCTGAGATTCGAGTGTACAAGGGGGCGTATGAAGCATATTTGTTTGGAAGCCCCGCGGCGCGCGGTTATAAGCTGGATATTCCATCCGGCAGGGTGGGCATTGTCCAAATGGTCACTCATGAATCTGGGCATGGCGTGTACTGGAGGAACTTTTCTTCACCTAACACGTTGCGTGCGGATAGAGAGCTTCTTGCTGACGACTGGGTAAAACAAGTCTGGAATAAAGATTAGGCACTAAATATGAAATGCATTGACTCAATCAAAGTTACTTCTTGCGTATTAATATTACTGGGCGTTCTTGACGTGGCTATTGCTTCTGAGCCATCTGTATATGTTAGATATACGATAGCGGACCATGATTACTCTCGCGATAAGAAGGCTGTTGATACCATCTCCTTTTTAGAAGATAGAAAGGTTGCTTACTCTGGTGATTTTGGGATCATATCGGAGAGATGCGGAAATGAAAGGCTATGCATGGATATCGGGGGGGATTTAATAATATCCGTCCCTGACCCATGCGAAAAAGATGGAGGCCGCAAATGGATTTTTTCAGGGATTAAATATGAAGTGATCGAAAGATTGGGTAATTATGATGAGCAAGGCCCAAGTTATTTGATAAGGGGTAGCGGTGGAAAGTTGGATATTTTATTTACTTACTCTAAAGGTGGGGGCGTCACAACGTTTGCTGTTGCTGAAGGAAGGAGGCGCGAAAGATTAGTTCAGTACTCACTCATATCTTCGAAGGGTGCGTTAGCTGGTGGCTGCGTAAGCATGGAGTGAGCTTGTTCATTGGATAGTGCTGTACTTCGGCAGCTGCAATGCGTTGTTAGGAGATTCGGGGGTGCCGTCGAGCCAGCAGCGTCGCCGCGGCAGCGGTCTCCCTATCGTGTGGCGTGAGGACTACGCCTATGACGGCACGACCAAGCGCCTGAGCACGACGACGACGACGATCGGGTCGACGGTGCTGCCGACGCAGCACCAG
>QFPO01000023.1 GCA_003241385.1 Rhodanobacter denitrificans
TCCTTGTTGATGATCATCTGGATCGCGACGGCGCGGCGCACGCTTTCCTCGGTCGGCGTCGTGATCGCCTCGTCGTAGGCGTTGGTGTGCAGGCTGTTGCAGTTGTCGAACAAGGCGTACAGCGCCTGCAGCGTCGTGCGGATGTCGTTGAACTGGATCTCCTGCGCGTGCAGCGAGCGGCCGCTGGTCTGGATGTGGTACTTCATCATCTGACTGCGCTCGTTGGCGCCGTAGCGCTCGCGCATCGCGCGGGCCCAGATGCGGCGCGCGACGCGGCCGATCACCGTGTATTCGGGGTCCATGCCGTTGCTGAAGAAGAACGACAGGTTCGGCGCGAAGTCGTCGATCTGCATGCCGCGCGCGAGGTAGTACTCGACGATCGTGAAACCGTTCGACAGCGTGAAGGCGAGCTGCGAGATCGGGTTCGCACCGGCCTCGGCGATGTGATAGCCGCTGATCGAGACCGAATAGAAATTGCGCACCTTGTGGTCGACGAAGTACTGCTGGATGTCGCCCATCATGCGCAGCGCGAACTCGGTGCTGAAGATGCAGGTGTTCTGCGCCTGATCCTCTTTGAGGATGTCCGCCTGCACGGTGCCGCGCACGGTCGCCAGCGTCTCGGCCTTGATGCGCGCATAGGTCTCGGCGTCGAGCAACTGGTCGCCGGTGATGCCGAGCAGACCCAGTCCCAGGCCGTCGTTGCCGGCCGGCAGATCGCCGTGGTAGCGCGGGCGCGTGCGGCCTTCGAAGAAGGCGTCGATCTTCTGCTGCGCCTCGGCCCAGCGCTCCGGGTCGGCCTTGAGGTACTTCTCGACCTGCTGGTCGATCGCGGTGTTCATGAACAATGCGAGGATGATCGGCGCCGGGCCGTTGATCGTCATCGAGACCGAGGTGGTCGGCGCGCACAGGTCGAAGCCGGAGTAGAGCTTCTTCATATCGTCCAGCGTCGGGATGTTGACGCCGGAGTTGCCGATCTTGCCGTAGATGTCCGGCCGCTCGGCCGGGTCCTCACCGTACAGCGTCACGCTGTCGAACGCGGTCGACAGGCGCGCGGCCGGCTGGCCGACCGACAGGTAATGGAAGCGGCGATTGGTGCGCTCGGGCGTGCCCTCGCCGGCGAACATGCGGATCGGATCCTCGCCGCTGCGCCGGTACGGATAGACGCCGCCGGTGTACGGATAGCTGCCGGGCAGGTTCTCCTTGCCGAGGAAGACCAGCAGCTCGCCCCAGCTCTTGTAGGTGGGCGCGGCGATCTTCGGGATCTGCTGGTGGCTCAGCGATTCGCGGTAGTTCTCGACGCGGATCGTCTTGCCGCGGACCTGGTACTCGTTGACCGGGTCGGTGATCGACTTCAGCCGCTGCGGCCACTCGCGCAGGCTCTTGAGGTTTTCGCTGGTCAGCGCCTGCACGGCGTCGTTGTAGCGCTGGCGCAGCGTCGTCAGCGAGCGGTCGCCGGCTTCGGTCAGGTCGTCGGCGTCGTAAAGGCCGAGCGCCTTGGGCAGCTTCGGATCCTCGAGCTCCTGCAGCGCCTGCCAGAACGACTGCGCGCGGTCGGCGGCCTCGGCCTGCTTGTCGATGGCCGCGTTGATCGCGCGGCCCTGCTCGGCGATCTCGGCCAGATAGCGCACGCGCTGACCGGGGATCAGCACGGTCGCGCGCGGCTCCTTCAGCGTGGTGTCGAACTTCGGCGTCCAGGCCTCGGCCGGCAGGCCGAGCTTCTCGCGCAGCAGCCGGCACAGGTTCGCGAACATCCAGCTGACGCCGGGGTCGTTGAACTGGCTGGCGATCGTCGGATAGACCGGCACCTCGGCGTCGGGGGTCTGGAACGCGACACGGTTGCGCTTCCACTGCTTGCGCACGTCGCGCAAGGCGTCCTCGGCGCCGCGCTTGTCGTACTTGTTGAGCACGATCAGCTCGGCGTAGTCGATCATGTCGATCTTCTCGAGCTGGCTGGCCGCGCCGTAGTCGCTGGTCATCACGTACATCGGGAAATCGACGAGGTCGACGATCTCCGAATCGCTCTGGCCGATGCCGGCGGTCTCGACGATGACCAGGTCGTAGCCCAGGCCCTTCAGAAAGCCGATGCAGTCCTTGAGCACGGCATTGGTCGCCACGTTCTGGCGGCGCGTCGCCATCGAGCGCATGTAGACGCGGTGGCTGCGCAGCGAGTTCATGCGGATGCGGTCGCCGAGCAATGCGCCGCCAGTGCGCCGGCGCGTCGGGTCGACCGAGATCACCGCGATGCGCATCTGCGGGAAGCTGGCGAGGAAGCGGTTCAGCAGTTCGTCGGTGACCGAGGACTTGCCGGCGCCGCCGGTGCCGGTGATGCCGACGACCGGCGTCTTGCCGCCGGCGAGCTGCCACTGCTTGCGCAGCCGCGCGAGGTCGGCTTCGGCGATCGTGTCGTCCTCGATCGCCGAGAGCAGGCGGCCGATCGCGATCTCCGAAAGGGGGGAAAGGGGGTCAGAGTCACTTTTTCCGGACGCGGCAGACAATCCAGCGGATTCAGGGGAAAAGTGACTCTGACCCCCTTTCGGACCCCCTTTCGCGGCGCGCGCGACGACATCCTCGATCATCTCGACCAGGCCCATCTTCATGCCGTCGTTGGGATGGTAGATGCGCTCGACGCCGTAGGCCTGCAGCTCGCGGATCTCCTCGGGCGTGATCGTGCCGCCGCCGCCGCCGAAGACGCGGATATGGCCGGCGCCGCGCTCGCGCAGCATGTCGACCATGTACTTGAAGTATTCGACGTGGCCGCCCTGATACGAGGACAGCGCGATCGCGTCGGCGTCCTCCTGCAGCGCGGCGCGCACGACGTCCTCGACCGAGCGGTTGTGGCCGAGGTGGATCACCTCGGCGCCCTGCGACTGGATCAGCCGGCGCATGATGTTGATCGCCGCGTCGTGGCCGTCGAACAGACTGGCGGCGGTGACGAAACGCAGCGGTGCTGCGTCGGCGGCGGGCGCGCGGGCGGGAACCTGCGGGGCGGGCGTGCTCATGGCGACTCCGGAAGCGGACGTTTCAAGACCGCCTATTCTAGCCGGGGACGCCAGGGCACCGTGCCGCGGTGCCGTATCGACCCTGCCGCGGGTGGCCGGTATCCTCGCGGACCGACTTCACGGAGCGGCAATCGATGCGCAAGACCTCGATCGTGTTCACCGCGGCGCTGCTGGCCGCCTGCGCGACCGCGCCGACCGGGCGCACGCAGCTGATGATCGTCTCCGACGCGGAGATGTCGCGGATGGGCGCGGCGGCGTTCGACCAGATCAAGTCGCAGGGCAAGGTCGCCAACGATCCCCGACGCGAGCGCTACGTGCGCTGCATCGCCGATGCGCTGATCGCCGAGCTGCCCTCGCCGTGGCGCGAGCAGACCTGGGAGGTGGCCCTGATGGCCGACGACAGCGCGAACGCATTCGCGCTGCCGGGCGGCAAGGTCGGCGTCAACACCGGCCTGCTCAAGGTCGCCACGACGCCGGACCAGGTCGCGGCCGTGGTCGGCCACGAGCTCGGCCATGTCGTCGCCAAGCACGGCGCGGAGCGCATGTCGCAGCAGCTGGCCGCACAGGGCGCGATGGCCGCCGCGGCGGTCGCCGGCGCGGCCAGCGGCAACGACAACGCGCAGGCCCTGGCCCTGCTCGGCATCGGCGCGACGGTCGGCGTGCTGCTGCCGTACTCGCGCCTGCACGAGAGCGAGGCCGACGAGCTCGGCCAGCGCTACATGGCCGCGGCCGGCTTCGATCCGCGCGCGGCGGCGACGCTGTGGGAGAACATGCAGGCCGATGCCGGCGGTTCGCGGCCGCCGGCGCTGCTGTCGACGCATCCGGATCCGGCGCGCCGCGCCGAGCGCCTGGCCGCGCGTGCGCCGTCGCTGCTGCCGGTCTACGAGGCCGCGCGCGCCGACGGCCGCGCGCCGCAGTGCCGGCTGTGACGCGCGCTTCTTCTTTCCATCGACGTGACCTCCAGAGGACCTGCATGAAACCCATCGCTCTGACCGCTCTGCTGATCGCCTCTTCCGCGGCCTGCGCCCAGAAGGACGGCAAGGACGGCGACGCGCCGCAGGCGCCTGTCAAGATCACCGAGATCACGCTCGCCAATCCCGATTTCGAGGAGGCCATGACCGGTGTGGAGATTCCGGGCTGGACCTCGATGCAGCACGGCGGCGAACCTGCCTACGAGATCGTGACCGACAAGCGCCGCCCGTCGTCGGGCAAGCAGGCCGCTCGGATCACGCGGACCAAGGAGGAGTACTACGGCCTGATCCGCCAGCGCCTGCCGGCACCGCAGCCCGGTCTGATCGTTGAATTGTCGGCGGATCTGCGCACCGACGAGGTCGGCCCGCGCGGCTGGCGCACCTTCATCCACTTCGAGGACGGCGGCTACGTCATCGGCGAAGTCGAGTCGGAACCGATGACCGGCACGCAGAAGAAGTGGCAGCGCGTGACGATCCGCGGTCCGGTGCCGGCGCATACGCGCTCGATCTCGATCGGCGTGGAGTTGCTCGACGGCGGTACCGGCTGGATCGACGACGTGCACCTGCGCGTCATCGACGACGGCAGCGCCAAGCCGGTCGAGAACAAGCCGCACCTGCTGGGGCTGCCGCGCGTCGCGCCGAAGCCGAAGCCGAGCGAGACGCCGGCCGACAAGCCGGCCGATCAGAAGAAGCCGTAAGGCAGATCCGGCGAGGACACCACGCGCTCGCCGACCGTCTCGCCGGCCAGGAAGCGCAGCGCCTCGCCGATCACGGCCGGCGCGTTGACGATGCGGTGGTGGCCGAGCCCGGTCGTCGTCAGCAGACGCGCGCCGGGCCAGTAGCGCGCGTAGCGCTCGCCCTCGTCCCACGGCACCTCGCGATCGCCGAGGTCGTGCACGATCAGCGCCGGCAGCGTCAGCGCCGGCGCGGCGCGATGCGCCTGCAGGCTGTCGACGCGGATCCGCGTCCGCGCCTGCCAGTCGTCGAACAGCCGCGCGGCCAGATGGCCGGCCAGACCGATCCGCCGCGCGAAGCGCTCGCCGGCCGCGAACGGATCGGCCGGCGGCGCGATCAACACGGCGCGCCCGGCCGCCAGGCCGCCGGCCAGCGCGAGCATCGTCGCGGCACCGCCGAGCGAGTGGCCGATCACGACGGCCGGCCGGCCGTACCGCGCGGCGACGCGGCCGAGCACCGCCGCGAAAGCCGGCAGGCTCGATCGGGCGCCGTCGCTGCGGCCGTGTCCGGCCTGGTCGAACGCGACCACCGCATAGCCGGCCGCGCGCAGCGGCGCGACCCATGGCAGCAGGAACAGGCCGTAGCTGGACCAGCCGTGCGCGAGCACGGCGACCGGCTCGCGCGCCGGATCGCCCCAGACGTAGGTCGCGATGCGGCCGTCGGCGGTCTCGACCTCGCCGAGCGCCGCGCCGGCCGGATCGGCATCGAGCGCGCGTGTGCGGGCGATCGCCAGCGGCGTCGCGAACAGATCGGCCGCGCGCTGCAGGGTCCGATGCGGCTGCAGCCAGCCGCCGAGCGCGAAGCGGGCGCGCAGGCTGCGCTCGCGGATCCATTTTTTTAGAACGATCGTGCTATTTTTCGACGCGACGAGAGCGGGCATGGGCAGGACTCCGGTGGACGCTCAGGAAACGGGGCAACCGAGCAGGCGGTCGAACGCGCGCAGCGCGTGTCGGGCGGCCGGTTCGATCTCGAACAGGCGGGCATCGTGGTGATAGGCCAGGACCAGGCCGAACAGCTCGAAGCCGATCTGCGCGGCATCGCTGTCGGGCGGCAGCTCGCCGGCGTCGATCGTCATCCGCACCGCGCGGCACAGCTCCGAGCGCCAGCGCGTCTGCAGCGCGACGATGCGCTCGCGCAGGATGCCGGGTCGGCCGTCGTATTCGACCGTCGCGCTGAGGATCGGGCAGCCGTCGCGGTTGTCGCGGACCCAGTCGAGCCAGCCGACGAAGATCGCGCGCAGCCGCGCGCGGCCGCGCTTCGCGCGCAGCGCCGGCACCAGGACCTCGTCGGTGAAGCGCTGCGCGGCATGGTCGAGCACGGCCAGCTGCAGATCCTCGCGCGAGCCGAAATGCGCGAACACGCCGCTCTTGGACATGCCGGCCACGCGCGCCAGCTCACCGAGCGAGAGCCCTTCCAGCCCCTGCGCGGCGGCGATCGCATAGGCGTGGTCGAGCAATGCATCGCGTGTGGCGACGCCCTTGCGCGTGGCGGCGAGGCGGTTCATGGCCGCCGATAATAGAACGATCGTGCTAATTTGCAACGGGGTCAGAGTCACTTTTCTGTCGCCTCCTCTGAGTCGGCGCGATCGGGAAAAGAACGCGCGAACGGGGTCAGAGTCACTTTTCCCAATGCGCCGGTTTAGCGATTAGGCGACAAAAAAGTGACTCTGACCCCGTTCGCAGGCTGGCGCCGGAGCGCGGCCGGACGGCATCATGGCGGTTCGTTTCCGCTGCCCGGTACCGCCCGCCCATGTCGTCCCCCGACCGCTTCCGCGCCCTGCGCATCCACAACGACGCCGACGGCTACCGCGCCACGCTGCAGGAGATGTCCGCCGACGAGCTGACGCCGGGCGAGGTGCTGGTCAAGACCGCGTTCTCGTCGATCAACTACAAGGACGCGCTGGCCGGCACCGGCAAGGGCAAGATCCTGCGCCGCCACCCGCTCAATGGCGGCATCGACGTGGCCGGCTACGTCGCGGCCTCGACCGACCCGGCGTTCCGCGAGGGCGACGCGGTGCTGTGCACCGGCTGCGGCCTGTCCGAGACGCGCGACGGCGGCTACGGCGAGTACGTCAAGCTCGAATCGCAGTGGGCGATCCCGCTGCCGGCCGGGCTGACGCTGCGCGAATCGATGATCCTCGGCACGGCCGGCTTCACGGCCGCGCTGGCGGTGTTCCAGCTGGTCCGCAACGGCCAGACGCCGGACATGGGCCCGATCGTCGTGACCGGCGCGACCGGCGGCGTCGGCATGCTCGCGATCGACATCCTGACCCGCGCCGGCTTCGAGGCGCAGGCGATCACCGGCAAGGCCGACCAGTTCGACTTCCTGATCAAGCTCGGCGCGACGCAATGCATCGCGCGCAAGGAGCTGTACTGGGGCCAGCGTCCGCTCGAGGCCGCGCACTGGGGCGGCGCGATCGACAACGTCGGCGGCGACATGCTGTCCGGCCTGACCCGCGTGATCCGTCCGTACGGTGCGATCGCGACCTGCGGCAACGCCGGCGGCGCGGAGCTGGCGACGACGGTGATGCCGTTCATCCTGCGCGGCCTGTCGGTGCTCGGTGTCGCCTCGACCGGCACCGCGCGCCCGATCCGCGACGAGATCTGGCGGCGTCTGGCCGGCGACTGGAAGCCGCAGCATCTGGAGACGATCGCGACCGGCAACGTGACGCTGGACGAACTCGGCGGCGTGTTCGAGACGATGCTCGGCGGCGATTCGTTCGGCCGCAAGCTGGTCACGATCGGCTGAGGCCGCTACCGGCAGTCGGCGTTTTGGCGCCGTTCCCGCCCTGCCCGGCGCGCCGTGTGGCGCACCGGGAGCGCGCTGTTTAGAATGCCGCGACGTATACCTGGCCCTTCGTGCTGACCATGGCGCGCATCCTGATCGTCGACGACTCCCCTTCCCAGCTGGTCGGCCTGAGCCGGCTGGTGGAAAAGCTCGGCCACCAGGTGCTGACCGCCGAGGACGGCGCCGCCGGCGTCGAGGCCGCACGGCGCGACCTGCCGGACCTGATCCTGATGGACGTGGTCATGCCGAACCTCAACGGCTTCCAGGCCACGCGCACGATCTCGCGCGATCCCAAGACCAGCCACATCCCGGTGATCCTGGTCACGACCAAGGACCAGCAGACCGACCGCATCTGGGGCGCACGCCAGGGCGCCAAGGCCTACGTGACCAAGCCGGTCAACGAGTCCGAACTGATCGCCGCGATCAGCACCTCGCTGGCAGCCTGAAACCCGCAGCCTCTCCGCAGGCCTGCTGCCGTCGCGCCGCGCGACCGGTCGAAGCCGGCGCATCCCGTCGGCACCGGTCGGCTACGCCTCGCATGTCCGGCGGCCGATATCCCGATGCGGATCGCGCATCGTGGGCCAGCCCGCCGAAACGGTACGCGATACGCGGTCAGGGCGCGGTCCTGAAAATCCGGCGGTGAGGCGGCATACGCGTGGCGCGGATGCCCTGGGCAGCCGCCTCGTGCGCCGGCGGACAGTTGGATAGACTTCTGCAATCGTCGCAACATTGGCAGGGCACGAACATGGGAGCAGGCCCCTCCACCGATCGCTGAGCCGCAACAACATCGACTCGTTGTTGCGGCGATCACCTCGCGATCCCACTGAACAGGCAGATCGCCGCCGGATATCCCTTATCTGTGCGGAGTTTTGTCATGCCTCAAAAAAATGCGGCCTGGGGCCACTCCTTGCCATCCAGCCTGGCGTTGATGGCGCCTTTCGATCTTCTCGCCTCTCTGGCCATGGATGTGTATCTGCCGGTCGTTCCGCAGATGCCCATCGCGTTGAACACGTCGACCGCTCTGATCCAGCTGACGCTGAGCGCCTATATTCTGATGCTGGGCGTGGGCCAGCTGGCCTTCGGGCCACTTTCCGACCGCATCGGTCGCCGCCCCGTCGTGTTGGGCGGCGCGGCGCTGTTCGCGATTGCCTCGTTCTGTTTGGCGACGGCGCGCGATGGCGAGACGTTTCTTGCTCTGCGCGTTCTCCAGGCCTTGGGCGCTTCGGCGGCGCTGGTCGGCACTTTTGCGACCGTTCGCGACGTCTTTGCCGACACGCCGCAAGGCACGCTGATCTACGGCCTGTTCGGCTCCATGCTGGCCTTCGTGCCGGCACTGGGACCGATTCTTGGGGCCGCAACAGCGATCGGCTTCGGGTGGAGAGCGATTTTCTTCATGCTCGGGGCGCTGGCGATCCTGGCGCTGGTTCACGCGTGGGCGCGCTGGCAGGAAACGCGCCCGCCGATCCGGCGCAGGCGAGCACCGGGCCTGTCGTCGATGCTCGGCAACCGCTGCTTCAGGGTTTACACCCTCGGCTTCAGCACGGCCATGGGGGCGTTCTTCGTCTTCTTTTCGATCGCCCCCCGGATCTTGATCGATCGGGCAGGTTTGAATCCGATCTCCTTCAGCCTGGCCTTCGCCTCGGTAGCACTGGTGATGATCATGGCCACGCGTCTCGTCGGTTCGGCTGTCGGAAAATGGGGCGTCGCCGGGTGCTTCGTGCGTGGAATCGTCATCATCTCGGCGGGCGCCATCGTCCTGGCGGCCTTCTCGATCTTCGCGAAGCCCCACTTCATCAGTTTCGTGATGCCCATGTGGCTGATCGCCATCGGCATCGTCCTGGTGGTGTCGGTCGCGGCGAATGGCGCGCTCAGGGATTTCGCCGAGGCGGCCGGCACCGGAGTCGCCCTCTACTACTGCGTTCAGAGCCTGATCGTCAGCGGCCTGGGCACCGTGTCGATCCTGGCGCTGGATGGTGCGAGCCCCTGGCCCTTGGTGGCCTACTGTCTGGTGATGTCGGCGGCGAGCCTGGCCGGACATGCAGCCCTGAGGCGCGTATGAGGCGTCAGGCAGGTCCGAGCGTCCGCACTGCCTGGGGGCCGGACAGGTGCGCCTGGACCGGACCGCGCAGCGTAGCGGCTGACGCCGGAGGCGGCCCAAGCGGCGGATGAACGTCCCGCTACCGGCTGCGACCCGTCCCGGCGCGATGCCGAGCGACGTCATCGGCCAATGAAAAAGCCGCCTGCTTGCGCAGGCGGCTTTTGGGTCACCGCGCGATACGCGCGACGCCGAATCAGCGCGCGGCGGCGCCGGCGCGCAGCGCGGCGATGCGCTCCTCGATCGGCGGATGGCTCGAGAACAGCTTGCGCAGGTCACCGCCGGAGATGCCGAAGGCCTGGATCGCCTTGGGCAGCGTGTTCTCGCCGTGGTTGCCGGCCAGACGCGCCAGCGCGTTGATCATCTTCTCGCGACCGGCCAGCGTGGCGCCGCCGGCGTCGGCGCGGAACTCGCGCCAGCGCGAGAACGCCATCACGATGATCGAGGCGAGCACGCCGAGCACCAGCTGCAGCACCAGCACGATCAGGAAGTAGGCCGGGCCGCTGCCGCCTTCGCGATTGCCGCTGATCGCGCGGTCGATGACCGCACCGATCACGCGTGCCAGGAAGATCACGAAGGTGTTCACGACGCCCTGGATCAGGCCCATCGTGACCATGTCGCCGTTGGCGACGTGGCTGACCTCGTGCGCGAGCACGGCCTCGACCTCGTCCTTGTTCATCTGCTGCAGCAGGCCGGTGCTGACCGCGACCAGCGCGCTGTTGCGGTTCATGCCGGTCGCGAACGCGTTCATTTCGGGCGCGTCGTAGATCGCGACCTCGGGCATGCCGATGCCGGCGGCGTCGGCCTGCTTGCGCACGGTCGCGACCAGCCAGGCCTCGGTCGGGTTGCGCGGATTGTCGATCACGTGCGCGCCGGTCTGCGTCTTGGCGATCCACTTGGACATCGCCAGCGAGATGAAGGAGCCGCCGAAACCGATCACGCCCGACAGGACCAGGATGCCCTGCAGGTTGATGCCTCCGTTGCGATAGGTGTAGGTGTCGATGCCGAACAGCTTGACGATGATCGTCAAGAGCAGCATCACCGCCAGGTTGGTCGCAATGAAGAGAAGGATTCTGCGCATGGTGTCCTCGCGTAGGGGGCTGGGGCGCGTCGTGAGCGGAGCTGAGGATAAACTGTCCTCTTTTCAAGCCGCGAGCGGCTCAGGTCCCCGGTTCAAGCCGCAAGCGGCTTGGACTGCAGACCGGGGAGATTGGTTCACCGCCGTGCGCTCCGCTCCGGAATTTTCTGCACGCGATGAGTGACCGCGGACGTTTCGCCCCGTCGCCGACCGGCACGCTGCATTTCGGCTCGCTGGTGGCCGCGCTCGGCAGCTGGCTGCGCGCGCGCGCGATCGGCGCCGAATGGTTCGTCCGGATCGAGGACATCGATCCGCTGCGCGAGGTGCCCGGCGCCGCCGAGGCAATCGTCCGGCAACTGCTCGCGTTCGGTCTGGTGCCGGACGGCCCGGTGCTCCGCCAGAGCGCGGACCGCGACCGACATGCGGCCGCGCGCGACCGTCTGCTCGCGGCCGGCCTCGCCTACCGTTGCGCCTGCAGCCGCGCCGACCTGGCACCGTACGGCGGCCGCCATCCGGCGCGCTGCATCGCGCCGCCGCCGACAGCGGACCGCCCCGCAGCGGTGCGCCTGCGCGTGCAGCCCGGCATCGTCCGGTTCGTCGACGCGGTACAGGGACCGATCGAACAGGACGTCGCGGCCGAGGTCGGCGACTTCGTGATCTGGCGCAACGACGGCTGGCCGGCCTACCAGCTCGCGGTCGTCGTCGACGATGCCGCGCAGGGCGTCACCGAGGTCGTCCGCGGCGCCGATCTGCTCGACTCGACGCCGCGCCAGTGCCTGTTGCAGCGCCTGCTCGGCCTGCCGCAGCCGGCCTGGATGCATCTGCCGCTGGTGCTCGACGCCGACGGCCGCAAGCTCGGCAAGCGCGACCGGGCGCATCCGGTCGACCCGGCCGATCCGCTGCCGGCGCTGCGTGCAGCGCTGCGCTTCCTCGGCCAGGCGGTGCCGGACGGCGAGGATCTTCACGGCCTGCTCGCCGCGGCCGCGCATGCGTTCGACCCGGCGCGGATTCCGCGCGGCACGCCGCCGGCGCCGGGACGTGACGCAACGCAGCGGGAAGTTTCATGAACCGGCCGGCACAATCGCCGCACGGCGTGCGCGAGCGGCCTTGCGATCCCGAGACCGGCGCAAATCCGCCCGACACCGCGCCCGGCGCCCGCTTTTTCCTTCCGACGACAGGGAACACACCATGACGGCACGCGTAGCACTGGTAACCGGCGGCACCGGCGGCATCGGCACCGCCATCTGCCGCTACCTCGCCCAGCAGGGTCACAAGGTGGCGACCAACTACCGCGACGAGGGCCGCGCCAAGGCATGGCAGGCCGCGCAGAAAGCCGACGGCTACGATTTCGCGCTGGCCCAGGGCGACGTGTCCGACACCGCATCGGCCGAGGGCATCGCGCGCGAGGTCGAGCGCCAGCTCGGTCCGATCGAGATTCTCGTCAACAACGCCGGCATCACGCGCGACACGACGTTCCACAAGATGAGCGCCGAGCAGTGGCACGACGTCATCAACACCAACCTCAACTCCTGCTTCAACATGACCCGTCCGGTCATCGACGGCATGCGCAATCGCAAGTGGGGCCGCGTCATCCAGATCAGCTCGATCAACGGCCAGAAGGGCCAGTACGGACAGGCCAACTACGCCGCGGCCAAGGCCGGCATGCACGGCTTCACGATCTCGCTGGCGCAGGAGAACGCGAAGTTCGGCATCACCGTCAACACGGTCTCGCCGGGCTACGTCGGCACCGACATGGTCATGGCCGTGCCCGAAGAGGTCCGCGCCAAGATCGTCGCGCAGATTCCGGTGGGCCGCCTCGGCGAGCCGTCCGAGATCGCCTACGCAGTCGGCTTCCTCGCCGCCGAGCAGGCGGCCTGGATCACCGGCACCAACCTGGCGATCAACGGCGGCCACTACATGGGCTGGTAGGCGCACCCGGCGCCGCGCGAGCGGCATGCGAATCGGGATGTCGCACGCCGGTTCGCGTGCAGCAAAGACCAGTCCTCACGAACGCCGCGCCTTTGCGCGGCGTTCGTGCATCGGCACCGGACGATACCGACGGGTATGGCTAAGTCACGGATTTGAAATCCCTTTGTGTACTGCACGGTTTGCCCGTGCTGCGCAACAAACGGCCCTGGTGCGGCGCGGCGCGTTCTGGTAGCTTCGCCGCATGGCACAAATCCGAATCATCAAGAAGTACCCGAACCGCCGGCTCTACGACACCGAGATTTCCAGCTACATCACGCTGGAAGAAGTGCGTCAGCTGGTCACCGACGGTGAACAATTCGAGGTCCGCGACGCCAAGTCCGGCGAGGACCTGACCCGTTCCGTGCTGCTGCAGATCATCTCCGAGCACGAGGAACACGGGCAGCCGATGTTCACGACCAACCTGCTCTCCCAGGTGATCCGCTTCTACGGGGATTCGCTGCAGGGATTCATGGGCAGCTACCTCGAGAAGAGCCTCCAGGTCTTTCTCGACCAGCAGCACCAGTTCCGCAGTCAGTTGAACAACATCCTCGGCCAGACGCCGTGGTCGATGCTGAACGACATGACCGAGCGCAACGTGGATCTGTGGAAGTCGCTGCAGCAGGGCTTCCTGACCGCCGCGGCCAACTCGGTCCAGCGCGCCGGCCAGCCCGGCACTCCGCCGCCGCCCGGCACCAAGCCCAAACCCGACAGCAAGCCGTAACGGCTGCACGTCACCGAAGCCGCGACGCTCAGCGTCGCGGCTTTTTTCTTGTTCATGCTGCGCCACGGCAGCTGTCGCGCCGCAGCACCGTCCGACCGACGGTCCGTTTTCAAAAGGGGAAATCGACCATGCAACAGCGCGTCGCCATCGTCACCGGGGGTATCGGCGGTCTCGGCACCGAAATCTGCAAGGCTCTGGCCCGCTCCGGCCGCCGGGTCATCGCGGCGGACCTGGCCGCGCGCAGTGAGCGCGTCGCCGCGTTCGAGGAGGAGGTCGCCGCGTTCGACGGCCGCATCGCGTTCGCGCCGCTCGACGTCTCCGACCACGCCGCCTGCCGCGCGCTGGTCGAGCAGACCGAGGCCGATCACGGCTCGGTCGACATCCTCGTCAACGCCGCCGGCATCACGCGCGACGGCACGCTGCGCAAGATGGATCAGGCGCAGTGGAACGACGTGCTGCGCATCAACCTCGACGGCGTGTTCAACCTGTGCCGTCACGCGGTCGAGGGCATGACCCGGCGCGGCTACGGCCGCATCGTCAACATCTCGTCGGTCAACGGCCAGACCGGCCAGTTCGGCCAGACCAACTACGCGGCCGCCAAGGCCGGCATGCACGGCTTCACGATGGCGCTGGCGCGCGAAGTCGCCGCCAAGGGCGTGACCGTCAACAGCGTCTCGCCGGGCTACTGCGCGACCGCCCTGGTCATGGCGATCCCCGGCGAGATCCGCGAGCGCATCGTCGCCGACATCCCGGTCGGCCGCTTGGGCGAGCCGTGGGAGATCGCGCGCGTGGTCGACTTCCTCGCGGCCGACGAGTCGGGGTTCATCACCGGGGCGAACATCCCGGTGAACGGCGGGTACTTCATGAGCTTTTGAGGAGTCGCGTGGAAAAGCGTCCGCATCGGAATATCACGCCGCGCCACTCGCCAAGCCCCTGGACAGTCATTTGCCGAGTCAGCATTCGAAAAGGCGAGAGTGACCGAAGGGTTTGCCACATGCGGAATTGAATGCAACCGCATTCGAGCCTGCACGATGACAGCCTGCAAGCGCGCAACCCGCATTCGGCGCTGTAATCGGAGCGCTTCGCCGAGCGCAAGACCGGCAACGAAGTGCCGTAGACTGATCCGCAGCGTGGCGCATGTTGGGCAGGAGCCGGGAGACATCATGAAGTGGGTTTGCATCGTATTATGTTCGGCGTGCGCATGCTCGCTCGCCCACGCGCATATCATGTTGAGCTATCCGCCCGCGCGCACGCCCAACGCTCCCGGGGCACCGCACTACATGTCGCCTTGCGGCGACAGCCCCGATCCCGGCCCGGCCAAAACGAGAACGGTCCTGAGCTCGGGCACCACGATCAGTGTGCAATGGACCGAAACCATCGATCACCCAAGCCACTATCGCATCAGTTTCGATGCCGATGGCCAGGACGCCTTCACCGTTCCGCTTGCTTATGATGATTTCTACAACGGACCGGCAGTGCTTCTCGACGACATCGCCGATCCGGATCCCGGCGCCCCCAAGAGTGTCGACGTGACGTTGCCGAATGTGGCGTGCGACGAATGCACGCTGCAGCTCATTCAAGTCCGATACGATGCGCCGCCCTACACGATTGGGCCCGATAGCTCGGACGTACATTACCAATGCGCCGATGTCGTGCTGATATCGGACCGGATATTCGTCAGCGGCTTCGAATGACATCAAAGCGAGGGCGGATCAGGTTCCGCATGCCGCTGCGAATCGTTCATGCCAGCCGTGTCGCGGCACGTTGTCGACACTGAAGGCCTCAGATACAGCGCCGGCGCGCGTGCGGCGGCAGCGGTGGTGCCGCAAAAGCGCTACCAGACCAGATCGGCCGGCACGTCGTCTTCGGCGGGTGCATTCGGATCGCACAGCAGCACGAGCGCGTCCTCGTCGATCTGCTGTGCGGCGAGCGCGATCTCGCGCTCGACCAGCAGATAGCGGCCGTTGTGCTGGACCACCGCGAGCTCGCCGGCGTTGAGCCGCGGCAGCTGGTCGGCGGTCACGTAGACGCGGCGGATCTTGCTGCCGTGCGGGAAGTGGCGCGCGACGTCGGCGTCGGCGGCATTGAGCGCCTTGCCGGCGAACAGCGTGCCGAGCTTCTGCTTGCGCTCCTTCTTGACCCGGGCACGTTCGGCAGCCTCGCGCTCGAGGCGCTGGCGCTCCTCGTTCTCGGCGCGCTGACGCAGCGCGTAGGCCTTGGCCAGATCGATCTCCTCCTGGCTGCGGGCGCCGCCCTTGGGCGCGTGGCCATGCGGCGCGCCGCTCCGCGGGCCATTGCCGTGCGGCGCACCGCCCTTGCCACCGCCGCCCTTGCCGGGCGGCCGCTGCTGCGGGCCGGACGGGCGGCCGGATCGGTTCTGCGGCTTGTTCTCGGGGACGGGCTTCTTGACCAGACCGGCTTTGAGCAGCTGATCGCGCAGGGATTCGGACATGGCGGTTCAGTAGTGCGGAGGCGGAGGTTCGTCTCGGATGTCGTGGGACAGCGCCAGGCGTACGCCGAGCAGCTCGCCGCGCAGGCGCTCGAGCTCGGCCGAGAGCTGCTGCACGCGGCGGTCCTGGTCGGCGACGACGCCGTTGAGCGCATTGACGGTGTCGTCGATGAAGGCGAGCCTGACCTCCAGTTCGGTCAGGCGCTCCTCGATGCTGGCGCTCATCGGCCGGGCTCCGGCAGCGTCTCGATCAGGTGACGGCCGTGGCGCGGGCCGACCACGCCCCTGGCTTCGTCGGCGGCCAGCGCCAGATCGGCCAGCGCCATCTCGCGGACCAGGTCGTCGAACGAGGTGCGCGGCGTCCAGCCGAGCTTCTCGCGCGCGAGCGCGGCGTCGCCGAGCAGGGTGCCGACCTCGGCCGGGCGCTGGTACTGCGGATGCACGCGCACGATCACCTGGCCGGGCACCAGCGCGCAGTCGGGCGCGTGGACGCTGTCGACGATGCCCTGCTCGTCGTCGCCGCTGCCGCGAAAGACGATCTCCACGCCCATCGCGCGGGCCGCGCGCACGACGAAGTCGCGCACCGAGTGCTGCACGCCGGTCGCGATCACGTAGTCGCAGGGCTCGTCCTGCTGCAGGATCAGCCACTGCGCCTCGACGTAGTCGCGCGCATGGCCCCAGTCGCGCCGCGCGTCGAGATTGCCGAGGTGCAGCGTCTTCTGCAGGCCGTGCACGATGCGCGCGAGCGCGCGCGTGATCTTGCGCGTCACGAAGGTCTCGCCGCGGATCGGCGACTCGTGATTGAACAGGATGCCGTTGCAGCCGTAGATGCCGTAGGCCTCGCGGTAGTTGACGGTGATCCAGTACGCGTAGAGCTTGGCGACGCCGTACGGCGAGCGCGGATGGAACGGCGTGGTCTCGCGCTGCGGCGTCTCGCGAACCAGGCCGTACAGCTCGGACGTGGACGCCTGGTAGATGCGGCAGCGGTCGGTGAGGCCGAGCGTGCGCATCGCCTCGAGCAGGCGCAGCGTGCCCAGGCCGTCGGCGTTGGCGGTGTACTCGGGCTCTTCGAACGAGACCGCGACATGGCTCTGCGCGGCGAGGTTGTAGATCTCGTCGGGCTCGACCTGCTGCATGATCCGCAGCAGGCTCAGCGAGTCGGTCATGTCGCCGTAGTGCAGCGTCAGCGCCGGACCGGACTCGTCGAGCTCGTGGTAGAGGTGGTCGATGCGCTCGGTATTGAACGAGGACGCGCGACGCTTGATGCCGTGCACCTCGTAGCCCTTGGCCAGCAGCAGCTCGGCCAGGTACGCGCCATCCTGGCCGGTGACGCCGGTGATCAGGGCTCGTTTCTTCATCGGCTCCCACGCTGTCGGCCGGGCGCGACGGCGCGCCGCTGGGCCCCATCAGATTGGCCGGACCCGGGCGTCTCCGCCCTGCCCGCATCGCACCAGCGCGGCAGCACCGCGCCGTCCGTTCCTCCGATCGGCCGCTTCAGGCCGCCGATCCGCGAGCGATCCGTTCCTCGATCGCACCGGCGGACGGCCTGGGCGGCCCGCCGGAAAGGGGCGGTGATGGTAAACGGCGGCGGCGCCGAGGTACAGGCTTGATGGCGGCGCCGGACCCGGCGCCGCCGGATCCTCATTCGAACGAGGACGCGAAGATCGGGTCGCCCGGCAGCAGGCCGAGCGGTCCCGGGTAGGCATAGCCGGGAAACACGGTGCCGAGTTCGGTGCTGCCGAGGTGACCGGTCGCGACCTCGGCCAGCACCTGGCGGAAGTCGGTCGTCGTCATGACGTCCTCGTTCTGGAACAGCTGGCCGTCCTGCAGGCCGCCGAACGTGCCGTAGAGCTGGCCGCCGCGCACGCGGCCGCCGAGCACCAGCATCGGATTGGCGCTGCCGTGGTCGGTGCCCCTGTTGGCGTTCTCGCGCACGCGCCGGCCGAACTCGCTGTGCACGACCACGACCATGCGGCCGGCCATGCCGGCGCCGGCGAGGTCGGTGTACAGCGCATGCAGTGTCTGCGACAGGCCGGCGACGCGGTTGGCGTACTGGTTCTGGTTGAGGTCGCCCTGGGTGCCGTCGCCCTGGTTCTCGTGCGTGTCCCAGCCGCCGTAGTCGAGCGTGGCGACCTGCAGGCCGAGGCCGCGCTTGGCGATGTTCGCGATCAGCTTGGCCTGGCTGCCGAGCGTCGCGGCCACGCCGCCGCTCGGGTAGTTGGCGCCCGGCGACGGCGTGTAGTTGGCGATGTTCAGCGTGTCGACCAGCTCCACGGTCTCGATCGCGCCGGTGCCGGCCAGATCGAGGTCGCCGCTGCCCTGGTAGAGGTAGCGCATCGTCATCATCGTCGAGAGCTTGTAGCGCGGGACGCCGTCGACGTTGCCGTTGTTCGCGTTGGGGTGGTAGCTGTTGGGATCGTCCAGCACCATCGCGTCGCGCCGGCCGAGCAGGCTCGCCGGCGCGCTACTGCCGGCGCTGAAGGCCGGAATCACCGCGCCGTCGGGCACCTGGCCGCTGCCGGCCAGATGACGCGCCAGCCAGCCGCTGCCGATCGACGAGCTGCCGGGCGTGCCGTGCTCCATGTAGTCCTGCGCGTCGAAATGAGAGCGCGTAATCTGGCCGATCGGGAAACCGGTGCCGTGCACGATCGCGAGCTTGCCCTGGCCGTACAGCTCGTGCAGACCGGTCGCGGCGAAGTTGAGGCCGAAGTTGGTCGAGCCGAGCGGCAGTGCGGCCGTCGTGCCGGTCGTGCGCAGATGGATGTTCGGCCGGCGCTGCTCGTACGGAGCACGGTCCGGGCCGGCGATCGGACAGACCAGGTTGAGTCCGTCGATGCCGCCACGCAGGTAGACGTAGACCAGGAAGCGCTCGCCGCTCCAGGCGGCGCGGGCCGGATTGGCATGCAGGCCGAGCTTGAGTCCGCCCAGTGCGGTCAGGCACAGCGTGGAGCCCTTGAGGAACGCGCGTCGCGTCAGATTGCCCATCGTCGTCGACTCCTCAGCGGACCATGAACTGCGGACTGAACAGCACGCAGTCGACCATGCCGCGCAGGCGGCTGTACCAGTAGTTGGGACCGGAGTCGGTGCCGATGCCGGCGGTATTGCCGGCCGGTCCGTTGCCGATGCCGACGTCCGCGCCGAAGTAGGTCACGGTGTCGGTGTTGCGGCACATGAACGACGCGACCTGATAGTGCAACTCGGTGCCACGCCAGCCGGTCGTGCCGTTCGGCGCCCAGTCGAATGCGCGGGCCAGCCAGAAGTTGGCCAGGTTGTTCGGCGTGTGGTCGGCCGGCGCGGTGCTGAACTCGCCGAGCGTCAGCGTCAGCACCGGCGCCAGCGGCGTCTGGTCGGTGCCGAGATTCTGGTCGAGCACCCAGTCGACGGTGCGCCAGGCGTGCACGTAGGCGCCGCCGCCCATCCAGTACGAGGTGTGGTCCGGAAAGCCGTCGGGTGCGCGCCAGTCGAACGGCCGGTGGCCGCTGCGGCGGAAGCGGTCCATGAAGCCGTCGCTGGCGCTGTCGTTGCGGCGGATCGTGAAGTCGACGTTGACCGCGCGCAGCGCCGAGACCACGGCCTCGAACGGCTTCTTGGTCTTGTTGCCGAAGTTGCCGAGGTCGCGGAACGAGCCCGGCCCGCCGTCGTGCAGCAGTACCACGCGCAGGGTCTTCTTGATCTGATCGGGCGCGTTGCGGTTGTTCCAGAACTCCAGCGCCGCGGCCGCGACGACCGACTCGGGCGGATCGTCGCCGAGGAAGCGCTTGGCGAGCTTCAGCGCGATGTGGCGCGCGGTGCCCGGATGGTAGGCCAGCCGGTCGAGGAAGCGCTGGTGTTCGCTCGCATACGGCGTATTGGCCGCGGCGAACTCGCCGAGCACGGTCTTCTGGCCGATGTCGTGCTGATCGGCGACCAGATACGGCAGGCCGGTGTTCGGGTTGGAGCCGCCGCCGCGGTAGAACGTCCAGCCGGTGAACGAGCGAGCGAGCTCGTAGACGTCGGCGTCGACGTAGCCGACCGGCCAGCCGGCGCCGGGCTGGCCGGCGGGGATCAGCGGCACCTGGTTCTGCTGCAGGTCGGGGCCGAGATAGTTGATCGAGCCCAGCGTGTGCAGCTCGATGATCTCGCGCGCGTAGTTCTCGTTGAAGCTCGGCGCGCGGTTGATGTAGTTGTCGAGGAAGTACAGCATCGCCGGCGCTTCGAAGGTCTTCTGCAGCATCGTGCGGAAGTTGCCGAGCGCGTTCTTGCGGATCACGTCGCGGTCCCACGACACGAAGGTCGGCGCGGCGTAGCGGTCGTAGCCGTAGACGTTGAAGTGGTTGTGCCAGAAATCGGCGAGCTGCTCGAACAGGCCCCAACGCGAGTAGAACGCCCGCACGAATACCGCGCGCTCGACCTCGCGGATCGGCCAGTCACGCGTGTACGGCTGCCCGGACAGCGAGCCGTTGACCTCGTGGTCGAGCCAGAGCTGATCGAAGCTCTTGTCGAGCGTGACGAAGTTCTCGTGCGCAAGCCGCGCGGCGACGTCCGGATCGGTGACGTGGCCGCCCGAATCGAGCGTAGGGCTGAGCTGCTGGTCGACGAACGCGGTCAGCCGCGCGTCGTCGGTCGCGCCGAGCGCGTTGAACTGCTGCACGCTGAAGGCCGTGCCGCGGCGCGGCCCGAAGCCGAGCCGGCCGAGCACGTAGGCTGCGAACGGCGGCGTCACCAGGGCGCTGGAGAGACTCGCGCCCCGCTGGCTGCCTTCACTGATGTCGCCGGCCAGAAAACTGCGCCGCGACAGACCTTCGCGGCTCAAACGCTGCCCATCCATATCCGCTACCCCGATGCGTCGCCCGGCGACAGATTAATCGGCCCGCAGCGGTCGAAACGTGACGGCCGGCGCTGATTGGCGCCGGCAAGGCGCGGTTTTCGTGACGGTTTCTCAGTCCGGGCGGCGTACGCTGCGGCCGCGGCCGATGCCGTAGTAGGCCAGTCCGGCCGCCTCGACGGTGGCCGGATCGAAGATGTTGCGGCCGTCGAACACGACCGGCGTCTTCAGCGTGCGCGCGATGCGCTCGAAATCCGGACTGCGGAAGGTCTTCCACTCGGTGACCACGACCAGCGCGTCGGCGCCGTCGAGCGCGGCATAGGCATCCGGGCACAGCGCCAGATCGTCGCGCTCGCCGTAGAGCCGGCGTGTCTCGGCGGCGGCCTCCGGGTCGTAGGCGCGCACGCGCGCACCGGCGGCCCACAGCTGTTCGATCAGCGTGCGGCTCGGCGCCTCGCGCATGTCGTCGGTGTTCGGCTTGAACGCCAGGCCCCAGACCGCGATCGTGCGGCCGGCCAGCTCGCCGAAATGGCGGCCGAGCAGGGCGAACAGGCGCCGCTTCTGCGCGTCGTTGACGGCCTCGACCGCGGCCAGCAGGCGCGGCTCGGCGCCGTGACTGCGCGCGGTATGCTCGAGCGCCTTGACGTCCTTCGGAAAGCACGAGCCGCCGTAGCCGGCGCCCGGATAGATGAAGTGGTAGCCGATGCGCGGGTCCGAGCCGATGCCCAGACGCACCTGCTCGACGTCGGCGCCGACCTGCTCGGCGATCGCGGCGATCTCGTTCATGAAGCTGATCTTGGTCGCCAGCATCGCGTTGGCGGCGTACTTGGTCAGCTCGGCCGAGCGCACGTCCATGACGACGATGCGGTCGTGATTGCGATTGAACGGCGCGTACAGCATGCGCAGGCGCGCGACCGCGGCCGCACTGTCGGAGCCGACGATGATGCGGTCGGGCCGCATGCAGTCCTTGACCGCATCGCCTTCCTTGAGGAATTCGGGATTGGAGACGACGTCGAACGCGATCGATACGCCGCGCCCGGCCAGCGCCGCGGCGATCGTCGCGCGGACGCGGTCGGCGGTGCCGACCGGCACGGTCGACTTGTTGACGACGACGACCGGCTCGGCGAGCTCGGCGCCGATCGTGCGCGCGACCGCCAGCACGTGCGAGAGATCGGCGCTGCCGTCCTCGTCGGGCGGCGTGCCGACCGCGATGAAGATCAGCTGCGCGCCGGCGACGCCGGCGGCCGCGGACGTCGTGAAACGCAGCCGGCCGGCGGCGTGGTTGTCGCGGACCAGCACATCCAGGCCCGGCTCGAAGATCGGCACCTCGCCGGCCTCGAGCCGCGCGACCTTGGCCGCGTCGACGTCGACGCAGGTCACCTCGTTGCCGACCTCGGCCAGGCAGGCGCCGGTGACCAGACCCACGTAACCGGTGCCGAAAATCGTGACGCGCATGCCCTACTCCCGTTTCGATGACGGCCGCCACCGCATCGTGCGGGAGCGGAAACGACGAGGGCGCGCCGGTTCTCGGCACGCCCTCGGCGCGGATACCACTGGTGCGGTTCTTACTTCTTGGCCGGTTCGGCCGCTGCGTTCTCGATCGAGATCAGCTTGACGTCGAAGATCAGCGTCGCGTTCGGGCCGATGTTCGGCGGCGCGTTCTCGCCGTAGGCGAGGTCGGCCGGGATGAACAGCTTGTACTCGGCGCCCTCGCCCATCAGCTGCAGGCCCTCGGTCCAGCCCTTGATCACGCCGTTGAGCGGGAACGTGGCCGGGGTGCCGCGGTCGATCGAGCTGTCGAACTTGGTGCCGTCGATCTTGGTGCCGGTGTAGTCGACCTTGACCGTGTCGGTCGCCTTCGGCTTCTTGGCGCTGCCTTCCTTGACGACCTGGTACTGCAGGCCGCTGGCGGTGGTCTTCACGCCCGGCTTGGACTTGTTGGCGGCGAGGAAGGCCTCACCCTCGGACTTGTTCTTCTCGGCGGCGGCCTTCTGCTCGGCCAGATGCTTGGTCTGCAGCTTCTGCTGGAACTCCTGGCCGACCTTGTTGGCCTCCTCGTCGGTCAGCAGCGTCTTGCCGCCGCCGACCGAGTCCTGCATCGCCTTGTAGACGGTGGCGAGGTCGATGTCGTCCTTGATCTGGCCGAGGCTGCGGCCGATCTGCATGCCGACCATGTAGCTGACCTTGTCCTTCTCGGTCTTGAGCGAGGCATCGGCGGCGAACGCGGCGCCTGCGCCGAACGCCGACAGGACGGCCACGGCGAGCAGGGACTTGCGGGTGAAACGGGTCATCGAATGCTCCTGGAATAAGGGGGGTAATGGCCGGCCTTCGAGTACTCGCGGACACCGAGAAGACCGCAACGGCCGCTGCGCCGGGCCGCGTATTGTCCCTGTGGTCGGGTTTCTTGGCAAACCGCCGGTTAAACTGCCGGCCATGTTGCGCTTTGACCACCTGAACCTGCGCCGGGGTTCCCGGCTGCTGCTGAACGATTCGACCTTTTTCATCCATGCCGGCTGGCGCGTCGGCCTGACCGGCCGCAACGGCACCGGCAAGTCGAGCCTGCTCGCGCTGATCGGCGGCGAGCTGGCGCCCGATGCCGGCGATTTCTCGCGTCCGCGCGAGTGGACGCTGGCCCACGTGCGCCAGGAGACGCCGGCGCTGGCGCGCAGCGCGCTGGACTACGCGCTGGACGGCGATGCGGAGTTCCGCCGCCTCGAAGCCGAGCTCGCCGCGGCCGAGGCCGCGCACGACGCCCTCGCGCAAGGGCGCCTGCACGAACGCATGCAGGCGATCGGCGGCTACGCGGCCAGGGCGCGCGCGGCCGAACTGCTGGCCGGCCTCGGCTTCGTGCCCGGCGACGAGACGCGGCCGGTCTCGGCGTTCTCGGGCGGCTGGCGGATGCGGCTGAACCTGGCCCAGGCGCTGATGTGCCGTTCGGACCTGCTGCTGCTCGACGAGCCGACCAACCATCTGGATCTGGACGCCGTGCTCTGGCTCGAGGACTGGCTGCGCCGCTATCCGGGCACGCTGATCGTGGTCTCGCACGACCGCGAATTCCTCGATGCGGTGGTGACCCACGTGCTGCATCTGGCCGACGGCACGGCCGAGATCTTCAGCGGCGACGTCAGCCATTTCGAGCGCAAGCGCGCCGAGCGGCTGATCCAGCAGCAGGCGCTGGCCGAACGCCAGCAGCGCCAGCGCGCGCACATGCAAACGTTCGTCGACCGCTTCAAGGCCAAGGCGTCCAAGGCGCGCCAGGCGCAGAGCCGGCTCAAGGCGCTCGAACGGATGGCCCTGGTCGCGCCGGTACGCGTGGAGTCCGGCATCACGTTCTCGTTCGCCGAGCCGGCCGCCCTGCCGGCACCGCTGCTGGTGCTCGACCAGGCCGCGGTCGGCTACGGCGAGCGGCGCATCGTCGAGCAGATCGGCTGGACGCTGCGCGCCGGCGACCGGATCGGCCTGCTCGGCGCCAACGGCGCCGGCAAGTCGACCCTGGTCAAGCTGATCGCCGGCACGCTGGCGCCGCTGGCCGGCGAACGGCGCGAGGGCAAGGGCCTGGTCGTCGGCTACTTCGCGCAGCACCAGCTCGAACAGCTCGATCCGCAGGCGACGCCGGTCGCGCATCTGCTGCGGCTGCAGGCCGATCTCGGCGAGCAGGCCGCGCGCGATTTCCTCGGCGGCTTCGGTTTCTCCGGCGAGCGCGCACTGTCGGAGGTCGGCGGCTTCTCGGGTGGCGAGAAGGCACGCCTGGCGCTGGCGCTGGTCGTGTTCCGCAAGCCGAACCTGCTGCTGCTCGACGAGCCGACCAACCATCTGGATGCCGACACGCGCGAGGCGCTGGCCGAGGCGCTGCAGGATTTCGCCGGCGCGATCGTGCTGGTCGCGCACGATCGTGCGCTGCTGCGTGCCACCTGCGACGAGTACCGGCTGGTCCGCGACGGCCGCGCCGGCGTGTTCGACGGCGACCTCGACGACTACGCGGCCCTGGTGCTGCGCAAGACGCCGCCGCCGGGCAGCGAGGCGGCCGCGGCCGGTGCCTCGCGCCGTGACGACCGCCGCGAGCGCGCCGAGCAGCGCGCACGGCTGGCGCCGCTGCGCCGCGAGGCCGAGCGCATCGAGAAGCGGCTGGCCGCGCTCGAACGCGAGCGCGCCGAGGTCGAGACCGCCCTGGCCGATCCGGCGCTGTACGACGGCGCCCAGACCGGCCGCATCGCCGAGCTGACCGCGCGGCGCGGCCGTATCGGCAGCGAGATCACGACGCTCGAGGACGCCTGGCTGGCCGGCCAGGCCGCGCTCGAGGAGGCGGCGGCCGGCGCCTGAGCGGCCGTCACGCGGTCTCGCACCGAGCGGCGGCACGGCGTCCGGAGGTCCCGGTCGGCGCTGCGATCGCGGCCGTCAGGGCGATCCGTCCCCAAGGGCCGGATGCACCGCCTGCATCGCGGTCGTTCGCACACCGGATCCGCCCGGCGATGTCCTGCGCGTGCGCGCTTCTGCGCTTGGCAAGCGGTCGATCCCCTGCGGAGATGCCGCCATGCCTCATCGTTCACGCCTGCTGTTCGCCGCTGCCCTGCTCGCCGCCGCCGCGGCGGACGCCGCCACGTTCTCGGTCACCAACACGGCCAACGGCGGCACCGGCTCGCTGCGTCAGGCGATCCTCGACGCCAATGCGGCGGCCGGCGCCGACACGATCGAGTTCTCGATTCCAGGCGCGGGACCGCACACCATCTCGATCACGACCAGCCTGCCCGGCCTCACCGGGCCGGTCACGATCGACGGCTACACGCAGGCCGGCGCGACGCCCAATACGCTGAGCATCGGCACCAATGCGCAGATCCGCATCGAGATCCGCGGTCCGGGCGACTTCAGCGCGAGCGGTCTGACCCTGCTGGTCGGCGCCGTCGACAGCACGATCCGCGGCCTGTCGATCAACCGTTTCGGCGGCAGCCAGATCAACCTGCTCGCCGACCGCGCGACGGTCATCGGCAACTTCATCGGCACCGGCCCGGACGGCACCACGGTCTACCCGAGTGCACCCGGCACGCGTCTGGGCCTCAGCGTGATCGGCGACTTCGCGCAGATCGGCGGCACCGCGCGCGCGCAGCGCAACCTGGTCTCCGGCAACAGCCACTCCGGCATCTACGTCGGCGGCAGCCATGCCCGCGTGCAAGGCAATCTGGTCGGCACCGACCGTACCGGCGCGTCCGCGCGCGGCAACAGCTGCGGCATTTCGATCGGCACCACCGGCACCGGCGCCGAGGCGACCGTCGACACGCTGGTCGGCGGCGACGATGTCCCGGGCACCACACCCGGCAACGTCGTCTCCGGCAATACGCGCTGCGGCATCGAGATCGTCTCCGGTGCCGACCATTACCTGAAACGGAACCTGATCGGCCTGGCCGCGTTTCCGCTGGCGACCGTGCCCAACGGCGGCCCCGGCATCGCGGTGCGCGGCGGCGATCGCATCCTGATCGGCAGCGGCTTTCCGGGCGAGGTCAACAACGGCATCGCCGGCAATGCCGGCCCGGGCGTCCTCGTGACCGGTCCCGGCGACGCCAGCGCGCCGCAGCGCGTGTCGATCTTCGGCAATGCGATCTTCGGCAATGCGGGCCTGGCGATCGACCTGGCCGTCGCCGGCGTCGAAGGCCCCACGCCGAACGATCCGCTCGACGCCGACGAGGGCCCCAACGGCCTGCAGAACGCACCGGTGCTGACCGGCGTGACCAGCGAGGGACGCATCCGCGGGCAGCTCGGCGCGAAGCCGGACACGACCTACTACATCGACTTCTACACGACGACCGCCTGCGGACCGGATGCGCCCCCGGGCGGCTCGAGCTATCTGACCTACGCCACCGTCCTGACCGGCGCGGACGGCACCGCGATCTTCGAAGGTCCGGTCCCGAGTCTGCCGGACGGAACGTTCGCGACCGCGACCGCGACCCTGCAAATGAGCGTCGGCAGCGGTCCGACCTCCGAGTTTTCGCCGTGCCTGCGCCTGGGCGATCGCCTGTTCGAGGACGACTTCGAGCCCTGATCGCGCACAATGGCGGCCACCGATCCCGAGCGGAGGCCCCCATGGTCCGATTGCCGTCCCTGCTGCCGCGCGTGCTGGGCCTCGCGACGGCTGTCGCGCTGAACGCGGCGTCGGCGGCCGCCATAACGGGCGCTGCCGGCGAACCGGCCCGCATGGCGGCGCAGACGAAGCCGGCCCGAGTCGCTCCGGTGACGTCCGGTAGCACGGCACGTGTCGTGGCCGACGGCGAACGCGGCGGCGCCGCGACGGCGCGCGGCCAACCGGCCAAGGCCGGGACCGCGGCGGCCGAGCCCGACCCGGCCGCGCTCGCGCCGGGCCAGTTCCTGTGGCATCCGGAGATCGCGCCGGCCGGCCCGCTGGTCCTGGTGGTCAGCCTCGACGAGCAGCGCGCCTACGCGTACCGCAACGGCATCGCGATCGGCGTGTCGACGATCAGCTCCGGCAAGCCCGGCAAGGACACGCCGACCGGCGTGTTCACGATCCTGCAGAAGAGCAAGGATCACCGCTCCAACCTCTACAACTCCGCACCGATGCCGTACATGCAGCGGCTGACCTGGGACGGCATCGCGCTGCACGGCGGCAGCCTGCCCGGCTATCCGGCCTCGCACGGCTGCGTGCGCCTGCCCAAGGCGTTCGCCGAGAAGCTCTTCGCGGTCACGCAGCGCGGCGACACCGTGGTCGTCGCCGACGGCAAGGCCTCGGCGGCCACCGTGGTGCATCCGGCGATGCTCGCGCCGGTCGCGGTCGGCGGCGCGCCGACCGGCCCCGCCCAGGCGGCCCTCGGCGATGAAGCTGCCGAGAACGCGACCGGTGCCGAGTGGGCCTGGGACGATGCGTCCGCGCCGGACGGTCCGCTCAGCGTGCTGGTCAGCCTGCGCGAGCGCCGCGTGTTCGTGCTGCGCAACGGCGTCGGCATCGGCGAGGCCCGGCTCGGCGCCGATCCGGACCTCGCACTACGCGGCTCGGTGCTGCTGGTCATGGGCGACCGCACCGAGGACGCACCGAGCGTGCTCGACCCGGAGCGGCCGCGTCATCAGTGGACGATCTATCCGATCCTCGGCGACGACACGGCCTCGATCGCGCTGCTGCAGCTGCGCCTGCAGCAGGCACGTCCGCTCGCGCTGCCGCCGCCGTTCGCGCGGCGTCTGTACGCCGCGCTGTCGCCGGGCGCGACCGTGCTGCTGACCGATCTGCCGGCGGTGCGCGCGACGCCGACCGGCCAGGCGCTGCAGCCGGTGCTCGAGTCCGATCCGCCGTCACCTGCGCCGGCACCCTGAACCGCACTCCAGCTGGACTTCGCGGCGGCGATGTGGATAGATCGGCGCCTCGTTCCGCTGCGAGCCGCCGACCCGGCGGCGTGTCGATGCTGCATCGAGTCCGCCGCGCGGCGCTGGCCGCGCTCTGCGCCACCGTCATTTCCGCCTTCGGGGCCGGCCTCGCACGGGCCGCCGCCGCGCCTTCGCTGACCGATACGCTGGCCGCCGCCGCGCCGGCGCTCGACCGTCAGGTGCTCGCCCTGGCGACCCGGGCGCTGGCCTGTGCCGGCCGCCGGGCCGACGCTGCGCCGCGCACGCTCGGCGTGATCGACTACTCGCAGCCCTCGACGCGGCCGCGCCTGTGGGTGTTCGATCTGCAGGCGCAGCGGCTGCTGTTCGAGGAATGGGTCGCGCACGGCCGCAACACCGGCCAGGACCAGGCGACGCAGTTCTCGAACGAGGCCGGCAGCTACATGTCGAGCCTCGGCGGCTTCATGACCGAGGAACCGTACGTCGGCCACAACGGCTATTCGCTGCGGCTGCGCGGCCTGGAGCCGGGCTTCAACGACCGCGCCCGCGAGCGCGCGATCGTGATCCACGGCGCACCGTACGTCAGCCAGGACCTGATCCGCAGCCAGGGCCGGCTCGGCCGCAGCCTCGGCTGTCCGGCGGTGCGGCCGGCGATCGCACGCGCGTTGATCGACACGATCCGCGACGGCGCATTCGTATTCGCGTACTACCCCGACCCGGCCTGGCTGGCCGGCTCGCGCCTGCTCGCGCCCGACTGCGGCGAAGCCGACGGCCGGCTCGCCGCGCAGGGCCCGGCTGCTGCGCCATCGGTCACGCGGCCCGCGGTGCGACCATCGGCACCGCATTGACGGCTGCTCAGGCGCGCCAGATCAGGCTCGCGAAGCGGCCGGTCTGGGCCTGGCGCCGGTACGAGTAGAAGCGCGGATCGGCGAAGGTGTCGAAGCCGCCGCCGTGGACGCGCGCCACGCCGGCCGCGTGCAGCCGCCGCCGCGCCAGTGCCGCCAGATCGCAGCGCCAGTGTCCCGGACGCGTCGGCATGAACGCGGCGCCGGCGCCCGCATCGGATCCGACGAACGCGTCGTGCACTTCAACGCCGACTTCGTAGGATGCCGCGCCGATCGCCGGCCCGATCCACGCGAGCAGCCGGTCCGGTTCGCCGAGCGCCGCGAGCGCGGTCTCGACGACGCCCGAGGCGAGACCGCGCCAGCCGGCATGCACCGCGGCGACCGCCGCGCCGTCGTCGCGGCACAGCAGGATCGGCAGGCAGTCGGCGGTCAGCACCGCGAGCACGACGCCGCTGCGCCGCGTCAGCGCGGCATCGGCCTCGCGCGGTACGGCATCCGTCGCGGCCGCAGCGTCGAAGACCGTGGCTGCGGTGCCGTGCACCTGGCGCAGCCAGTGCGGCGGCGCCGGCAGCCCGAGCGCACCGACCAAGCCGGCGCGATTCGCGGCGACCGCCTCGGGCGCATCGCCGCAGCGATCGCCGAGATTGCAGTGCTCGAACGGCGCGACCGACCGGCCCGGCAGATCGCGCGTCGTGACGATCGCCTGCACGCCCGGCGGCGCCGGCCAGTCCGGCCGCAGCACGCCGGCGCGCGCCTCAGTCATCGAGACCGGCCGCGGCCGCGTCGGCGCGCAGGGCCGCGATCAGCCGCTCCAGGTCGGCCGGCCGCTCGGCCTTGACGGTGACGGTCTCGCCGCTGGCCGGATGCACGAACGCCAGCTGCTCGGCGTGCAGTGCCTGGCGGCGGAAGCCGCGCAGCGCCTCGACCAGCTCCGGCGTGGCGCCCTTCGGATACTTCAGACCGTTGCCGTAGGTGGCGTCGCCGACCAGCGGATGGCGGATGTGCGCCATGTGCACGCGGATCTGGTGCGTGCGGCCGGTCTCGAGCCGGCATTCGATGCGCGTCATCGCACGGTAGCGCTCGCGCACGCGGTAGTGCGTGACCGCCTCGCGGCCGTCCTCGCGCACGGCCTGCTTGATGCGGTCGCGCGGATGGCGGTCGATCGGCGCGTCGACCGTGCCGCCGGCGATCATCGGGCCGTAGACGACGGCCTCGTACTGGCGGTGCACGTCGCGGTCGGACAGCTGCGCGACCAGGGCGGTATGCGCGCGCAGCGTGCGCGCGACGACCATCAGACCCGAGGTGTCCTTGTCGAGCCGGTGCACGATGCCGCCGCGCGGGATCGCCGCCAGTGCCGGATCGTGGTGCAGCAGCGCGTTCTGCAGCGTGCCGGCCGGATTGCCGGCGCCCGGATGCACGACCAGGCCCGGCGGCTTGTTGACGACCAGGATGTCGGCGTCCTCGTAGCGGATGTCGAGGTCGATCGGCTCGGCCTCGGCGTCGATCTCGCGCTCGAGCCTGACCTGCAGCGTGACGGTCTCGCCGCCGACGACGATCTGGCGCGGTACCGCCGAGGCGCCGTCGACGTGCACGGCGCCCTCCTTGATCCAGCCGGTCAGGCGCGAACGCGAGTAGTCGGGCAGCAGTTCGGCCAGGGCCTGGTCCAGGCGGCGGCCAGCCAGCGCCTCGGGAATACGTACGTTCAGCGTCGATTCGGTGTTGTTCATGGTCCTTTGCGCAGTTTCCGACCGTCGTGACGTTCGGGTTATGATCGGCCGTCAATCATCGCAAACCCTCACCCGCGCATGCCAATCCTTCCGTCTCTCCGCGTCGCCCGGCGCGTTCTCCTGCTGCTCGTGCTGGCCCTGGCGATGGCCGGCTGCAAGACCTTCGGCAAGCGCGGCAACGAGCTGGAGACCCTGCCGGTCGAACAGCTCTACCAGCGCGGCGTGACGGCGATCGACGCCGGCAACTACGGCCAGGCGACCGAGACGTTCTCGCGGCTGATCGGGCGTTTCCCGTTCGGCGCGTACTCGGAGCAGTCGCAGATCAACCTCGCCTACGCGCAGTACAAGAGCTACAAGAACGACGACGCGTACTCGACGATCAACCGCTTCATCCGCACCTATCCGACGCACAAGAACATCGATTACGCGTACTACCTGCGCGGCCTGATCAATTTCGACCGCCAGACCGACTTCCTGAGCCGCATGGTCGGCCTCGACACGACGCGACGCGACCAGGCGTTCCTGAACCAGTCGTTCGAGGACTTCTCCGAGCTGCTCAAGCGCTATCCGCAGAGCCGCTACGCGCCCGACGGCCGCCAGCGCCTGATCTACCTGCGCGACTCGATGGCCAAGGCCGAGATCAACATCGCGCTGTTCTATCTGCGCAAGGGCGCCTACGTCGCCGCGGCGAACCGCGCCAAGTACGTCGTCGAAACCTATCCGCAGACCGTCCAGGTCGGCGACGGCCTGGCGATCATGGTCGACTCCTACCGCGCGCTCGGCCAGGACCAGCTCGCCGCCGATGCCGAACGCGTGCTCAAGCTGAACTACCCCGAGCACGCCTCGTTCGCCGGCAAGTGGCCGCAGTACCACTCCAACTGGTGGAAGCTGCTGCCGGTCATCAAGCGCGGCTGAGGCCGCGCCGGACCGCCGGATTGCACGGCGCCCGGATCAGTTCGGCGCGACGACGCGGATCGTGTCGTCGTAGTGGTAGGTCTGCTCGCTGTGGGTCTTCTTGCCGAGCGCCTCACCGTCGGTGACCGCCTGCAAGATGCGCCCGTCCGCTCCGACCAGGATGCGGCTGTGCGAGGTCACCGAGATCCCCATCATCGTCATCGCCACGTCGAAGCTGTAGGCGTGCGCCGGCTTGCCGCCGAATTCGGCCGCGCCTTCGTCGACGACGTTGGACAGACCCTTCTGCATCTGTTCGATCGTCTCGGGCACCAGCTGGCGGACGATCGCGCTGGCGTCGAACGGCGGCTTCATCCAGCCGCCGTCGCCGTTGCGCATCCAGGTGCCCTCGGGCAGCACGATCATCTCCATCTGGTCGGTCTTGAGGTGCACGCGCTGGCTGGTGTCGTAGCGCACGGTCGAGCGCGCCTGCTGGCCGCCGGTGTTCGAGACCGTCTCGACGCGGACGCGCGCGTCCATCGTCGCGCGATGCGCCGCGAGGACGGCGTCGCGCGCATCGGCGCGGACCGGCGAGGCGAACGCGACGGCCGCCAGGGCCAGGAACGACAACGCACAGCGGATCGTCGGGCTCACGGCGCGCTCCGGGGAAAGGTGGGGCGCATTGTGCGCGTCGCCGCCGCGGCACGGAACCCTCCGTCCAGCCCGATACCCGCCTCCGCCGGGGCGGGCTACAATGCCGCTTTTACGACCACCCCGACGCGGCACAGCCCGCCCGATCCCACCCCAGCCGTCCGCCGCCCGCCCCGTGCCGCAGCGCCAGCGCCCGCACGTTCGCGAGCCCGGACCGTCACGCCCGGAGTCCTTGATGATTTTCGAAACGATCGCCCGCACCGGCCACGAGGAAGTGGTGTTCTGCCACAACCCGGACGTGGGTCTGAAGGCCATCATCGCGGTCCACAACACCGTGCTCGGCCCCGCACTCGGCGGCCTGCGCATGTGGCCGTACAAGAGCGAGCAGGAAGCGGTCAACGACGTGCTGCGACTGTCGCGCGGCATGACCTACAAGAACGCGGTCGCCGGCCTCAATCTCGGCGGCGGCAAGGCCGTCATCATCGGCGATCCGTCCAAGGACAAGTCCGAGGCGCTGTTCCGCGCGTTCGGCCGCTTCGTCAACTCGCTCAACGGCCGCTACATCACCGCCGAGGACGTCGGCATCGACGTCAACGACATGGAATGGGTGTTCCGCGAGACGCAGTTCGTGACCGGCGTGCACCAGGTTCACGGCGGCTCCGGCGATCCGTCGCCGTTCACCGCCTACGGCACGCTCCAGGGCCTGCTCGCCTCGCTGAACGCGAAGTTCGGCAGCGAAGAGGTCGGCCGCCACGTCTACGCCGTGCAGGGCGTCGGCCACGTCGGCCTGGAGTTCGTCAAGCTGCTGCGCGAGCACGACGCCAAGGTGTTCGTGACCGACATCAACCGTGACGCCGTGCAGCGCTGCGTCGACGAGTTCGGCTGCGAGGCGGTCGGCATCGACGAGATCTACGACGTCGACGCCGACGTGTTCAGCCCCTGCGCGCTCGGCGGCACGATCAACGAGCAGACGCTGCCGCGGCTCAAGTGCAGGGTCATCTGCGGCGCCGCCAACAACCAGCTGGCGACCGACGCGATCGGCGAGGAAGTCGAGCGCCGCGGCATCCTCTACGCACCGGACTACGCGGTCAACGCCGGCGGCGTCATGAACATCTCGCTGGAGATCGACGGCTACAACCGCGAGCGCGCGATGCGCATGATGCGCACGATCTATCACAACCTCACGCGCATCTTCCAGATCGCCGGGCAGGACGGCATTCCGACGTTCCGCGCCGCCGACCGCATGGCCGAGGAACGCATCCAGACGATCGGCAAGCTGCGCCTGCCGCACATGGGCAACCACGCGCCGCGTTTCGAAGGGCGCATGCGCGGTCAGTGACGCCCGGCGCAGCCGGACCTCGCGTCCGGCTGCGCTCGCTGTCATCGCGCGCAGGCCGGCCAGGTCCGGTCTGCGCGTCGCACCGCGACGGCCGGCTGCCGATCGCGGCGCGCCTCGCGCGGCGGAGGATCGCTACCGCGTCCGACTGTCATCGAACGAACGCCGCGACGTGCTTTCGCATCGGCCGCGGTGCGTCGGCACCAGCGGCCATGTGGCCCTGCGCGCGCGTCGAATCGAGGTCTTTTCCGCGCATCTGCGACTCGCCGGTCGGCCGGACGGATCGCGCCGTCGACGAAGCGACTCGGTGCCGCCCGCTTGCCGCGGTGCAACAGCCGCGAACGCGCAGAACCGGCGTGACGGACCGCCCGATGCTTCGCCGGCCCCGCCGACGTGACCCGCGTGATCGGAGCGGTCGGCCGCGTGGTCGCGCATGCTCCGAATGTGGCAGAGTGCGCGCTTCGTTGCGACGGACCGCCGGTCGCCGTCGCGTACGCTCGTCCTGCGACCACAACGGAGCCGTCCGCCATGCGTCCTTTCCAACTCGGTGAAGACCTCGACCTGCTGCGCGAGACCGTGCACGCCTTCGCCGAGAAGGAGATCGCGCCGCGCGCCGACCGCATCGACCAGGAGAACCAGTTCCCGGCCGATCTGTGGCGCAAGTTCGGCGAGCTCGGCCTGCTCGGCGTCACCGTGCCGGGCGAATACGGCGGCTCGGAGCTGGGCTATCTCGCCCATGTCGTCGCGCTGGAGGAGATCTCGCGCGCGTCCGGCTCGGTCGGCCTGTCCTACGGCGCGCACTCGAACCTGTGCGTGCAGAACCTCAACCACAACGGCAGCGAGGCGCAGCGCCGCAAGTACCTGCCGAAGCTGTGCAGCGGCGAATGGGTCGGCGCGCTGGCGATGAGCGAACCCGGCGCGGGCTCGGACGTGGTCGGCTCGATGACCTGCCGTGCCGAGCAGCGCGGCGATGTCTGGGTCGCCAATGGCAGCAAGATGTGGATCACCAACGGCCCCGACGCCGACGTGCTGCTGGTCTACATGCGCACCGCGCCGAAGCCGGCCGGCTCGCGCTGCATGACCGCCTTCATCGTCGAGAAAGGCATGAAGGGCTTCTCGACCGCGCAGAAGCTCGACAAACTCGGCATGCGCGGCTCCAACACCTGCGAGCTGGTCTTCGAGGACTGCGAGATCCCCGACGAGAACCGCGTCGGCGAGGTCAACGAAGGCGTGCGCGTGCTGATGAGCGGCCTGGATACCGAGCGCCTGGTGCTGTCGGGCGGTCCGATCGGGCTGATGCAGGCCGCGCTCGACATTTCCCTGCCGTACGTGCGCGAGCGCAAGCAGTTCAACGCGCCGATCGGCACGTTCGGCGTCATGCAGGCCAAGATCGCCGATATGTACACGGCGCTGCAGTCCTCGCGCGCGTTCGCCTATCAGGTGGCCGCCGACTTCGACCGTGGCATCAAGTCGCGCATCGATCCGGCCGCCTGCCTGCTCAACGCCTCGCGCAACGCGGTCAACGTCGCGCTCGAGGCGATCCAGACACTCGGCGGCAACGGCTATATCAACGAATTCCCGACCGGCCGCATTCTGCGCGACGCCAAGCTCTACGAGATCGGCGCCGGCACCAACGAGATCCGCCGCATGCTGATCGGCCGCGAGCTGTTCCACGGCAAGAGCTGAGCGCGGGCCGCCGTACGCCCCCGGCGGCGCGGCGGCGTCGCCGGGGCACCGGCGCTTGCGGAAGGTCGACCCCTGCCCCATCTGGCTGCGGACGGCATCCGTGCGGCCGGTCGCAACGGTCACGGCGCCGTCCCCGTCCACACCCGGCCGCGGTCCGGCGGCCTGCTAGAATGCGCGCCCGGCCGGCGCCCCACGTCCGGCCCGCCCGCACCAGGAGTAGATCCCATGTCTGATGTCTTCATCGTCGGCGCCAAGCGCACCGCCATCGGTTCCATGCTCGGCCAGTTCACCGGCGTGCCGACGCCGACCCTGGGCGCCACCGCGATCCGCGCCGCGCTCGAGCAGTCCGGCGTCGCCGCCGACCAGGTCTCCGAGGTCATCATGGGCTGCGTGCTGCCGGCCAATCTCGGCCAGGCGCCGGCCCGCCAGGCCGCGCTGGCCGCCGGCCTGCCGACCGCCACCGGCTGCACGACGATCAACAAGGTCTGCGGCTCGGGCATGAAGGCGGTGATGCTCGCGCACGATCTGATCAAGGCCGGCTCGGCGAGCATCGTCGTCGCCGGCGGCATGGAATCGATGACCAATGCGCCGCACATGGTCGGCGCGCGCGGCGGCCTGCGCTACGGCGACGCCAAGCTGGTCGACCACATGGCCTGGGACGGCCTGACCAACCCCTACGACGGCCAGTCGATGGGCGTGTTCGCCGAGGCGACCGCCGACAAGTACGGCTTCACACGCGAGGAGCAGGATGCCTACGCGATCGAGTCGGTCAAGCGCGCGCAGGCGGCGATCGCGAACGGCGCGTTCGGCGACGAGATCGTCCCGGTCAAGGTCGCCACGCGCAAGGGCGAGGTCGCGATCGATACCGACGAGCAGCCCGGCAAGTCCGATGTCGCCAAGATTCCGACGCTCAAACCCGCGTTCCGCAAGGACGGCACGGTGACCGCAGCCAGCTCCTCGAGCATCTCCGACGGCGCCGCGGCGCTGATCGTGGCCGGCGCCGAGGCGGCGAACGCGGCCGGCGCCACGCCGCTGGCGCGCATCGTCGGCCACGCAACCTGGTCGCAGCAGCCGGAGTGGTTCACGACCGCGCCGATCGGCGCGATCAGGAAGCTGCTCGACCAGACCGGCTGGCGCGTCGAGGACGTCGACCTGTTCGAGGTCAACGAAGCGTTCGCGGTGGTCGCGATGGCGCCGATCCGCGAGTTCGGCATCCCGCACGAGAAGCTCAACGTCAACGGCGGCGCCTGCGCGCTCGGCCATCCGATCGGCGCCTCCGGTGCGCGTCTGATCGTCACGCTGCTGCACGCCCTGCGCGCGCGCGGCGGCAAGCGCGGTATCGCGTCGCTGTGCATCGGCGGCGGCGAAGCGACCGCGATCGCGATCGAACTGGTGTAGTGACGTTGTCGTAGGCGCGTCGCCCGTCTGGCGGGCGGCGCGTACGCAAGTCCCGTTGCATCCATCATCCGAGGGAGGATTCGATCATGTCGCTGTCCAAGCTGATATCCGTTTCGCTGTTGATGCTCACGCTCGCCGCCTGCGGCGACGATGCCCAGAAGCAGGCCCAGCAGGCCGCCGAGGACGCCAAGAAGGCCGCTCACGAGGCCGCTCAGGCGACCAAGGAAGCCGCCGACAAGGCCGCCGTGGCGACGCGCGAGGCGGCCGCCTCGGCCGGTGCCGCCGTGTCCGAGGCCGCCGACAAGGCCGGCGAGAAGGCCGACAGCGCCTGGGACAAGGCCAAGGACGCGGCGGCCGCAGCCGCCGACGCGACCAAGGAAGCGGCCGACCATGCCGCCGACGCGACCAAGGAGGCCGCATCGGCCACCGGCCAGACCGTGAAGGAAGGCGCCAAGGAAGCCTGGGACGCGACCAAGGCCGCCGGACGCGAGGTCAAGGCCGGCGCCAAGGAAGTCGGGCACGACATCAAGGAAACCGCCAAGGACGCCAAGGACGCCGCGTCCGACGCCGTCAAGAAGGACGGCCACGACTGATCGACGGCCCGACCGCGCGCGGCCGTGCCGCGCCGCGGATCGGCGTGCGCCCCGATCCGCGCACGACCGTCATCCGAGTCCGCGCCCGCCGGTCGCTCCCGTAGCGGCCGGCGCGCCGACATCGCCCGCGACGGCCCGGCCCTGCCGGGCCGTTCGCATTCAGGGCCTGCGCAGGCGATGCGCGTCGCGCCGTTGGCACCACCGGACGGCTGTGCTTTCATGCGCACCACTTCACGCACGGGTCCCGCCATGCCGGCCATCAAGAGCCAGATCGACACGCGCAGCGAGGACTTCCTCGCCAACGCCGCCCAGATGCGCGGCCTGGTCGAGGATCTGGAGGCGACCACCGCGCGTGCCGCGCTCGGCGGCGGCGAAGCGGCCCGCGCCAAGCACACCGCGCGCGGCAAGCTGCTGCCGCGCGAGCGCATCCGCGCCCTGCTCGATCCGGGCTCGCCGTTCCTCGAGCTCTCGGCGCTGGCCGGCCACGGCCTGTACGAGGACGCCGCGCCCGGCGCGGGTCTGGTCACCGGCATCGGCCGCGTGCACGGCCAGGAGGTGCTGGTCGTCGCCAACGACGCGACCGTCAAGGGCGGCACCTATTTCCCGATGACGGTCAAGAAGCATCTGCGCGCGCAGGAGATCGCGCTCGAGAACCGTCTGCCCTGCGTCTATCTGGTCGATTCCGGCGGCGCGTTCCTGCCGCTGCAGGACGAGGTATTCCCGGACCGCGAGCACTTCGGCCGGATCTTCTACAACCAGGCGCGCATGAGCAGCCTCGGCATCGCGCAGATCGCGGTCGTGATGGGCTCGTGCACGGCCGGCGGCGCCTACGTGCCGGCGATGAGCGACGAGACCGTGATCGTGCGCGAGCAGGGCACGATCTTCCTCGGCGGCCCGCCGCTGGTGAAGGCGGCCACCGGCGAGATCGTCGACGCCGAGTCGCTCGGCGGCGCCGACGTGCACACCGCGGTCTCCGGCGTCGCCGACCACTACGCCGAGAACGACGCGCACGCGCTGGCGATCACGCGCGACATCCTGCGCCACCTCAACCGCGTCAAGCGCGTGCCGGCGGCGCTGGCGGCGCCGGCCGAGCCGCTGTACGCGTCCGAGGAACTCTACGGCGTCGTGCCGCGCGACGTGCGCATCCCGTTCGACATCCGCGAGATCATCGCGCGCGTCGTCGACGGCTCGGTGCTCGACGAGTTCAAGGCGCGCTACGGCAAGACCCTGGTCACCGGCTTCGCGCACATCCACGGCTATCCGGTCGGCATCGTCGCCAACAACGGCATCCTGTTCGCCGAGTGCGCGCTCAAGGGCGCCCACTTCATCGAGCTGTGCAACCAGCGCGACATCCCGCTGGTGTTCCTGCAGAACATCACCGGCTTCATGGTCGGGCGCAAGTACGAGAACGCCGGCATCGCCAAGGACGGGGCGAAGATGGTCACCGCGGTGGCCTGTTCGCACGTGCCCAAGTTCACGGTCGTCACCGGCGGCAGCTTCGGTGCCGGCAACTACGCGATGTGCGGCCGCGCCTACGGCGCGCGCTTCCTGTGGATGTGGCCGAACGCGCGCATCAGCGTGATGGGCGGCGAACAGGCCGCCTCGGTGCTGGCGACGGTGCGCCGCGATGGCCTGGAAGCGGCCGGCAAGACCTGGCCGCAGGAAGAAGAGGACGCGTTCAAGGCACCGATCCGCGCCCAGTACGAGCGCCAGGGTCATCCGTACTACGCCAGCGCCCGGCTCTGGGACGACGGCATCATCGATCCGGCCGACACGCGCCGCGTGCTCGGCCTGGCCCTGTCGGCCGCGTACAACGCGCCGATCGAGCGCGGCCGTTTCGGCGTGTTCCGGATGTGAACGCATGATCGTCGGCATCGACCTGGGTACGACCCACTCCTTGATCGGCGCTTATGGCCCGCAAGGTCCGTCGTTGTTCACCAACGCCCTCGGCAGCACGTTGACCCCCTCGGTCGTCAGCGTCGACGAGGACGAGCGGATCATCATCGGCCAGCCTGCGCGTGACCGCCTCATCACACACGCCGCATCCAGCGTCGCGACCTTCAAGCGCTGGATGGGCAGCGAGCGCGAGGTCCGTCTGGGCAATCACCGGTTGCGGCCTGAAGAGCTGTCTGCACTGCTTCTACGCCAGCTTCTGGCCGATGCCGAAGCAGCACTCGGCACGCGAGTCGAAGAAGCCGTGATCAGCGTGCCGGCGTATTTTTCCGATGCACAACGCAAGGCCACGCGCGCTGCCGGTGAAATCGCCGGCATCCGCGTCGAGCGCCTCGTCAACGAGCCCACGGCCGCCGCTCTGGCGTACGGCCTGCAGCACCGTTCCGACGGCGGCCGTTTCCTGGTTCTCGACCTGGGTGGCGGAACCTTCGACGTCTCGATCCTCGAGATATTCGAGGGCGTCGTCGAGGTCCACGCCAGCGCTGGCGACAACTACCTGGGCGGCGAGGATTTTCTCGACCTGCTGTACAAGACCTTATGTACGGACCTGGATCTGGACCCTACGCGACTGCAACCGCGCGATAGAGCACGTATTCGCCAGCGTTGCGAGCAGGCGAAACGCGAACTGAGTAGCCGACAGGCCGTGCACGTGCGTATCCCCGTCGACGGGGCGACGATCGAATGGGAAATCGACCAGTCGCGTTTCGCGCAGTTGGCAGAGCCCCTGATGCAGCGAATGCGCGCACCTGTGGAACGCGCAATGCGGGATGCGCGACTGCAGTCCAGTCAGGTCGATGAGGTTGTCCTGGTGGGCGGTGCTACCCGGATGCCGATGGTGGCGCGACTGGTTTCACGCATGTTCGGGCGTCTGCCGCTTCGGGACGTCAATCCCGACGAAGCGGTCGCTCGCGGCGTCGCGATCGCCGCCGGCCTCAAGTCGCGCGACGCACGCCTCGAGGAAGTCATCCTCACCGACGTGTGCCCGTACACACTCGGCACGCAAGTGGCGCAGATCGACGGCGCCGGCCGTTATCAGGCCGGCTTCTTCCAACCGATCATTCACCGCAACAGTACGGTCCCGGTCAGCCGCGAGGAGACCTTCTGGCCTGTCGAGGATCACCAGAGCCGCCTGCGCATCGACGTCTACCAGGGTGAGAACCCCATGGTCGCCAACAACATCAAGCTCGGCGCACTCGATGTCGAGCTGCCGCCGCGGCGGAGCAAGGACCAGAATGGCGTTGCGGTTCGATTTACTTACGACGTCAACGGCGTCCTGCAGGTCGAAGCGACAGTGCTGGCGAGTGGACGTCGCTTCGAACTGCTGCTCGAGCAGAACCCGGGCTTGCTTTCACAAGAGGAAATTCGCGAGCGGCTGCGGACGCTGGATGCCTTGAAGATTCACCCTCGCGATCAGCACGAGAACATGGCCGCCACGGCGCGCGCCGAACGCGTCTATGAAGAACATGTGGACCAGCGTCATGCCCTCAGCGAACGACTCGCTTCATTCCGTGGCGCATTGGAGGCGCAGGACTCCCGCCTGATCCGCGAAGAACGCCGAGCCCTCCTGACCCTGTTGGACCATATCGAGACTGCCTCGTGACACCGCTGGAACACCTGGGATTGCGGCAAGGAGCCGACGAGCGGGCCATCAAGCGCGCCTATGCGCAACAGTTGCGCTTCGCAAGGCCAGAGCAGGATCCAGCCGCGTTCCAGGCACTGAACGAGGCTTATCAGGCGGCCCTGCACGCGGTACGCGAGCAGACGCCGCCGGACGATGCGGCCGATCGCATGCCGATCGAGAACAGCGCGTCGGCCGAGATTGCGGCCGAATCGACAGCTGCGTCCGAACAAGGGCAGGCAGCCGAGTCGCCGGTGACTCACGCCGATCACACGCCGTTCGATTTCGACGCGTACATGACCGAACTGATCGAACGAGCCGACACGAACGATCCTGACGCTGTCGCAGCATGGCTGGCACAGCAGCCGGCACTGTGGTCGCTCGAGGTCAAGGCTGCGGTCGGCGAGGCCACGCTGCACGTGCTGTTTCAGCACGCCGGCCGCGTACCGCTGCCGGGCCCGGTGTTCGACCGTGTCCTGCGCTTCTTCGATCTGGATCAGATCCTCGCCGGTCCGCACCCGCTCGCTCTACAGTCGCTGCGACGACGCCTGCGACTGAACTGGGAGATGCAGCCCGATCATGTCGGGGAGCTGGCCTCGCGCGTCCGCAATCCCGATGGCGGCATCGAGGTCGCGTCGACTCGTCGTCATTTGGCGGCATTGGGCACGCCGTTTACCTGGGTCCGGGTGCTTCGGCAGGCCCTGCCGCCGCGTCGGCCCACCGAGCGGGCCGTCTTTCTGCAACGCATGCTGGAAGGGCAGCCTGAAGAAGCACCCGACGCGCTCGATCGGCGCCAGATGGCGTTCTGGCTGCGCGCGGGAGATCGCAGCCGATTCAGCATTCCCAGGCTAGCCGTCGGCGCCGCTCGTGCAGGCGTCGCGCTACTCGCAGCGTTCACAGCGGACCTGGCCCTGGAAGCGACGCTCGGTCAGGGCGATGACCCGTTTCGGCCGTGGCTGACGTTTGTCGTCGCAATTCTATGCGCGCTGTGGGGCATACTGACCGCCGGGTTCTCGGCCGCCATCTGGCAGGCCTTGCCGGAGCGATCCGGTCACGCACCCGCTCTCTGGCTTCGCCGCGTCTTCGTTCCAATCTTGTGCTTGCTCGCGATCGGCTTGCGCATCACGGCGCCACACGGGCCATCGAGCATCCTCGCGCCTGTCGGATCCAATTCGCCATCGGCTGCTTCATGGCAGCGCGACGCGGCCATGGTGGTGGCGGTGATCGCGTTGCTGATCGCGGTGTTCCGCTTCGCACGTCGTGCCAACTGGCATTTTCCCGACTGGCCTCGCGGCGTGTACGCGATCATGTTGTACGGAGTACTCAAGGCGCTCGTGTTCGGCGGCCGCGTTTTCGTCGACTACAGCGAGGTGGTCGCGGTCCTGGCTTTCGCCGTGTGGGCTGCAGACTTGTGGCGTCATCGCATCTTCTTGCGCTGACGGACCAGAACGGGTCGGCCCGGTAGCCGGTCGGTCATCGCCGTGTAACCGCAGTTTCATCGGCGCGACCTAGCCTGCCGCGCATCGCCAACGCGACGCCCATGCGCGTCGCGGCGCTCGCCGAGGATGCCCGCGTGTTCCGTCTCCGTCGCCTGCTGCCGGGCCTGATCCTGGCCGCGCTGCCCGTGTTCGCCCACGCCCACGGCGAAACCGTCTCGATTCCCAGCGTCGCCGCGCGCGACGTGCCGCGTGCGCTGGCCGTGCGCGGCGAGCTCGGCACGCCGCCGCGCGGCGTGGTCGAGCTCAGATTCGGCGAGATCTTCCGCACACCGGTCGGTCCGCTCGGGCTGGAGCCGAGCGAGAAGCTCGCCACGCTCGACGGCAAGCGCGTACGCATGGTCGGCTACGTCGTGCCGCTGCATCCGCCGGCCGAGGACCGCTTCCTGCTGTCGCCGCTGGCCGTCGACATCGGTCACGAGGACGAGAGTCTCGCCGACAACATCCCGCCGTCGGCGGTGATGGTCCATCTGTCCGAATCAGCCGGCGCGACGATCCCGCGCATTCCGGGCCTGGTCCAGCTGACCGGCACGCTCAGCGTCGGCAGCCGCGAGGACGCGGCCAGCGGACGGGTGTCCTCGGTGCAGCTGACGCTCGACGCGCCGGTTGCGCGCGCCCTGCGCCGCGTCAGCCGCGAAGCGGCGCGCAGCGCCGAGTCGCCGCGTCATCGCCATTGACGAACCGGCCGCGACCACGCACGGCCGCCTGCCCTCTTCCCACCCAGGAGTAGCCCCATGTCCTTCGTGTCACGATCCGGTCGCGGCCTGCCGCTGTTGGCCGCCGCGATCCTCGGCCTTCTCGCCGGCGACGCATTCGCCGCGCGCATCTCGCGGCTGACGCCGCCGAGCGAGCTGTTCGCGAGCGGCGAAGAGAGCCCGGTCATCGCGCGCTTCCTGCCCGGCCAGCGTTTCGATCTGCAGATGACGATCGAACCCGATCCGGGCCGCACGATCGTCGCGTTCGACTTCGTCGTCGACGATCAGAGCACGCTGCGCCCGTTCTGGGTCGACGGCGAACTGATCCACGATCCGCGTGCGACGCTGACCAGCACGGTCACCGAGACCGGTCCGGCCGCGACCTGCATCGCCGCCTCGGGCCGCACGACCGGCGCCTCGGGCTGCAAGCTGGTCGCCGGTCTGCCCGGCAACGCGACCGTGATCTCGCGCCGCGCGTACTCCAACAGCCGCGCCGGCGTGCACACGCTGCGCGCGATCGCGCGTCAGGACGACGGCACTACGATCACCGCGACCGGCAACTTCGAGATCGTCGGCATCGACGCCGAGTCGGGCCAGGTCGCCAAGAACATCGTGATCTTCCTCGGCGACGGCATGGGCGCCGCGCACCGCACCGCCGCCCGCATCATTTCGCGCGGCTACGCGCAGGGCAAGGCCAAGGGCCTGCTCGCGATGGACACGTTCCCGAACACCGGCACGGTGATGACCGCGTCGCTGAACTCGATCGTCACCGACTCGGCGCCGGGCATGCAGAACTACGTGACCGGCAACAAGGCCAACAACAACGAGGAAGGCGTCTGGCCAGACGACACACGCGATGCGTTCGACAATCCGCGCTACGAATACCTGTCCGAATATCTGCACAACCTGCAGGGCAAGTCGCTCGGCGTGGTCACGACCGCCGACGTGTTCGACGCGACGCCGGCCTCGATGGCGATCCACACCTCGGCGCGTGGCAACGGCACCGGCATCGTCGACCAGTTCTTCGACGACCGCGACCAGACCGGCCTGACCGTGCTGCTCGGCGGCGGCCGCAAGTGGTTCCTGCCGAACCCGTCCGACAGCACCAGCCCGCAGCCGGTCAACGGCTCGCAGCGCCGCAAGTCCAACGACTACGTGCTCGGCGACGACATCGTCAACGGCTGGGGCGTCGCGCGCGGGGTGCTCGATCCCGAGCGCGATCTGATCGCCGAGTTCCGCGACGCCGGCTTCCGCTACGCGGCCGACAAGACCGGCCTGGATGCGGCGTTCAACGCCGGCACGCCGGACAAGCTGCTCGGCCTGTTCTCGTACTCGAACATGAATGTGGCCTACGACAAGATCGCCGGCCGCCGCGGCGACACCACCGTGGTCGACGCGTTCGGCTTCCCGGACCAGCCGATGCTCGACGAGATGACCGACGCCGCACTGAAGGTGCTGTCGAAGAATCCGAACGGCTTCGTCGCGCTGATCGAAGGCTCCTCGATCGACAAGCAGGCGCATCTGATGGACACCGATCGCTGGACGCTCGAGGTCATCGAGCTCGACCGCGCGGTCGCGGTCGCCAAGCGCTTCGCCGAGCGCAACCCCGACACCCTGGTGCTGGTCACGGCCGACCACGAGTGCTCGGGCGCCGCGATCATCGGCGCGGCCACGGTCAGCGCCTCCACGCTCGAAGCCGATCCGGACGCCGGCAAGGGCGTGGTCGGCGTGTACGAAGCGGCCAAGTTCCCGAAGTACACGATGGCTGAGGACGGCTATCCGGAAACCACGCACATCGACGGCAAGATGCTGATCGGCTACGGCGCCAACGCCGACCGTTACGAAACCTGGCTGCCGAGCCGCTTCCCGACGCGCGACTCGCAGCAGCCGTTCCCGCCGTCGCAGTCGCCGGCCAACCCGAGCGTGCGCAACGAAGGCGCCGGCTATCTGGTCACCGGCCAGGTGCCGGGCGACCAGGCCGCGCACACCGCGACCGACATCCCGCTGTCGGCCTACGGCCGCGGTTCGCACCACTTCAACGGCGTGTTCGACAACACCGACGTGTTCTTCAAGATCGGCCAGATCGCGATCGGCGGCGCCGACTGATCGCGACACGTCTTCCGTCTTGCAGCAGGACACGGACGTCCGACCAGCACACGACGCCGGGGCCTTCGGGCTCCGGCGTTTTCTTGTTTTTCGCCTGACGGTCAGCTGCAACTTCGACGATCCAACTTCAACTCTTGATGCTGCGCTCTTGGACTTCTTCTACGCCGGCGAGCCGGTAAACGCCACGGCATCAACGGCTCGAGATCAAGATCAAGAGCTTCCGCGCGCTGCGCGCACGGGTGACTTTTCTCTTGGGAAAAGTCACCAAAACCGCCTGCGCTGACGCGAGCCGATGCGGCGCAGCCGCATCGGTCCCCTGCGCTTCTCGGTCGCCCAGGCACGCTGCCCCAACTCGCTGGCGCTCAGACACGGGGCAGCTCTTCGGCCTGGGCGACCTGCGAAGCCAAAACCGGAGCGCGAGCAGAGGTCGAGGCCGAACGAGAAAGACCGGCGACGCGCCGGTCACTCGATCAGGACGACCTCCTCGGCCGAGGTCGGATGGATCGCGATCGTCGCGTCGAAGTCCGCCTTGCGTGCGCCCATCTTCACGGCGACCGCGAAGCCCTGCAGCATTTCGTCGGCGCCCAGGCCGAGCCCGTGCAGGCCGACGATGCGCTCGTCCTCGCCGACGCAGACCAGCTTGACGAAGCTGCGCGCCTCGCCGCCGGCCAGGGCGGTCAGCATCGGGCGGAACGCGGTGCTGTAGACCTTCACGGCCGCGTCGCCGTGGCGCTCGCGCGCGGCGGCCTCGGTCAGGCCGACCGAGCCGAGCGGCGGGTGCGAGAAGATCACGGTCGGTACGTCGGCGGTGTCGAGGCGGCATTCGGGCCGGCCGCCGAACAGGCGGTCGGCCAGCGCGCGGCCGGCCGCGATCGCCACCGGCGTCAGCGCCGGTGCCGTGGTGACGTCACCGACCGCATGGATGCCCGGCACGCCGGTGCGCTGGCGATCGTCGACGACGATGCGGCCCTGCGCATCGCAGGCGACACCGGCGGCGGCCAGATCGAGCGAGCGCGTGTCGGGGCGCCGGCCGATCGCCCAGATCAGCGTATCGGCGCGCAGCTCGCGGCCGTCGGCGGCGACGATCCGGGCCTCCTCGTCGTGCATCGACGCCTCGACCGCGTCGAAGCCGGCCTCGATGCCGATGCCGTCAGCTTCGTAGAGGCCGGCCAGACGCCGCGCGACCTCCTCGTCGAACGTTCCGAGCAGGCGATTGCCGCGGATCAGCAGCCGCACCTCGGAGCCGAGCGCATGCAGGACGCCGGCGAGTTCGACGGCGACGTAGCCGTTGCCGACGATCGCAACGCGGCGCGGCTGCTGCCGCAGCGCGAAGAAGCCGTCGGAATCGATGCCGACGCCGTCCGCGAACGGCGGGCGCTGCGGACGCGAGCCGGTCGCGACGACGATCTGCGGCGCTTGGAGCGTTCGCGCGCCGGCGACGATGCGGCCGGCGTCGAGGAAACGGCCGGCGGCCGGAACCCAGTCGATGCCGAGCGCGTCGATGCGCTCACGATAGCCGACGTGGATCGCCTCGATGTAGCGCTGGCGGTGCGCGACGAAGGCCGCCCAGTCGAAGCCGACCGCGCAGCGCTCGAAGCCGAGCCGGGCCGCGACGCGGCCGGTCTCGGCGAGATTCGACGCCAGCCACATCGCCTTCTTCGGCACGCAGCCGACATTGACGCAGGTGCCGCCGAGCACGCCCGGCTCGACCAGGGCCACGCGCGCGCCGTGGCGCGCCGCACGTATCGCCGTGGCGAGGCCGCCGGAACCGGCGCCGAGCACGATCAGATCATGAGTGGACATACGCTGGCTGCCGGTCGCTCGTCGGCCGGCAAGGTTCGGGGATGTCCGGCGCATGTGCAAGCGGACGGCCTGCGCCGGGACGCATCGAGCGTGCGGCCGAGGCGGCCATGACTCATCGATGCGCGACGGTCGAGTCCCGGACGGACGTCGTCGACCGGGGTACCGATCGGACGGCGCGAAGACGCGCGCCGTCCGGGATGTCTCGATTGCGCGACCGACGATTCCGAACGGCCCGGCGCGGAACGCGCCGCCCGGGTCGGCGTCGATCGTCGCTCGATCAGGTGTCGGCGCGGGCGCGCTCGACGCCGGCCAGAATCTCGCGACGCGCCTCGTCGGCGCCGACCCAGCCCTCGACCTTGACCCACTTGCCCTTCTCGAGATCCTTGTAGTGCTCGAAGAAGTGGCCGATCCGCTCGAGCCAGTGACCCGAGACCTGGTCGATCGTGTCGACGTGGGCATAGCCGGCGAACACTTTCGACACCGGCACTGCGATCAGCTTCTCGTCGCCGCCGGCCTCGTCGGTCATCTTCAGCATGCCGACCGGCTTGCAGCGGATCACCGAACCCGGCACCAGCGGCAGCGGCAGGATCACCAGCACGTCGAGCGGGTCGCCGTCGCCGCCGAGGGTGCCCGGGATGTAGCCGTAGTTGCACGGATAGCGCATCGGCGTGGACAGCACGCGGTCGACGAAGATCGCGCCGGTGGACTTGTCGACCTCGTACTTGACCGGCTCGGAATCCTTCGGGATTTCGATGACCACGTTGATTTCGTTCGGTACGTCGCGACCGGCCGGGACCAGTTCGAGCGCCATGCGGGACTCTCCTCGTGCTGCGTTTCGTCGATACGCCGCCGTCGTCGGCGGGCGCGCAAGGATACGGCAAACCCTGCTGCGTCGCAGCATATGTCTGCGCTGATTTGGACGGCCAAGCGTGTCGCGATGCCGCATGCCGCGGCGCGGTTCAGACCGCCTCGTCGGCGTCGGCCAGCAGCAGCACGTCCTCGCCGTCGACGCGGATCGGCGCGGCGACCAGACCGCCGCCGCCGGGGCCGCCGCGGCAGCGCCCGTCCTCGACCGCGAACGTCGCGCCGTGCGCCGCGCAGACCAGCAGCCCGTCCTTGACCAGGAACCGGCCCGGCGACCAGTCGAGGTTGCGGCCGGCGTGCGGGCATTCGTTGTAGTACGCGAACACCTCGCGGCCGCGGCGCAGCACGATCAGGTCGAAGAACGGGGCGTCCGGACGCGTCGCAGCGCCGATCGCACCGCCGTCCGGAACGTCGTCGATCGCACAGAGTCGGCGGGGCGGTAGCGTCGGCATGGGGCGTCCGGGAATGCGCAGTCGGCGCGGCCGTGCGCGTCGCGACGCACCGACCGGGACGGCCGGCACTTGCGCGGGCCGCCGGGTGTCCCAAAATCGCCAGGAACGCCTGCCTCGGCAGGCGCGTCCATTCTGTCACAGGCGACCGGCACGATGTTCTACTGGAAACTCCCGCGCATGCACAACCCGCTGCTGCGCATCCTGGCGATGGCCGCGGGCCTGGTGATCATGGCGGCGCTGCTGACGCTGGGTCTGGCGGTGATCGCGGTGCTGGCGGTCGGCGCGGTGATCATGCTCGCGGTCAATGCGTTCCGCTCGCGTCCGGTCGCCCCGGCGGCGCGTCCGGCCGCCGCCAAGCCCGGCGTGATCGAGGGCGAGTTCCGCGTACTGCACGAGCCCTCCCGCAAGTCCTGACCGGCCGCGTCGTCCGTCGGCGCGAATCGACGGCCGACAGCAGCGGCAGCCCTGGCCGGACCGGCGCGAGTCGCGTGATCGGTCCGAGAGCCGGTCCGCCGTGGCCGTATGGCCGCATCCCGCCGGTCCCGCGCTACCGTTCGTCGGTTTCGTGCCGTGGCGGGTTTGCGCGCGGAACGTCGTGTTCTGACAATGTGATCCGGTTCACGACATCCGCCGATCGGGAAATGGTAGCCGACCGCCCTCCCGATCGCGCAGCCACGGCGCGGGAAAAGGTATCATTCAGCGAATATGGCACGCGATTCGCTTGGCACCGAGCCCGGCCCCCTACCGGTGCTCGCAGATGCACATCGACAATCCGCGGTTCTCGCACCCCGCCGGAACTCCGGCCGGGCAGGATGCCCCGTACGCCGAATCCGGCAAAGGACGCTGGATGCTGCGCTTCCTGCGTGACCAGGCCAATCGCTGGCTGATCGCGCTCGCCACCGGCGAGGGCCTGCTGCTGGCGGTCTCGCTGTGGCTGGCCGTGCGGATCCGCTACTGGTACGACCACGAATGGCTGAACGAGTATTCGGCCGGCTTCATGCTGCGCTCGCTGGTGTTCGGCGCGGTGATCGTGCTGGCGATGGCGGCACTCGGTCTGTATCAGCCGCGCATGCGCGAACGCCTGTTCGGCGTGCTCGCGCGCCAGGCAGTCGGCTTCCTGCTCGGCGGCATCGGCCTGGCCCTGCTCTACTACGTGGTGCCGCACCTGTACATCGGCCGCGGCGTCGCCGGCATCGGCATGCTGATCGGCTTCGTCGCGGTCGCCACGTTCCGCGCCGCGTTCATGCGCCTGATCGACGTGGAAGCGCTCAAGCGACGCGTACTGGTGCTCGGCAGCGGCCGGCGTGCCTCGATGATCTCCTCGCGGATGCGCCGCCGCGTCGACCGGCGCGGCTTCACGGTCGTCGGCTTCCTGCCGATGGAAGGCGAGACGCCGAGCGTGCCGACCGACACCCTGCTGCAACCCGGCACGCCGCTGTCGGACTTCGTGCGCCAGCGCCAGATCGCCGAGATCGTCGTCGGCTCGGACGACCGGCGCGGTTCGCTGCCGATGGCCGAGCTGCTCGAGTGCAAGCAGAACGGCATCATGATCACCGACCTGCCGACGTTCTTCGAGCGCGAGCTCGGCAAGGTCCAGCTCGACCTGGTCGATCCGTCCTGGCTGGTGTTCTCCGACGGCTTCAACGCCTCGCCGCTGCGCCGCTTCTCCAAGCGCGTGTTCGACGTCGTCGCGGCGCTGCTGGTGCTGATCCCGATGTCGCCGTTCATGCTGCTGACGGCGCTGGCGATCCGCCTCGAATCGGGCTGGCGCGCGCCGGTGCTGTACCGGCAGGAGCGCGTCGGCGAGCGCGGCCAGGTGTTCTCGCTGGCCAAGTTCCGCAGCATGCGTCCGGATGCCGAGAAGAACGGCGTGGCGGTGTGGGCCGCCAAGAACGACGATCGCGTCACCCGCGTCGGTCGCTTCATCCGCAAGACGCGCCTGGACGAGCTGCCGCAGCTGTGGAACATCCTGCGCGGCGACATGAGCCTGATCGGGCCGCGGCCGGAGCGTCCGCAGTTCGTCGACGAGCTGGCCAAGAAAATCCGCTACTACCAGCTGCGCCATTGCGTGAAGCCGGGCCTGGCCGGTTGGGCACAGCTGAACTTTCCGTACGGCGCGACCGAAGAGGACGCCGCCGAGAAGCTCAAGTACGACCTGTTCTACGTCAAGAATCACAACCTCCTGCTCGACGCGGTGATCCTGCTGCAGACGCTAGAGGTGGTGCTGTTCGGCCGCGGGGCGCGCTGAGCCCGCACGAGAAGGAAACCCGTTCCGGCCGCGGCGAACTGCGACCGGCGACGGCTCGATTCGATTTCATCGCAAGGGGTAGTCCATGAACATCCTACCGACGCCCGGGCGGTCCGGCGGACCCGCGGTGCGGCCGCGCGCCGGCCGTGCGCTGCGCCTGGCCGGCGCGACCGGCCTGGCGCTCGCCGCCGCGCTGGCGCTGGCCGCCGACGATGCCGGCCATGCCGCGCCGGCCGGCGCCGACGCGTTCCAGGTGACACGCCACGCGATCGCCGGCGGCGGCACTGCCCGCGCGCGCAGCGCCTGCTTCGACCTGGCCGGCACGATCGGCCAGCCGGTCGCCGGCGTCTCGAGCGGCGGCGGCTTCACCGTGACGTCGGGCTTCTGGACCGGCGTGCGTCCCGACGATTCCATCCTACGCACCAGTTTCGAGGACTGCGATCCATGAAGATCTTCCGGCATTTCCTGATCGGCCTGCTGCTGCTCGTCGCCGGCTCGGCCGCGGCCCAGGTCGCCCAGCTCCCCGACTTCACGTACCAGGGCCTGCTGATGCGCGAAGGCCAGCCGGCCAACGGCCCCTACGATCTCGCGTTCGCGCTGTACGACGCGCAGACCGGCGGTCAGCAGATCGGCACGACACAGTCCGAGCCGCAGTTCCCGGTCGCCAACGGTGTCTTCACCGTCAGCCTAGCGTTTCCGGGCGCGTTCACCGGCAGCCAGCTGTGGCTCGAGGTGCGCGTCAACGGCCAGCCGCTGCTACCGCGCCAGGCCGTCGCGACGACGCCGGTCGCGCAGTACGCGCTGAGCGGCAATCCCGGCCCGGCCGGTCCGCAGGGCCCGCAGGGTCCGGCCGGCCCCACCGGTGCGACCGGCGCGCAGGGCCCGCAAGGACCGGCAGGTCCGACCGGCCCGGCGGGCGCCACCGGTGCGACCGGCGCCGCGGGCGCGCAGGGACCGGCAGGTCCCGCCGGCCCGCAAGGTCCGCAGGGCCCGGTCGGTGCGACCGGCGCCACCGGCGATGCCGGCCCGCAGGGACCGGCAGGTCCGGCCGGCGCACAAGGTCCGATCGGTCCCGCCGGTCCGACCGGCGGCAGCTTCGCCGACGCACCGGCCGACGGCACGCTCTACGCGCGCCGCGACAACGCCTGGGCCGCCGTGACCGGCGGCAGCGGCGTGCCGAGCCTGTACGACGCGATCATGGCCGACGCGCCGACGCTGTACTACCCGCTCGATGAAACCGCCGGCAGCACCTCGTTCGCCGACCACGGCCCGGGCCATCACGATGCGGCGATCTCCGGCGCCGCGATCACGATCGCGCCGGGCTGGAGCCGGCTGATGCCGACCAGCGACGCCAACTATGCGCGCCTCGGCGAGGGCAACGGCAAGGCGATCGCCAGCGGCAATCCGACCGGCACGCCGACGCCGAGCGGCTCGCTGACGGTCGAGGCGGTCGTCAGCGTGCACACGCTGGGCTCGGGCCATCAGCCGATCCTCTACATCGGCGATGCCGGCGTCGATCCGTTCCTGAGCTTCGGCGTGATCGGTCTGCAGCCGCGCATCCAGGTCGGCGCCGGCACGCGCGTGGACCTGTCCGGTCTGAACGCCGGCCGCACCTATCACCTGGCCGCCGTGCTCGACGCGACGACCGCGCAGGTGCGCATCTACATCAACGGCCACCTGCTGCAGATTCAGACGCTGTTCGGCTACCCCGGCACGCTGACCGCGCCGAGTATCTACGTGGCGTCCGAGCCGAATGCCGACCGCCCGTTCGTCTACTCGACGCTCGGCCACGTCGCGCTGTTCTACGGTCAGGCCCTGTCGGTCGACCGCATCGCCGCGCATGCCAAGGCGGCCGGTCTGTACGGCTTCTGATCGTCGGTCGGGGCGGGCCGACATACGGCCCGCCTCGACACATCTTGTCGCGGCGAGGCTGCGATCGTCGGGATCGGGATCGGGAATCGGTGGTCGGCTCGGGCGGGGGTGCGGCGCGGTCGCGCCGGATGTTGCGATCCGCTGCGGCTGCGCCTGTTCGGGGGAATGTTGGTTCGATGGCGGGGTGACGGGATCACTCGGCTTTTGAGTTCTTGGTTCCGGTTTTTGCTTTCGAGCGGTCTGAAGCAGTTGAGCTTCGATGTCGATGCCGATCCTGGACTGCCTCGAGCCTTCGATCCTCAGGAAAACCAAGCAGAAAGATTTAGAGCAAAGAATGTCTGCCGGACATTCTTTGTCTTGTCAAAAGTCACCAAAACCGCCTGCGCTGACGCGAGCCGATGCGGCTGCGCCGCATCGGTGCCCTGCGCTTCTCGGTCGCCCAGGCACGCTCAACAGCCAAGAGCGAGAGCCACGGCAAGAGCAAGAGCGAGAGCGGTAGTTCGAGGCAAAGCGGGACCATTCGATGCGGGCTGAGATCGGCCGCAGATCGACTTCCGTAGATGCGGTGAAGAACCAGGCGATTGCGCACACGTCGACTCGGTCGATGTGCCGCGCATGCGGTCAGCGTGCGCGGCCGAGCAGGCGCGCGGCCTGCCTGCGCGCCGCGAGCGGCAGCAGGGCCAGTGCCTGCCGGCGCAGCGAAGGGTCATCGCTGGCCTGCCAGGCGCGCCGCGCATAGGACCAGGTCTCGCGCCAGCGTCCGGCGTAGAGCGTGCCGCGCGCGCTGCGCAGGTAGGCCGCGGCGAGCGCGCGGCCGCGGTCCTCGGCGGCGACGCGGTCGCCGGCGGCGGCCGCCGCGCGTTCGATCACGGCCGCATAGTCGGTATAGGTCTGCGCCAGCGCCGACAGGCCGTCGTGGCCGCGCATCGCGGTCGCGAGCACCGCGTCGACGACGCCGATTTTCCAGTCGCGCGCGACGCGCAGATGGAAGTCCAGATCCTCGGCGGTGCGCAGCGATTCGTCGAAGCCGCCGGTCCGTTCGTACACCTCACGCCGGAACAGCGCCGAGACCGGCGCCAGTGCGGGTTCGAGCAGCGCCCATTTGAGTACCCAGCCGTCCTCAGGCGTCAGCCGCCGCCGCTCGAGGCGGTCGACCGGACGCCGGTCGGCGTCGGTGCGCACGACGTCGCACAGCACCATGCCGAAATCCGGATGCGCCCGGAGCCACTCGACCTGGCGCGCGGTCTTCTCGGGCAGCCATTCGTCGTCGCTGTCGAGCAGGGCCAGATAGCGCCCGCGCGCCAGCGCGAAGCCGCGATTGCGTGCCGCCGATACGCCGGCGTTGGCCTGCCGCACGTAGACGATGCGGTCGCCGAACGCGCTGCGCAGCGCGTCCTCGGTGCCGTCGGTCGAGCCGTCGTCGACGACGATGATCTCCTCGACCGGCATCGTCTGCGCGAGCACCGTGCCGACCGCGTGCACGACGAGTTCGCGCCGGTTGTATGTCGGTATGATGGCCGAAACCACCGGGCCCGTTTCCATGCTGTCCGACCTCGCCAAGAAGTGGCTCTATGGTAGCGGCCTGCTCGGCCTCTACCACCGCCTGCGCAATCGCCGCACGCTGACGGTGATCATGTTCCACCGCGTGCTCGACCGGACCGACCCGCGCTGGCGCTCGTGCGATCCGGACTACACGCTCGAGGCCGACCTGCTCGACGCCTGCGTCGCGTTCTTTCGCCGCCACTACCGCATCGTCTCGGTCGAGGACGTGCTCGCGGCGCGACGCGACGGCACGCCGCTGCCGCCGCATGCGCTGCTGATCACGTTCGACGACGGCTGGTCCGACAATCACGACTACGCGCTGCCGCTGCTCGCGCGCGCCAACGTGCCAGGCCTGCTGTTCGTCGTCGCCGACGTGATCGGCCGGCGCCTGGCGTTCTACCAGGAGCGCATCGTCGGCGGCTGGCGACTCGGCCGCCTGCGCGTCGCCGATCTCGCCGCGGCCGCCGGCTGCCCGGCCGACGACGAGAGCATCGACAGCCTGCGCCGCGTGATCGCGGCGATCGAGCGGCTCGACGAGGCCGAGCGCGCGCGCGTGCTCGCGCCATTCGCCGACGCGCTCGACGACGGCCTGCGCCACATGGTCACCTCCGGTGAGCTGGCCGCGCTCGAACGCGGCGGCATCGCGATCGGCACGCACGGCAAGACGCATACGCCGATGCCGCGCGCGGCCGATCTGGACGCCGAACTTGCGGGCGCGCGCCACGCGGTCGCCGCGCACCTCGACGGCGGCCGCGCGCCGGAGACGATGTCGTTTCCACATGGCCGCTACGACGCGGTGATCGCCGAGCGCGCGCGTGCGGCCGGCTTCGAGCTGGTATTCACGAGCGACCCGACGATCAATCCGTCCGGGGACCGCCCGGGCTGGCTGCTCGGCCGGCTCGGCTTCGAACAGTCCGGCATCGTCGACCGTGCCGGCCGCTTCCGCCCCGACAAGCTCGCGCTGCATCTGTTCCGCCGGCCGATCCGCACGCTCGCGGCCGGTTGACGACGCGTTCGGCGACGGACGGCCGGCCGTCACGGTCGCTGGACTGGTCTTGATCAGCGACAGATCCACCCTCAGGCGGCCCGATCGGGCGTCGCGGTGCTGTCGTCGGCGCCGTACGGATCGGGCACGGCCGAGGCGACCGACGCGGTGTTGACGACATGGTCGCCGGCGTCGTCGGCCGGCACTGCGAACGTGACCTCGATCGCGGCCGAACCGCCGGCGCCGAGCGTGCCGGGTGCGCACGGGAAGCCGCTCGCGCGCGGCGCTGTCGCCGATACGAACGTCAGGCTGACCGGCGTCGGATCGTCGAGCATGATGCCCTGCGCGAACGACGGACCGGTCTTGGCGACGGTCACGTATAGCTGACCGGCTTGCCCGCCGTCGCCGACACCGGACCAGTCTTCCCGACCGACACGTCGGCACTCGGGCCGGCGACCACGGTCGCGCTCGCGCTGTCGTTGCCGGCGTGGGTATCGGTCTGGCCGCTGGCGGTGCGCGTGGCCGTGTTGAACCATTTGCCGTCCTGCGCGACCGTCAACGAAGGTTTCGTGCCAGAACGGTTAGATCTGCGAACCCTTGGCCACGCCGACGAAATCGGGCACGCATCCGGACACGTGCGAAGGCCCTGCCCGTATACTTCCGGGCCTCTCGTCGAACGAGCTCGCGTCGCTCGTCCGAAGTCCGGTGTCGAGCGCAGCCCCGCGACCGGACCCGGCCCGAGAAGATCGCCGCCACTGCCAGGAGCGCAAAGATGAATGCCGGTCTCCGCTTCGCCGCCTTCCCGGGAGCCGTGCATGCCGCATCCGCTTGAGGTGCATCTGCAGACCGGCTTCACCGGCCAGACCGTGCTGGTCGACCTCGACGGCCGCAGGCTCGCCGAGGTCGAGGCACGCACGCCGCTGCAACTGGGCCTCGCGCATCGGCTGACCGTGCAGGCCGATGTCGGCCAGACGCTGACGATCAGCGTGCCCGCGCGATCGCTGGTGCACCGCTACACGATCGGCGCCGGTGACGAGGTCGTCACCGTCAATCTCGACGATGCCGGTCTCCTCGTCGAACCTGCGCGCGAGCGCCCGGTATATTTCTGACGCCGGACCCCAGGGACGCACTCACTGCAGCCATAAGGAATCACGCGATGTCGAACCGCTCCGCCCCCGCTTCGATCGGCCAGGCGTCCCAGGACCAGGCCCCGTCTCTCGGTCAGGGTGCCGATTCCGGTCTTTCCGGAGCCGCGCCTGCCGGTGCAGCGGTCGACTCCGCGCTCGCACCGGCCGCTGCCGATTCGGGCCTGGGTCCGGCCCGCAATCTGCTGCTGAGCGGTCGCTACGGCTTCAAGCCGGCCAACCCGAAGGACGATCTGCTGGTGACCGTGCGCGTCGACGTCGACCGCTTCTTCCCACAGCACTGTCTGTCGGTCACGGTCTGGCGGCAGATCGCACGGACCACCGCCCACGTCGTCGCGCGCGTGACCTCCGACCAGGTACTCGGCCGCCACGTCCGCACGATCACCGCAACGGTCTTCTACCGCGACGGCGAGGCCCAGATGATGCCGGGCGACCGCATCGTGTTTCAGGCCTCCGGCACCGACATCCAGCAGGGCTATCAGGAGTTCGCACTGACGCTGGCGATCGCCGGCGCGCCCGAGCGGCGCTATCCGCTGGTGCTCGAGTCGCCGTACTTCGATCCGGTCGACCTGGAGGTCGACCGCGTCGAGAACGCCGGCGAGCCGGCACTGACCTATCACACGAACGCGCATCCGAATCGTCCGGCCAACCTGCCGACCGAGACGCTGTCGCTGGCGACGATCTATCAGCGCGCCGGGTTCGCGACCACGATGTCGCCGAACAGTCAGGTGATTCCGCTGTCGGCCGCCGGCGTCAACGGCACCTGGTCGACCGCCGAGCTGCACGACGCGATGGCGACCTACTGGTCACTCTATGCGAACCGTCCGCAGTGGGCGATGTGGATGCTTTATGCGGCTCGGCACGATCTGGGCCGCAACGTCGGCGGCCTGATGTTCGACGACATGGGCGCCAACCAGCGCCGCGGCGCGGCGATGTTCTCGGAGAGCTTCCTGTTCGACGCGCCGGCCGGTGACCCCGCTCCGAAGGCCTGGCGGCAGCGCATGCTGTTCTTCATCATGACGCACGAGATCGGCCACACCTTCAATCTGGCCCACTCGTTCCAGAAGGCCTTCGGTACCGGCCAGGGCGCGCCCGGCGATCCGTGGATCCCGTTGCAGAACGAGCCCGAGGCGCGCAGCTTCATGAACTACCCGTCGCTGGTCTCGGGCGGGCAGCAAGCGTTCTTCTCGGATTTCCGCTTCCGTTTCAGCGACGACGAACTGCTGTTCATGCGCCACGCGCCGCGGCGCTTCGTGCAGATGGGCAACAACCGCTGGTTCGTCGATCACGGCTTCGTCGCGCCCGAACTGATCGGCCTGCAGCCGGGCTGGCGGCTCGACATCCGTCCCAATCGCGAACTGAACGTCTACCGGTTCCTCGAGCCGGTCACGCTCGAGTTCAAGCTGACCAACATCTCCGACGCGCCGGCCAGCTACGACGCCGACGCGCTCGTCGACGGCCATCATCTGACCGTCTTCATCCGGCGCGAAGGCGCGCCGACCGTGCAGTGGCGCCCGATGGCGACGCTGTGCATGGAAGAGCGTCAGGACACGCTCGCGCCCGGTGCGTCGATCTACGGCACGCAGATGGTCAGCGCCTGCTCGTCCGGCTGGCTGATCGATCAGCCCGGTTTCTATCAGATCCAGGCCGTGCTCGACGTCGGGCTCTACAACGTGGTCTCGAACGTGCTGCGCATCTACGTCGCACCGTCGCGATCGTTCGAGGAGGATCGGCTCGCGCTCGACTACTTCAGCGAGGACGTCGGCCGCGCGCTGGTGTTCGGCGCGACGCCCGGACTGGCGCGCGCCGCCGTCACGCTCGAAGAACTGGTGCGGCGCTGCCCCGATCATGCCGCCGCGATACACGCGGCCGTCGCGCTCGCGACACCGAAGCTGCGCGACCACAAGCGCCTGGTCGCCGCGGATGATGGGAGCCTGGCGATCCGCTGCGATCGCGCCGCGCCGGAAGCCGCGGCCGAGCAGATCGCGCCGCTGCTGCAGTCGCCGCAGGGCGCGGCCGACACGCTCGGCCACATCCCGTACTTCGAGACGCTCGACCGCGTCGCCTCGGCATTGGACCAGGCCGGCGACGTGAAGAAGGCCCGCGACGTGCTGCAGACCTCGGTCGCGACGATGAAGCAGCGCGAGGTGCTGCCGTCGGTGATCCGCGGCGCCGAGCGCAAGCTCGACGCGGTCGACGCGCGGAAGAAGTGACGGATCGCACCGCTCCGGCCCGCCGCTCGCTCGAGCCGCACGCAGCTGCCGCCGGAATCGGTCGCCGACGCGGCCGGTTCCGCGGCAGTCCCGCGCGAATCGCGGCGTCTGTCCGGTCTGCACGCTTGGCACGCCGACCGGCGACGAGGGAGCGCGAGGTCCGCGACGGCATCAGCGACCGATGCGCGCTGCAAGGCTGTATGCGCCGACGAGGACCCGCACGCAGGCGCGATGAGCGCGAACGGGCCAAAGAAGCGTCGATGGCCAAGTGAGCGTGGCTGCCGGCGAAGACACGGCAAGTGCTCGAACGAGAAAAATGGTGGCCGGGGACGGAATCGAACCGCCGACACGGGGATTTTCAATCCCCTGCTCTACCAACTGAGCTACCCGGCCACGCCGGCACGCGAAGTCGTCGTGCCTCCCTGCGGCGGACGGAGCGCGATGCGCGCCCGGGGTCCGGCGGGGCGCGCAATCCTACAAGGTTCCTCGGGGCGTGTGAACACCCCCGCGAGAAAAACCTCGTTCCAGATGACGCGCGCGCTTGCTACGCTCGATGCCCACCCGCCATCAGGAGCCTCCATTGGCCGACTGGATCGACCACGACGAACCCTTGCGCGAACTGGCCGCGTCCCTACCGCCGCTGATCGGCCTGGACACCGAGTTCATGCGCGTCGACACGTTCTATCCGAAGCTCGCGCTGGTGCAGCTCGCGCACGGTGCACAGACTGCACTGATCGACCCGCTCGCCGCCGACGTCGCCCTGCTCGGCGATGCCTTGTCGGCCGCGGACCGCGTCTGCGTGATGCACAGCGCCAGCGAAGACCTCGAAGCGCTGTCGGCGCCGGTGCCACGCGGGCTCGGCCAGTTGTTCGATACGCAGATCGCCGCGGCGTTCGCCGGACTCGGACCCGGACTCGGCTACCAGAAGCTGGTGTTCGAACTGACCGGCGTGCAACTGCCGAAGGCCGAGACCCGCTCGGACTGGCTGCGCCGTCCGCTTTCGCCCGAGCAGCTGGAGTACGCGACGCAGGACGTCACGCATCTGGCCGATCTGCACCGGCAGCTGTCCGAGCGGCTGTCCGCACGCGGCTACGAGGACTGGCATCGCGAGGACTGCCGCCGCATGGTCGAACGTGCCGGCCGACGCGAGCCCGATCCGCAGCCGCAGACGGCGTTGCGCGGTGCCGCCGGCTGGCCGGTCGAGAAGCAGGCGCTGCTGCGCCGCGCCCTGATCTGGCGCGACGTCACCGCGCGCGCGATCGACCGGCCGCGCTCGTGGCTGCTGGACGATCCGCGCGCGCTCGATCTCACGCAGCATCCGCCGTCCGGCAGCGAGGACCTGTTCCAGCGGACCAAGGGCCTGCGCGCGCTGCGCAGCGCGCAACGGGCCGAACTGCTCGAGGTGCTGACGCGCCCGCTGGAGCCGGCCGAGCTCGAGATCGAACCGATCCCGGCATTGCCGACGCCGGCCGACAAGCGCGCGATCGCCGCGATGAAAGCCTTCGTCAACGCCACCGCGGAACGGCTGGATCTGCCCGAAGGCCTGCTCTGCGCCAGACGGCATCTGGAGTCGCTGCTCGCCGGCGGCCGCTGGCCGGCCGCGCTCGAGGGCTGGCGGCGCGAGGTGCTGTATGCCGGCCTGATGGAGCGCTTGGCCGACCGCCCTCACTGAGCCGGTGTTGTGCGGCCGCACCGCGATCCGCCATCGCCATCGCCATCGCCATCGCACCGTACCGAGAAGCCCAGCCGATGAACGAGATCGCCGAGCGATTCCTGACGCACCGGGTCGAGAACCAGCCGCCGCCGCTGCCGCCGTACGATGCCTGGGCGACCGACCGGCCGCTGCGTGACGCGCTTGCGCGGGAAGGCGGCGGCTGGGCCGAGGACCGGCTGGCCGCGTTCGGTCCGGTCGTTGGCGGCGAGCTGATGGCGCTCGGCGTCACGGCCAACGAGAACAGGCCGCGCTTCGTACCGTTCGACCGCTACGGCCACCGCATCGATGCGGTGAGATTCGATCCGGCCTATCACGCGATCCTGTCGCTCGGCATCCGCCACGAGGTGCCGAGCTTCGCGTGGCGCAACGCCGGCCGGCGCGGCGCGCACGTCGCACGCGCGGCGCTGGCATATCTGCACAACCAGCCCGAGCAGGGCAACAACTGTCCGCTGACGATGACCTATGCCTCGGTCGCGGCGCTGCGCCGGCAAGGCGGCCTGGCCGAGGCGTGGATCGAGCGGATTCTCTCGACCGAGTACGACCCGCGCGATCTGCCGGCCTGGCACAAGACCGGCAATACGATCGGCATGGGCATGACCGAGAAGCAGGGCGGATCGGACGTGCGCGCCAACACGACGCGCGCGATGCCGGTCGAGGCGGCCGGACCGGAGCGCCTATATGCGCTGGTCGGCCACAAATGGTTCTTCTCGGCGCCGATGTGCGACGGCTTCCTCGTGCTGGCGCAGGCCGATGCGGGCCTGTCCTGCTTCCTGCTGCCGCGGTTCGCGCCGGACGGCAGCCGCAACGCGATCCGCCTGCAGCGGCTCAAGGACAAGCTCGGCGACTGGAGCAATGCCAGTTCCGAGGTCGAGTTCCAGGGCGCGGCGGCATGGCTGATCGGCGAGGAAGGCCGCGGCGTCGCGACGATTCTGGAGATGGTCGCGCTGACCCGTCTCGACTGCGCGATCGGCTCGGCCGCGATCATGCGCCAGGCGCTGGTGCAGGCCCTGCACCATACGATGCATCGCCGCGCGTTCGGCCGTCGGCTGGTCGACCAGGCGCTGATGCGCAACGTGCTGGCCGATCTCGCGCTCGAATCGGAGGCCTCGATGGCGCTGGCGCTGCGCATCGCGCGTGCGGTCGACGATGCGCAGCACGATCCGCAGGCCGCGCCGCTGGCGCGGCTGATCACGGCGATCGGCAAGTACGCCGTCTGCAAGCGCTGCGCACCGTTCGTCAACGAGGCGCAGGAATGCCTCGGCGGCGCCGGCTATGTCGAGGAGTCGATGCTGCCGCGGCTGTACCGTCAGGCGCCGCTCAATTCGATCTGGGAAGGCAGCGGCAACGTGCAGTGCCTGGACGTGCTGCGCACGCTCGGACGCGAGCCGGCGAGCCTGGAGGCGTTCCTGGCCGAGATCGACCAGGCTGCGCCGCTGCATCCGCTGCTGCGCGAGGAGCGGCGGCGCCTCGGCGATCTGCTCGCATCCGCGCCGGCCGAACGGGAAACCCTCGCGCGCGTGCTGGTCGAGCGAATGGCCGTCGCGCTGCAGGCGGCGGTGCTGCTGCGCGGCGCGCCTGATGTCGTCTCGGACACGTTCTGCCGCGCGCGCCTCGGCGAACGTGACGTCCGCTGCTTCGGCACGCTGCCGGCCGATACGCCGTTCGGCGCGCTGATCGACCGCGCCTGGCCCGACGCGGTCGTCTGACTCGGACAGATGCGCCCGGATGGCCGGGCGGTGGAACCGGCCTCAGTCGGCCGGCGTCACGCTGACGCGCACGCGCATGCGCTCGCCCGGGTCGTAGTCCAGACGCGACATGAACACGTCACCGCGATAGCGGTACTGCACGTCGTAGCCGGCGATGCGCCGTTCCTCGACCGTGTCGTGGATCGTGCGGCAGCGCGTTTCGGTATCGGTGTAGTAGCGGTCGTTGCGGCCGCCGATGTTGTTGCCGATCGCGCCGCCGGCGACCGCGCCGGCGACCGTGGCGGCCTTGCGGCCGTCGCCTTTGCCGACGGTGTTGCCGAGCACGCCGCCGACGATCGCACCGAGCACCGTACCACCGGTGCGGTTGCTGGTGTCGCGGTGCTCGACCTCGGTTTCGTAGCATTCCTCGCGCGGCCGCGCGCTGCGGATCTGCTCGTAGATCGGATCGACGCGCAGCACGTCGGCCCATACGAACTTGACGTTGTCGTCGTAACCGTCGCCGCGGCCGACCTCGTACGGCGGCGCTTCCTGGGCGTGGGCCTGCGACATCCCCAGCGTCCCGACCAGGGCGACCGACAGACCGCATAGCGCGAACATCTTCATCTACATCTCCGAATCGGGGCGGGACCTGACCTGCACGATCTGCGTCGGGCGAAGCCGTGTACCAATGTGCGCGAAATTAAAGCAGTCGATCGCTGAATCATCGCCCAAGATACTGCCCGCTCAGGAGTTTTTACAATCCCAAACAAGTCGCCCATGGCGAGCTGTTATGATGCGGCGAAGCAACACGACAGCCCCCGAATGAGCCTACGCCTGCACAATTCCTTGACCCGGCGGACCGAGGAATTCGTCCCTCAGGACCCCGCCCGGGTCACGATGTACGTCTGCGGACCGACCGTCTACAACTACATCCACATCGGCAACGCCCGCCCCGCCGTGGTGTTCGACCTGCTGGCGCGGCTGCTGCGCCGGCGCTACCCGCAGGTGGTCTACGCCCGCAACATCACCGACGTCGACGACAAGATCAATGCGGCGGCGCAGGAAGCCGGCGTGCCGATCGGCCAGATCACCGAGCGCTATGCGCAGGCCTACCACGAGGACCTGGCCAAGCTCGGCGTCGCCCCGCCGGACGTGGTGCCGCACGCGACCGCGCACATTGCGCAGATCGTATCGATGTGCGAGCGCCTGATCGAGACCGGCCATGCCTACGCCGCCGAAGGCCACGTGCTGTTCGACGTCGCGAGCTTTCCCGAGTACGGCCGGCTGTCCGGGCGGTCGATCGAGGACATGATCGCCGGCGCGCGCGTCGAGGTGGCGCCGTACAAGCGCAATCCGGCCGACTTCGTGCTCTGGAAGCCGTCCACGCCCGACCTGCCCGGCTGGGACAGCCCCTGGGGCCGCGGCCGTCCGGGCTGGCACATCGAATGCTCGGCGATGGCCGAAGCGCACCTCGGCGAGACGATCGACATCCACGCCGGCGGCAACGATCTGATGTTTCCGCACCACGAGAACGAGATCGCGCAGAGCACCTGCGCGCACGGCGGCCGGACCTTCGCGCGCTACTGGCTGCACAACGGCATGCTGAGCCTGGAAGGCCGCAAGATGTCCAAGTCGCTCGGCAATGTGATGGTGCTGCACGAACTGCTGCAGCGCCATCCGGCCGAATCGCTGCGGCTGGTGCTGCTGAAGGCGCACTACCGGCAGCCGCTGGACTGGTCCGACGCGGCGATCGCCCAGGCCGGCCGTACGCTCGACGGCTGGTACGGCGTGCTGCGCGATCTGGCCGACATCCCGGTCGAGGCGCCGCGTGTGCCGCCCGAGGTCGAGGCGGCGCTGTGCGACGACCTCAACACGCCGGCCGCGTTCGCGGTGCTGGCCGGACTGGCCGACGCCGCGCGCAAGGCGGCCACGCCGGACGCGCGCCGCGCCGCGAAGGCCGACCTGCTCGGCGCCGGCGCCCTGCTCGGCGTGCTGCAGCAGGATCCGGAAGCCTGGTTCCGGCAGGCGGTCGGCGGCCAGACGGTCGACGCGGGCTGGATCGAGGGCCTGCTCGAGCAGCGTCGCGCGGCACGCGCCGCACGCGATTTCGCGACCTCGGACCGGATCCGCGACGAGCTGGCGGCACGCGGCATCGTCATCGAGGACGGTGCCGGCGGCACGCGCTGGAAGGTGGCCAAGAGCGATGACTGTGTCGCTTGAGACGGCGCCCGAGCCGACCGCCGAGGCGGCGCAGCAGGCGATCGCCGAGGAATTCGCGTTCTTCGGCGACTGGACCGAGCGCTACCAGTATCTGATCGATCTCGGCCGCAAGCTGCCGGCGTTCCCGGACGCGCTCAAGACCGAGGAGCACCGCGTCCAGGGCTGCCAGTCCCAGGTCTGGCTGGTCGCCGAGGGCGACGCCGGCCAGCTGCGCTTCCGCGCGATCAGCGATTCGGCGATCGTCTCCGGACTGATCGCGCTGCTGCTGCGCGTCTATTCGGCGCGGCCGGCCGCCGAGATCCTCGCCACCGAGCCGCGCTTCATCGAGTCGATCGGCCTGGCCAAGCATCTGTCGCCGACCCGTTCCAACGGACTGGCCGCGATGCTGGCGATGATCAAGCGCCACGCCGCGGCGGTCTGAGACACCGGCCGGCGCGTCACTCGCCGGCGGCGTCCTCGTTGCGCGCCAGGCCGGTGTGCCGCACGTCCTTGCCGCGCACCAGATACAGCACGTACTCGCAGAGGTTCTTGCAGCGGTCGCCGATCCGCTCGAGCGAGCGCGCGGCCCAGAGCCGTTCGAGCTCCTCGGGGATCGTGTCGGGCACGGCGCGCATGCGCGCGGTCAGCAGCGCCAGCAGCTCGCGGTAGCGCGCGTCGATGCGGCGGTCGCGCCGGATCACGTCCAGCGCCAGCCGCTCGTCGAGCCGCGCGAACGCGTCGAGCGCGCTGCGCAGCATGTCGCGCGCATGCGATCCGAGCGCGGCCAGCGCCGCGGTCGGCTCCTCGCCGTGGCTGTCCTCGCCGATCAGACCCTCGGCGATGCGCTCGATGCGTTTGGCCTCGTCGCCGATCCGCTCGATGTCGCCGAGCATCTTCATGACCGTCAGCACGAGGCGCAGGTCCGAGGCGGCCGGCTGGCGACGCGCGAGGATCTGCGTGCACTGGCTGTCGATCTCGATCTCGGCCGCGTTGATACGCTCCTCGCGCGCGGTGACCTCGACGCCGAGCCGGGCGTCGCCGTCGGTCAGCACGCGCAATGCGACCGCGAGCTGTTCCTCGACCAGGCCGCCCATCGCGAGTACCTTGCGGCGGACGTCCTCCAGTTCCTGGCTGAACTGCCGCGAGATGTGCGGATTGAGGTGGGCGTACTCGGTGGACGTCGGCATCTTGGGGCTCCAGCAGGTGTCCGAGCGGGTTCGGCCCGTCGTTCGTTCGATTCGCGCGAGCCCGGGCTCGCAAGTCCATCGCGCTCGCCGGCCGCTCGCACCGGCGCCGCGCGGTCCGCTTCGCGTCCTCCGCGGCCGGCACCCGGTCAGCCGTAGCGGCCGGTCACGTAGTCCTCGGTCTCGCGGCGCAGCGGATTGGTGAACAGCGTATCGGTATCGTTGACCTCGATCAGCCGGCCCTCGCTGATGAACGCGGCGTAGTCCGATACGCGCGCGGCCTGCTGCAGATTATGCGTGGCCAGCACGATCGCGCAGCGGCGGCCGAGCCGGCGCAGCAGGTCTTCCAGGTGCAGCGTGGACTGCGGATCGAGCGCGGCGGCCGGCTCGTCCATCAGCAGCACCTGCGGCTGCAGCGCCAGCGCGCGCGCGATCGCGAGCCGCTGCTGCTGTCCCGGCGTCAGCGCGGGCGCCGGCGCGTCGAGACGATCGGCCACCTCGTCCCAGAGCGCGACCGCACGCAGCGCGTCCTCGACCGGCGCGTCGAGCACGTCGCGGCGCAACCCGAGCAGGCGCAGACCATAGGCGACGTTCTCGTAGATCGACAGCGGGAACGGGTTCGGTGCCGGAAACACCATGCCGACGCGCCGCCGCACCTCGTGCACCGGCACGGCCGCGCTCAGCAGATCGGTGCCGTCGAGCAGCACCTCGCCGTCGATCCGGCAGCCGTGCACTTCCTCGTTGAGCCGGTTCAGGCAGCGCAGCAGGCTGGTCTTGCCGCTGCCGCTCGGGCCGATCACGGCGAGGATCCGCTCGGCCGGCACGGCCAGATCGATCGCATGCAGCACCTGCCGCTGTTCGAACCACAGCGACAGCGAGCGCGTGCGCAGGGCGATCGCGACGTCGTCGAACAGCTGCGCGGCGATCGTGGTGGTCGAATCGAAATCGGGTATGGCCATCGTGCGGATCAAATCGGAAGCGCGCGATCGCGATCGCGCAGGCGCCTGCCGACGAGGCCGGCGGCGGCATTGAGCACCAGCACCAGCGCGACCAGCAGCAGCGCGGCCGAGTAGGCACGCGGCACGCCGACCAGCGCGTCCGGGCTGATCAGCGCCTGGTCGTAGACCGCGAAGCCCAGGTGCGTGAACTGGCGCGACGGATGCAGATACGGGAACGCCGCGTCGATCGGCGAGGCCGGCGCGTACTTGACGACGCCGACCAGCATCAGCGGCGCGACCGCGCCGACCGCGCGCGCGACCGCGAGGATCCAGGCGCTCAGCACGGCCGGCCGCGCCTGCGGCAGCAGCAGCCGGCGCAGCGTCTCGCCGCGCGTCGCGCCGAGCGCGAGCGAGCCCAGCCGCTGCGTGTCCGGGATCCGCGAGAGACCCTCCTCGACCGTCGCGACGACTACCGGCAGGGTCAGCACCGCCAGCGTCAGCGCGGCCCAGAGCAGACCGCCGGTGCCGAACGTCGGCACCGGCAGGCGGTCGGCGTAGAGCCAGCGATCGAGGCCGCCGCCGATGCCGTGCACGAACAGGCCGAGTCCGAGCACGCCGTAGACGATCGACGGCACGCCGGCGAGGCTGGCGACCGCGCCGCGCACGAGGGCGCCGAGGCGGCCGCGGCCGGCATAGACGTGCAGATGCACCGCCGCGGCGACGCCGATCGGCATCACGATCAGGCTCATCAGCAGCACCAGCGTCAGCGTACCGGCCAGTGCCGGCAGCAGACCCTGGCCGTGATCGCCGGGCCGGTCGCCGCCGAACGCGTACGCGCGCAGGCGCTCGCCGAAGAACGCGAGCTTGCCTGCGAACGTCAGCGCATTGCGCGGTTCGGCCGCGGCGACGCCGGGCTCGTGCGCACCGGCCTCGCCGAGGCGGTAGCTGTGGCGTCCGTCTGCATGCACGCGTGCGATCGCATCGGGCGGCCGCCGCTCGGCGAGGATCTCCTCCTCGCGCAGCCGCAGGTAGCCGTCGCCGGGCCGCACCTGCTCGTCGCCGCGCACGATCAGCGCATCGTCACGGCGCAACACGAGCTCGCCGAGCACGGTGCGGCCGTCGCGCAGCGTGTATTCGATCACCGGCTGTGGCCAGAACGGTGCCAGACCGGCGCGCACCAGCAACAGCACGATGCCGCCGGCCAGCGCCAGACACAGGGCGAGACCGGCCGCCGAGGCGCCGACCGCGAGGTCTTCGCCGATGCGTCCGCGCCGGATCGCCGCCCCGCGCATCGTCACGCCGAGCGCGCCCGCAACCGCGCCGCCGCCAGATTGCAGGCAAAGCTCAGCACGAACAGCATCAGCGTCGCGATCAGCAGCGTGTGCCAGAGCGCGCCGCCGCGCTCGGCGGCCGGCAGCGACAGGGCGAGCTCGGCGCTGAGGCTGCGCAGCCCGTCGCGCGGATCGACGCTGGCGATCGCCGTATTGCCGCTGGCCATCAGCACGATCATCGTCTCGCCGGCGCAGCGGCCGAGCGCCAGCAGGGCCGCGGCGGCCAGACCGGGCGCAGCCGCCGGCAGCACCAAGGTGCGCAAAGCCTGCCAGCGCGACGCGCCGAGCGCGGCCGCAGCGTCGAGGTGGCGGTCCCAGGCGCGCTGCAAGGCATCGGCGCTGACGGTGCAGATCAGCGGCACGGCCGCCACGCCGAGCGCGAGCCCGACCAGCACGCCGTTCCACGGACGGTCGACCGCGACCGCACCGACCCACGGATCCCAGGCGATCACACCGGCACCGGCCGCGAGCCCGACCGCGAGCGCGACGAACGGCCGCCGCGCAGGACGGGCGCGCAGCATCGGTCTGCACACCGCGAAGCTCGCGATCACGGCCGCGAGCACCGCCGCCGCGAGCAGCAGCAGCGTCGCGATCCGCGACTGCAGCCACGGCGCGAGCCAGGTCAGCGCGATCAGACCGAGCACCACGGTCGGAATCGCCGCGAGCAGATCGAGCACCGGCCGCCAGCGGCTGCGCTGCAGCGGCGTCGAGAAGCTGACCAGATGGACCGCCGCGGCGAGCCCGACCGGAAACGCCAGCAGCACCGCGAGCACGCTGGCCTTCAACGTGCCGGTCAGCAGGACACCGAGGCGCTCGCCGGTACCGTCCGGCACGGCCGTCGACGGCAGCAGCTCGACCAGCAGGAACACCGGAATCGCCAGCATCGAGGCGAGCACCGCACCGGCGCCGATCGCGGCCAGCGCGCGTCCGGCGCGCTCGCGCCGGCGTCGCGGCGCGCGGCTCCGCTGCACCAGCGCGGCGACGTCGAGAGCGGGTTCGGCACGCAACGGGACGGACATCGACGCACGCTAGGCGTTGCAGATGACAGGAACGTGACATCGTGAAGCCTGCGTCACCGCCGTGCAACAAAAACGCAACGCCTACGCAAGGACCAGCTGCGAGCCTGCCGATGGCTACCCTGGGGCCCGACCCGATGCACGTCGCACTCGTCACCGAAACCTGGCCGCCCGAGATCAACGGCGTGGCGCTCACCGTCCAGTCGCTCGCCGCCGGCCTGAGCGGCCTGGGCCATCGCGTCGAGGTGGTCCGGCCGCGGCAGTCGGACGAGGAAGCCGCCGAAGGCCCGGCCGGCGTCGAACACGTGCTGGTTCGCGGCGCTGCGCTGCCGCGCTATCCGGGTCTGCGCTTCGGCCTGCCGGCACGCCATACGCTGCTGCGCCGCTGGCGTCTGGAACGTCCCGACGCGATCTACGTCGCGACCGAGGGACCGCTCGGCGTCAGCGCGATGACGATCGCGCACCGCCTCGGCGTGCCGGCCTGCACCGGCTTCCACACGCGCTTCGACGATTTCGTCCGTCATTACGGCCTCGGCTTCCTGACGCCGGCGGTGTTCGCCTGGCTGCGCCGCTTCCACAACCGCGCCGCTGCGACCCTGGTGCCGACCGAGGAACTGGCGCGCTATCTGCGCCGGCACCGCTTCCGCAACGTGCGGCTGCTGCATCGCGCGGTCGACACGCAGCTGTTCCACCCGATGCGCCGCGACGCCGAACTGCGCGCGCAATGGGGACTGGACGGCGACCAGCTCGCGGTGGTCCACGTCGGGCGCGTGGCGCCGGAGAAGAATCTGGACCTGCTGGTCCGCGCGTTCCGCCGGATCCAGACCTGCCGGCCCGATGCGCGCCTGATCCTGGTCGGCGACGGCCCGGCCCGCGCGGCGCTCGCGCAGCAGCACCCGGACATCGTGTTCAGCGGCCTGCACCGCGGCGAGTTGCTGGCGCGCCATTACGCCAGCGGCGATCTGTTCCTGTTTCCGAGCATCACCGAGACCTTCGGCAACGTCACGCTCGAGGCGATGGCGAGCGGCCTGGCCGTGGCCGCCTACGACTACGGCGCCGCGCGCGAACGCATCGTCGACGGCCAGACCGGCCGGCGCGTGCCGTTCGACGATGCCGACGCGTTCATCGAGGCCGCGCTGGCGCTGGCCGCCGATGATCCGGCCCGCTCCGCGATGGGCCGCGCCGCGCGCGCCTCGGTCGAAGGCCTCAACCCGGCCTCGGTCACGCTGCGCTTCGTCGAACTGCTCTCCGATCTGTCGCTGAGGGCCGCCTGATGAGCGCACTGGAACTGTTCCAGCGACTGGAAGCGCGCAGCGGCGAATGGCGCCTGTGCCAGCGCGCGAACCGCTGGGGCGGCGGGCGCGCGGCCCTGGCCTTCTTCGGCGCGGTCAGCCGGCTCGGCGACGGCGTGTTCTGGTACGTGCTGATCGGCGTGCTGCTGCTCAGCGGCACCGCACGCGGCGCAGCGGCCGCGCTGAACATGGCCCTGGTCGGCGTGGTCGCGCTGCTGCTGTATCGCGGCCTCAAACGCTGGACGCGGCGGCCGCGTCCGTTCCGTTCGCACGGCGGCATCGTCGCGCACGTCGCGCCGCTCGACGAGTTCAGCTTTCCGTCCGGCCATACGCTGCACGCGGTCAGCTTCACGACCGTCGCGATCGCCTACGTGCCGTGGCTGGCCGTGCTGCTGATTCCGTTCGCGCTCCTGGTCGGCGCCTCGCGCGTCGTGCTCGGCCTGCACTATCCGAGCGACGTCATCGCCGCGACGCTGATCGGCATCGCGCTCGGCACGGCCTCGCTGCCGATAGCCGGCCTGTTCGTCCCGGCCTACTGAGCGGCAGTGGATCGCGGCTCGCTGCGCGCGAATCGCGCGACGAGCCACGACGATCGGCTGCTCAGTCCGTCTCGAAGCCGTCGGCGAAGATCGGATCGGCGACGCGCGCGACGTGCAGGTTGTCGATGCGCAGGTCGAAGTCGGCGAAGCCGTAGAACATGCCCGGCTCGAGCGTCGTGAATGCCAGCGACTCGACCTGGGCCAGCACGTCGGCGAAGGTCACACCGTCGGGCAGGCGCGGTTCGAACGTGACCGGATCCTCGGCACCGTAGCCGCCCCAGCCGGCCGGCAGCGCGGTCGCGCGCGGATCGAACGTGACCGCATAGCGCGCCCAGTCCTGGCCGCTCTCGAGCAATGCCAGCGGATACCACACCGACGTCCACGGATAGCCGTCCTGCGCGAGACTGTAGCTGCGCACGTCCAGGACCAGCGTGCGCGGCACCGGCGAGCCGATCATCGTGATCGAGTCGACCTTGACGTCGACGCTGAGCGTGACCGACGTGGCCGTGCCGTAATCACCCAGGAACGCGGTGTTGGCGTCGGTCGAGAACGTGATGCCGAAATTGTTGAACACCGTGTGCGCATGTGCGCCCGGATTGCCGCCTTCGGCTTCGATCGTGGTCGCGCCGCCGCTGCCCTGCGGCCCGGCCCAGCCGTCCCAGCCCGCGTCGAACGTCACCGTCGCGGTCTGCGCGGACACCAGCGGCGCCGTCAGCAGTCCGAGCACGACCCAGCCCGTCATCGATCGCCACATCGCAGCGTCTCCCATTGCGAGGGCCGCTCGCGCAGGCCCGGTGCGGACAGGACGCGCCCTGCCGCGGCTTCGTCGCAGACACGATGCCGCCGCGTGCCGTTTCGGGCGCGCGGCGGCATCGGGACGCCGGGAGTGCCGGCGTCGTCAGTCCTGTTCGAATCCGTCGGCGAACACGACGTCCGGCAGCGCGATCGGACGCATCAGGAACGCACGGCCGAAGATGCCGTCGTGGATGCCGATGCCGACGATCTCGCCGCGGTTGTTGATGCCGAGCGGATGGGCCAGTTCGGCCCACGAGGCCTGCACGACCGGATCGGCGATCAACGCCTTGAGGTCGTACTTCTTGCCGGCGATCCACAGCCAGCCGCGGTTCGGCGTCTCCGACCAGCCGAGGTAGTCGTCACGGCCGACGACCCAGTCGTGGTCGTTGATCGCATTGGCCACGCCCGGACCGTAGTCGGGCACCGGGATCACGCCGAGGTCGACGATCGAGCCGTCGACATTCCACAGCACCGTGCGCGCACGCCAGTCGTCGGTGATCGAGTAGCCGACGACCTTGCCGTGGATGTTGATGTCGCGGATCTCGGACAAGCGGCCGAGCGTGTCGAGATAGCGCATCTGTCCGTTGGCGCTGTCGTAGACCCAGCCGCCGGTGCCGCCCGGCGTCGTGCCCCAGCCGGCGACTTCGCCCTTCTCGTTGATCGCCTCGGCCGCGCCCGGTCCGATCGAGACCATGCCGTCCTTCTGCGTCCAGATGAAGGCCCCCATGCCCTCGCCAACGACCTGGCCGGCCGAGTTGACGTCCCAGGCCCAGGACGCGAATTCCGAACCCGGATCCAGGTCGACCATGCCGGTGTCCTCGGACCAGAAGAACGCGTGCGCGACGGTACCCGGTCCGTTCGGAAACGGCGCCATCGAGTAGCCGGCCAGATAACCGTTGTCGCTGATGCCGCGCGCGACGCCGAAGTCGTACTCGAATGCCGGATTGAGCGTGCCGAGGTAGCGCATCTGGCCGTCCTGCCACAGGAACGCCAGCTCGATGGAATCCTTGTTCATCGCCACGCCGGACACGGCGCCGGACTCGTTGATCGCATGGGCGTTGGCCAGCTCGCCGCCGAACGTGCCCAGATCGACGATCTCGTAGCGCGGCGGCTGTGCCGGCGGCGCCTCGCCGACGGTCAGACGGATGTTGTCGATGCGCAGGTCGAAGTCGGTGGCGTCGTAGGACTGGTACGGCTCCTGGGCGCTCAGCGTGACTTCGTTGACGCCGGCCAGGACGTCGGCGAAGGTCACGCCGGCCGGCAGCACCGGCCCGCCGGTGACCGGATCGTCGGCCCCGGTGCCGCCCCAGCCGGCCGGCAGCTGCGTCGCGCGCGGATCGAAGCTGACGCTGTAGGCAGTCCACGGCTGGCCGTCGGCCATCGTCGTCAGCCGGTAGAACACCGAGGCGTTCAACGTGAAATTGCGGAAATGCACGATCAGCGGCCGCTCGGCGGGCTGGCCCGCGGTGCGGATCGACTGGACCTGTACGTCCACGCCGAACGTCAGCGAGGCGTGCTGCGTGTGATCGCCGAGGAACGGCGAGTCGCCGGGACCGACGATGTCGTCGACGTAGTAGTCCAGCCCGAACGACTCGACGGCCGCGGTATGCGCATGCGCGCCGGGATGGCCACCCTCGGCCTCGATCGTGGTCGCACTGGCCGGCCACGGCGGATTCCAGCCCTCCCAGCCCTCGTCGAACGTCACCACCGCGGTCTGGGCCGCTGCGGCCACCGACCAGAGGCCGGCCACGGCCACCATTCCCAGCACCATCTGCTTGAGCTGCATCGCGACTCCCCGTTGCTGTGTGGATCGAGCCCGCTGCGACGGCAACGGCCCGCGGCGCAATGAAACGCCAGAGCCCGACTATCGCCGGCGCGGCCGCAGACGGCATTCGGAAGCCCGGCCGGAAACGCTCGCGGAGTCCTCGGAAAACACTCGAAAACTTTTCGCATTAGCGAAATCAGTCGCTTGGGCGGGCGGAAGCAGCCCGTTCGACGGACCCGGCGCGATCGCGGGCGCGGACGCGAAACGCCTCAGGGACCGGCGGGCGCCGGGCGCCGCTCGCCCGGCAGGGCACGCTCGCCGGCCAGCGCGAGCGCACGATCGGTCGCCTGGCGCGCCGCCGCGGCACGGCCGAGCGCCTGGTAGAGCCGCGCCTGCGCCCAGGCGACGCGGAAGTCGCGTGCGCCCCAGGCGGCGATGCGGCCGGCGATCGTGCCGGCGCGCTCGGGATCGCCGCCGTCGATCAGCGCCAGCACGTACGGCTGCGCGATCGCGACCAGATCCTCGGGAACGCCGAGCCGCTGGATCCGCTCCAGCGCGGCCGCGAAATGCAGCAGCGCCTGCTCGCGCGCGCCCTCGCGCCAAGCCTGCTCGGCCTTGGCCTGTTCGGCCCAGGCCAGGCGCCAGTCGTCCGGCTGCGCTTCGAGCCAGGCGACCAGGCGTGCGGTCTCGGTCGCAGCCTGCGCGACCTCGCCGGCACGGCGCAGGGCGCGCAGGCGCACGACCCAGGTCAGCGGATACAGGCGACGATCGTTGCTGTAGTGCTCCAGCGGCGGCGCCAGCGCCGATTCGGCGAGCCGGGCGACCGCCGCATCGGGCAGGCCGCGGCTGGCCGCGACCTCGGCACCGACCGCCAGCGCGATCGCGCGCGAGCCGGTGTCCTGCTCGCGATCGGCGCGCTGGCCCAGATCGGCGAGCAGTGCATCGGCTTCGCCGAGTCGGCCGCGCGCGGCCAGCACCTGCGCGCGCACCGCGACGACCTGCCAGCGCAGGCGCTCGTTGGCGACCGCGCGATCGGCCGGCCAGCAGCGGTCGATCGTCGCCTGCGCCTGCTCGAGGTCGAGCAGCTGCAGATACGCACGGGCGAGCATGATCCGGCTGTAGGTCAGCTCCTCCTGCGCGCCGAGCTGCGCGAAACGCCGCTCGACGTCGAGCAGACGCGGCACCGCATCGCCGGGCCGGTAGCGCAGCAGATCCATCGAGGCCAGGTTGGCGTCGACGTGGGCGACGCCGAGCAGATTGCCGGCGCCCTCGAACTGCGTGCGCGCCTGACCGAAACGGCCGGTCGCCTCGTCGATCCGGCCTTCCATCTCGGCGGTGAGGCCGAGCCCGAGATGGGCCAGGCCGAGCGCCGAATCGTCGTGCCCGGGCAGGATGCGCGCGGCCTCGCGATAGAGCGCCTGTGCCTGGACCGGATCGTCGCGACGCACGTGGATCGCGGCCAGCGTGTTGAGGACACGGCCGCGCAGCGACGGCGCCGCCGCCTCGCTCACGCGGTCGAGCAGCTGCGACAGGCGCCGCTCGGCCTGGCCGTAGTCGCCGGCGCGCAACTCGATGTTCGCGAGCATCCAGGCAATCTCCGGCTCGTCGCGCTGCTCGGCCGGCGCCTGTTCGATCAGCTGCGCAGCCAGCGCGTTCTGGCCGGACAGCGAGGCTGCGTTGACGCGCCGCGCCAGTTCCTCCAGTGCGCGCCCGGGCTGCTCGACGCTGAGCGGCGGCGCATGGCCGAGCTTGATCAGCAGCGAGTCGACCGCGCCGCGCGCCGCGCTCAGCACGTCGGCCGACTCCGCGGCCGCGACCAGATCCTGGTCGCGCACCTGCGCCTGCAGACGCACGCGCCAGACTGGTCCGTCCTGCTCGACCGTCGGCTCGATGCGCCAGGCACCGGCCGGCACCAGGTCCGAAGCCGGCACCGGTGCCTGCTCGCCCTGGCCGCGCAGAAGACCGACCACGTTGTCGCTCGGCATCGTCGGCACGCCGGCGCTGCGCAGCCGCGTCGCGACCAGGTCCATCACGCCGAGCCGCAGCCAGGCCCAGTCGGCCGGCGCGCCGACCGAGGCCGGCCACACCACGGCCAGCGCGCCGCCGGTGTGCGCCGCAGGCATCGCGCCGGACGACGCGGGCGCAGCCGGCGGCGTATCGCCTCGGGGCGCGAATCGCCATGCCAGCGCGACCACGCCGATCAGGACCAGCGCCGCGAGCGCCAGGGCCGGCAGCGGCGAGCGCCGCGCCGATGCGTCGGTCACGACCGGGCCGACCGGCGCGGCGCTGCGATCGTCGGCCGCAGCCGGCGCATCGTCTGGCACCGTCGAGGCGGCCGACGGCTCCAGCGTCGTCTCGGCGACGAAGCGGTAGCCGAAGCGCGGCACGGTCCGCACGAACTGCTGTTCGCGGCCGGTGTCGCCGAGCGCGCTGCGCACGCGCACGATCGCCTGGCCCAGCTGGGTGTCGGTCACGTCGGTGCGGCCCCAGATCGCGGCGATCAGCTCGTCGCGACCGATCGCACGGTCGCGATGCTCGACCAGATAGGCCAGGCACTCGAACGCACTGCTCGGCAGCACCACGCGCTCGGCGCCGGCCCACAGCTCGCGGGCCGCGGCGTCGAGGCGAAACATGCCGAATCGGTAGACGGGGCGGATCATCGAGCCAGAAGAGCGGACGCGGTCGGCCAGTGTAGACGAGCGCAGCGGCCGCGACGGTCGCGCCGCGCGTGCGGACGGCTACGCCGGTCCGCGCTCAGAGCGACTCGACGCTGGCGCGTTCGACCGCGGGACGCTGCTGCGCCGGCCAGTCCGCGGCGATGCCGACCTGACCGCGCCGCCGCAAGGCCTCGAGCGCATCCGGATCGACCTCGGCCACGGCCCAGCCGTCGCGCTCGCCGGCGCGGACCTGCACGCCGTCGTCGGGGAAGCCGCGATCGACCGGCGTGTAGATCGCCGCGCGTCCGGTGTTGGTGTCGAGCGCCGGACTCCACGCGGCCTCGCCGGCGGTCACCGCGCAGGCGACGAACAGCTGGTTCTCCATCGCGCGCGCCTGGCAACCGTAGCGCACGCGGTGCGCGCCGGCCTCGGTGTCGGTGCAGCTGGGCACCAGCAGCACGCGCGCGCCGGCCTCGGCCTGCGCACGTGCGTAGAGCGGAAACTCGATGTCGTAGCAGATCGCGATGCCGAGCCGGCCGAACGGCGTGTCGAACACCTTGAGCCGATCGCCCGGCTCGATCAGGCCGGTGTCCTTCTCGAAGCCCGTCAGCGTCAGCTTGTCCTGGAACACGCTGCGGCCGTCCGGCGCAATCAGATACGAACGGTTGCGGTAGCGTCCGCCGCCGACGTCGATCAGGAAGCTGCCGGCGACCAGATGCAGGTCGTGGCGGCGCGCGAGCGTGCGCATCGCGTCGAGGTAATCCGCGTGCAACGGCTGCAGCGCGCGCAGCGAGGAGGCGAAATCGCCGCGCACGGCCGGCTCAAACGCCGCGGCGGCTTCCAGCGCGAGGTACTCGGGCAGGATCGCGATCTGCGCGCCCTGCCCGGCCGCGACGGCGACCTCGGCGGCGACGCGATCGACGAAGTCCTCGAAGCGCGCCGGCGTGCCGATCGCGTACTGCGCACAGGCGATACGGACGCTCATGCCGTCGGCTCCAGCCCGCGCAGCCAGAACGCCAGCTGCTGGACCGTCGGCGCGTCGGCACCGATCTCTTTCCACTCGATCGCGCAGCGCATGTCCGGCTGCTGTACGTAGCCGCGCTTGGTCCAGAACACGTCGTTGGGGCGGTAGTCGGCCGGGCGGCGCGGATCGTCCGCCGCGCGCACGACCGCGCAGAACGCCGTCGTGTCGAACCGGCCGAGACGCCGCGCATAGGCCTCGCGCTCGTCGAAGAAGCGGTGGCCGAGGCCCTGGCCGCGATACTCGGGCAGCAGCACCGACTCGCCGAAATAGAACACGCGGCGCAGATCGAGGCCGCGCTCGACGAACGGCTGCTGGAACGCCGCGGTCTCGTCGGTCAGCGGAATGCCGGTGGACGCGCCGATCACGCGATCGCCGTCGAACGCGAGCACGAACAGGCTCTCCGGCGAGCGCGAATAGGTCTGCAGATAGCCGGCCTCGTAGCCGACGTCGCCGTCGTACAGATACGGAAACGCGCGGAACACCGCGATGCGCAGCCGCGCGACGTCGTCCAGATGCGGACCGATCGTCGCGCCGGTGAAGGTTCGTACGTGCGTCATGGATCCGAGCGGCCTCCGATTTCCGGCGATGTGGTGCCGCGGCGCAGGCGCGAGCCTGCTGCCGTCGACGACCGATGGATTGTAGCCAGCCGCGCGGCGCGCGCCGCGGGCACGATGCCGCAGCGACGTCGCCCGCACCGGCGGGCAGGCACTGCGGTCGTTCAGATGCGTCCGGACCGGGCGTTTCTCAACGCCTGCCGCGGCCGGAACCGGCCCCGCCAGCAAGCCGTCCGATCGGTCGCCGGCCGCGGCGCGACCGGGCGCTCGTCTCCGCCTCTGCGGCTACGGCTGGCCGGACGTCTCGGCGATCCAGCCGTCGATCACGCGCTCGAGCAGGCCCAGCGGCAGCGAGCCGCGCGTCAGCACCTGGTTGTGGAACGCGCGCAGGTCGAAGCGGTCGCCGAGGCGCTGCCTGGCGCGCTCGCGCAGCTCGAGGATCTTCAGCATGCCGGCCTTGTATGCGAGCGCCTGGCCCGGCATCACGAAGTAGCGTTCGATCTCGGTGACGACCTCGCTCTCGCCCATGCCGGTGTTCTCGAGCATGTAGGCGATCGCCTGCTCGCGCGTCCAGCGCTGGTGGTGGATGCCGCTGTCGACGACCAGGCGCACCGCACGCAGCATCTCGTCGCGCAGACGGCCGAGGTTGTCGAGCGGCGCCTGCTCGAAGCCCATCTCCCAGGCCAGGCGTTCGGCGTACAGCGCCCAGCCCTCGGCGTAGGCCGTGAAGCCGAGGATGCGCCGGAAGAACGGCACGCCCTTGAGCTCCTGCGCGATCGCGATCTGGAAATGATGGCCGGGGATGCCCTCGTGGTACGCCAGCGTGCGCATCGCGAAGCGCGGTGTCGAGCCCGGATCGCGCATGTTCGCGTAGAACAGACCCGGCCGCGAGCCGTCGAACGAGCCCGGCTGGTAGTAGGCGCCGGCCTTGCCTTCCTGCGCGTACGCCGGCACCGCGCGCACCTCGACGCCGAGCTTGGGGCGCACGTCGAACGCCGCGCCGATGCCGGCGTCGATCTCGTCGAGCAGACGCTGGTACTCGGCCAGCATCGCGGTGCGGCCCTCGTCGGTGTTCGGATAGCGCTGATCGGGACGCTGCGCGAGCTGCTGCACGCGCGCGCCGACGCTGCCTTCGGTCAGGCCCTCGCCCTGCAGGATCGGCTCCATCTCGGCGGCGATGCGCGCGACCTCGGACAGGCCGAGCGCATGCACCTGGGCCGGCGTCATGTCGGTCGTGGTCTGCAGCCGCACGCGCCAGGCGTAGTAAGCCTCGCCGTCGGGCAGGCTCCAGGCGCCGTCGTTGGCCTGGGTCTTGGCCGCCAGCGCCGAGAAATACGCGATCAGCTTCTGATAGGCCGGATAGATCGCGTGCTCGATCGTAGCGGCGGTGTCGCCGAGCAGGGCATCGCGCGTCTGCGGATCGATCGTGCCGGCCGGCAGCTTGTCGAGCTTCTGCACGAACGAGGTGTACAGCGGATTGTCGCGCGGCGCCGGTTCGATGAAGCTGTGCATCTGCCCGAGCACCTTGTCGATCGCGAAACGCGGCGGGATCAGATGCTTGGCCTCGCGCAGTTCGAGCCGCTCCAGCACCTGGTCGAACTTGCGCGGAAACAGACGCAGACGCGCGACGTAGTTGCGCGCGTCACGCAGGTCCGAGACCTGATGCGTGGACGTCATGAAATCGGGCAGGTCCGTGTGCACGCCGCTCATCTGCGTGACCAGGAAGCCGTGATCGCGGAACCGGTCGACGCCTTCCTCGGCGATCTGGAGGTAATAGTCCAGGACGTCGTAGGACAGCCGTGCGTCGGCATCGAAGGAGGCCGGATCGTAGCGCCGCAGCGTCTCGCGGCTGCGCTGCAGCAGGTCGAGCTGCTCGGCCTCGCGCGCGACCGAGACGTCGTCGAGCTTGTCGCCCGAGAAATCGAGCCAGCGCGGCAGCACGCGCATGCTGCTCAGCATCTCCGGGCTGTTCAGCGCGAACTGCGCGAACGTGCGCGCGTAGAACCAGTCGATCCGCACCGGCTTGAAGTACCACACGTGCACGAACAGGGCGCCGGCCAGCAGCACCACGACCAGCAGCAGTCCCACCACCCAACGCAGCAATCGCTTCATCGCGGCACGCCCCTGTGGAAAGCCTCCATTCTGACCGTTTTGCACGCATCGGCGCGAGTGCGGCGCGGCGAGCCGTTCCACGACGGGCCGTTCTACAATTCGCCGCTTCCGACAGCGAGCCTCCGCCCTGAACTACCGTCACGCCTATCACGCCGGCAACTTCGCCGACGTGCTCAAACATGCGGTACTGGTCGCGCTGATCCGCGCACTGCAGGCCAAGGCCGCGCCGCTGTGCTACCTCGACACGCACGCCGGCCGCGGACGCTACGACCTGCGCGGCGAGCAGGCGCTCAAGACGCTCGAGTACCGCGACGGCATCGGGCGCCTGCTCGGCGTCGCCGACCTGCCGCCCGCGCTGACCGACTATCTCGCGCGCGTCGCCGCCTGCAATGCGGACGCGGCGACGATCGAGACCTATCCGGGTTCGCCACTGCTGGTCCAGCAGATGCTGCGCGCGGACGATCGGGCGATCCTGTGCGAACTGCACGAGGAGGAGGCCGCAGCGCTCAAGGCACTGTTCCGCGACGACGCACGCGTCGCCGTGCACCGGCGCGACGGCTACGCCGCGCTCGGCGCGCTGCTGCCGCCGACGCCGCGGCGCGGTCTGGTGCTGATCGATCCGCCGTTCGAGGAGCAGGCCGGCGAGTTCGCGGTGATCGAGGCCGCGCTGCAGACGGCATTGTCGCGCTGGCCCGGCGGCGTCTACGCGATCTGGTATCCGATCAAGCGTGCCGCCGACGTCGTGCCGTTCCATCGCTGGCTGGCCGCCTGCGGCTGCGAACGCGTGCTCGTCGCCGAGTGCCTGCTGCGTCCGGCCGACTCGCCGCTGCGCCTCAACGGTAGCGGTGTGGCGATCGTCAACCCGCCGTGGCAGATCGAACGCGTGCTCGGGCCGGCACTGGACGCGCTGGCGCGGCAGCTCGGCGATCCGGGCGCGGCGCGCGCCGAGCTGAACTGGCTGTCCGGCCCCTGATCCGGACGCGACGGCGGCGCACTACAATGCCCGCGAGATCCCGACGACGACCGCCATGCCCGCCCTTCCGCGTCTGCTGCACTGCTCCTGGCTGCTCGCCGCCCTGCTCGCCAGCGGCTGCGCGACGCCGGTCTTCAAGAACGTCGCCAACCGCATCGACGCCACGCCGGTCGACGTGCAGCGCGCGCCGGAGCGCTATGCCGATGCCGAGGTGGTCTGGGCCGGCCGCATCATCGCGGTCGACAACCGCGAGACCACGACCGAGGTCGAGCTGGTCGGCTATCCGATGGACCGCGCGCAGCGGCCGCTGCCCGAAGCGCGCACCGAGGGCCGCTTCATCCTGGTCCTGCCGGGTTACGTCGAGGCCTACGATTATCCGTCGGGCCGCTACGTCACGGTCCACGGTCGTCTGATCGGATCGCGCGTCAAGCCGATCCAGGAACGCGACTACGTGTTCCCGCTGGTGCGCGCCGAAGCGGTCCACCTGTGGCCGTCGGGTTTCCAGTTCGACCGCCCGTCGATCAGCATCGGGGTTGGGGTCGGTATTCGCTGACGGCACCGAGCCGCGCAGCGGGTCGCCGCGAACGGCCGCGCACCTCGCGCGTATCGATCGGCCCGATGCCGCCATGCGGCGCATCGAGTCCCGATGGAGGACGCACGCCGGCGGCGCGCCCGAGCGTCTGGCTCGATCGAACCGATCGGCAGCGGCGAGCGCCGCGCGCTCAGGTTTCCTGCGCGGCCAGGATGGCCTGCATGCGCTTGGACAGGCCGGCGCGTACCAGGTCGTAGGAGCGGCGCACGTGCGCTTCGAGGGTCCGGCTCGAGAACCGCTCCGGCTCGGCGACGCTGATCCAGAACGCGCGCGCCATGTACGGGGCCGGCATCATGCCGGGCTGGTCGCTGAGCTCGAGAAAGCGCTCGGTGTCGACCTTGAACGAGACGCGGCCGCGCTCGTTGCCGAGCGTGCAGTAGACGACGAACATCTTGCCGCCGACGCTCCAGACCAGGTCGACCTCCCATTTGATCGAGCGGGTCGCGCCCGGCAGCGTCGCGCAGAGCGCATCGAGCTGCTCGATCGTCAAGGCGGTGGCGGCGGGCTTCTTCATCGGGTCTCCCGGCGGGCACGCGTGAGGGCTGCAGCGTGAACATTCATGCAATGGTTCATGTTGCACTGCAAAATATACGCGTCTCGGTCGACAGCGGCCGCCGGCTGCCGCAGTGTAACCAAATCGATGAACGACTATCTCTCCCCGATCCGGCCGCCGGTGACGCGTCCCGCGCCGCAGGCGCGGCCGCGCACCGGTGAGCCGTTCGTGACGCGCGACGGGCGCGAGGTGCTGATCCGGCCGATCGACCCTTCCGACGTCGACGCACTGCGCCGCGCGTTCGCGCGGCTGACCCCCGATCAAGTCCATCAGCGCGTCTTCCATGCGATGAACGAGCTGCCCGAACGCGTCGCGCGCTGGATGTGCAACGTCGATCCCGATCAGACCTATGCGATCGTCGCGACCGATCCGGACGGCGCCGAAATCCGCGGCGAAGCCCGCATCCATTGCGACTACGCCGCGGCCCTGGCCGAGTTTGCGATCGCGATCGACCCGGCCTGGACCAGCGTCGGCCTCGGTCAGGCGCTGATGACGCGGCTGATCGACGAGGCGCGCCGGCGCGGTATGGCCGAGATCTGGGGCGACGTGCTCGCCGACAACGGCGCGATGATCGACCTCGTCACGCGCCTCGGTTTCCAGCGCCAGCGGCGCGCCGACGATGCCACCGTCGTGCGCGCCTGGCGCAGCCTGGCGTGAGGTCGGCGCTTCGAAACTTATTGCAACACCGTGTGTTTCGGCCCGAATTTTTGCGCCATACTCGTCCGGCCTTAGACAGACGTGATTGAGGTACAGGTCAAGGAAGATCCATCCGGTGCTCCGGTGAAGACGGTCGCGACTCGCAGCGACCGACCCATCGCTTGGCACGCGGCGTGCAGCAGCAACGGAGGCTCACCCCTCGCATCGGGTGACCCCACCCCTGATCGAGGTCATCCATGTCGAATGTAATCCCCTATACATTCAACGACTTGTCTCGTCACGACGAGCACGAGCTGAAGATTCGCGCCTGGGAGGCCGTGATGGCCTCGGGCTTCCGCTGCGCCGAACATCAGCGGATCGAGGCTGAAATCCGCCGGCGCGCGTCCAAACCCGACACCAGCGCACGCCCGACGCCGTGGCGCTGATCGGCCGCGTGCCGAGGGCCGCCCGGGCCGCACGCCGCGGCGGTTGCCACGCCGGCTGATCGCCGATCGCGGCCGGCGACTGCGCCGCGCCTGCTAGACTCCGGTTCTTTTTCGCGCTGGCAGGCGACCTGCCGGCGCTGCCGTCGTTCAGCACGCCCGATGACCTCACCGATCGCCTCCACCCTGCTCCCGACTTCGCCCAAGCAACGCCGCTACTGGATCACCCCGCCCGGCTCGGCCCTGTCCTGGCTGCTCGCGCAGACCGCGCGGCGCCATGCCGGCCTGGTGATCGCGGTGACGCGCGACACCCAGTCGGCGCATGCGCTGGAGACCGAGGTCGCGGCATTCGCCGGCGACGACGTGCCGGTGCTGCAGTTCCCGGACTGGGAAACGCTGCCGTACGACCTGTTCGCACCGCATCCGGACATCGTCTCGCAGCGCATCGCGACGCTGTACCGGCTGCCACAGCTCGAGCGCGGCGTGCTGGTCGTGCCGATCGCGACGCTGATGCAGCGACTGGCGCCGCGCAGCTACATCGGCGGCACCGGCCTGGTGCTCGAGCGCGGCCAGCGCCTGGATCTGGGCGACGAGCGGCGGCGCCTGGAGGCCGCCGGCTATCGCAACGTGCCGCAGGTGCTCGAGCCCGGCGACTTCGCGGTGCGCGGCGCCCTGCTCGACGTGTTTCCGATGGGCAGCGTAAGTCCGTACCGCGTCGAGCTGTTCGACGAGGAGATCGAATCGATCCGCACGTTCGACCCGGACACGCAGCGCTCCGAGCTCAAGGTCGAGCAGGTGCGCCTGCTGCCGGGCCGCGAGTTCCCGCTGACCGAGGAATCGGCCAAGGCGTTCCGCGCGGTGCTGCGCGAGCGCTTTCCGATCGATCCGCGGCGCTGTCCGCTGTATCAGGACATCCGCGAGGGCGGCGCCCCGGCCGGCATCGAGTACTACCTGCCGCTGTTCTTCGAGCAGACCCAGACGCTGTTCGACTACCTCGCGCCGCAGGCCCTGTTCGTGCTCGACGCGCAGGCGCTCGACGCCGCCGAACCGTTCTTCGCGCAGGCCAGCGACCGCTACGAGCAGCGCGCGCACGACGTCGAGCGTCCGGTGCTGCCGCCGATCGAGCTGTACCTGTCGCCCGACCAGTTGCGCGAACGGCTGAACCAGCAGCTGCGCATCGAGCTGGTCGCGCGCGGCAGCAACGAACATGCGATCGACACCGGCACGCAGCCGGTGCCGAACCTGCCGCTGCACGCCTCGCCCGAGATCGGCGCGGCCGAGCTCAAGCAGTTCCTGTCGGCCTATCCGGGCCGCGTATTGATCACGGCCGATTCGGCCGGCCGCCGCGAGACGCTGATCGAACAGCTCGACGCCGCCGGACTCAAGCCCGGCACGGTCGCCTCGTGGGCGGACTTCGCCGGCGGCGCCGGCCAGGGCGCGCATCTGACGATCACGGTCGCGCCGCTCGAGCGCGGCTTCGCGGTGACCTCGCCGCCGTTCGCGGTGCTGACCGAGCGCGAGCTGCTCGGCGAACGCGCGCAGCAGGCGCGCCGGCGCAAGCGTGCCGCGCGCGACCCCGAGGCGGTCATCCGCGACCTGTCCGAGCTGGCGATCGGCGCCCCGATCGTCCACGTCGATCACGGCGTCGGCCGCTATCAGGGCCTGATCAAGCTCGACATCGGCGGCGAAGGCGGCGAGTTCCTCGCGATCGAATACGCCAAGGGCGACAAGCTGTACGTGCCGGTCGCGCAGCTGCAGCTGGTCAGCCGCTACTCGGGCACGCCGCCGGAGCTGGCGCCGCTGCATTCGCTCGGCGGCGACGCCTGGGAGCGCGCCAAGAAGCGCGCCGCCGAGAAGGTCCGCGACGTCGCCGCCGAGCTGCTCGCGATCTACGCGCAGCGCGAGGCGCGCGTCGGCCACGCGCTGCCGGTCGACCGCGCGCTCTACGAGCAGTTCGCGGCCGCGTTCCAGTTCGAGGAGACGCCCGACCAGCTGCAGGCGATCGAGGCCGTCATCGCCGATCTGGCGGCCGGCCGCGCGATGGACCGCGTCGTCTGCGGCGACGTCGGCTTCGGCAAGACCGAGGTGGCGCTGCGCGCCGCGTTCGTCGCCGCGACCGCCGGCAAGCAGGTGGCGATTCTCGCGCCGACCACGCTGCTCGCGCAGCAGCACTACCAGAACTTCCGCGACCGCCTCGCCGACTGGCCGATCCGCGTCGACGTGCTGTCGCGCTTCAAGTCGAAGAAGGAGACCGAGGCCGCGCTGGCCCGGCTCGCCGACGGCCAGATCGACATCATGATCGGCACGCACAAGCTGCTGCAGCCCGACGTCAAGTTCAAGGACCTCGGCCTGGTGATCGTCGACGAGGAGCAGCGCTTCGGCGTGCGCCAGAAGGAGCAGCTCAAGAAGCTGCGCGCCGAGGTCGACCTGCTGACGCTGACCGCCACGCCGATCCCGCGCACGCTCAACATGGCGATGGCCGGCCTGCGCGACCTGTCGATCATCGCGACGCCACCGGCGCACCGCCTGGCCGTCAAGACCTTCATCGGCAGCTGGGACCCGGCGCTGATCCGCGAGGCGTTCCAGCGCGAGCTGCAGCGCGGCGGCCAGGTCTATTTCCTGCACAACGAGGTCGACACGATCGAGAAGACCGCGCGCGAACTCGAGACCCTGGTGCCCGACGCGCGCGTGCGCATCGCGCACGGCCAGATGGCCGAACGCGAGCTCGAGCAGGCGATGCTCGACTTCTACCGGCAGCGCTACAACGTGCTGGTCTGCACGACGATCATCGAATCGGGCATCGACGTGCCGACCGCCAACACGATCGTCATCAACCGCGCCGACCGTTTCGGACTGGCGCAGCTGCACCAGCTGCGCGGCCGCGTCGGCCGCTCGCATCACCGCGCCTATGCGTATCTGATCGTGCCGGACCACCGCTCGATCACCGCCGACGCCGAGAAGCGCCTGGAGGCGCTGGCCTCGCTCGAGGAACTCGGCGCCGGCTTCACGCTGGCCACGCACGATCTGGAGATCCGCGGCGCCGGCGAGCTGCTCGGCGAGGAACAGTCGGGCCAGATCGAGGAAGTCGGCTTCTCGCTGTACCGCGACATGCTCGACCGCGCGGTCAAGGCGCTCAAGTCCGGCAAGGTGCCCGATTTCGACCTGACCAGCGAGCACGAGGCCGAGATCGACCTGCACGTGCCGGCGCTGATCCCCGACGACTACCTGCCCGACGTCAATGCGCGGCTGACGCTGTACAAGCGCATCGCCAGCGCGACCGACGACGATCAACTGCGCGAGCTGCAGGTCGAGATGATCGATCGCTTCGGCCTGCTGCCCGAACCGGTCAAGCACCTGTTCGCGGTGACCTCGATCAAGCTGGCCGCCACGCCGCTGGGCGTGCGCAAGCTCGACCTGGGCGCCAACGGTGGCCGGATCGTATTCACGGCCAAGCCGAACCTCGATCCGCTGACCGTGATCGGGCTGATCCAGTCGCAGCCGCGCGTGTTCGCGCTGGACGGCCAGGACAAGCTGCGGATCAAGCTGGAGCTGCCGGGCGCCGCCGAACGCGTGCGCACCGCCAACGAGCTGCTGGCGATGCTGCGCGGCAAGCCGTCGCGGTGAGCGTGCCCGCGCCGCCGCTGCATCCGCGTGCGGCCGAGCTGATCGCGCGGCTCGCGCTCGAACCGCATGTCGAGGGCGGCCGCTTCCGCCGCCTCCACGCCTCGACGCAGCCCTCGGCGCGACCGCCGCGGCCGGCCGTCACCTCGATCCACTACCTGCTGGCCGCCGGCGAGCTCAGCCGCTGGCATCAGGTCGACGCCGACGAGATCTGGCATTTCCTCGAGGGCGATCCGCTCGAACTGCTGTGCTTCGACGCCGCACACGGACGCCTCGAACGGCGGCGTCTCGGCCCGCTATCGGCCGATCAGACGCCGGTGATCGTGATCGAAGCTGGCCGCTGGCAGGCCGCGCGTCCGCTCGGCGCGTATACGCTGACCGGCTGCACGGTCGCGCCGGGTTTCGATTACGGCGGCTATCGCCTGCTCGACGCTGCGCCGGCGGTCGCCGAGCGGCTGCGCGCACTGGCGCCGGACCTGCTCGAGCTGGCCTGACCGTCGACGCCGGTGCGTGTCGCGCCGCGGCTCGCGTATCGCGAGGCGGCGAGCTGACGCGTTCTCAGCTGAAGTACGGATTCTGGCCGGTCGCGTGATCGGTCGCGTCGCGCACGCCGCTGATCTCCGGCACGCGCTGTCGCAGCGTCTGCTCGATGCCGTTGCGCAGGGTCGTGTCGACCATGCCGCAGCCGTGGCAGCCGCCGCCGAACTGCAGCACCGCGATGCCCTCGCCGGTCAGTTCGCGCAGGCTGACGCGGCCACCGTGCGAGGCCAGCTGCGGATTGATCTCGGTTTCGATGACGTGGCGGACGCGCTCGACGACGCTGGCATCGGCCGCCAGCGGCGCACCGCGCAGCGCCGGCGCGCGGATCGTCAGCTGGCCGCCGGTCGCGTCGCGGACGAAGTCGACTTCGGCGCCGTCCAGGAACGGCACACTGGTGCCCTCCACGTACAGCGAGAAGCCGCGGCATTCCACTTCCCATTCGTCGCCGTGCAGGTCGGCCGGCTCGCAGAACTCGAGCTGGCAGTCGCCCTGCGGCGTACCGGGATGGACCGCGCGCAGGCGGATGCCGAGGTCGGCGATCTCCTGCTGCTCGATCAGACGGCGGAAGTGGTCCTGGGCGGTGTCGGATAGGACGATCATGGTGCGGAGTCTAGCAGTCGGCGAAGGGCGCCCGCGGGGGCGAGGTGTCGCGCATTGGATGGCCTTCCATCGGATCGGATCGCCCGAACGGCGGCGGCGCGCGCGGCCGAACGCCTATACTCGCGTGTTCTGCCGATCCGATGGAGGACGCCGTGACCCTGACCGAGCTTCAGTCCCAGCCATGCCAGCCGCGCAAGGGCAAGGAGCACGCCCTCGACAATGCGGCCATCGACGCCCATCTCAAGCTGCTGCCGGGCTGGAGCCGCGGCGAGGACGGCGAGTCGATCGTCAAGACGTTCCGTTTCGAGGACTTCCACCGGACGATGGCCTTCGTCAACGCGCTGGCCTGGATCGCCCATACGCAGGACCACCATCCGGATCTGGAAGTGAGCTACGCGCGCGTCCACGTGCGCTACTCGACGCACGACGTCGGCGGTCTCTCGCTGAACGACTTCATCTGCGCGGCGCGCACCGAAGCCTTGTTCAGCTGAGACGGTCGAGCACCTCGCGCAGCGCGTCGGGCAGCGGCGCCGAGAACCCGTAGCTGCGCTCGCCGATCGAGAACTCGAAGCGCGCCGCATGCAGGAACAGCCGGCGCAGGCCGGCCTCGCGCATGCGGCGGTTGAACTCGCGCGAGCCGTACTTTTCGTCGCCGGCCAGCGGATGGCCGATGTGCGCGCAGTGGACGCGGATCTGGTGCGTGCGGCCGGTCTCCAGCGCGATCTGCGTGAACGTGGCGTCCGCGTACTGCTCGATCTGAAGCAGATGCGAGCGTGACGGCTTGCCGTCCGGGTCGACCCGGACCATGCGCTCGCCGCCCTGCAGCACCGACTTGCGCAGCGGCGCGTCGACGGTCAGGCGCGCCTGCGGCAGGCGCCCCTCGAGCAATGCCAGGTAGTGCTTGCTGACGCGCCCCTCGCGGATCTCGGTCTGCAGCGCGGTCAGCGCCGAGCGCCGCCGCGCCAGCACCAGCACGCCGCTGGTGTCGCGGTCCAGCCGATGCACCAGCTCCAGCGTGTCGCGCGGCCGCGCCGCGCGCAGCAGCTCGATCGCGCCGAAACTGACGCCGCTGCCGCCGTGGCTGGCGACGCCGGACGGCTTGTCGATGACGAGGAAGTCGCGATCCTCGTGGATGATCGTGGCCTCGACGCGTTCAGCTTGCTCCGGCGGCGGCGTCGCGGTCTCGCGCTCGGCGGTCCGCACCGGCGGCAGCCGCACTTCGTCGCCGGCCGCCAGCCGCCGGTCCGGCTTGGCCCGTTTGCCGTTCACGCGGACCTGCCCGGTCCGCAAAAGCCGGTAGATCAGGCTCTTGGGCACCCCCTTCAGGCGGGTCGCCAGGAAGTTGTCGAGGCGCTGCCCCTCGCGATCGGCCGGCACGGCCACCTTCTGTACGCCCGGAACCGGGATTTCCTCGGGCGAATCGGCCGAAGTGCGCGTCATTATTGGAGATTTCCGGGGTCCACTGTTAGTATGCTGCGGCGCATTGCGCCAGTTCCGAGCCCCCGTTTCTTCTCGGGGAGCCCGGCAACCTCGGGGCGCACGCGACCGTGGCGACCCGTCGGGCACCGCCCTCCGGCTCCGTAGGAGCGTTGGGCGGGAAGCGCGGGCATCGTAGCGGTTCGAGTCGGAGATTGCCCGTTGCCGGAACGGCGGCGGGGGTCTCCGGATGTGCGGCAACCCCATGACCGCCGGCGCGTGGAAGCGCGGGCACTGAACGAACGAAACGGCGCTCCTGAGGCCGATGCCCGCGAAAGGCGGGTGACGCAGCGCGAACGATTCCAGCGCGCCGCGCGGCAGCAGTCGAGCGCTTGTGAAAGGAACCTACAATGAAGCGCATGTTGATCAACGCAACTCAGCGTGAAGAGTTGCGCGTGGCCATCGTCGACGGCCAGAACCTGTACGACCTCGACATCGAGATCCCGTCCCGAGAGCAGAAGAAGTCCAACATCTACAAGGGGCGCATCACCCGGGTCGAGCCCTCGCTGGAAGCGTGTTTCGTCGAATACGGCGGTGAGCGCCACGGCTTCCTCCCGCTGAAGGAAATCTCCCGCCAGTATTTCGCGCCCGGCGCCGACCACAACAAGGCCGGCATCCGCGAGCTGCTCAAGGAAGGCCAGGAGCTGCTGGTCCAGGTCGACAAGGAAGAGCGCGGCAACAAGGGCGCGGCGCTGACGACGTTCATCAGCCTGGCCGGCCGCTACATGGTGTTGATGCCGAACAATCCGCGCGCCGGCGGCGTGTCGCGCCGGATCGAGGGCGACGACCGCCAGGCGCTCAAGGAAGCGCTCGACCACCTGAACGTGCCCGAGGAAATGGGCCTGATCGTGCGCACCGCCGGCATGGGCCGCGACGCCGAAGAACTGCAGTGGGACCTGGACTACCTGCTGCAGCTGTGGAAGGCGATCTCCGAGGCCGCGACCACGCGCCACGCGCCGTTCCTGATCTACCAGGAGTCGCGCCTGATCATCCGCGCGCTGCGCGACTACCTGCGCAACGACATCGGCGAGATCCTGATCGACAGCGAGGACCTCTACAACGACGCGCGCGAGTTCGTGCAGCAGGTCATGCCGAACAACCTGCGCAAGCTCAAGCTGTACAAGGACACCGTCCCGCTGTTCTCGCGGTTCCAGATCGAGACCCAGATCGAGAACGCGTTCGAGCGCCAGGTGCGCCTGCCCTCCGGCGGCTCGATCGTGATCGACCAGACCGAGGCGCTGACCGCGATCGACATCAACTCGGCGCGCTCGACCAAGGGCGGCGACATCGAGGAGACCGCGTTCAACACCAACTGCGAGGCCGCGGTCGAGATCGCGCGCCAGCTGCGGATCCGCGACGCCGGCGGCCTGATCGTGATCGATTTCATCGACATGGACAGCCCCAAGCACCAGCGCGAGGTCGAGGAGAAGCTGCGCGACGCGCTCAAGCTCGACCGCGCGCGCGTCCAGCTCGGCCGCATCTCGAAGTTCGGCCTGCTCGAGATGTCGCGCCAGCGGCTGCGCCCGAGCCTCGGCGAGTCGACCCAGATCGTCTGCCCGCGCTGCGACGGCCACGGCCGCATCCGCAGCGTCGAGTCGCTGTCGCTGTCGGCGCTGCGCCTGGTCGAGGAGCACGCGATGAAGGAGAGCACCGGCCAGGTGCTGGTGCAGGCGCCGTCCGACGTCGCCAACTTCCTGCTCAACGAGAAGCGCAAGCAGCTGACCGAGATCGAGCTGCGTCAGGACGTGGCGGTCATCGTCGTCGCCGACGAGAAGCTCGAGACGCCGCATCTGGAGATCCAGCGCATCCGCGCCGCCGACATCGGCGAGGACAGCGCCAAGCCGAGCTATCAGCGGCTGACCCCGGTCCAGCCGACCGAACTGCCGCAGATGGCACGCCCCAGCGTCGAGCCCGAGCAGCCGGCGGTCACGCGCGTAGTCCCGGCCCAGCCGGCGCCGCTGCGCGAAGAAGCCGAAGCCGACGTCGAAGCCGCGGCCGCCCCGGTCGCGGCGCCGGCCGCCGCTCGTCCTGCACCCAGCGGCGGTCTGCTGTCGCGCCTGATCGGCTGGTTCCGCCCGGCACCGGCCGCGCCCGAAGCGCCGGCCGCCAAGCCGGCCGCCAAGCCCGCATCGGCCTCGAACAAGCCTGCGCAGCGCACCGACCGCGATCGTCCGAAGCCGGGCGGACGCGACGGCCGTGGCGAAGGTCGCGGCACCGGTTCGTCGAGCCGCGGCGGACAGGGCCAGGGCAGCGGCACCTCGCGCGACCGTAACGACCGCGGCAGCCGTTCCGGCGCGCCGCAACCGGGCCGCCCGAACGAGCGCGGACCGTCCAAGCGTCCCGACAACCGCCCGGCCGCCGCTTCCGGCGAGCCGCGCGCCAATCCGGCCGCGAAGCCGGCCGCACCGGCATCGATCGCGGCTGCGGCCGCCAGCGGCGCAGCGGCGACCGTCGCCGCCGCGTCGAATCCGGCCGCCGGCGTGCCGTCGAGCGACGCCGCCAAGCCCGCGTCGATCGCCGCAGCACCGAACGAGAAGCTGACGACGACCGTCGACGCCACCGTCACGACCGCCGACACCCCGGCCGCCGATGCCGCGTCCGCCGAAGGTAAGACCGGCGAAGGCCGTTCGCGCCGCCGCGGCCGCCGCGGTGGCCGCCGCAACCGCAAGGGTGCCGACGGCGCGCCGCTGCCGAACGGCCACAACGCCGCCGACGACTTCGACGACGAAGACGCCGATCGCGGTGCACCGGCGACCCGTCCGGCCCCCGCCGCGCGCCCGGAGTCCTCGCCGACCGCCGTGCCCGCCGCGGCGAAGCCGGCCGATGCGGACTCGCGTGGCGGCAGCGACCGAGCGCCGGCCGACAAGGCTCCGATCGCCGCATCGGCCCCGGCCGCGGCTGTGGTCGGCGGCTCCACGGCCGTTTCGTCCGCTGCTTCGGCCTCGACGCCGGCGTCCTCGCCGATCCCGGCTTCGGTCTCGAGCCCGGCCACGAGCGCGCCGGTCAGCTCGACGCCGTCGCCCGCTTCGGCACCGACTCCGACTCCGAGCGCCACGCCTGCGCCGCCCCCGACGCCGGTCGTCACGCCGGCTCCGAGCCAGGCACCGGCCGCGGCTCAGGCTGTCACCGCGACGGCCGCGCCGACACCGGCACCGACGCAGCCGGCACCGATCCGCACGCCCGCACCGGCCGCCGATGCAGTCCCGGCCGCGACGCCGAAGCCGACCGCGACCGCGACGCCGGCACCGGTGTCGACGCCGGCTCCGGCCGTTTCGAGTCCGGCCCCGGTGTCCGCCCCGGCTCAGGCCCCTGCCCCGATCGCGACGCCGAGCCCGGTTCAGCCGGCCGCACTGACACCGGTGCGAGCGCCGACGCCGGTCGCTTCGATGCCGTCCCCGGTCGCCGCATCGACGTCGGCACCGACGCCGGCTTCGAGCCCGACGCCGGCTCCGGCCAGCACTGCGCCGGCTTCGTCTACGGCACCGGCTTCGACGCCGAAACCGGTGCCGGCTCCGACCGCTTCGGCACCGGCAGCCTCGGCACCTGCAGCGATCCCGGCGTCCACGCCGGCCGCTGCCCGTCCGCAGGCCGTGGCTTCGACGCCGGCGCCGAGCCCGGCCGACGTCTCGGCCTCGCAGACCGAGCTGCCGCTGTCGCGGCCCGCCGCTACGCGCAGCGAGTCGCCCGACTCGACGAACGCCGCGCCGAAGCGCGAAGACAAGCCCGACTGACGCCCTCGCCTGCCGTCCGCAGGGCCCGACTCGACGAGTCGGGCCCTGCGGCGCTGCGGGTAGCCGGCATCGCAGCGCGGCCGCTCCGGCCCGCCGTCTCGCACCCACCTAAGCAGTCTTTTTTCAGGGACCGGTCAACGGCCGGTCGATCAGCCCGTGCTGGCCGGCCAGATGCGCCAGCGCGACCGTGTTGTCGATGTGCAGCTTGTCGAACAGGCGGTACTTGTAGGTCGCCACGGTCTTGGCGCTCAGATTCATGACCTGCGCGATCTCGCGCATCTCGCGCCCCTGCGCGAGCATCATCGCCACCTCCAGCTCGCGCGCCGTCAGCGTCTCGAACGGCGACCCGCTGCCGTGCCCGTCCAGCGCATTCAACGCCAGCTGCTCGGCGACGTGCTGGGCCAGATAGCGCCGGCCGGTCGCGACCTGGCGGATCGCGCGCAGCAGCTCCTCGGCAGCACAGCCCTTGGTCAGATAGCCGCCCGCGCCGGCCTCGAGCAGGCGCCGCGGAAACGGCGAGTCGCTGACCATCGACAGGATGATGATGCGCGTCGGCAGCTTCGCGCGCTGCACGCGCTCGGTCAGTTCGACGCCGCTCAGCCCCGGCATATGCACATCGACCAGCGCGACGTCCGGCCTCTCGCGGCGGATCAGCGCAAGTCCATTCTCACCATCGGCCGCCTCCCCGACCACGGTGATGTCCGGCTGCGCGGCGAGGATCATCCTGAAACCCGTGCGGACGAGTTCGTGATCGTCGATCAAGACTGTTCGGATCATGTTGCCCCTTCCCCTGTACCGACGCGTTCAGTTTCCGCCCGAGCTTTCCGACTGACAACCCCGAGAACGTCAGAGAATCGTCACAAGCAGCCGTTTGGTGACCGATCGCACGCTTTTGGCCCAGCATGTAGACTGTCGCGCCTTCGCGGGAGGACGCGCCAACGCGTCAGCTGCGAAGTGCGTCTGCGTGCCGTGCAGCGTCGAAGGTTACAGTCTCCGCCGGCTGCGCAGACGGTCGGGATGCGCGACAGATGATCTGAGTCAAATCGGCGCCGCCGGTCTGAGAGGCATCTGTAAGGCAGTGGATGCGTCTGAAACAACGGAGAGATGGCCGAGCGGTTCAAGGCACCGGTCTTGCTCGCGCAGGTAGGATGCCGAAGCGAACATCGGCCGAAGGCCGATGGCCCGAAGGGCGAGGGACCGGAAGTCCCGAGTCAAACCGGCGTTCGCCGGCCTGCAAAGCAATGGATGCGTCTGAGTAACGGAGAGATGGCCGAGCGGTTTAAGGCACCGGTCTTGCTCGCGCAGGCAGGATGCCGAAGCGAACATCGGCCGAAGGCCGATGGCCCGAAGGGCGAGGG
>QFPO01000033.1 GCA_003241385.1 Rhodanobacter denitrificans
GTCAGCGCAGGCGGTTTTGGTGACTTTTTCCAAGAAAGAATGTCCGGGAGACATTCTTGACGTCGCGTCAGCGACGGCCCGAAGGGCGGACGCCAGGGAGGGCGGTCCGCAAAAAAGTCACCCGCTCGCGCAGCGAGCGGAAGCTCTTGCTCTCAATCTTTTTTTCTTGAGAGTTCTAGACGATCGAAGCCTCGAAAGGTCAGGTCAACGCCGGTGTCGACCTCGAAGCTCACGATCGCAAGAAGACAAGCACCGGCACGCAGCCCAAGTCGAAACCACGTAATCCCGCATTCGGGAGAAGAACGAAGAAAGCGGCGGCGGCGATACGCTCGCCGCCGCCGCCCCGGTTCACAGAGGCGCTTCGAAGCCGTCGGCGAAGATCGTATCGCCGCCGCTGCCGCCACCGCTGCAGGCTTCGACACGGATGTCGTCGACGTACCACGCATCGGCCGCGACCGACTGGTCGGTCGCCAGGCGCCAGCGCAGCTGCACGTCGCGACCGGCCCATTCGCTGAGATCGACGACGCTGTCGGCGTACGCGCGCGTACCGCACCAGCCGTTTAGGCCGCCGAGCGGATTGCCCCAGGCGGTGCTGATCGCGGCCGTGTACGGGTCGTTGATCAGACGGCTGCCGGTGACCTGCGTGAATGCGCCGCCGTCGACGGCGACTTCGAGGATGCCGGCGTCGTAACAGGTGGTCGTCGCCGACGTCGGCTCCAGCGCGCGCCAGTTCTGGTAGCGCAGCGTGATCGGCGTCTGGTCGCTCGGCAGCGTCACGACCGGTGAGGTCAGGCGCTGATCGGTGACCGAGGCCACGTCGGTGGCCTTGAACGCGTTGCCGCCCGACAGCGGACTCGGCCGCTCGGTCGACAGCGCCCAGTTCGACGCGCCGCTGCCGCCGGTCGTGACGAAGCCGCCGGCGCCGCTGCTGAAGTTCTCGCTGAACAGCGTCTTCGTGGTCTGGTCGACGTCGCACTGGCCCGGCGCCAGCGCGGTGCGGAAGCGGAACACCGGCGAGGCGGTGCCGCTGCCGCAGACGTTGTCGGCGCTGACGCGCCAGAAATACGTCGTGCCCGAGGCCAGCGGCGTGGTCGGCGTATAGCTGGTGCCGTCCACGGTTTCGTCGACGACCAGGCTCGTGAACGCGGCATCGGTCGCGATCTGCAGCCGGTAGCCGGCCGCCTGTGCGCTGGCCTCCCAGGTCAGCGTCGGCGTCGTCGGCAGACCGACCGCCTGATGGGCCGGCGCGAGCGGCTGCGGTGCGGCCGGCACCGCGGTCGCGATCGTCAGACCGCGCTCGACCGTCGCGGTGCGATCGGCATTGGTCGCGGTGATCGTCAGCGTCGCGTCGCCGGCCGGTGCCGTTGCGGTATTGCCGATCGTCAGCGTCGTGCTCGACGGCGGCGTCAGGCTGGTCTGGCCGAACGTCGCGGTCGTGCCGGCCGGCTGGCCGCTGACCGAGAGGGCGACCGGCGTCGTGTAGCCGAGGATCGAGCCGACGTCGACCGTGTAGGCCGCGCTGGCCGGCGCGCAGATCGCCTGCGAGGCCGGCGTCGCGGCCAGCGTGAAGCTGGCCTCGAGCGCGCAGTTGCGGCAGACCAGCGCGAAGTCCTGATCGGTCGCCGAGCCGCCCGGCACGCCGTCGCCGGGCAGGTTGGCCGCGATCACGCGGACCGTCACCGAGCTGCCCGGATTCGCAATGAGCACGCCTTCGGTGTTGTTGCGCGTGTCGGCGCTGCCGCCGGTGGTCGAGGCGTGGTTCGCGAACACGTTGCCGCGGTAGAGCTGGCCGTTGGTCTCGACCTCCAGGTCGAGGTTGTTGACGAGGGCAGGATTGGCGCCGGTCGCGGCCGCCGCGTCGGTCCAGGCCAGCGAGACCCGCAGCGGACGGCCGGTGTCGGGCACGCCGTAGGTGGCCTGCCATTGCGCACCGACCGTGGTCAGCACCTGGCTCTGGTCGACGTAGACCGAGGAGATCTGGTCCAGTCCCATGCTGCCGGGCACGTCGACGCGGCCCCAGCCGAACGTCGAGTTCGGGATCGTCGCGGTGCCGACCGGCTTGGCGCCGTTGATCAGCAGCGCCTTGATCATCGCCGGGCTCGGTGTCGCCCCGCCGTTCTCGTCGCGCCACCACTCGGTCAGCAGCGCGGCAGCGCCGGCCGCATGCGGCGAGGCCATCGAGGTGCCCGAGCAGAACGCGTACTGGTTGCTGGTGCCGGCGATCGCGGTATTGCACTGCGAGGCGCCGGCGACGCGCCGCGCCGAGGCGATCTGCTCGCCGGGCGTCGCGATCGTCGGTCCGAAGCGGCCGTCGTTGGTCGGACCGCGGCTCGAGAAGCTCGAGATCGCATCGATGTCGCCGACCCGGTAGTTGCGCGAGCTGGCCGTGATGATCGGATTCTTGGCCGCCTTCGGCGCAGTCAGCGTGCCCGCGCCGGGGCCGCTGTTGCCGGCCGAGAACACCATGATGAACGGCTCGGCGGCCGACGTATCGAAGTTGCCGTCGCGGATGATCTGGTCCCAGGTGCGCGCGGCCGCGGTGTAGCTGGTGCCGCCGCTCTCGCCCGAGGTCCAGCTGCCGTTGCCGCCGACGGCGCCGCCGAGCAGGGCGTCCTTGGACAGCACCTGCCAGCCGCCGGTCGGCGGCCACGGTACCGAGCCGACGCAGATCGGGTTCTGCGCGAAGATGCGCACGGCCGGCGCCATGCCCAGGCCGTACAGGAAGCCCTGCGCGTCGGTCAGGCCGGTCGCCGCGCTGCCGGCGATGATGCCGGCCACGTGCGTGCCGTGGCCGCCGCTAGCGTTGTCGTCGCCGGGGCCGTTGCCGGCCGGGCAGCCCGGATAGGTCACGCCGCCGGCGATGCGGCCGGCCAGGTCCGGGTGGGTCAGGTCCACACCCGAGTCGATGACCGCCCAGGTCACGCCGTTGCCGCGGTAACCGATCAGGTCCAGCCACGGCGAGTAGCCGGTGACCGGCACGTTGGCGCCGCTGTAGTTGCGCGCGCTGATCTGGTCGGACATCTCGTCGTCGAGGATAGGCGCGGGACTGGCGTGCTCGAGCCAGACCACCTGCGGCAGCGCGGCCAGCACCGGCAGGTTCGCGGCGTCGACCTCGATCCAGGCGTTGTGGAACACGCCGTCGGTCTGCGCCGGCGCATGATTCAGCACGCGTGCGCCGCCTCGGCCGAGCGCGGCCAGCACCGCGTCGACGTCGCCGTCGTTGTAGAAGAACACGCCGACGTTGCGGATCGTGCCGCTGCGCTTGCCGAGGTCCGGCGCGATCTTCCACGACGGCAGGTAATTGCCCTGCCAGCGCACCTGCGGATGTGCGGCGGTGCGCGCGAGCGCGCTGTCCTGCGCCCAGACCAGATACGTGTCGTCGGGGTAGTACTGCAGCGGCCGGATGCCGGCCGCTGCGAGATCCTCGAGCCAGGCGCCCCGGATCGTCTGCGAGAACTGCACGAAGCGCAGACCGTGGCCGTCGCTCTCGGTGCGGTAACCGATCGCGTCGGCGGGCAGGCCGCGCTGCGGATCGAAGCGCAGGTCGCCGAAGCTGATGAAGCCGCTGCCGTGCGCCGTGCCGGCCGCCAGGCCGGTGGAGGCCAGGCCGCCGATGGCGCCGGCGGGCAGCGGATGCGCGCCCGGCGCGGTACTCAAGGTCAATGCCAGCGCGGCGGCGAGCCGCGTCGCACGTATCGTTCGCATGTCGTGTTGTCCCCAGTCGTTCAACGGTGATGGCGTCGGCACCGGCTGTCCGTGACGGCGGCGACCGTCCGACCATACCATCGGCGCCCGGAGCGGGCGAGCGCCGATTCGGGCCGCGCGTTGCGGTTTGCGCCGCAGCATCGCGCCGGCCGATAATCGCCGGCCGTCATCCTCCCGTCCGGACCCCGAACATGCTCGATCCCGCCCTGCTGCGCGGCCAGCTCGCCACCGTCGCCGAGCGCCTGGCGACGCGCGGCTACACGCTCGACGTCACCGCCATCGAGACGCTCGAGAGCGAGCGCAAGACCGTGCAGTCGGCGACGCAGGAGCTGCAGAACCTGCGCAATACGCGCTCCAAGGCGATCGGCATCGCCAAGGGCAAGGGCGAGGACGTCGCCGGCCTGATGGGCGAGGTCGCCGCGATCGCCGACAAGCTCGCCGAGAACGAGACGCGTCTGGCCGACATCCAGCAGCGGCTCGGTGCGATCGCGCTGCAGCTGCCGAACCTGCCCGATCCGGGCGTGCCGCACGGTGCCGACGAGACCGACAACGTCGAGCAGCATCGCTGGGGCGATCCGCGCGCGTTCGACTTTCCGGTCAAGGACCACGTCGAGCTCGGCGCGCGCCACGGCTGGCTCGACGCCGAGACCGCGGCCAGGCTGTCGGGCGCGCGCTTCACGGTGCTGAGCGGCGAGTGGGCGCGCCTGCACCGCGCGCTCGCGCAGTTCATGCTCGACCTGCACGCCGGCGAGCACGGCTACCGCGAGACCAGCGTGCCGCTGCTGGTCAACGCCGACGCGATGCAGGGCACCGGCCAGCTGCCGAAGTTCGAGGACGACCTGTTCGCGACCCTGGTCGGCGACAGCCGGCGCTATCTGATCCCGACCGCCGAAGTGCCGCTGACCAACATCGTGCGCGAGCGCATCCTCGACGCGGCCGAGCTGCCGTTGCGGATGACCGCCCATTCGATGTGCTTCCGCGCCGAGGCCGGCTCCGGCGGCCGCGACGTGCGCGGCATGATCCGCCAGCACCAGTTCGAGAAGGTCGAGCTGGTCAGCATCGCCAAGCCGGCCGAGAGCGCGGCCGAGCACGAGCGCATGACGCGCTGCGCCGAGGTCGTGCTCGAGAAGCTCGGCCTGCCGTACCGGCGCATGCTGCTGTGCACCGGCGACATGGGCTTCGCCGCCGCGCGCACCTACGATCTGGAGGTCTGGCTGCCGAGCCAGAACACCTATCGCGAGATCTCCTCGTGCTCGAACTGCGGCGACTTCCAGGCACGCCGCATGCTCGCGCGCTGGCGCAATCCCGACGGCGGCAAGACCGAGCTGGTACACACGCTCAACGGCTCGGGCGTCGCGGTCGGCCGCGCGCTGATCGCGGTCGTCGAGAACTACCAGAACGCCGACGGCTCGATCGACGTGCCCGAGGTGCTGCGCCCGTACATGGGCGGTCTGACGCGGATCGGCTGAGCGCGCCGGCGCATGCCGGCTCAGCGCAGCAGATCGCGGTCCCAGTACGGCTCGGGCGCGAAGCGCTCGACCAGGAAATCGATCAGCAGGCGCGTCTTGCGCGGCAGGCTGCGTACCTGCGGATAGACCGCGTGGATCGCCGACGGCGCGATCTTCCACTCCGGCAGCAGGCAGCGCAGGCGGCCGCTGCGGATCTCCTCGGCCGCGATGAAGGTCGGCGAGATCACGATGCCGAGGTCCTCGGCGGCGGCATTGAGCAGGAAGTCGCCGTTGTTGACGCCGAGCCGGCCCTTGACGCGCACGCTGGTCTCCTCGCCGTCGCGCGCGAAGCACCACTCGCTGTTGCGCGGCAGCAGCGTGTAGATCAGGCATTCGTGGTCGGCGAGCTCGGAGGGATGCGAAGGTTCGCCGTGCGCGGCCAGATAGCCCGGCGAGGCGGCGGCGACGAAATGGCACGGCGCGATACGCCGCGCGACCAGCCGCGAGTCGGCTAGCTGGGCGATGCGGATCGCCAGATCGTAGCCTTCGTCGACCAGGTCGACCTGGCGGTCGTTGAGATTCAGGTCGAGCTCGATGAACGGGTAGCGCTTCTGGAATTGCGCGACCGCGGCGGCCAGATGCCGGACCGCGAACGACATCGGCGCGGTCACGCGCAGCTTGCCGCGCGGCTCGACCTGCAGCTCGGCCGCCTCGGCCTCGGCCTCGGCGAGCTGGGTCAGCACCTCGCTGACGCGCTGGTAGTAGTTGCGGCCGGGGTCGGTCAGGCTGAGCCGGCGCGTCGTGCGGTTGAGCAGGCGCACGCCGAGCGATTCCTCCAGCGTCTGCACCAGCTTGCTGGCCAGCGCGCGCGAAATGTCCATCTGGTCGGCCGCGGCGGTGAAGCTGCCGCTGTCGACCACGCGCACGAACAACTGCATGGCCTGCAACTTGTCCATCAGAGGATCTCCAGGATCGCTTCGGGCGGGCGCCCGACCGCGGCGCGTCCGCCGTTGACGAGGATCGGCCGCTGGATCAGGCGCGGATGCGCGGCCAGCGCGTCGATCAGCGCGGCCCGGTCCAGCGCCGGATCGTCCAGCCCGAGCGCGCGGTACTCCGGCTCGTCGCGGCGCATCAGCTCGCGCGGCGCGAGATTCAGCCGCTGCAGCAGGCGGTCGAGCTCGGCCGCGCTGGGCGGCGTCTGGAGATAGAGCACGAGGTCCGGTTCGATGCCGCGCTCGCGCAGCAGCGCCAGGGCTTGCCGCGACTTGCTGCACTGCGGGTTGTGGAACAGCGTGGGAGGCGTCATCGCGGCTACGGCGGTTCAGGAGACCGAACTTTGCGGGGCGGCGGCGGCCGAGGCAAGCGCGCCCGACCGTTCCGCCAGTGTGATCGGGTTGGCAGACCCGGTGTCGAACGGTGCCGGCGGCGACCGCGGAATGGCGCATGGTCCGCCCCGGGCGCGCTGCTACAATGCGCGCCGATCACGCCGTGGCACGGCGCGAGCGGACTGCGGGGAGCGGGTCCACGTGGGGAGCCACGATCTCAAATCATCGTTCGGGAGTGGGCGTCATGAAGAAAGTGATTTTTGGTGTCGCGCTGGCCTTGGGCGGCATCGGGCTGGCCGGCGGCGCGCTGGCGCAGGGCGGCAAGCCGTCGATCGGTGTCGCGGAATTCAAGAATGAGTCGGGTGCCGGCTGGTGGCGCGGCGGCGTGGGCTGGGAGCTGTCGGGCATGCTCAGCAACGAGCTGGCTTCGCTGGGCTCGTTCCGCGTGGTCGAGCGCAACAAGCTCGAGTCGGTGCTCGAGGAGCAGAATCTGGCCGCCTCCGGCCGCGTCAGCGCCGGCACCGGTGCCAAGATCGGCAAGCTGACCGGTGCCCAGTACCTGGTCATGGGCACCGTCACCGCCTACGAGGAGAACACCGCCAGCACCGGCGGCGGCGTCAGCTTCAAGGGCATCTCGCTCGGCGGCAAGAAGAGCGATGCGTACCTGGCGGTCGACGTCCGCGTCGTCAACACGACGACCGGCGAGATCGACTACTCGCGCACGATCGAGGGCCGCAGCTCCGGCGGCGGCCTCAGCGTCGGCGTGTTCCGCGGCGGCTTCGGCGGTGCGCTCGCGAACGAGTCCAAGACCCCGGCCGGCAAGGCGATCCGAGCGGCACTGGTCGAGATCACCGACTATCTGGACTGCGTGATGGTCCAGCGCGACGGCTGCGAGGCGGAGTTCGGTGCCAAGGAGCGCAAGCGCCGCGACAGCAACAAGAAGGCGCTCAAGCTCGACTGACGCGCGAGGGGGGCGGGGCGCAGGGCGCCCGGCCTTCGATCGATGAAGAAAAAGGCGGGAGTTCGCACTCCCGCCTTTTTCTTTGGATTTTTCTCAGTGCAGGATCGAGCGATGTTCGGCGCTGCCGCTGCCGCTGTTGCTTTCAGTTTTCGACGTTATGGGTCTGAGGCGAACTGAGCAATGCAGGGCAGGGTGCGCCTGGGGGCGGTTGAATGTGCTGGCGCTTGTTTTTTTTATGCTGGAGAGCCGGTAAACGCCACGGCATCAACGGCTCGAGATCAAGATCAAGAGCTTCCGCGCGCTGCGCGCACGGGTGACTTTTGTCTTGTCAAAAGTCACCAAAACCGCCTGCGCTGACGCGAGCCGGCGCGGCTGCGCCGCGCCGGTGCCCTGCGCTTCTCGGTCGCCCAGGCACGCTGCCCCAACTCGCTGGCGCTCAGACACGGGGCAGCTCTTCGGCCTGGGCGACCTGCGATGCTCGG
>QFPO01000050.1 GCA_003241385.1 Rhodanobacter denitrificans
CGGCTCTTCGGACATCCGGTGGGGGTCATGGGGTGAGCCCGCCGGCGGCGAGGAGCATGCGGAGCCGGTAGTTGTCGCGGTTGCGGAAGCCGCGGGCGAGGCGGCGGTGCAGCTCGATGATCCCGTTCACGGCCTCAGTGCCGCCGTTCGATGATCGTCCGGTCGTGAAGTAGGCCAGGAACGCGGCTTGCCAGCGGCGGAGGGTGCGGCCGAGGCGGGCGATCTCGGGGATCGGGCAGGTGTGGAATGTGTCGACGACCTTCTCCGCGATCTGGCGGCCCTCGGCGAGATCCTTCGCGTGGTAGGCGGAACGCAGTTGCTGCGCGCACTGCCAGGCGACGAACACCTCGTCGTGCGCGGGGTCGGCCTCGATCGCTGCCGCGAGCCTGGTCCGCTGCTTCTCGGTGAGGTTCTCGGCGCCGGCGCGGAGGATGGTCTGGATCCCGTAGAGCGGGTCGCCGGTCCGGCCGCGGTGCCCGAGGGTGTCTTGCTGGACGCGGCGGCGGACCTCGTCGACGGCGGCGGTGCCGAGCTTGACGACGTGGAACGCGTCCAGCACGGCCGTGGCGTCTTCGAGCTGGTCGTCGATCGCGGTCTTGTAGCCGGCGAACGGGTCAAGAGCTGCGACTTTCACGTTCTGCCGGAACGCTTCGCCGCGTTCGGCGAGCCAGGACGCGTAGGCCTTCCCGGAGCGGCCCGGCACCAGGTCGAGCAGCCTGGCCCGCGTCTTCCCGTCCGCGTCGCGGCTCAGATCGACCATCCCGGTCAGCTCCTTCGGACCGCGCTTTCGGGGGTCGACGTGATGCCAGATGTGCTCATCGACACCGAGCGTGGTGACGTTCTCGAATCGGGACTCGTCGGCCGCGAGCCGCTCCAACTCAGGCTCGACAGCGCGCCACACCGTCTTCCACGACGTGCCGAGCTGACGGGCGATACCGTGCACGGTGGCGTGCTCGCGGCGCAGCTGCCCGATCGCCCAGCCGACGGCGCGCGTGGTGATCGACCCGCGCCGGGCCACCAGACCCGGGAGCTGCTCCACGAACGTCCGTCGCGCGCATCCCACCTCGTCGCACCGCCAGACCCGCTGCCGCCACACGATCCGCACCCGCGTCGTCGCGGGCACATCATGAAGCACCCGTCGACGGCGTCCGCGGCCGGTCGCGACGACCCCACACGAGGGGCAGCCGGTCGGCGCCGCCGGGCTCGAGACGGTCACGATCAGCAGCCCGTCGCGACGGTCGACGCGCTCGACATGGACATCGGGAAGACCCAGCAGAACGTCGCAGCGGGAACACGGATCAGCGGCAGAGCGCGCGGAAGCGCACCCCGAAGTAGGGTGAAGCACGTCGAGGTCCTCGTGAAGATCAGACAGTTAGCGCTACTGATCCTCGGGGACCTCGACCCCTACCCGCCGAACCTCACCCGGCGCGCCCTACCCCCACCGGATGTCCGAAGAGCCC
>QFPO01000051.1 GCA_003241385.1 Rhodanobacter denitrificans
TGTGAGGTGGCTCCGGTTGTTCGGACAGCATGGCGGCTTGGCTAAGGTCGGTTCAGATTCAGATTACGCCGCCAGTCTGCGCTCAGGGTTAGCCCTATCCGGGGCGAGCCCCGGATAGGGCGGCACCTGGATTTGCCTATAAGCCTCGTCGGGGGTCGCCCCGGCAAGGGCCGAGTGAGGTCGGTTGGTGTTGTAGTAGTTGATCCACCAGGTCAGACCGGCCCGCAACTCCGATCCGGTCTCGAAGGCGTGGATGTAGACGCACTCATATTTGAGGCTACGCCACAGCCGCTCGATGAAGACGTTGTCCATCCAACGGCCACGGCCATCCATTGAGACCCGCACGCCAGCGTCCTTCAGCACGTCGACGAAGCGGGGGCTGGTGAACTGACTGCCCTGGTCGGTGTTGAAGATTTCCGGAGGCCCATAGCGGGCCAGGGCTTCTTCCAGGGCGGCGATGCAAAACTCGGCATCCATACTGTTGGACAGCCGCCAGGACAGCACTTTGCGCGTCGCCCAGTCCATCACCGCCACCAGATACATGAAGCCCCGGCGCATCGGGATGTAGGTGATATCAGCGCACCAGACCTGGTTCGGCCGGTCGATCGTCAGCTCGCGCAGCAGGTATTTGTAAGTCCTGTGCTCCGGGTGAGGGATGGTGGTGCGCGGCTTCTGATAGATCGGCGTCAGGCCCATCTTGGCCATCAGCCGGCGCACCCGCTTCCGGCCGACCCCATAGCCCAGGCGACAAAGGTGGCGAACCATCTGGCGAGAGCCGTACCAGGGCATCTCCAGGAAGGCCTCGTCGATCAGCCGCATTAACGTCAGGTTCAGCGGGCTTTCTCCCGTCGGCCGGTAATAGAAGCCCGATCGGTTAATCGACACCAGAGCGCATTGGCGCAGGATCGAAATCTTCGGGTGATCGGGCTCGATCATCGCTCGCCTCCGGTCCACGCTCAGCGACCGAAGGCTTTGGCTAAAAAATCCCGTTCCACCACCAACTGGCCGATCTTGGCGTGCAGCTTGTCGATTTCGCCCTCGCGTACGCTTTCGGTCGCCTCGACCTTGCCCGAGAACACCCCCGAAAGCCCCTCGACGGCCTGCTTGCGCCAAGCCGCGATCATCGTCTGGTGCACGCCGTGCTTCGTCGCCAGTTGCGACAGGGTCAGTTCCCCCTTCAGCGCCTCCAGCGTAACCTTGGCCTTGAAATCAGCCGAATACCGCTTCCGTTTGCCAGTCATAAAGTCCGTCCTTCATCGAGGTCGAACCCACCTTAGCCGACTGTCCGTTTTTTCGGCGCCACCTCACTGCATCGAGAACGTGCTGTCGCCGTTGTCGATCGTCTTCAGCGGGACAGTGCCGCCAACGGCGGCCGATGCGAGGATGGACGAGTCAGCCATTTTAAATCGCTCCGAAAGTCAGTGCGGAAGGGTTG
>QFPO01000052.1 GCA_003241385.1 Rhodanobacter denitrificans
GGCTCTTCACGAACGAGGGTGTAGTTGGGGTCTGAAGCCTCCGGCTTCGAGTAGTGATCTGGCGACATAGTTCGTGAGGTTGCGGAAGCCGAGTGCGGAGCCGCGGAGGTGCTCGAGCCGCCCGTTGATGGCCTCGGTCGGGCCGTTGCTGGTGCCGGGGCGGTCGAAGAACGCGAGCACGTCCGCGGCGCGCTGTTTGAGGGTGCGGCCGAGTCGGCGGATCTCGACCAGCGCTGCGGGAACGCCGGTGGTGACGGAGTCGATCACGGCCTGCATCATGTGCTTGCCTTTGTTCCTGTCGGGCTCGCGGTATGCGGCGATCATGCGCTGATAGATGCCCCAGGTCGCTTCGACCTCGACGTGCTCTTCGACCGCGAACAGCGCCGCCAGTCGGCTCCTCTGCCGGTCGGTGAGCAGCTTGTCGCCGGTGTGGAGGGTGCGGCGGGCCTGGTAGAGCGGGTCGCCCTTCATCCCGCGTCTGCCGAACAGGTCCTGCTGGACGCGGCGGCGGCAGACATCCAGCGCGTCGCCGGCGAGACGGACGACATGGAACGGGTCCATCACGGGGACCGCGTCGGGCAGTTCTTCGGCGGTGGCGGTCTTGAACCCGGTGAACCCGTCCATCGCGACCACCTCGATCCGCTTCGACCACTCGGCTGGGCGCTCAGCGAGCCACTGCTTGAACACGGCCTTCGAGCGGCCCTCCACCATGTCCAGCAGCCTCGCCGGCCCGGTCTTGTTGCGGGCCGGGGTCAGGTCGATGATCACGGTGACGTACTTGTCGCCGAACCGGGTGTGGCGCCAGACATGCTCGTCGACCCCGAGCGTGGTGACACCATCGAACCGTGCCGGGTCGTCGATCAGTCGCCGCCTGCCTTCGCCGAGCACGGCATCGTTCGCGGCGCTCCAGGACACGCCGAGCCCGCCCGCGACCCGGGTCACGGTGAGGTGGTCGACGACGATGCCCTTCAGCGCCCACGCCAGGCCGCCACGGGAGATCTTCGCTCGCGGCGCCGCCGCCCGTGTCATGTCCTGCCGCCAGGTCCGCCGGCAGTGATCGCACCGGTAGCGACGCACCCGCACCAGCAGCGTGGTGGGCCGGTGTCCGAACGGTTCATGCGCGAGTCGACGGGTGACGCTGTCACGGGCGACGCCTTCAGCACCGCACTTGCGACACCACGGATCCGGCTCCGTCAGACGGCACTCGATCGTCGCCAGGTTCGGCTCGATCAGCTGGCCGACGGCCACGAGCCCGAGCTCGTCGAGACGGCAGAACGTGGTCAAGTCGGGGGTCGCAAAAGTAGGGTGGAGCACGTCGAGGTCTTTCGGGATGGTGAGCGTGAAGAACTTCCATCCTCCGGGAGACCTCGACCCCTACCCAGCCAGCGACGCGCTCAACCCACTACACCCTCGTTCGTGAAGAGCC
>QFPO01000053.1 GCA_003241385.1 Rhodanobacter denitrificans
ACCTGGAGTCCCGCGGGGTGGTGGTCTTTCGGGCCCGCGGCGTCGTGACCGCGACGGGGTGAGCCATCGTGCGATGGTCAGTGAGAACGACCAAGAACTCACACAGAAAGACGACACCGCACGATGGCTCTTGACCAGTCTGCCCTCCTCGAGCTGCTCGGGGAACTGAAGCTCACCGGCACCACCGACCGCATCCGAGCCGCGACCGAGCGGCTCTACCAGGAGCTGATCGACGCGGAGACAGCCGCATTCATCGGCGCCGCCCCCTACGAGCGCACGAGCGAGCGCACGACTACCCGCAACGGTTCCCGGCCGCGGGTGCTGTCGACCACGGCTGGGGATCTGGAGTTGCGGATCCCGAAGTTGCGGCAGGGGTCGTTCTTCCCGTCGCTGCTGGAGCGGCGCCGCCGGGTCGACCAAGCCTTGTTCGCGGTCGTGATGGAGGCCTACCTCCACGGCGTCTCAACCCGGAAGGTCGATGACCTCGTCAAAGCGCTCGGCGCTGACACTGGCATCTCGAAGTCCGAGGTGTCCCGCATCTGCCAAGGGCTCGACGCCGAGGTCGCATCGTTCCGCGACCGCTCGCTGTCTGACATCGCCTACCCCTACGTGTTCCTCGACGCGACCTACTGCAAGGTCCGCATCGACCACCGTGTCGTGTCCCAGGCGGTCGTCGTCGCGATCGGCGTCGCCGCTGACGGGCGGCGGGTCGTGCTGGGCTTCGATGTCGGAGACAGCGAGACCGAGGAGTTCTGGAAGCAGTTCCTGCGCTCGTTGAAGACACGAGGTCTGGGCGGGGTGAAGCTGGTGATCTCCGACGCCCACGCCGGACTGAAGAAGGCCGCAGCGACCGTGTTGCAGGGCGCCGCCTGGCAGCGCTGCCGCGTCCACTTCATGCGCAACGTCCTGACCGCCCTCCCGAAGGGCCGGCAGGAGATGGTCGCCAGCGTGATCCGCACGATCTTCGCCCAACCCGACGCCGAGCACATCGATGCCCAGTTCGACGAAGTCGTGCGCATGATCGAGCGCGTCCACCCCAAGACCGCCGTGATGCTCACCGACGCCCGTGACGACATCCTCGCGTTCAAAGCGTTCCCCGCCCGGCATTGGCGACAGATCTGGTCCACGAACCCGCTGGAACGCCTCAATCGGGAGATCAAGCGCCGCACCGACGTCGTTGGCGTGTTCCCGAACAACGCCGCCCTGCTCCGCCTGGCCGGCTCCGTCCTCGTCGAGCAACACGACGAATGGGAAGCCGCCGACCGCCGCTACTTCTCCGAAGCCTCCATGACCGAGCTCACCGCGACCACCCCCACCATCGACGAGGCGGTGATACTCCCCGAGATCACCGCCGCCTAAACTAACGACAGCTGATCATCGCAACGAAGCGAAAGACCACCACTCAAACGGACGCGGCCC
>QFPO01000024.1 GCA_003241385.1 Rhodanobacter denitrificans
ACGCTGCCCCAACTCGCTGACGCTCAGACACGGGGCAGCTCTTCGGCCTGGACGACCTGCGATGCTCGGCTCGCTTTAGGCGCACCAACAGCCAAGAGCCAGAGCCACGGCAAGAGCGAGAGCCACAGCCACAGCCACAGCCACAGCCAGAGCCAGAGCCAGAGCCAGAGCAAAGGCAAGAGCCAAGGTTTACGGCGAGAGCAGAGGCAGGACGAGAGCGTGGACGCGGAGGAGGTCGGTGGCGGGGCGATTTCCGTGTTGGAATGAGCGTTTTGGCCTACGCGAGCGATCGTGGCGACTTTCCTTGCGCGCAAATCTATGGGCCGTGCGCGAAACCAACGATGCCTGACGCGGAGTTGCGCACGGCGCTGCGCGATTCAGCGCGTGTAGGGCGCTGATCAGCAGACTGGCCCGCAGGTCGAGCCGCACGCGCTCCAATCGCTCGGGCACTCGTACTCACCGATCCACGAGCCGAAGGAGCCTGTGCATGGCCGAGGTCGCGCCTTCGCGTATCTGTGCGGTCGCGCTGCGACGCTGCCTCGACCGCGATCCGCAGGGACACGAGGCGGAGACCCATCGTGCACTGGTTCGTCGCATCGCCCGGCTGATCGGCGCGGACTATGCGAACGATCCCGCCGACGATTGCGCGCAGAGGGCCGAGTGCTACTTCGTGCCCGATCGCACCTTGGTCGCGGAGGAGGCCGATGCGCTCGGCATCGGCGGCGAGGCCGATCTTTTCGGCGGCGTGGTGCCGTATGCGTTCGTCGCGACCAAGACGATCAGCCATGGCTTGATCGGCGCCGCCGCGACCGCGCCGGACGGCTGGTCGCACGCGCTTGGCGAGGCGCTCGGCGACGCGGTGCTGCCGGGCTACTCGGTGTTCACGCGCGAAGACCTGCGGCGCGCCGGACGCATGCTGCTCGGCGGCGGGCCGGTGCGCGTCAAGGCCGCGCACGAGGCCGGCGGCAACGGCCAGTGCGTCGTCGCGACCGAGCGCGAACTCGACGATCACGTCGCGACGCTGACCGAGGCGATGCTGCAGCGCTACGGCGCGGTCGTCGAACGCGATCTCATCGAGGCGACGACCTTCAGCATCGGCCAGGCCCGCATCGGCGTGCACGAGATCGCGTACTTCGGCATGCAGCGCCAGACCGTCGACCATCGCGGACAGGAAGTCTACGGCGGCTCGGATCTGACGGTCGTGCGTGGCCGCTTCGACGATCTGCTGGCCCATGCGCTGCCGGACGCGATGCATCGCGCGATCGAGCAGGTGCGCCACTACGATGCCGAGGTCATGCGCGCGTATCCCGGCGTGTGGGCGACACGGCGCAACTACGACGTCGTCGCCGGCCTCGATCGCGACGGCCGGCACTGGTCCGGCGTGCTCGAGCAGTCCTGGCGCATCGGTGGCGCGAGCGCGGCCGAGATCGCCGCGATCGAGGCCCTGCTGGCCGAGCCGTCATGCACGCTCGTGCGCGCCTCGAGCTATGAAACCTATACCGGCGAGGCGCCGGACGGCGCCGAGATTCATTATCGGGGCAGGGACGGGCAGGTAGGGTTGCTGGTCAAGTACAGCCTTGTCCATCCACAATGAACGTACAGCTCGAATCGGTCGATATCGCGGTCGACCACGATCTGATCGGCGCCACCCTGCTGTCGCCGGCGCAATCGCTGCCCGGCGTCCTGTTCGTGCACGGCTGGGGCGGCAGCCAGGAGCACGACCTGGTGCGCGCCCGCGAAGCGGTCGGCATCGGCTGCGAATGCCTGACCTTCGACCTGCGCGGCCACGAGCGCACGGCTTCGCAGTGGGAGACCGTCTCGCGCGAGGAGAACCTCGCCGATCTGGTCGCGGCCTACGACTGGCTGGTCGCGCGGCCGCAGGTCGATCCGGATTCGATCGCGGTGGTCGGCATCAGCTACGGCGGCTATCTGGCCTCGATCCTGACCACGCTGCGGCCGGTGCGCTGGCTCGCATTGCGCTCGCCGGCGATCTACAAGGACGAGGGCTGGGAACTGGCCAAGCGCCAGCTGCATGCCGACGGCAGCCTGGCCGCGTACCGGCGCAGCCGCATCCGCTGGCAGGACAACCGTGCCTTGCGTGCCTGCGCGGCGTTCCGCGGCGACGCGCTGGTCGTCGAAGCCGAGCACGACGACGTGGTCCCGCATGCGGTCACCGCCAACTACGTGCGCGCGTTCGGCAAGACGCGCACGCTGACCAAGCGCGTGATCGCCGGGGCCGACCATGCGTTCACGAACAAGCTGGTGCAGAAGGCCTACACCGAGGTCCTGATCAAGTGGCTGCACGAGATGGTCGTCGGCGCGCGCGGCGAGGCCACCAAGGCCCAGACGACCGCGCGCAAGGAAGCGCTGCGCAACGCCGAGCGCCTCGCGCCGGGCGAGCGGCAGCGGCCGCATCTGTGAGGCGCGCCGGGTGCCGGCGCTCGCGCGGCCGCGTGCTGGCCGACGCGGGTGACGGGGTCAGCCGGACGCGTCGTGGTCGGGCGCGTGAACGTCTCATCGCGCGGGACTTGAACGCGGCCGGTCGCTCCGGCACCCTCGCAGCCCCTCAAGGCACAGGTACCGGCCCCGATGATCTCCGCAACCGAAGCGCTCGAGCGTCTGAAGGCCGGCAACCAGCGTTTCGTGTCGGAAACGCGCGACAGCGACGCGTCGAGCCACCAGACGCGCCGCCGCGAGCTGGCCGCCGGCCAGGCGCCGTTCGCGATCATCCTGGGCTGCTCCGATTCGCGCGTACCGGCCGAGATCGTGTTCGATCAGGGCCTGGGCGATCTCTTCGTGATCCGCGTCGCCGGCAACATCGTCGCGCCGTCGCAGATCGGCAGCATCGAGTTCGCGGCGGCGCGCTACGGCACGCCGCTGGTCGTCGTGCTCGGCCACTCGCAGTGCGGCGCGGTGCTGGCGACGGTCGAGGAGCTCGGCCGCCGCACCGAGGAGCAGTCGCGCAATCTGCGTTCGATCGTCGACCGGATCCGGCCGTCGGTCGAGACCCTGCTCGAGACCGAAGTCGCCAACGATCCCGACGCGCTGGTGCGCCACGCGGTCCGCGCGAACATCCGCATGTCGGTGCATCAGCTGCGCTACGGCTCGGCCCTGCTCGAGCAGATGATCGAAGGCGGCACGCTCAAGGTCGTCGGCGCCGAATACTCGCTCGAAACCGGCGTCGTCGACTTCTTCTACTGATCGCTCGCGCGGCGATGGCGCCGCGTAGACGAGGCTCGATTCGCGCACCAGACCGGTCCGGCCGGTGCGTGCGGCGGTGTCGTGACGCGGCGCGGACGACGGCCGGCGCCGGTCGACGAAGCGCGCGCTCAGAGCTCGCGCGCGAGACTGTCGAACGCCTCGTGCAGATGCTGTGCGATCGGCTTGCGCGGGGGCGCCTGCTGCTGCCAGGCCTGCGTCGCCAGCCGCGACGCGCCGATCGCGACCATCGCGACCATCCGCAGCGCCATGCGCCGCTCGGGCTGGCGCCAGACCTCGCAGAGCGTCTCGAACAGCGCCTGCTCGCGCTCGACGTAGAACGCCTGCTTGCGCGACTGCAGCGTGGGGCTCGAACGCATCAGCGCGTCGAGCGAGCTCATCTCCTCGCTGGTGTAGCGCTCGACTTTCTCGACCATCGCCGCGCGCACGGCGTCCAGCGGCCGGACGTCGGGCGAGGTCTCGAGCAGATCGGCACCGAGCGACACCCAGCTGTCCTCGAGCCAGAACAGGACGATGTCGTCCTTGGACTTGAAGTACGAGAAGAAGCCGCGCCGCGAAATGCCGGCCGCGGACGCGATCGCGTCGAGCGTCGTGCCGTCGTAGCCATGGGCGAGGAACAGACGCAGGCCGGCCTCGGCGATGCGCCGCCGCGTCTCGCGGCGCTTGCGCTCGCGCGGGCCTTCTGCGGCGCCAGCCCGCTCCGGGCGCGCGTGTTCGGACATGTCGGATGGCCTATTGCGTTCCTGCACTCGGTGCATTAAATATTGCACTGAGTGCATAAATCGATGTTCCCACCTTATCGTTCCGTTCTCGATCGAGGCAAGCGCATGACCCGATGGACCCTGGCTGATCTTCCGTCGCAACGTGGCCGCAGTGCGGTCGTCACCGGTACCGGTGGACTCGGCTTCGAGGTGGCGGCGGCACTGGCGCGTGCCGGCGCCGACGTGATCCTGGCCGGCCGCAACGCGGCCAAGGGCGCGGCCGCCGCCGAGCGCATCCGGCGTGCGGCGCCGGGTGCGCGCATCACGTTCGGTGCGGTCGACCTGGCCAGCCTCGACTCGATCGAGGCATTCGCCGACCGGCTGCGCGCGTCGCGCGGCAGTCTCGATCTGCTGATCAACAACGCCGGCGTGATGACGCCGCCGCAGCGGCGGACCACGCCGGACGGTTTCGAACTGCAGTTCGGCACCAATCATCTGGGCCATTTCGCGCTGACCGCGCAGCTGCTGCCGCTGTTGCGCAACGGGACCGCGCCGCGCGTCGTCGGCGTCTCGAGCATCGCCGCACGGTACGGTGCGATCGATTTCGACGACCTGCAGTCCGAGCGCCGCTACGTACCGTCCGTCGCGTACGGCCAGTCGAAGCTGGCCTGCCTGATGTTCGCGCTCGAACTGCAGCGCCGCAGCGAGGCGGCCGGCTGGGGTGTCGACAGCATCGCCGCCCATCCGGGCATCTCGCGGACCGACCTGCTGACGAACGGCGCCGGTGCCTGGAGCGGTGCCGGCATGGCGCGCCGGTTCCTGTGGTTCCTGTTCCAGCCGGTCGCGCAGGGCGCACTGCCGATCCTGTTCGCGGCGACGTCGTCGCAGGCGAGCGGCGGCGCCTACTACGGGCCGGATGCGCTCGGCGAAAGCCGCGGCCATCCGACCGCGGCGCGCATCCCTCCGCAGGCGCTGGACCGCGCCGTCGCCGCGCGGCTCTGGGACGCGTCGGAGCGGCTGACCGGGATGCGTTTTCCGGCCGACGCAACGCCCGATCCATCGATCGCAGGTCGCGCCCCCGCGATTCCGGAGCGCACGCGGCAGGCGGCGACCGAATCGCCGCCGAGGTGACGTGCTGGGCGCGGCGGACCGCGCCCGTCGCGGCACGTGTACGAGAAACGAGCGGGGCGATAAGCCCTGACGGATCCGGCTCGCGCAGGCCCGCTCGCCATGACGCGATCACGATCGCGGTCGTGCGGCCGATCGCCGGCGCCGCGTGCCGTTCGATCGAGCGGCGAGCCGCGTGGTCCGGCTACGCGCAGTCGCGCGCGCGCCGCAGCAGCAGGTCGCGCTCGCGCGCGTTGCGCGTCAGCGCGGCGGCCTGCTCGAACGCGCTGCGCGCCTCGGCACCGCGGCCGAGCTTGGCCAGCAGGTCGCCGCGCACCGCCGGCAGCAGGTGATAGTGGGCGAGGGCGGGTGCCTCCTGCAGCGCATCGGCGATGTCCAGGCCTGCCTGCGGGCCGGCCGCCATCGCGACCGCGACGGCCCGGTTGAGTTCGACCACCGGCGAGGGCACGACGCGAGCGAGTTCGGCGTACAGCGCGGCGATGCGCGGCCAGTCGGTCGCCTCGGCGGTCGCGGCGCGGGCATGGCATGCGGCGATCGCGGCCTGCAGCGCGTACGGGCCATACGCGCCGCCGAGCCGTTCGGCCCGCGCCAGGCCGGCCAGGCCACGGCCGATCAGCAGCCGGTCCCAGCGTGCGCGGTTCTGATCGAGCAGCAGCACCGGGGTGCCGTCGGCATCGGTGCGGGCCTGCGCGCGCGAGGCCTGCAGTTCCATCAGCGCGAGCAGGCCGTGCACCTCCGGCTCCTGCGGCATCAGGCCGGCCAGTACGCGGCCCAGGCGCATCGCGTCCTCGCACAGCGCCGGACGCATCCAGTCTTCGCCGGCGGTCGCCGAATAGCCCTCGTTGAAGACCAGGTACAGCACCTCGAGCACCGAGGCCAGGCGTTCGCCGAGCGCGTCGCCGCCCGGCACCTCGAACGGCACGCCCTTGTCGGCGAGGCTGCGCTTGGCGCGCACGATACGCTGCGCGATCGTCGGCTCGGGCACCAGGAACGCGCGCGCGATCTCGTCGGTGGTCAGGCCGCCGAGCAGGCGCAGCGTCAGCGCGACGCGGGCCTCGGTCGACAGCACCGGATGGCAGGCGACGAAGACCAGACGCAGCAGGTCGTCGTCGAACGGGTCGTCCAGCGAGGCCTGGGCGCCGAAAGAGGCCTGCTCGAGCGTCTCCTCGAGCGCCTGGACGAGGGCGTCGTGCTTGCGCATCAGCAGCTGGTCACGACGCAGCCGGTCGATCGCGCGGCGCTTGGCGGCCGCCATGAGCCAGGCGCCGGGGTTGTCCGGCACGCCGCTCGCCGGCCAGTGCTCGAGCGCGGCCACCAGGGCGTCCTGAGCGCACTCCTCGGCGATGCCGAGGTCGTGCACCAGGCGCATCAGGCCGGCGATCAGTCGGGGAGATTCGATGCGCCAGACCGCACCGATCGTGCGCTGGATGTCGGCCGCCGTCATGGCGGCCGATCAGACCATCCCCGTCCATCGCGCGCAAGCGGCGGACCGGCTGCGCGGCCGGTCCGCCGCGGCGACCGGGCCGGCGCGCGCCGGTCACGGCACGTCGCGCGCCGATTGCCGCATCCGGTCGAAGCCGGCGGCGGCCTGCTGCACGTCCTCGGGGAAGTCGTCCATGCCCATCACCTGACGGACCTCGATGACCTCGTTGTCGGACGCCGGACAGCGCATCGCCCAGGCGATCGCCTCCTCGCGCGACTTCACGTCGATCATCCAGTAGCCGCCGAGCACCTCCTTGGCCTCGGCGAACGGTCCGTCGGTCACGCTCGGCCTGCCGCCAGCGAAATGCACGCGGGCGCCCATCGACGGCGGATGCAGGCCGTCCAGCGCCAGCAGCACGCCGGCGTTCTGCAGCGCCTCGTTGTACTTCATCATCGTCGCGACGGCGTCGGCCTCGGGCAGCGTGCCGGGTGCCGCGCTCTCGTAGCCCTTCGGGATCATCAGCATCATGAAGCGCATCGCTCAGCCCTCCGCCGCGCCGGCGCCCGGGAACGCCGCCATGTCCATGTAGGCCAGCTCCCACAGATGGCCGTCCGGATCCTCGAAGCCGTGCTGGTACATGAAGCCGTAGTCCTTGGCCGGATTGGGCGTGGTGCCGCCCGCGGCGAGCGCCCTGGCGACGAGGTCCTCGACTTCGGCACGGCTCTCGACGCCGAGGCAGACCAGCACCTCGGTCTGCGCGTGCGCGTCGCACAGCGGCTTGGGTGTGAAGGTCCTGAAGAACGGCTCGACCAGGAGCATCACGCAGATGCCCTCGGCGACGATCATGCAGGTCGCGTTCTCGTCGGTGAACATCGGATTGAACGTGAAGCCGAGCGCCGTGAAGAACGCGACCGAGCGGTCGAGGTCCTTGACCGGCAGGTTGACGAAGATCTGTCTGGCCATGTGCAGCGAACTCCTCAGTGGGTAGACGTGGACGAGCGGATCGTGGCGAACCGACCGGCGGTCAGGCCGCGGCGTCGGTGCAGGGCTTGAGGCAGTTGACCATCCACGGCGTGCCGAACCGGTCGACCAGCATGCCGAAGCGCTGCGCCCAGAACGTCTCGGCCAGCGGCATCAGGATCGTCGCGCCGTCGGACAGCGCGCCGAAGATCCGCTCGGCCTCGGCGACGTCGTCGACGCCGATGTTGACCTGCATGCCCTGCGCCGGCTGGAACTGGCCGGGCGGGCAGTCCGAGCCCATCAGTACCGCGTCGCCGGCGGTCAGGCACACATGCAGCACGCGGTCGCCCCAGTCCGGCGGCACGTGCTCGGCCATCGGCGAGCCGGGCGTGGCCTGGACGAGGTCGAGCTTGCCGTTCAGCACGCGCGCGTACAGCGCGAAAGCCTCGGCGCAGCGGCCGTCGAAATTCAGGTAAGCGTTCAGTTGCATCGCGACATCTCCGATCGGGGGCGGCACGGGATGCCGCCGGTGGTGGATGATCGGACGACGAACCGGCGCGCGCCGGATCGACATCGGCGCGAAAAAATGTTCGTCTTGACGGCGGCGCGCGGCGCCGGTACTGCTGTCGGCCTTTCGCACCGGAGCCGCCTATGCAATTCCTGCTGCTGATCTACAACGAGGACGCCCTGCTCGAGGCGCTGCCGGACGGCGAGGCCGACGCGATGATGCGCAGCTGTCTGGCCCATGCCGACGAGCTGCGCGAGGAAGGCCACCTGCTCGAGTCGCAGCAGCTCGAGCCGCCGGCGGCCGCCAAGGCGGTGCGGATCCGCGGCGGCAGGCTGACCGTGCTGGACGGTCCGTTCGCCGAGACCAAGGAGTACCTCGGCGGCTTCAATCTGATCGAGGCGGCCGACTACGAGGAGGCCGTGCGGATCGCCGCGACGTTCCCGTGGGCGCGGACCGGCTGCGTCGAGGTGCGGCCGGTGCGCGACATCGACGCGGTGCGGCGCCGCGTCGGCGCGGTCGGCGCCAAGCCGTAGCGCCGTCGCCGGCCGACGACGGGCATCGGCGGCAGGGAGGCGCGTCGGCCGGGGCGCGCGGTCCGGGACGGCCGAAGCGCGGATCCGCAGGTCGCACCCGCGATGCGGATCCGCCGTGACGCGGCGCGGCGACGCTCAGGGCAGTTCGAAATCGTCGCGGAAGATCAGGTCGGACGGATCGCCCTGGCAGTCGAGCGTCAGCGTGATGTCGTCGATCCAGGCGCTCATCGTGTGCTCGCCGCCGACGACCGTATTGCCTTCGCTGGCGGTCAGCACCACCAGCAGCGAGCTGCGATAGGTCGCCTGCGTCTCGCCGAGCTCGATCGTCACCGGAATGCCGGGCTGGTTGAAGCTGCTCGAGCGCCCGAGCGAGAGATGGCCCGACGCATTCGGCGTGCCGCCGCTGCAGGTCTCGCCGCCGTCGTGGCGCAGCTCCCAGTAGAGGCCGGCATAGTCGGCGTTGACGAGCGTGCCGCCCGATCCGCGGCCGAATCCGTTCAGCGTGTAGCGACCCGGACCCGGCAGCGGAATGCACTGGCTGGCTCCGAACGCACGGGTCACGTTCTGCGGCGCGGTCAGCAAGACGTGCGCGGAACCCGAATCGGCCGAGCCGGCCGCATCGCGCGTGCCGTCCCAGGTGGTATGGGTCGCCGACCACAGCCGCAGGTCGTCGTCGAAGCCGACGTTGAGCGCCAGCGGCAGCAGCTGCTGCCGTTCGTAGGTGCCGACGTCGCGGCGACCGCGGAAATCGGCTCGGCAGGCGAGGTCGACGTCGCGCGGAAGACCGAGCAGGTCGCGGTCGCCGCCGGCGACGGCGGGCGCGTGATCGACGGCCGGCGACGCGGCGGCCGGCCGGTAATCGCCGTGCTCCGGATCGAGGAAGCGCGGATCCTGTGCGACCAGCTCGGGTGTGTTGCCGCCGTCGAGCGAGTCGCGCTCGCTGACGATCGAGGACTCGAACGTCTTGTCGCAGCCGCTGCATTGCAGCAGGGTCTTGCCGGGCTGCCACAGGATCGAGCGGGTCAGGTCGAACAGGCCTTCCCCCTGCGTGATCACCTGCGCGGCACCGATCGCGTTGCCGGCCAGCGTGACGTCCTTCAGCCACACGACTCCGCCGTCGCCTTTCCGGATCAGGACGCCGCTGCTCTCGTTGTCGGCGACCAGCACGTTGTGCAGGCGGATCTGGGTGTCGCCGCCGGCCTCGATCAGATGGCCGCCGCGGTTGCCTTCGATCGCGACGCCACCGCGCACGGTACTCATGTCCTCGCCGGTGTAGCCGATCCACAGAATGACGTTCTCCTGCTCGAGATGGAACGTCGCGCCATCGGTCGGCTGGGCGGCGCCGTTCTGCGAGACGTTGCCGCGGACGCTGCCGCAATACGCGCCGGGCGAGCACACCGCAGCGGCGGGCCAGCCGATCGCGCCCCAGGTGTCGTTGAAGTGGATGCTGCTGCCGATCGGGCTGCCGAACGCGGAGTTGTACGAGGCGCCGTAGACGGCCGCGCCTTTGGCCGCGATGTTGCCGTCGAGATCGACGTTCCAGAGCCAGGTCTCGGCGTCGATGGTGTCGTCCAAGTCCTCGTATGGCCGCAGATAGATCGCGCCGCCGTTCTGGGTCGCGACGTTCTGGCGGATCGCGGCCGGCGTACCGGCCACGGTCGAATACATCTGCAGCTGGGCGATCATGCTGGTGCTGGTCGTCACGCCGCCCGGATCGTCGCCGAACACGGCCACGCCGCCGCCATGCACCGCGCGGTTGCCGTAGATCGCACCGAGCCCGGGCGTGCCGCTGCCGATGCGCGCATAGGCCGCGTTCTGCTTGGCCAGCAGGATCAGGCCGCCGCCGTAACCGCCGCCGCCGTTGCCGAGTGCCTCGTTGAACGCGATCACGCTGTTCGGCTCGAGCATGTCGAAGCGCGCCATTTCGATGTAGACGCCGCCGCCGCTGTGCGCGGCGATGTTGTTGTTGACGATCACGTCGCGGCCGAACACGAGACGTGCTTCGCCGGAGTCCTCGCCGCGCACGTAGATGCCGGCGCCGTAGCCGGCGCGGTTCTGCCGCACCGAGACGTTGTGCAGCTCCAGGCGGCCGCGGCCGACGAACAGGATGCCGCCGCCGTGATCCGAATCGGGATTGTCGCCGCCGGTCAGCGCCAGGCCGCGCAGGCGCACCAGCGCGCCGCTGTCGCCGTACAGGCGCAGCACCGGATAGCCGCCGCCGCCGCTGCCGTCGAGCGTGGTCGTGCCGCTGGTCGCGTCGGTGACGCAGTTGTCGTAGCCGCCGGCGATCTCGAGCTCCTGGCTGGTCGAGATCATGACCTGCTGGGCGGTGTAGGCCGCATCGCGCGCGACGCGGATCACGTCGGGGCCGGGGCTGTTCTGGGCCGCGTCGACCGCGGCCTGGATCGTGGTGTGCGTACAGCCCCCCTCCGAACCGCCGACACGAAAGACGGCGGCCTGCGACGAGGCGAATGGGGCGAGCGCGGCCAGGCAGAGCAGGGTGCGGGCGAAGCGGATGGCGAGCAAGGGGGACCCAGTCATGGCGAATCTCCGAAGACGCGAAACGGGCGTCGTCCGGTAGAACGCCGTCCGCGCGCGTTCTGCGACACGGCCGGGCGGATCGGTGCGCGCGTCAGCGCTCGCGGCCCTCGCGCGCGAGGTGCTGCAGGTTCGCGATCAGTGCCGGATCGAGCGGCGCGGGCTTCTTCTCGATCGCCAGCGCTTCGTTCGCCGCGGCGCGGGCCTCGTCGCGGCGGTCCGCGCGCGCCAGCGCGCGCGCCTCGAGCAGCAGCATCGAGAACAGCGGACGCTGCTCGTTCGGCGAGCGCCGCTTCTGCGCCTCGATCACCGATCGGATCAGCGGCAGCGTCTCGTCGTTGCGGTCGAGCGCGAACAGCGCCAGGGCGCGCTGGAACCGCGCATAGTGCAGTTCGCGGGCGTCGTCGTTGCCGGTCGCCGCGGCGATCCGCGCCAGCTCGTCGGTCGTCTCGAGCGCCGCGGCGTAGTCGCCGTGCTTGACCTGCGCGCGCGCGAGGAAGCCCAGCGGTGCCAGCAGCTGCGGATCGTCCGCGCCGCCCAGTTCGCGCTGCGCCGCCACGGCACGTGCCGCGGTGGCCAGTGCCTGCTCGGTGCGGCCGGCGATCGCCTGCATCTGCGAGACCGAACCGATCAGCCGCGGGCAGACCGGCTGGCGCACGCGCTCGCGCTCGCACAGCGCGACGCCCTGTTCGAACGCGGCCAGGGCTTCCTCCTGGCGGCTCTGGCCGGCGCGCAGGCGGCCGAGCGCGGCCAGCGCGTCGAGCGATTCCGGGTGTGCCTCGCCGAGCAGGGCGCGGCGCATCGACAGCGCGCGCTCGATGTGGGGCTCGGCGTCGGCGTAGCGCGCCTGCGCGACCAGGAAGCTGCCGTAGATGCCGATCGCCCAGGCGGTGTCCGGATGCGGGCGTGCGTAAATCTGCTCGGCCAGCGCGATCGCCTCGCGGTAGCTGGCCTCGGCGCGCGCGGCGTCGCCGCCGATCGAGGCGGCATTGCCGATCGCCGACAGCAACTGCAGGACGTCGCGGTCGGGTGCGCGGCCGCTGGCCTTCCAGCCAGCCAGCGCGCGATCGGCGATCGCGAGACCTTCGGAGAAGCGCTGCGCGTCGATCAGGCCGCTGCTGCGCAGCAGGTCCACGCGCAGCGCCAGCTCGTCGGCGCGCTCGGGCAGCTGCGCGGCCAGCCGGCGTGCCGCGTCGAAGGCGGCTGCGGCGTCCTCGCCACGGCCGACGTCGGCCAGCGACTGCGCCAGCGCGATCTGCGCATCGACGCCGATCCGGCCGCGCGCGGCGAAAGTCGTCTGCAGCGATTCGAGCTCGGCCAGCGCCGCCTCGGGCCGCGCCTGGCCGCGCAGCGCGCCGGCGCGCAGCACGCGCGCGCGCAGCCACGGCTCGCTGTCGGGCGCGTACAGGCGGCCGAGGTCGGCCTCGGCGCGGTCGAGCAGGGCGTGCTCGCGTGCGTAGTCGCCGAGCGCGCCGCTGACCTTCGCCAGCGACAGCAGCAGATCGGCGCGGACGTCGTCGGTCAGCGCCGCATCGCGCAGCGCGCGCGCGCCGGCGTCGTCGACGAGATCCTCCAGGCTGGGCCGGTGCTCGCGCGGCAGGTCCGGGCCGGCCGCCTCGAACACCGACACCAGAAAATCGCGCGTCGCGGTCGCGCGGCGCGTCTGCTGCGTCGCGCGCTCGGCCTCGGCGCGCGCGATACCGGCCTGCCAGACCGCCAGTGCGAGCGCCGCGAACACCGCCAGCACGAACGCCATCGTCACCGCGACGCCGCCCTTGTGGCGCGCGACGAACTTGCGCGTGCGGTACCAGCGCGTCGGTGCGCATGCGTGCACCGGATGACCGTCGAGCAGGCGCTCCAGATCGTCGGCCAGCGCGCCGGCCGAGGCGTAGCGCCGCGCCGGGTCGGCGTCGATCGCCTTCATGACGATCGCGTCGAGATCGCCGCGGACCTTGTGTCGCGCGATCGGCGGCAGCGCGTGTGGCCCCTCGCCGCCGTGCGCCTCGCCGATGCGGCTGGACGGCGTGCGGCCGCTGCCGTCGTTGACGCGCTCGCCGGTGACCAGTTCGCCGAGCAGCACGCCGAGTGCGTAGACATCGGTCGCGGTCGTGACCGCGCCGCCCTGCCGCTGCTCGGGCGCGGCGTAGGCCGGCGTGAACGCCGGGGCGGCGGTGTGGCCGGTATCGTCGTCGGGCTGCAGCAGCTTGGCGATGCCGAAGTCGAGCAGCTTGACCTGGCCGGCGGTCGACACCAGCACGTTCGACGGCTTGAGGTCGCGGTGCACGATCAGGCTGCGGTGCGCAGCGTCGACCGCACGGCAGACCTGCACCATCAGGCGCAGCCGCGCGGCCAGATCGAGCCGCGCCTCGCGCGCGTGGTCGAGGATCGAGGCGCCGCGCACGCGCTCCAGCGCGATCCAGGCCTGGCCGCCGGCGCCGATGCCAGCGTCGATCAGATGCGCGATGTTCGGATGCGCCAGCGCCGCCAGCGCGCGCACCTCGCGCTGGTATTGCTGCTGCGCCTCGGGCGCGTGCACGGTGCGGAACGGCAGCTTCAGCGCGACTTCGCGGCGGGCGCCGGCGTGGTCGCGCCAGGCCGCGAACACGCGCGCGAAGCCGCCTTCGCCGAGCAGCGACTCGAGCACGTACGGTCCGATCCGCGTGCCGGGCGAAGGCGCGGACGGCACCGGCGCACCGATCTCCTCGGCCAGGCGCGCGGCGCCGCCGGTGGCCGGCTCGGTACCGGCCGCGTCGGCCGCGAGCAGGCGCGAGACCTGGGCGCGCAGCTCCGGATCGGCGCAGTGTTCGAGCAGCCAGGCCTCCGGATCGGCCTGTTCGAGCGCCCGTTCGAACCAGTCGCGCAGCGTGTACGGTGTCATCGGCGGACTCGCGGGGAAGATGTCGGCGTCAACGCCGTACGGCGCGGTCTTGCGACATCAGCCGATCTCGGCCTGCAGGAACGCCCGTGCGAACCGCCAGTCGCGGTCGACGGTGCGGCGTGCGAGCGCGAGCGCCTCGGCAGTCTGTTCGAGGGTCAGGCCGGCGAAATAGCGCAGCTCCACGACACGCGCGGCGCGCGCGTCGAGCGCCTCGAGCTTCTGCAGCGCCTGCTCCAGCGCCATCGCCTCCTCGGCGCTCTGCAAGGCCAGTTCGGTACCGGTGCCGGTCAGCGTGATGCGCTGCCAGTCGCCGCCGGCACGCAGGCGCAGCCGGTCGCGCGCGCGGTCGCCGAGCAGATGGCGCATCGCCTTGGCCGCATACGCGAAGAACTGCGCCGGATGCTCGAAGCGCGCCTCGCCGTGGCGGCCGAAGCGCAGGTACAGCTCGTGCACGAGCGCGGTCGCGTCGAGTGATTCGTGCGGTCCGGCGCGCTGCAGCCGGGCGCCGGCCAGCGCCTTGAGCCGGTCGTAGACCTGCGCGAACAGCGCATCGGCGTCCTGCGCCGGCGCGGCGGGGGGTGAATCGGCGGAATCGATCATGCGGCCTCCGGTGCCGGATCTGCGCTCGGAACTGCCGCGCAGATGCCCCGCCGCCGATCTTAGAGCGACTCGCGCCCGCGTGCCGAGCCTGCCGGGTCGTGAGCCGTCGCATGGGAGCGAATGCCGTTCGAGCTGAACGGCGGGTCTGACGCGGCGGCGGCCGCGGTGGCATCATGCGCGGCTGTGTTCTCCCCCGCGGTGCCCCGTGTCCCAGTTGCCCCGCCGGCGTCGTCTGGCTCCGCTGCTCGCGGCGCTGGCGATGTTCGGTCCGTTCTCGATCGACACGCTGTTTCCGGCGTTTCCGGCCGTGGCCGCCGACCTCGGCGCCGGCCCGGTCGCGATGCAGCAGACGATCAGCGTCTACCTGATCGCCTATGCGCTGATGTCGCTGGCGCATGGACCGCTGTCGGACGCGCTCGGCCGGCGCCCGGTGATCCTGGCCGGCGTCGCGCTGTTCACGCTGGCGTCGATCGGCTGCGCGCTGGCCGGATCGATCGAGAGCCTGCTCGCGTTTCGTGCGTTGCAGGGTATCTCGGCCGGCGCCGGCATGATCGTCGGCCGTGCGATCGTGCGCGACTGCTTCGACGGGGCCGACGCACAGCGGCTGATGGCCTCGATCTCGATGATCTTCGGCATCGCGCCGGCGATCGCGCCGATCGTCGGCGGCTGGGTCATCGCGTTCGCGCGCTGGCCGATGATCTTCTGGCTGCTGGCCGCGTTCTCGCTGGTGCTGTGGTTCGTCTGCCTGGCCTGGCTGCCGGAGACGCATCCGCGCGAGCAGCGCATGCCGCTGTCGCCGGCCGAACTGGTGCGCGCATACCGGATGATCCTGACCGACCGCATGTTCGTACCGCTGGCGCTGTCGGGCACGCTGGGCTTCGGCGCGCTGTTCGTCTACATCGCCTCGGCGCCGGCATTCGTGCTCGGCCTGCTGCAGCTCGACGAGCAGAGCTTCGCCTGGCTGTTCGTGCCGGCGATCGGCGGCATGATGACCGGCTCGCTGCTGTCGGGCCGACTGGCCGGGCGGCTGTCGCCGCCGGCGACGGTGCGGCTGGGCTTTGCGATCATGCTGATCGCCTCGGTCGTCAACATCGCGTTCGCCTGGCTGCTGCCGCGACCGATGCTGCCGTGGTCGGTGCTGCCGATCGCCTTGCAGGGCGTCGGCGTCGCGCTGAACTTCCCGACACTGGCGCTGCTGCTGCTCGACCGCTATCCGCATCATCGCGGTGCGGCCTCGTCGATGCAGGCCTTCGTCAATCTGCTGGTCAGCGCCCTGATCGCCGGCGGTCTGTCCGCGCTGCTGTCCGACGACATTCTGAAGCTGGCGCTGGCGGCCGGTACGTTCTCGCTGGCCGGCGTGCTGGTGTGGTGGCTGCGGCCGCGGCACACGGCCGAGCGCAGCGGCTGACCGGCCGCGTCATGCGCGATCGCGTGCCGATCCGGAGCGGCCGACGCGCGGCGAAAAACCCGTCGCGGCCCGTCGCGCAGCGGCAGTCTCGCGCCCTGATCGCCGCCGCGACGACCGCGCCCGCCGGCCGAGTTTCCGGACCGCGCCGCGGCCGCAGCCGGCGGCCGCGGCGGTTCCGTGCCACCATGAGAGGGTTCGAGGGAGGATAGGCATGGCGAGTCTCGATCAGATCCGCACGTTCGTGACCGTGGTCAAGCAGAACAGCTTCGCGCGCGCCGGCCGCGTGCTCGGCGTGACGCCGTCGGTGGTCAGCAAGCGCATCGCCGAACTCGAACACGATCTGGGTGTGCAGCTGCTGCTGCGCACCACGCGCAAGCTGACGCTCAGCGACCACGGCGCGCGCTACTTCCATCGCGCGGTCGAGCTGCTGCAGCGCTTCGATGAGCTCGAGCGCGACATCGCGCGGCATCGCGACGAGACCGCCGGCCTGGTGCGGATCGGCGCGCCGACCTCGATCGGCGTCAACTACATCGGGCCGGCGCTGATCGAGTTCCGCGCGCGCCACCCGGACGTCCGCTTCGACCTGGTGCTGCACGACCGCACGGTCGATCCGGTCGAGGAGGGGCTGGACCTGCTGATCGCCGAACAGACCTACGTGATTCCGAACGGCGACCTCACCGAGGAGCCGCTGTGCCCGATCGAGCGCGTGATCTGCGCGTCGCCGGCGTATCTGGCGCGGCGCGGCACACCGCAGCATCCGCGCGACCTGGTCCGGCACGACTGCCTGCACTACTCGTTCCTGCCGAGCGCGCAGGTCTGGCTGTTCACCGGCCCCACCGGCGAGATCAGCGTACCGATCAGTCCGGTGTTCAGCACCAGCAACGGCCAGATCATGCGCCAGATCGCGCTCAAGGACGGCGGCCTGGCGATGCTGCCGACCCACGTCGTCGGCGAGGACATCCGCGCCGGCCGGCTCGCGGTCGTGCTGACCGGCTACGAGCTGCCGCAGTTCTGGCTGGTCGCGATCCTGCCGCCGCTCAGCCGCATCTCTCGCCGCGTGCAGCTGCTGGTCGAGCACCTGCGCGGCGTGTTCTCGCCGCCGCCGTGGCTGCGTTCCGGGGCGCCGGCGCAGACCGCGCCGGAGCGCAAGGACCGGAAGGCGCCGCGGCGGCGCGCTTCCGGCTGAGCCTGCCTCACCAGCCGCAGCTGCGGCCCTGGTTCTGCTCCTTGAGCCAGGTCTGCAGCGGCGCGAAGTAGTCGAGGATCGCCGTCGCGTCGAGCTCGCCGCTGCCGGTCAGTTCCTTGAGCGTCTCCGGCCACGGCTGGCTCTGGCCCTTCTTGAGCATCGACCAGAACTTCTGGCCGGCTTCCTTGTTGCCGTAGAAGCTGCACTGGTGCAGCGGTCCCTGGTAGCCGGCCGCGTCGCACAGTGCACGGTAGAACTGGAACTGCAGGATGTGCGCGAGGAAGTAGCGCGTGTACGGCGTATTGCCGGGCACGTGATACTTCGCGCCGGCGTCGAAATAGTCCTCGCCGCGCGCCTCGACCGGCGCCACGCCCTGATACTGGGCCTTCAGCGACCACCAGGCCTCGTTGTAGCGGTCCGGCGTGATCGAGCCGTCGAACACGCCCCAGCGCCAGCGGTCGATCATCAGGCCGAACGGCAGGAACGCGACCTTGGCCAGCGCCATGCGCATCTGCGCGTTGATGACCGCCTGATCGCTCTGGCGCGGCTTGCCGACCAGGCCGATCGAATGCAGGTAGTCGGGCGTCAGCGACAGCACCACGGTGTCGCCGATCGCCTCGTGGAAGCCGTCGTTGGCGCCGGACTGGAACAGCGGCGGCAGGTCGTTGTAGGCGAGGTAGTAATAGACGTGGCCGAGCTCGTGGTAGATCGTCGTGAAGTCCTCCTCGTTCGGCTTGATGCACATCTTGATGCGCACGTCGCCGGCGAGGTTCATGTCCCAGGCGCTGGCGTGGCAGACCACGTCGCGGTCGCGCGGCTTGATCAGCTGGGCCTTGTCCCAGAAGCTCGCCGGCAGCTTCGGCATGCCGAGCGAGGTGTAGAAGTCCTCGGCACGCTCGGTCATGCTGCGTGCGATCGCCAGATCGGCCTCGCGCTCCAGCCGCACGGTCTCCTCGGCGCCGGTCCGGCCCTTGACGCCGGCGCGCGCGTGGCGCAGCGCCTCGGCGCGCTGCTTCTCGAGCGCGCCGGTGATGTCGAGGCTGCCGACGTTCTTGTACGGCTCCAGGATCGGCCAGAGGTTGCCCCAGTCCTGCTGCCACATGTTGCCGGTCAGATGTGCCGGCAGCTTGCCGTCGACCTGGCCGCGCGCGCCGTACTTCTTCTCGAGCCGGCCGCGCACGTAGCACTGCAGGTCGCTGTAGAGCGGCTTGACCTGATCCCAGAGGCGGTCGGTCTCGGCGCGGAACGCGTCCGGATCCATGTCGTAGCCCGAGCGCCACATCGCGCCGGCGTCGGCATAGCCCATCTCGCGTGCGCCCTCGTTGACGAGTTCGACGAAGCGCTGATAGTCGCCGCGCATCGGCTGGGCGATCGTGTGCCAGCCGGCCCAGGCGTCGAGCTGGTCGTCGTAGCTGGCCTTGGGATCGCGCAGCACGTCCTCGAGCTCGCCGAGCTGGCGGCATTCGCGCTTGCCGTTCCGGTCGCGGCAGTAGGTGCCGGCACCGTAGGCGCCTTCGAGCTTCGAGGCGATCTGCGTCAGCTCGGCGAGTTTGGCCGGGTCCTTCGGCGCCGGCATCGAGGTGCTGAGCTTGAGCAGCGCGATCGAGCGCGCGGTGTCGGCGCTCAGTGCCTGGCCCTCGTAGCGGCGCGATTCCTCGACGAAGGTGTTGAGCTGGGCCAGCGTGCGTTCGTTGCTCTTGGCGGCCAGCCGCTGCGAGTCGTCGTTGATGTAGGTCACCGCGAGCCACTGTGCGGAGGCGGTTTCGGGATACTGCGCGCGCTGGGTCGCGTTGACGCGCGCGACGAACGCATCGGCACTCTCGCTGGCCGTGCCCGGCGCCGCAGCGGCGGCCTTGTCGCGCGTGGCGGTCGCGGCGCAGGCGCCGGTCAGGACGGCCAGCACGGCCGCCGTCAGCAGCTTGACGTTCATCGATGCCTCTCCCCAGGGTCGTGGTCGGTCGCGGAGGCTAGACCGCTGCCGCGACCGTGCGCAAGGGGCCGCCGTCGCGGCGCGCCGCGACGGCCGGGACGGCGCCGCGTTCAGCCCGGGCGCGACGCCATCGCGATCTCGAACGAGCGCTTGCGCGCGGCATGGTCGTAGACGTTGGCGGTCAGCATCAGCTCGTCCGGGCGATGGCGCTCGACGAACGCGGCCAGGCCGGCGCGGACCTGGTCGGGATCGCCGACCACGCTGCAGGCCAGGGCCTGCTCGACGCCGATCCGCTCGGCCGGCGTCCAGTACGTCTCGATGTCGTCGATCGGCGGCGGAATCAGGCCGGGCCGGCCGCGGCGCAGGTTCACGAAGCTCTGCTGCAGCGTCGTGAACAGGCGGCGCGCCTCGGTCTCGGTCGGCGCGGCGACGACGTTGACGCCGAGCATCGCGTACGGCCGGTCGAGCCGCCGCGACGGTTCGAACTCGCGCCGGTACAGCGCCAGCGCATGGTCGAGCGCATCGGGCGCGAAATGCGACGCGAACGCGTACGGCAGGCCTAGCCGGGCCGCCAGGCGCGCGCCGAACAGGCTCGAGCCGAGCAGCCAGACCGGCACGTCGAGGCCGGCGCCGGGCACCGCGCGCACCGGCTGGCCGGGTTCGACCGGCTCGAAGTAGTACAGCAACTCCTGCACGTCCTGCGGAAACGCGTCGGCGGAGTCGTGATAGCGGCGCAGCGCGCGCGCGGTCGCCTGGTCGGTGCCGGGTGCGCGGCCGAGTCCCAGATCGATCCGGCCCGGATACAGCGAGGCCAACGTGCCGAACTGCTCGGCCACCTGCAGCGGCGCGTGGTTCGGCAGCATCACGCCGCCGGATCCGACGCGGATCGTCTCGGTGCCGCCGGCGACGTGGCCGATCAGCACCGCGGTCGCGGCGCTGGCGATGCCGGGCATGTTGTGATGCTCGGCGAGCCAGTAGCGCGTGTAGCCGAGCCGTTCGGCGTGGCGCGCCAGGTCGAGCGTATGGGCGAACGCCTGGCGCGCGTCGCTGCCCTCGCAGACCGGCGCGAGGTCGAGGATCGATAACGGGATCATGGCCATTCCAAACGAGGCGATGGCGCAGCAGGTGGGGGCCGGCCGCGGCGATTGCCAGGGCGGATGCGGCGGTCCGGTCAGGCCGGCGGCAGCAGACCGCGTTCGGCGAGCCAGGCGCGCGCGTCGTCGGCGTCGTGCTCGAACCAGGCGCGGCTGGAGCCGAGCCGGAACGTATAGCCCCAGGCGTCCATGTCGGCCATCAGGCGGTCGCGGCCGACGCCGGGCAGGCGGTCGGCGAGCAGGATCTGCAGGCAGCAGGCCGCGTCTTCCTCGGCGACCGAATCGGTCGCGTCGGTGTGCACCGCGGCGCGCCGCTCGGGCGGCAGCACGATCAGATGGCAGGCCTCGTGCAGCAGCGAATGCAGCGGCGTGTCGCGCCGCGCATGCACGGTGCTGCCGATCACGCCGGCCTCCGGATCGCCCCAGTAGCTACCGGGGATCGGCACGCCGTCGTCGACGAGATCGAGCGCCAGGTCGTACTCGGCGAGCAGGGACGCGACCCGGGCGAGGTCGACGTCGGCCAGGTGCAGCATCGGCGCCTCGCGTCAGGACTCGTCGCGGACCGCCGCCGGCGCCTGGTCGGGCAGGGTGACCGACAGCTCGAGCACTTCCTGGTCGCCCTCGCGCTCGACGTTGATCAGTACGGCGTCCGGATCGACGTTGACGTACTTCTTGATGACCTCGAGCAGCTCGCGGCGCAGCAGCGGCAGGTAGTCCGGGCTGTCGCGCTGGGCGCGCTCCTGGGCGACGATGATGCGCAGGCGCTCCTTGGCGACGCTCGCGGTGTTCTTCGGCCGCGATTTGAAGAAATCCAGAATTCCCATGGCTCAGCTCCCGAAGATGCGCGCGAACAGTCCCTTTTTCTGCGCGTCGAGGAAACGCATCGACCGCTGTTCGCCGAGCAGACGGGCGACCGCGTCGTCATAGGCCTGGCCGGCGAAGGACTGATCGTCGAGGATCACCGGCACGCCGGCGTTGGATGCGGCGAGCACGCCTTCGGATTCCGGGATCACGCCGAGCACCTCGATGCCGAGGATCTCCTGCACGTCCTTGATGCTCATCATGTCGCCGGCCTCGACGCGCGCGGGGTTGTAGCGCGTCAGCAGCAGATGCTGCTCGATCGCGCCGTTGCCGAGCTCGGCACGGCGCGTCTTGCTCGACAGCAGACCCAGGATGCGGTCGGAATCGCGCACGCTGGAGACTTCCGGGTTGACCACGACGACCGCGCGGTCGGCGAAGTACATCGCCAGCGCCGCGCCTTTCTCGATGCCGGCCGGCGAGTCGCAGATCACGTAGTCGAAGCCCTCTTCGGCGAGCTCGTTCAGCACGCGCTCGACGCCTTCCTTGGTCAGCGCGTCCTTGTCGCGGGTCTGCGAGGCGGCCAGCACGTACAGGGTCTCGAAGCGCTTGTCCTTGATCAGCGCCTGCTTGAGCGTGCACTCGCCGTGGATGACGTTGACGAAGTCGTAGACCACGCGCCGCTCGCAGCCCATGATCAGGTCGAGGTTGCGCAGGCCGACGTCGAAGTCGATGACCGCGATCTTCTTGCCGCGGCGCGCGAGGCCGACCGCCAGCGAGGCGCTGGACGTGGTCTTGCCGACGCCGCCCTTGCCGGATGTGACGACGATGATTTCAGTCAAGGCGGGTTCTCCGTAAAGTGCGCCAAGTGTTGCATGCCTGTGACGCGCAGGCGATATCGGCCGCACCGGCCCGCTCTGCCCGCGTCGTTCAGAATCGGGCGATCACCAGCTTCTCGCCGTCCAGGCCGACCTGGACCGGCTGGCCGCGCAGCTCGTCGGGGATCGATTCGAACACCCGGTAGTGGCCGGCGATCGAGACCAGCTCGGCGTGGAATTCACGGCAGTAGATGCGCGCCTTCTCGTCGCCGAGCGCGCCGGCCAGCGCGCGGCCGCGCAGCGCGCCGTAGATGTGGATCGAGCCGTCGGCGATGACCTCGGCGCCGTTGGCGACGAGCTTGTTGAGCACCAGGTCGCCGCCGCGCGCGTAGACCTGCTGGCCCGAACGGACCGGCTGGTCGACGTGCAGCGTGGCGCCGCCGCCCGCGGTAGCCGAGACGGCCGGTGCGGGCGCCGCCGGTGCCGGCTCCGCAGCGGCCGGTGCCGTCCGCGACGGCGGCGGCGTCGTCGCGACCATCGGCTCGCCGCCGGCGCGCTCGTAGGCGGCGCGGAACTTGGCCAGCAGCGGCAGGCCCAGCGCGCGCGCGAGCTGCTCGTTGTCGCTGGTGCCGTAGGCCAGGCCGACCGGAATCAGGCCGGCCCGGCGGATGTGCGCGAGCAGGGCCTGCACGGTGTCGACGTCGGGCAGGGCGGGCAGGTGGCTGAGGTCGACGACCAGCGGCGCGCGCTCGAACAGATGCGGCGCGTGGCGGACCTTGTCGGCCAGTTCCTGCTCGAGTGCGGGGCCGTCGAGCCGCTTCAGGCGCAGGTTGGCGATGCCGACCTGGCCGAACTTGAGCTCGCCGACCGGTTCCAGCGCCGAGATCGCGGCGGTCGTCATCGGCTCAGACGCCTCCGGCGGCGCGCGGCGCTACCGGCAGCGCGTGCACGCGATCGGCCAGCCACGGCACGTCGGGCAGGCGGCGCTCGCCGGCATTGAGATAGGTGTCGCGCACGAACGGGAAGCTCGGCAGGTTCTTGCCCTGCATCGAGACGCGCCGCTCGATCACCGGCATCACCTGCTGGCCGACCTCCTGAAAGCCGTTGGTCGCGTGGAACAGCAGCGAGACGTCGTCGTGCGGCTCGAGGAAGACCTCGCAGGCCAGCAGCGGCACGCGCACTTCGGCGAAGCTGGTGACGTCGGCGTAGAAGATCCGGCCGAGGCCGAGGCCGCGGTACGGACGCGCGATCACGATGCGGTCGATGTAGAGGAATTCCTCGTAGCGCTCGCGGAACCACAGATAGTTGGCGCTGGTGTAGTCGGTGTTGCGGTCCAGGCCGAGCAGGAAGCCGGCCAGATGACCGTCGACCTCGGCGACGCGGAAATAGCAGGCGTAGTCGTAGAACCAGCGCACCCGGGTCGCGTCCAGCGGCAGGATCGTCGGCCCGGCAGCGTTGTTGATGGCGACGATCGAATCCAGCTCGTGCTCGAGCACGTCGCGGATGACTACGGACATTGCGGGGCTCCTGCGGAATCGCCGCAGTGCGGGTCCGACCGCGGCGCGGCGATTATCGCACGCATGCGCACAGCGGTCACCGCACCGCCGCGGCCAATGACTTAGGACAGGTTGCGATCGGCCCGACCCGGCCTATGATGCCGCCATGCCGATGAAGCAGTTCAACCACATCCAGCTGCTGCGCTACGCCGGGTTCTTCACGTACCTGTGCGTCGGCACGCCGCTGCTGCGCTACCCGGGCCTGATGGCCGCGATGCGCGAGCAGGGCCGCTCGCCGGTCCTGGTCGACCTGTGGCTGGTCTGCTACCTGCTGTTCGGCCTGGTGTTCTGGTTCCTGACCCATCGCCTCGGCGCGCGCCAGGTCTCGCCGGCCGAGCGTCTGCTGCAGATCGCGCTGCTGCTGGTCCTGAACGGCACCGCGGTCGTGATCGGCCTGATCAGCCAGAGCGGCCTGTGCGCGCTGCTGCTGGTCGTGGTCGCGGTCGTGCTGCCGTGGCTGCTGCCGCTGCGGCCGGGCCTGTTCTGGGCGGTCGCGCAGAACTATACGCTGGTGCCGGTCTGGCTGAGCTTCCACGACACCACGTTCACGCTGGCCGAGGCGGTGCTGCAGTCGAGCCTGTATCTGGGCTTCTCGGTGCTGGCGTTCGTGACCTCGGTGATCGCCAAGCAGCAGGGCGAGGAGCGCGAGCAGCAGCGCCGGCTCAACGCCGAGCTGCGCGCGACGCGCGCATTGCTGGCCGAGTCGAGCCGGCTCGGCGAGCGCATGCGCATCTCGCGCGACCTGCACGATCTGATGGGCCACCACCTGACCGCGCTCAGCCTCAATCTGGAGGTCGCCGCCCATCTGGCGCAGGGCCAGGCCCAGGAGCACGTGCGCAAGGCGCAAACGGTCGCCAAGCTGCTGCTCAACGACGTGCGCGAGGTGGTCAGCCAGCTGCGCGACGGCGACAGCATCGACCTGACCGCGGCGCTGCGCAGCCTGATCGAGGGCGTGCCGCAGCTGGCGATCCACCTGGACCTGCCCGAGCGCTTCAGCATCGAGGATCCGCGCCGCGCGCAGGTGTTGCTGCGCTGCGCGCAGGAGATCATCACCAACACCGTCCGGCATTCGGGCGCCCGCAACCTGTGGCTGTCGTTCGTGCGCACCGAGGATCGCCAGCTGGCGATCCACGCCCGCGACGACGGCCGCGGCGCGGCCGACCTGACCGCCGGCAACGGATTGCGCGGCATGCGTGAACGCCTCGCCGAATTCGGCGGCCGGCTCGACGTCAACACCAGCCGGGGGCGCGGCTTCACGCTCGATGCCTGGCTGCCATTGGAGGTGGCGACATGATCAGCGTGTGCCTGGTCGACGACCAGAACCTGGTGCGCCAGGGTATTCGTTCGCTGCTGGAACTGTCCGACGCGATCCGCGTCGTGGCCGAGGCCAGCGACGGTGCCCAGGCGGTGACGACGATCCCCGAGGTCAAGCCCGACGTCGTGCTGCTCGACATGCGCATGCCGGGCATGTCGGGCCTGGACGTGCTCAATGCACTGGCGCCGCGCGGCCTGCTGCCGCCGACGATCATCCTGACCACGTTCGACGACGATCAACTGGTGCTGGCCGGGCTCAAGGCCGGCGCGCGCGGCTATCTGCTCAAGGACGTCTCGCTCGAGCAGCTGGTCGACGCGGTCAAGGTCGTCGCGGCCGGCGGTTCGCTGGTCGCGCCGGTCGTGACGCAGCGTCTGCTGACCGGTCTGGAGCGCATGAACAACGACTTCACGAGCCTGGACCGGCCCGACCCGCTGACCGAGCGCGAGACCGAGATCCTGCGGCTGATGGCCGGCGGCTACAGCAACAAGGAGATCGCCGGCTCGCTGAACGTGGCCGAGGGCACCGTCAAGAACCACGTCTCGAACATTCTCTCCAAGCTCGGCGTACGCGACCGTACGCGCGCAGTCCTCAAGGCCTTCGAGCTCGGCATCGTCTGAGCGGCGGGGCCGTTCGTGTACGAAACGGGTCGTTCCGGGGGCTTTCGGCGGCTCCGGCCGTGCACAGACTGAACCGTAGCCATACCATCGGCGGCACGGTACCATGCGCGCCCGGGTCGGCGCCTCGACGCCTGCTCCGGCTCAACCAGCGGACGAGTTCCGCGGACGTCCGGCGTGGCTGAGGGGCTCGCTGACGTCGTCTACGTTCTGGAGAGTCCCTGGAATGATTCGTGTTCTCGAAATCCTCGTTTCGATCCTGATCGTCTTCCTGCTGGCGGTCGTCATCGGCGTCTTCCTGCCCGACAGCGGCCATATCGAGCGCTCGGTCGAAGTCTCCAACCCGGTTCGTCAGGTCTACGACTCGGTCAACAATTTCCGCCGCTTCCCGCAGTGGTCGGCGCTGCGCGCCAACGACCCGCAGATCACGTTCGAGCGCTCGGGCCCCGAGAGCGGCGTCGGCGCGCGCATCGCGTGGAAGAGCGAGGTCGAGAAGATCGGCGACGGCGCGCTGACGATCGCTTCGAGCGAGCCGGACAGCGAAGTCAAGATGGCGCTCGACAACGACTGGAGCGGCACAGACAAGGTCTACACGATCACGCTGACGCCCTCCACCAACGGCCGTACCGTCACGATCAAGTGGTCCTACGACGTCAAGTACGGCTGGAACCTGCTGTGGCGCTATGCCGGCCTGTACATCCACGGCACGCCGGACCGCCTGGTGCAGGACAGCCTCGGCAACCTGTCCAACACGCTGGCGACGTTCCCGAACGCCGACTACCGCGATCAGGCGATCGAGGTCGTCGACGTGCAGTCGCGTCCGCTGCTGCTGATCCGCGCCAAGGTGCCGCGCTCGCTCGACGAGATCGCGATCGCGACCGACGAGGCCGTCGCCAAGATCGACGCGGTGATCCAGAAGGCCGGCCTGCAGAAGGCCGGTCCGCTGACGACGATCACGACCAACTGGGGCGCCGAGAACTACGTCTTCGACATCGCCGTGCCGGTCAGCTCCGACACGTTCACGCTCGACGGCAAGGAGTTCAAGATCACGGCCGCTCCGGAGACCGCCGCGGCAGCCGAGGACGCCGACGAGTCCGCCGATACGACCGGCGAGGGTGGCACCGGCGAGAAGGTCTACCAGCCGGGCGAGCTCGACGAGCGCGGCTATCTGGTCGTGACCGACACGATCCGCGGCACGCTGTCCTACGGCGGCAAGGCGCTGTCGACCGACTACACCGGCAACCCGGCCGCACTGCCGCTGCTGCGCCTGATGGAGCGTGCCTACGCCGAAACGCACGGCTACGCCTACAGCGAGATGGGCACCGGCCGCCCGTACGACGAAACGATCTCCGATCCGGCGACGACACCGCAGGACGAGCAGGTGCTCAAGGTCTACCTGCCGGTCACGATCGAGTAACGGATCGCCGCGGCATCGACACGAAAAAGGCGGCCTGCGGGCCGCCTTTTTCTTTGGGCGTTCGCCCGCGGCGCGGATCGGTCGGCCAGATGCCGCTCCTGCTGTTGCTGTTGCTCCCTGCTGCTGCTCTCGCTGCTGCCATCGCTCTTGCCGTTGGTGCGCCTGAAGCGCATCGCGTCAACGGCACGAAATCAGGATCAAGAGCTTCCGCTCGCTGCGCGAGCGGGTGACTTTTCTCTTGGGAAAAGTCACCAAAACCGCCTGCGCTGACGTCCCCTGCGCTTCTCGGTCGCCCAGGCACGCTGCCCCAACTCGCTGGCGCTCAGACACGCGGTCCGCGGAGATGGGCGAAGAACGATTCCCGGTCGCGATGCCGATCAGGCGGGATGGGGCGGGTCGCGCAGCACGAGCAGGCGCGTTTCGGTCATGTCGGCGATCGCATAGCGCACCCCTTCGCGGCCGAGCCCGGACTGCTTGACGCCGCCGTACGGCATGTTGTCGACGCGGAAGCTCGGCACGTCGCCGACGATCACGCCGCCGACCTCGAGCACGTCCCAGGCGCGCATCGCCTTGCGCAGGTCGTGTGTGAACACGCCGGCCTGCAGGCCGTAGTCGCTGTCGTTGACGATCGCCAGCGCCTCCTCGAAATCGCGGTAGGGCTGCAACAGCGCGACCGGTCCGAACGCTTCGAGCCGGCTGATGCGCGCCGACGGATCGACGTGCTCGAGCACGGTGGCTTCGAGCATCGCGCCGTCGCGGCGGCCGCCGCAGAGCAGACGGGCGCCGCCGGCGGCGGCCTCCTCGATCCACTGCTGCAGCCGCTCGGCCTCGGCGACGTCGATCATCGGTCCGACGAAGGTGGTTTCCTCGCGCGGATCGCCGGTGACCAGCCGTTCGGTCGCGGCGACGAAGCGCGCGGCCAGCGTCTCGTAGAGATCGGCATGGACCAGGATCCGCTGCACGCCGATGCAGCTCTGGCCGGACTGATAGAACGCGCCGAAGATCAGACGCTCGACGACGAAGTCGAGCTGGTCGCGCTGATCGGCATCGACGATGCAGGCGGCGTTGCCGCCGAGTTCGAGTACGACCTTCTTGCGTCCGGCGCGAACCTTGAGGTCCCAGCCGACCTTCGGCGAGCCGGTGAACGAGAGCAGCTTGAAGCGCTCGTCGGTCGTGAACAGGTCAGCGCCGTCGCGGTGCGCCGGCAGGATCGAGAACGCGCCGGGCGGCAGATCGGTCTCGGCGAGGATCTCGCCGATGATCAGCGCGCCGATCGGCGTACGGCTGGCCGGCTTCAGCACGAACGGGCAGCCTGCCGCGATCGCCGGCGCGACCTTGTGCGCGACCAGATTCAGCGGAAAGTTGAACGGCGCGATGAACGAACACGCACCGATCGGCATCTGCCGCGTGAAGCCGCGATAGCCGCGCGCGCGCTCGGAGATCGCCAGTTCCAGCGTCTGGCCGTCGATGCGCACGGATTCTTCGGCGGCGACCTTGAACGTGTCGATCAGGCGGCCGACCTCGCCGCGCGCATCGCGGATCGGTTTGCCGGCCTCGATGCACAGTGCCTCGGCGAGCTCGTCGCTGCGTTCGCGGAAGCGTGCGACGCAGTGCTCGAGCACGGCCTGGCGGCGATACGCCGGCAGCTCGCGCATCGGACGCTCGGCCGCGACCGCCGCGGCGATCGCGGCGTCGATCGCCGCGGCGTCGGCCAGCGCGACGCGCGCGGCGACCTCGCCGGAATACTTGTCGACGACCTCGAGGTCGGTATTGGGCTGGTGCGGCTGTCCGGCCAGCCAGTAGGGATAGGTGGGCGGCCGCGATGATCTCGAAGTTGGTTTGGGCTTCGACAACTCGCCTTGGGATTTTTGGAAGTGAACGGTCAGTGGGGAACGGTTGGAGTCCGCGTAGTAGAGACGTAAAGAGCCATGATCTCCCTCTTTTATCTCGCCGATCAGTCTGTAGTCATCAGGTGGTGCTTTTTTGAGTGCTTTGAATGCTTTTCCTAAAGTGGACTCTGAGCCCCGTATTACGATATTTACACCTTGCTCCCATGGGAATTGAAAGTAAGACCCTTCGCAGCCCTGGATCGTGAAAACTCGTGCCGTGTCTAGACGGTAGGCTCGGAAACTAGGCTTTTGGTGCGGTGCATATACTGCGGCTGTGCAGCGCCGATAGCCGTATTGCCGCGGATCTTCGGAGAGAACGACCATAACGTCTAACGACGCGGTGCAGCGAGAGGATTCCAGGGTGCTCTCTATGCAGTCATAGGCGCTAAACCAGCGCCGGAGATACTCGGCTGACCAGTCTTCCAATTTTCCTACTCGACTGCCCTGCTGTGCCCTAAGAAGTTTGAGCCAATATTCTTGGATCGTTTTGTCGTCCACTGCAATTCTCATTGACAGTCAGGATGTGATCATGCCGCATCGCGCCTGTCCCAGGGCTTGATGGCGGCGAGCGTCATCGTCAGCGCCTCCTTGGCGACCGCTCGATCGTGATCGTCCTGCAGGCCGGTCCAGAAACCTTCTGAGGTGCCGAAGAACCGAGCCAGGCGTAGACCGGTATCGGCCGTCACGCTACGCTTGCCCGCGATGATCTCGCCGATCCGGCGCTGAGGCACGCCGATTTCCTTGGCGAGCCGATACTGCGTGATCTGCATCGGCTTGAGGAATTCCTCTAGCAGGATTTCTCCGGGCGTGGGGTAGGGAACGGTGCGCATCTCGGTTTCCTTCAATGGTAGTCGACGATCCCGACGTCATAGGCGTCGCCGCTCTTCCACACGAAGCAGACGCGAAACTGATCGTCGACGCGAATGCTGTGCTGACCCGCGCGATCTCCTTTGAGCGATTCGAGGCGATTGCCGGGCGGGATTCGCAGATCCTCGAGTCTTGCTGCGCGATGCAGCATCGCCAGTTTGCGCATCGCAATCGCCTCCATCGATTGCCAGCGTCTGATCCGCGTGCCGTCGAACAGGCGCTCGGTGTCATTGTCGGCGAAGTTCCGTATCATCCGAGCGAATAGTGACGTTTCGCGTTAGTAACGTCAAACGCCCTTATTGGAGATATCGTCGACGCGCAGGCGAAGTTCTCCGTCGGAGAGTCTCGCTCGCACGCTCATGCCGATCTTCACGCCTTCGACCGAGCGCACCAGCTCTCCGGACTCGGGCCGCTCCAGGATCGCATAGCCGCGTTCGAGCGTGGCCAGCGGACTGACCGCGTTCAGCGTGCGTACGAGCTCGGCGAGCCGCTGGCGGCGCCGCTCGAATGCACGCGCGAGCGCCGCGAGCAGACGCTCGTGTGCGGCCGCGCCGCGCTCGGTCGCGTTGCGCAGCAGGCGCTGCGGATCGGCCGCGCGCAGCCGCACCAGGCCGTGCGCGAGGCGGTCGGCACGCCGCTGCTGCGCATGCAGGGCGACGCGCAGCAGACGCGCCTGCAGCATGCCGAGGCGGTCGCGTGCACGCGCGAGCCGCGCCTGCGGATGCTGCGCGTGCAGGCGTGCCGCCAGCTGGTCGAGCCGCTGCGCGCGACGCTCGATCGCACGCGTCATGCAGCGCTGCAGCTGCACGCGGCCGCCGGCGAGCACGCGCTCGAGGTCGGCGCGGTCGGGCACCAGCAGCTCGGCCGCGGCCGACGGCGTCGGCGCGCGCAGGTCGGCCGCGAACTCGGCGATCGTGAAATCGGTTTCATGGCCGATCGCCGCGATCACCGGCACCGGATGCGCACGCACCGCGCGCGCCAGGGCCTCGTCGTTGAACGCCCACAAGTCCTCGATCGACCCGCCACCGCGCGTCAGCACCACGACGTCGTGGCGGCCGGCGCGCGCGGCGCCGTGCAGCATCGCGACGATCGCCGGTGCCGCCTCGCCGCCCTGGACCGGCACCGGCAGGATCTCGACCGGCACCAGCGGGAAGCGCCGCGCGAGCACGGCCAGCACGTCGCGTACGGCGGCGCCGCTCGGCGAGGTCACCACGGCGATGCGGCGCGGCCAGCGCGGCAGCGCGCGCTTGACGTCCTGATCGAACAGACCTTCGGCGGCGAGGCGCGCCTTGAGCGCTTCGTAGGCGCGACGCAGCGCGCCTTCGCCGGCCTCCTCCATGTGCTCGGCGATCAGCTGGAACTCGCCGCGCGGCTCGTACAGGCTGACGCGGCCGCGCAGCAGCACGTGCATGCCGTCGCCGGGGCGGAAGCGCAGCCAGGTGCTGCGCGGCTTGAACATCGCGCAGCGCACCTGCGCGCCGGCGTCCTTGAGCGTGAAGTACAGATGCCCCGATGCCGGACGCGAGACGTTCGAGAGCTCGCCTTCGATCCACAGCGAGGCGAAGCGCGTCTCGATCAGTTCGCGCGCGCGGCGATTGAGTTGCGTCGGCGAGAGAATCTCGCCTTCGTCGGTGTCGTGTGGGCGTGTCACGGTGTCGGTCGTGCAGTGCAGCGTTCTCGGTCGCTCACGCTAACACGCATCGCGTCCGCATCCCTCTGCGCATGGTCACGGCGGCTTGCGGGTGCGAACGCATTTTGCGATAAAGTGGAAACGCGCTGGGCGTCTCGCGTGGCGACCGATGAACGACAAGGCTGGACGGACATCGTTGGGGGGCAGCCGTTTCGAAGTGGCAGGGGCCAGCGGGCGACCGCTGGAAATCCTCCTGGTGGAGGACAATCCCGGTGACGTGCGCCTGGTCGCGGAGGCATTGCGGCAGGCGCGACTGCTGACCCATCTACGCGTCGCCGACAGCGGCGACAGCGCGCTCGCGCAGCTGCGCGGTGCCGGCGCGTCGCAGCGCCCGCTGCCCGATCTGATCCTGCTCGACCTCAATCTGCCTGGCCTGTCCGGGCACGAGCTGCTGCAGACGCTCAAGAGCGATCCGCGGCTGGTACGTATCCCGGTCGTCGTGCTGACCGGGTCGGACGCCGACGAGGACATCCGTCGCGCCTACGATGCGCACGCCAACTGCTACGTGCGCAAGCCGGTCGAGTTCGAGCAGCTGCTCGGCGTGCTGCAGACCGTCGGCAACTTCTGGCTGTCGGTGGTCAGTCTGCCCGAGGGCGTGTCGACTGGGCGCATGGACACGCCGTCGCTGCTGGTGGTCGAGGACAATCCCGGCGATGCGCGCATGGTGCGCGAGATGCTCGGCGAATCGGTCGCCGAGGATCTGCGCATCGACGTGGTCACGCGTCTGCGCGAGGCGATCGACGCGGTGCGCGAGCATCGTTACACGGCGATTCTGCTCGATCCCGGTCTGCCCGATTCGCAGGGGCTGGAGACGGTCGCTGCGCTGCATCGCGTCGCGCCGCTGACGCCGCTGGTCGTGCTGAGCGGACACGGCGACGAGGAGGTCGCGCTGCGCGCGATCCAGCTCGGCGCGCAAGATTACGTGATCAAAGGTGAGCTTCAAGGGGCGACGCTGCTGCGCACGCTGCGCTATGCGATCGAGCGCAAGCTCGTGCAGGAGCGCCTGGACTATCTCGCCAGTCACGACGGCGTGACCGGCCTGCCGAACCGGCAGGTGTTCCTGGCCAATCTCAGCCAGGTCGTGTCGAGCTGCCAGCGCACCGGCGGCGATGCCGCGGTCATCAGCGTGGGTCTGTCCGGCATCGGCCTGGTCAACCAGATCCACGGCCACGAGATCGGCGACCAGGTCATTGCGGCGGCCGTGCTGCGGATCAGCGAGGCCCTGCCCGACGGCGTGCTGCTCGCGTGCACCGGCAGCGCCGAGTATTCGACGATCCTGACCGATCGCAGCGCGATCATGGACATGCCGCGCATCGCCGAGGATCTGCTGGTGCGGATCCGCACGCCGTGCCAGGTCGCCGATCAGAAGTTCTATCTCGCCGCCAACGTCGGCATGAGCATGTACTCGATCGACGCCGACGAGGCCGCGCCGCTGCTCAAATGCGCCGAGACCGCGCTGTACCAAGCCAAGAACACCAGCCCGGGCACGTTCCAGTTCTATTCGGCGCAGATGAATGCGACCGCGCGGCGTCGCCTGATGCTCGAGCGCGATTTGCGCCATGCGCTCGAGCGCGAGGAATTCGAGCTGCACTATCAGCCGGTCGTCGACACCGCGAACCAGACCCTGGTCGGTGCGGAGGCGCTGTTGCGCTGGCGCCATCCCGACCGCGGCCTGCTCGCGCCGGACCAGTTCCTCGACGTCGCCGAGCAGTCCGGCCTGATCGTGCCGATCGGCGCCTGGGCGATGGCGACCGCGTGCCGCGTCGTCGCGTACTGGAACACGCTGGTCGCCCAGCCGCTGCGGATCAGCGTCAACGTGTCGGCACATCAGCTCGGCGGCGACGAGCTGATCGGCGTGATCGACCGCGCGCTGAGCGAGAATCAGCTGTCGCCGTCCGTGCTGATGGTGGAGCTGACCGAGAACATCATGCACAGCGAGGCGTCGCGACATCTGCTGCTCGCGCTGCGCGAACGCGGCATCAGCGTCGCGCTCGACGACTTCGGCATCGGCTTCAGCTCGCTGGCGTATCTGCGCCGCTTTCCGGTCGACGTGCTGAAGATAGACCGCAGCTTCATGACGCACGTACCGGCCGACAGGCGCGACGCCGCGATCGTCCGGGCGATCGTGGTGATGGCGCGCACGCTGGGCCTGCTGGTCATCGCCGAGGGCGTGGAGACCGAGGCGCAACGCGATTTCCTGCGCGAAGAGAACTGCGACCAGATGCAGGGCTATCTGCTCGCGCGGCCGATGGATGCGGGCGCATTCGCGACGCGACTGGTCACCGGGGACGACGCCGGCCGCACGGTCGGCCCACGATGAACGCACGGGTGCCGCGCGCGGCCGCGTGCCGCGGCTGCCTGATCCTCGCGGCGGCCGCCCTGGTCGCATTCGCGCTGGCCGGTCACGTGCTCGACCTGGCGGCGTTCCGGCTGCGCTGGCTGACGCTGTTCGCGCTGCTCGCGATCGTGCTGGCGCTGTCGCAGCGCCGGTTCGGCTGGCGCGCAGCGGTCGGCGGCGTCGTCGGCGCCGCGATCGTGCTGCTGACCACCAATCAGCTGCTCGGCTTCGTCGCCGGACGGGTCCTGTTCATCGGCGGCAGCGGCCTGGCGCCGCCGCTCGGTCCGGGTTTCGCCGGCGGTCTGTGCTGTCTCGGGCTGGCCCTGCTGGTCGACGCGGTGCTGCCGCCGCGGCTCGGGCGGCGCGCGGTCATCGGCATCCTCGCGGCGGTCGCGATCTGCCTCGGCGCGATCGGCAGCCTGGTCGGCGCGACGCCGAGCGAGATGGCCGCGAGCGGCTGGAGTCAGCTGGTGCGGATGCGGCCGGCCAGCGGCATCGTGCTGATCCTGGTCGGCATCGCGATGATGGCGTGCCTGCGCTCGGCGCTGCCGCCGATCCGCGACCTGGGCCGTTCGCTGCACGAGGAGCCCGAGGACGGCGCCGGCCTCGCCGCGAGCGTCGCGGTGCTGGTCGTCGTGCTCGGCGCGACCGCGCTGGCCTGGCGCATCGCGACCGATGCCGACCGCGCCAACCAGGACGCGGCGATCGAACGGTCGGTCGAGCGCGTCGGCGGCAACCTGAGCCTGCGCCTGCGCGAGTACGCCGATCTGCTCAACGGCGCGCGCGGCCTGTTCGCGGCCTCCAGCGAGGTCTCGCGCGCCGAGTGGCGCCGCTTCGCCACGGCGGTCGACTTCGAACGCCGCTACGCGGGCATCCGCGCGTTCGGCTTCGTCAAGCGCGTCGTCGACCGCGCCACCGCCGGCCTGACCGACCCGGACGGAAGGCCGCTCGCGATCTGGCCTGAAGGCGAGCGCGATCAGTATTTCGCGGTGGCGTTCACGCTGCCGGATGATCCGCTCAACCGGCGCGTGCTCGGTTTCGATCTCGGCTCGGTGCCGGAGCGGCGGCCCGCGTTGGAGGCCGCGCGCGACGAGGACACGGTGCGGCTCACGCCGCGCGTGGATCTGATCCAGGAGGACGATCCGGCCCGCCGTCCCGGCTTCGTGATGGTCATGCCGGTCTACCTCGGCGAGGCTGCGCCGGCCGATCCGGCGCAGCGCGCCGAGCGGCTCGCCGGATTCGTCTACGGCGTGTTCAGCGCGGCCGACCTGATCGGCGGCGTGCGCGACGGCGAGGCGCCGATGAACCTGCGCCTGTACGACGGCGAAGAGCCGACGCCGGCCAGCCTCGTCTACGAGACCGCGCCGTTCACGCCGGCCGGTACGGTCAAGCAGGTCGCGATCAGGATGGGCGGGCGGCACTGGACGCTGGAGGGCCAGCCGTCGGCCGCGCCGGCCGGGGCCGGCGTCGATCGCGGCGATCGCGACCGCGTGCTGCTGGTCGGCGTGCTGACCGCGATCGTGCTGTTCGCGATCACCTGGCTGCTGGCCGGCAACCGTGCGCGTGCGCTGGCGATGGCGCGGACGATGACCGAGGAATGGCGGCGCAGCGAACGCGCGCTCAAGGCCGTCACCGACACCGCCAAGGACGGCATCGTGACGACCGATGCGCAGGCACGCATCCTCTACATGAATCCGGCGGCCGAGCGCGGCTTCCGCGCGCCGCCGGGCAGCCTGATCGGCAGCTCGGCGCTGGAGCTGTTCGCCGAGCGCGAGCGGCCGCTCTACGCGCGCGCGCTGCGCCGCGGCCTGCATCCGATGGAGCCGGGGCTCGGCGATCATCCGGTCGAGGTCGCCGCGCGCCGCCACGACGGCAGCGAATATCCGGCCGAGGTCACGTTCTCGCGCTGGCACAGCGACGAGGACGTCTTCATCACGGCGATCATCCGCGACATCAGCCGGCGCCGACTCGCCGAGCAGGAACTGGAGCGCAGAACGCAGGAGCTGCAGCGTTCCAATGCCGAACTCGAGCAGTTCGCGTACGTGGCTTCGCACGACCTGCAGGAGCCGCTGCGCATGGTCGCCAGCTACGTGCAACTGCTGGCGCGGCGTTACCGCGACCAGCTCGACGCCGATGCCGACGAGTTCATCGGCTACGCGGTCGACGGCGCGACGCGCATGCAGCGGCTGATCCAGGACCTGCTGGCCTATGCGCGGATCGGCCGCTCCGGCAAGGAGCCGGTCGGCACCGACGCGGCGCAGGCCGCGCGCCAGGCGATCTCGCAGCTGACCGACGTGGTGCGCGAGGCCGGCGCGCGGATCGACGTCGATCTGGCCTGCCGTGTCGTGGTCGTGCCGACCCAGCTGGTCCAGCTGTTCCAGAATCTGATCGGCAATGCGGTCAAGTTCCGCGGTGCCGCGACGCCGTCGATCACGATCGATGCGCGCCGCGAGGATGCGATGTGGCATTTCCGCGTGGCCGACAACGGCATCGGCATCGAGCCGCAGCACCGCGAGCGCGTGTTCGCGATCTTCCAGCGCCTGCACACGCGGCGCGAGTACCCCGGCACCGGCATCGGACTGGCGATCTGCCGCAAGATCGTCGAGGGCCACGGCGGTACGATCTGGGTCGAGTCCGAGCCCGGACACGGTGCGGTCTTCCATTTCACCCTGCCTGGAGAGAGCGATCATGTCTGACGCCGACGGCGGCCGCTGGGAGCAGGTCGTCGAGATCCTGCTGATCGAGGACAACGACGGCGACGTGCGGCTGACGCGCGAGGCGCTCAAGGACGGCCGGCTGCGCAACCGGCTCAACGTCGTCCACGACGGCGAGCAGGCACTGGCCTATCTGCGCCGCCAGCCACCGTACGAGGAGGCGGTGCGGCCGGACCTGATCCTGCTCGACCTCAACCTGCCGCGGCTGGACGGGCGCGAGGTGCTGGCCGCGATCAAGCACGATCCGCAGCTCAAGCAGATCCCGGTCTGCGTGCTGACCAGCTCGCGCGCCGAACGCGATCTGTTGCGCGCGTACGATCTGCACGCCAACTGCTTCATCACCAAGCCGGTCGAGTTCGAGGAGTTCATGCACGTCGTGCGCAGCATCGAGAACTTCTGGCTGACGATCGTCGTGCTGCCGCCGAAGGAATGACGCGAGGGCGCCGCGCGCCGGCGCCTCGACACGGATTCAGCGTGCCGGCCGGTCCTCGTCGGACGTCTCGGCGGCACGCCCGCCCGGCGTCGCGCGCCGCCACCAGTGCCGGCCGTGCCGCATCAGCATCGCCGCGACCATCCACAGGGCGAACCCGGCCAGCGGCCAGGCCACGTAGTGCGGGCGCACGATCGCGAGCACGGCGAAGGCCAGCAGCGAGAGCGTCGCCACCAGCGCGACGCCGGCCTCGGCCGGCCCGAGCACGCGGTGCCGAGAGAATGCCGCGCCGACCGTGTTGACGAAGCGCACCGCGCTGGCGGTCGCGCGCGAGGAGCTGCCGCGGCCGCCGCGCGGACGGCGGTGCGCCGAGGGCGCGGTGCGGCGCACGCGGCGCCGCGGCGTCAGCACGATCTCGGTGGCGTCGCACAGGTCGGCCTCGTACTGGCGCTCCATGCGCTCGGCGAAACCCGCGTCCTCGATCGCGACGTCGATCTCGCAGTTGCCGAGCCAGCTGGCGAGATTGAGATTGCTCGAGCCCACGCGCGCCCAGCGCCCGTCGGCGACCGCGGTCTTGGCGTGCATCATCGAGCCGTTCCACTCGAACACGCGCACGCCGGCCTCGAGCAGCGGCCGGTAGCCGGCACGCGACAGCGAGGCGACCACGCCGACGTCGCTCGATCCGGGCACCAGCAGGCGCACGTCGACGCCGTCGCGCGCGGCGGCCGCCAGCGCCTGCACGTACGGCGCGACGCCGACGAAGTACGCGTCGGCCAGCCACAGCGACCGCTGCGCGAGGGCCGCGACCAATTGATCGAGCCGGTAGACGCCGGTCGTGCTCGGCCGCGTCGCGATCAGGCGCACGTCGGTCGTGCCCGCGGCCTCGATCGGCTCGCTCGCCTCGGCCTGCGCCAGCGGCGCGCCGGTCGCGGCCCACATCGCCGAGAACGCACGCGTCAGCTCGCCGAGCACCGGGCCGCGCAGCGCGACGCCGGTGTCGCGCCACGGCGGCACGCCGCGCTCGGGGCGGCCGAGCCACTTGGCGCTGACGCAGACGCCGGACACGAAGCCGATCGTCGCGTCGACGACCAGCGACTTGCGGTGGTCGCGGCTCAGCCAACTGCCGCTGCCGGGCAGGCCGGGGCGGTTGTAGGTGCGGACCTCGCCGCCGGCCGCGAGCAGCGGCCTCCAGAAGCGCAGCGAGGATTCGCCGAGGCAGCCGAGCCAGTCGCGCAGCACGCGGACCTCGATACCGGCGGCGGCGCGCTCGGTCAGCGCCTCGAGAAACGCACGGCCGACCGCGTCGTCACGAAAGATGTAGTTCTCGAGCAGGATCCGCCGCCGGGCGCCGCGGATCGCGGCCAGCCAGGCGTCGAAGTGGGCCTGGCCGTCGATCAGCAGATCGACCGCGTTGCTGCCGACCAGCGGGGCGCCGGCCGCGCGGTAGAACGCGCGTTCGGCCGCGTGGCGCAGGGCGAGGTCGGCATCGGGTAGCGGAAGGGAGCGCGCGGACATGGCGCGAGTCTAGAGCGTCTCGTCGACTTTGGGCTGAGCGGGCGTCGACCCGCCATGGACCGGCCGGCCGTCGCGGCACCTCGGTGTGCGTCGCGCGGCCGTCCGGTCCGCGCGCGCAGGCGCCTCAGGACACCTTGAGGCGGCGCGCGAACGCGGTGTACCAGCGCAGCGGCAGGAAGCGCTTGAACCAGACCGCGACGCGCTCGCGTCCGGCGATCACGACCTCGTAGCGGTCGCGTTCGACCGCCTGCCAGATCCGCTCGGCGCAGGCCGCCGGCGTCATGCCCTGGCCGATGTCGCTGTCGACCGTGCCCCAGGCGCGGCCTTCCGGCCCCAGCGCGTTGAGCGAGATCGCGGTACTGACGAAGCCGGGGCAGGCCAGCGTGAACCGGACGCCGCGATCGCCGAGCTCGATCCGCGTGCAGTCGAAATAGCCGTGCAGCGCATGCTTGGCGGCCGCGTAGCCGGTGCGCCGCGCCATCGCGATCTTGCCGAACACACTGCTGACGACGACCACGTGTCCGCTGCCGCGCGCGGCCATCGCCGGCAGCAGCGCCCGTGTCAGCGCGACCGGCGCGAAGAAGTCGATCTCGAACAGACGCCGGTACGAGGCCAGCGACGTTTCCAGCGCGGTCGTGCGCTGCGAGAGCCCGGCATTATTGACGAGCACGTCGACCGGACCGAAGAACGCCTGCGCGCGATCGGCCAGCGCCTGCGCATCGTCGATCTGCTCCAGATCGGCCGGCAGCACCGCCACGCGTGACGGATCCGGGCAGGCCGCGCGGACGCGCTCGAGCTCGGCGCTGCGCCGCGCGGTCAGCACCACGCGCGCGCCGCGCGCGGCCGCGCCGTACGCCAGGGCCTCGCCGATGCCGCCGGACGCGCCGGTGATCCAGACCACCTTGTCGTGCAACTCGGTCATCGTCTCGCCTCTGCCTCGTGAGCGCCCGGTGCCGGGCCGAGCCGACAGCGTGCCAGCGTGCGCGCGGGCTGGCAAAGACGAGTCGCGACGGCGGCAAGACGGCGAGCGTCGGATCGGCGCCGGCATGTGCGTCATCCGGTCGCGAGGAAGCGGACAGGGCATGGGGAGCCTATGCCGCGAAGCGCACGGAACGAGCTCCTGCGCGTCGGCGCAGGTCGGACCTGTCGTCCGCACGGTCGTCGGCTTCGTGTCCGGCTACGGAAACGCGCGATCGAGCCAGTCCGGCACCGGCAGGCCCTTGTCGCGCAGGAACGCGGGATTGAACAGCTTGGCCTGGTAGCGCGTGCCGGCGTCGGCGAGGACCGTCACGATCGTATGGCCGGGACCGAGCCGGCGCGCCAGGCGGATCGCGCCTGCGACGTTGACGCCGCTCGATCCGCCGACGTTGAGTCCCTCCTCGGCGATCAGCGCATGCACCAGCGGCACCGATTCGGTGTCGGGAATCGACCAGGCCAGATCGATCGGCGCGCCGTCGAAGTTCGCGGTGATGCGGCTGGATCCGATACCTTCGCTGATCGAGCTGCCCTCGGCCGCGAGCCGGCCGGTGTTGACGTAGGACGCCAGCGCCGAGCCGGCCGGGTCGGCCAACGCGATGCGCACGCGCGGATCGCGCGCCTTGAGCGCGCGGCCGACCCCGGCCAGCGTGCCGCCGGTGCCGCTCGCGCAGACGAAGCCGTCGACCCGGCCGTCGAGCTGGTCCCAGATCTCCGGGCCGGTCGTCGCCTCGTGGATGTCGCGGTTGGCGGTGTTGTCGAACTGGTTCGCGAACCAGGCGCTGCCGGCCTCGCGCGCGTTCATTTCGTCGGCCAGGCGCCGTGCGACGTGCGCGTAATGGCCCGGATCGGCGTAGGCGACGGCCGGTACCAGATGCACCTCGGCGCCGGTCACGCGCAGCGCGTCGATCTTCTCGCGGCTCTGCGTCGCCGGCATCGCGATGATCGTGCGATAGCCGCGGCTGGCGCCGAGCAGGGCGAGGCCGATGCCGGTGTTGCCGGCGGTGCCCTCGACGATCGTGCCGCCGGGCCGGATCGCACCGGCGCGCTCGGCCTGCAGCAGCAGGCCGAGCGCGGTGCGGTCCTTGATCGAGCCGCCGGGATTGGCGAACTCGGCCTTGCCGTAGATCGCGCAGCCGGTCAGCGCCGATGCGCCGCGCAGGCGGATCAGCGGCGTGCGGCCGATCGCGACGGCCAGATCTTCACGGGTGTCCAGAGCGCCTCTCCCCGACGCTTCCGGCGCGCCGATCGCCCGCCGCGCCACCGTCATGCGCGCGGTGCCGGTACCAGGCGCAGGTACGGCTTGAGCGTCTTCCAGCCGTCCGGATGCAGTGTACGCGCATCCTCGTCGGAGACCGACGGCGCGATGATGACGTCCTCGCCGGGCTGCCAGTCGACCGGCGTCGTCAGCTTGCGGCCTTCCGTCAGCTGCAGCGAGTCGAGTACGCGCAGGATCTCGTCGACGTTGCGGCCCGCGCTCGGCGGATAGGTCAGCGTCAGCCGCACCTTCCTGTGCGGATCGACGATGAACACCGAGCGCACGGTCACCTTGGGATCGGCGGCCGGATGGATCATGCCGTAGAGCTCGGCGATGCGCCGGTCCGGGTCGGCCAGCAGCGGGTAGTCGAGCGTCGTCTTGCCGACCTCCTCGACGTCGGCGATCCAGCGCCGGTGCGAGTCGAGCGGATCGACCGACAGGCCGAGCAGCTTGGTATTGCGTGCGGTGAACTCGTCCTTGCGGCGTGCGAATGCGCCGAGCTCGGTCGTGCAGACCGGCGTGAAGTCGGCCGGATGCGAGAAGAACACGACCCAGCCGTCGCCGGCGTAGTCGTGGAAGCGGATCGGGCCCTGGGTCGACTCGGCCGTGAAGTCCGGGGCGATCTCTCCGAGTTTGAGCGACATGGATGTCTCCGTGCAGTGGGGGAGCGAAGTGGTCAGGCCGCCGCGACGAACGGCGGCTGCGGGTGCGCGGCGATGCGCAGGCCGGCGGCGTCCGTCTCGAGGACGCGTCCGACGGCGGCGGAGGCAGCGACGGCGGGCGTGTCGGGCACGACCTCGCGGCGGCTGCGTTCGTCCAGAACCGGCCGGCCGTACCAGGCCAGCGACGGCGCCAGCGCGGCGACCTCGCCGAGGATCAGCAGGCTCGGCGAGCGCAGCGCGTGACGGCGCGCCAGCGCGGGCAGGTCGGTCAGCTCGCCGCAGATCACGCGCTGTTCGGGCCGGCTGCCGTTCTCGATCAACGCGAACGGCGTGCGCGGATCGCGGCCGTGCGCGATCAGCCGTTCGCGCAGCGTGTCGAGCTCCAGGCCCGCCATGTACAGCGCCAGCGTCTGCCGCTCGGCCGCCAGTGCCGGCCAGTCGAGCGTGTCGAGCGAATCCTTGCAATGCGCGGTCAGCAGCCGCAGCGACTGCGCGTGATCGCGGTGCGTCAGCGGAATGCCGGCGTAGGCCGCGCAGGCCAGCGCGGCGGTGATGCCGGGCACGACCTCGTAGGCGATCGCATGCGCGCGCAGGAACTGAAGCTCCTCGCCGCCGCGTCCGAACACGAACGGGTCGCCGCCCTTGAGCCGCACGACGCGCCGTCCGGCGCGCGCGTGCTCGAGCAGGATCTGGTGGATGCGCGTCTGCGCGACCGCATGGCCGCCGCCCTGCTTGCCGACGTCGATGCGCTCGGCGTCGCGCCGGGCGAGGTCGAGCACGGCCGGCGCGACCAGACGGTCGTGCACGATGACGTCGGCCTCGTTGAGGACACGCAAGGCGCGCAGCGTCAGCAGGCCCGGATCGCCGGGACCCGCGCCGACCAGGGCGACGCGTCCGGCCGCCGCGTCCGGCGCGGCGATCGCGCGATCGAGCGCGGCCTCGGCCTCGTCCACGCGACCGGCGCGCAGCAGCGCGAGCAGGTCGCCGTCGAGCAGGCGCCGATAGACGCCGCGGCGTGCGCCGAGCGCTTGGTGGCGGTCGCGGATCGCGGCGCGCCGGCGCGTCAGCAACGCCGCCAGCGCTCCCCAGGCCGGATCGAGCAGGCGCTCGATCCGTTCGCGCAGCAGCGTCGCGAGCATCGGCGCGCCGCCGCCGGACGAGATCGCGATCCGCAGCGGTGCGCGGTCGACGACCGCCGGCACCTGGAAGCTCGATCGTTCGGCATCGTCGACGACGTTGACGAAGACGCGCCGCTGCGTCGCCGCCGCGGCGATCTCGGCATTGAGAGGCGCGTCGTCGGTCGCGGCGATCACCAGCCAGACCGCGTCGAGCCAGGCCGGATCGAAGCGGCCGGGCAGGTGGTCGAGCGCATGCCGCGCGACGCGCTCGGCGAGCGCCGGCGTCAGCTGCGGTGCACCGATGCGGATCGTCGCGCCGGTGCCTATCAGCGCGTCGACCTTGCGCGCCGCGACTGCGCCGCCGCCGACGACCAGCACGGCCCGGCCGACCAGATCGGCGAACAGCGGATAGAGGAGCGGGGGCGCGGCGGCATGGTTCACGGCGATGACCTTAACGACGGTTCGCGCGGCGCGGAAATGATCGCGCGGACCAGCCATATGGCGTCACGGCATGACGCATCGGTCCGGCCGATTCGGACGGATGGACGTCCAAATAACTTCTGGATATGATGCGGCACGACGGCTCGACTCACCTGTTCGGGCGCGCCGTTCCACAGCCTGCGTGCCCGGTCCGCCTCGTGCGCCGGCGTGCGTCCCTTCCGGAGCATCGCCATGACACTCACGCAGCTGCGCTACCTGGTCGCGATCTCCGACGCCGGCCTCAACATCACCCAGGCCGCCGAACACGTGCATGCGACGCAGCCCGGGCTCAGCAAGCAGCTCAAGCAGCTCGAGGACGAGCTCGGCTTCCAGCTGTTCGCGCGCAAGGGCAAGAGTCTGGCCAGCGTGACGCCGGCCGGACAGCAGGTCATCGACCGCGCGCGGGTGATCCTGGCCGAGGCGCGCAACATCCGCGCGATCGCGGCCAATCTGCGCGGCGACCAGGAGGGCGAGCTCGCGATCACGACCACGCATACCCAGGCGCGCTTCGTGCTGCCGGCCGCGATCGCCGAGCTCAAGCGGCTGTATCCGGCGATCGGCGTGCATCTCAAGCCGCACGGCGACGCGCAGGTCATGGGCCTGTTCGAGCGCGGCGAGGCCGATCTGGCGATCATCAGCACGACCGGCGCGATCCCCGGCGACGGCGTCGCCGTGCCGCTGTTCCGCTGGCGGCGCGTCGTCGTCGTGCCGCGCGCGCACGCGCTGGCGGCGCTGCGGCGCCCGCTCGCGATCGACGACCTGATCGGCCAGCCGCTGGTCAGCTACGAGTCCTCGCTGCGGCCGGAGTCCTCGCTGCGGCGCCGCTTCGAGGAGGCCGGCGCGACACCGAACTTCGCGTGCACCTCGCGCGACGCGGATCTGATCAAGACCTACGTCCGCGCCGGGCTCGGCGTCGGCATCTTCGCCGAGATGGCGCTGGCCGAAGAGGATGCGCGCGACCTGGTCGTGCTCGACGCGGCCGGTCTGTTTCCCGAATGCACGACCTGGCTGGTGCTGCGTCGCGACCGCGTGCTGCGTGCCTATGCTGCCGCGCTGGCCGGTCTGATCGCACCGCAGCTCGATCCGCGCGACCTGCAACGCGCGCTCAACGGCGAGGAGCCGGCGGCCTGGCCGCAGCCGCCGTACTGGCGCGACCGTGCGGGCGCCGACGTCGTACCGGCCGCACGGGTCGCCTGAGGCGAGCGCGTCGCGTCCCGCCGTCGAGCCGACCGGCGTCGCGCAAGGCCCGGCGAGCCGGTCTCCGAACGCCAGGTTTCAGGTGCCGGATCGTGCCGCGCCGGATGCCCCGCGCATGACGGCCGCGTCGACGCGCGGCACTCAGGCCACCGAGCCGCGCGTCAGCGGCGTCGGCGACGGATAGCGGATCACGCGGTTGCGGCCCGAAGCCTTGGCCGCATAGAGCGCCTGATCGGCCGCATCGAGCAGCACCTCCAGGCGTCGGGTGCCGACCGTCGACAGGCTGGCCAGGCCGATGCTGATCGTGCGCGCCGGGCCGTCCGGATCGAGCGTCCTCAGGGCGTCGCCGACCTTCTCGCAGATCCGCTCGGCGACCTGCCAGGCCGCTTCGCCGCCGCTGCGTGGCAGCACGATCAGGAACTCCTCGCCGCCGAAGCGGCCGAGCAGGTCGCCCGGTTCGAGCCACTGCCGCATCGCCTGGACGCCGACGACGAGCGCGCGGTCGCCGAACAGGTGGCCGCGCAGGTCGTTGAGCTGCTTGAAATGGTCGAAGTCGATCAGCAGCACGCTGAGGTCGTGATCGTGGCGCTCGGCGTCGCCGATCGACTCGTCGAGCTGGCGCAGCAGATGCCCGCGGTTGTACGCGCCGGTCAGCGGATCGATGATCGCGGCCTGGTAGAGCTCGGCGGCCTGACGCTCGAGCTTGCCGTTGGCGTCGGACAGGACCTGGCGCTGGCGCTCCAGCTCGGACGCGCCGCGCGCGAGCAACTGGTTGCGCTGCTTGACGCCGATGTAGCGCCACGACAGCAGGCCGAGCACGATCAGCAGCGTGCCGATGCCGAGCAGGCCGAACTGGCGCTCGAGCTTCTGGTTGTGCAGGCGTGTGGCCTGCAGCTCGTTCTCCTTGGTCAGCAGCGCGTTGCGCTGCTCGCTGTCGCGGCGCGCGTGACGCACCTGCAGCGCCGCGAGCTGCCGGCTGGTGCGTGCGCCGAGCATCTCCTCGCGCAGCGCGGAGCGCCGCGACAGGTAGCGCAGCGCGGCCGGCGTGTCGTGCTCGGACAGCGCCAGCTGCTCGCGCAATTGATAGGCCTGTGCGAGCTGCGGCTTGAGCTGACTGAACTCCAGTCCGGCGATCGCCTCGTCGAGCAGCGCGCGCGCACGCAGGCGGTCGCGTCGGTCCATCGCCAGCCCGGCCAGATTCAGCAGGGCGGTCGCGACGATTTCGCGCTGGCCGAGGTCGCGTCCGAGTTCGAGCGTCTGCTCGAACTCCGCTTCGGCTTCCTCGCGCCGGCCGAGGCCGTTCAACGCACGCCCGGCCTCGAGCCGCTCGAGGCCCTGCGACGGCCGCGTGCCGACCGCACGGTCGATCGCCAGCGCCTCTCGCGCGGCCAGCAAGGCCTCTTCGTAGCGCTCGCGGTCGTTGAGGTGGCCGGCATAGCTGCCGAGGATCGGCGCGAGCAGCGAAGGCGCCGCGCGACGGCGTGCCGCCTCGAGCGCGTGAGCGAAATAGACCGCCGCGGCGTCGCCGTCCTCGATCGCGCGGTAGATCAGCGCGATGTTGCGATAGGAGGTCTCGGTCTGTTCGTCGTAGCGCTCGCGGATCGTCAGCGCCTCGAGTTGCAGGTCCAGCGCCTTGGCGTAGTCGCCGCGATCGCGCATCGCGGTGCCGAGATTGGCCAGCACCTGGGCCTCGCCGAGGCGGTCGCCGAGCGCGCGATGCAGTTCGAGCGCGCGTTCGCCGTGACGCAGCGCGGCGTCGACGCGGCCCTGGCGGCGCTCGAGCACCGCGCGGAACAGTTCGGCGGTCGCTTCCGAATGCGGCAGCGGCAGCGCCGCAAGGCGGCCGACGAAGTCCGCGCAGCGGCGGTAGTCGCCGGCCTGGAGCGCGATCTCGGCGCGGTTCTGCAGCGCCTCGGCCAGCAGCGGGCGGTCGCCGTCGCGTTCGGCGAGGGCCTGCACCTCGCCCCAGCGGCGGTCCGCCAGCTCGCGCGCCTCGAACAGCAGCGCCAGATGCGCGCGGAGGTGCGCGACGGCCAGACGGCCGGAACGGCCGGCGTCGAGACCGGAGAGGTCGGCGGCGAATCGGACGACTGCGTCGAGTTTCTCGGCGACGCGGCGCGAACCGGCCGCGACCTGGGCACTCGGGAATGAGTCCTCCGGGGCCGCCGCGGCCTGCGCGCTCGCCGCGGATGCCAGCAGCAGGGCGAGGCAGCAGCCGGTCAGGCGTCTGATGCGTGACATGGCCATCCGGAGCAGGGGACGACGGTGGCCGCATGCGCTGCGCGCTGCCGCACGGCCGGTGGCGAGTGTAAACTTCGCGCCCCCACGAAATGTTAACGAGATCGTGCAGAACGCCCCGAAAGTCGGCTTCGTCAGCCTCGGCTGCCCCAAGGCGCTGGTGGACTCCGAGCGCATCCTGACCCAGCTGCGCGTGGAGGGCTATGCGATCGTGCCCAGCTACGACGCGGCCGACGTCGTCGTCGTCAACACCTGCGGCTTCATCGATGCGGCGGTCGAGGAGTCGCTCGACGCGATCGGCGAGGCGCTGGAGGAGAACGGCCGCGTGATCGTGACCGGCTGTCTCGGCAAGCGCGCCGAGCTGATCCGCGACGCGCATCCGGACGTGCTGGCGATCAGCGGTCCGCAGGACTACGCCAGCGTGCTGAGCGCGGTGCACGAAGCGCTGCCGCCGCGGCGCGACCGCTTCACCGACTTGCTGCCGGTGCCCGATCCCGGCGTCGGTGTGAAGCTGACGCCCAAGCACTACGCGTATCTGAAGATCTCCGAGGGCTGCAACCACCGCTGCACGTTCTGCATCATCCCGTCGATGCGCGGCGACCTGGTGTCGCGCCCGGTCGACGAGGTGCTGATCGAGGCCGAGAAGCTGGTGCGCGGCGGCGTCAAGGAACTGCTGGTGATCTCGCAGGACACCAGCGCCTACGGCGTGGACCTGCGCTACGCCGAGCGCGACTGGCGCGGCAGCCCGCGCCGCACGCAGATGACCGCGCTGTGCGCGGCGCTGTCGGAGCTCGGCGCCTGGGTGCGGCTGCACTACGTCTATCCGTATCCGCACGTGGACGAGGTCATCGAACTGATGGCCGACGGCCGCATCCTGCCGTATCTGGACATTCCGCTGCAGCACGCCAGTCCGCGCATCCTCAAGCTGATGAAGCGGCCCGGCGCGGTCGACCGCACGCTGCAGCGCGTGCAGGCCTGGCGCGCGGCCTGTCCGGACCTGACGCTGCGCAGCACCTTCATCGTCGGCTTTCCGGGCGAGACCGAGGCCGAGTTCGGCGAGCTGCTCGATTTCATCGAGGCCGCCCAGCTCGATCGCGTCGGCTGCTTCGCGTACTCGCCGGTCGAGGGCGCGCGTGCCAACGAGCTGCCCGATCCGGTGCCCGAGCCGGTCAAGCAGGAGCGCCTGGAGCGTTTCATGGCCGTGCAGGCGAAGATCAGCGCGGCGCGGCTGCGCGCGAAGATCGGGCGCGAGATCGAGGTGCTGGTCGACGAGGTCGACGACGGCGTCGCGATCGCGCGCTCGGCCGCCGACGCGCCGGAGATCGACGGCATCGTGCAGATCGCCGACGGCGCAGGCTTGCGGCCGGGCCAGTTCGCGCGCGTACGCGTGACCGGCGCGTCCGAGCACGATCTGGACGCGGAGCGGATCTGACGCGCGTGCATCGGCGGCGCCGCTCCGGTTAGGCTTCGGGTCCCGATGCCCGACGGAATCTGCCGATGCCGACGAACACCGCCCTGATCACCGACGACGGCGTCGTACTCGGCCTGGTCGCCGCGATCCTCGCGCTGGTGTTCTGGACCTCGTCGAGCCCGGCCCCGTTCTGGCGGCGCTTCTATTCGGTCGTGCCGGCGCTGATGCTGTGCTACTGCATCCCGGCGCTGTTCAACACCTTCGGCATCATCGACGGTCACGCCGCGGCGCTGTATCCGGTCGCGCGCGACTACCTGCTGCCGACCGCGCTGGTGCTGCTGACGCTGTCGATCGACATCAAGGGCCTGCTCGGTCTCGGTCCCAAGCTGCTGATCATGTTCGTCGTCGGCACGCTCGGCGTGATGGTCGGCGGGCCGATCGCGTTCCTGATCGTCGGCTGGATCCACCCGGAGACCGTCGCCGGCGACACCTGGGCCGGCATGGCCGCGCTGGCCGGCAGCTGGATCGGCGGCGGCGCGAACATGGTCGCGATGCGCGAGATCTTCCAGGTCGACGCGAACACGTTCGGCCAGTTCGCGGCGGTCGACGTGATCGTCGCGAGCCTGTGGATGGCGTTCCTGCTGTTCCTGTCCGGCCGCGCGGCCAGTGTCGACGCGAAGACCGGCGCCGATACCCGTGCGATCGACGATCTGAAGCGGCGCATCGAACACTGGCACGCACAGCACGCGCGCAATCCGACGCTGGCCGACATGATGGTCGTGCTCGGCGTCGGCTTCGCCGCGACCGGCCTGGCGCACGCGATCGGCGGTCCGGTCTCGGCCTGGATCGCCGCCGAGGCGCCCGGGCTGTCGCGCTTCAGCCTGACCTCGAAGTTCTTCTGGATCGTCATGCTGACGACGACGATCGGCGTATGCCTGAGCTTCACGCGCGCGAGCCGGCTCGAGGGCGTCGGCGCGTCGAAGTTCGGCTCGGTGCTGCTGTACGTGCTGATCGCGAGCATCGGCATGCAGATGGACCTGCGCGCCTTGCTCGACCGGCCGTGGCTGTTCGCGCTCGGCGCGATCTGGATGCTCGTGCACGCCGGGCTGCTGTACGTCGCCGGCCGCCTGATCAAGGCGCCGCTGTTCTATTTCGCGATCGGTTCGCAGGGCAACATCGGCGCGGCCGCCTCGGCGCCGGTGGTCGCCGCGGCGTTCCATCCGTCGCTGGCGCCGGTCGGCGTACTGCTCGGCGTCGTCGGCTATGCGAGCGGCACGTATCTGGCGTGGGTCGTCGGCCAGGTGCTGCGCTGGCTCGCCGGCGCCTGACGCGTCGGTGACGTGCGGACTGCGCAGGCACCGATCGCGATGGTCGAGTCCGATCCGGCCGCGCTCGCCGCTGCCTGGGCCGCGGCTGCGGCGCGCCCGCCGCTGAGCGCCTGGCGCGACGTGCTGCCGGGTCCGCAGGTCGACGTCGCGGCGCTCGACCGGCTCTGCCGCGAGGCCGGCATGCAGGACGGCATTCCGCGACCGGCGCTGCGCGAGCAGACGCCGGCCCTGCTCGCCGACGGTCTCCATTACGAGTCGCGGATCGCGCGCGAGGGCGTGCTGGCGACGCGCACCGACGGCGTGCACGATCTGTTCAATGCACTGATCTGGCTGCGCCATCCGGCGCTCAAATGGGCGCTCAACGCGCGCCAGGTCGCCGATATCGAGCGGGTCGGGCCGCGCCAGCGCACGCGCGGCCAGTGCGCGCTGACGCATTTCGACGAGGCCGGCGCGATCGTCTGGATCGCCGACGAGGCCCTGCTGGCCTGCTGGGACGCGCACGACTGGATCGGACTGTTCCATCGCGATGGCGAAGCCTGGGGCCGGCGCATCGCGGTGACGGTGTTCGGCCACGCACTGCTCGAGCACGCGGTGCGCCACACGCATCGGCCGACCGCCAAGGCGCTGGCGGTCCGCGTCGACGCAGCCGCGCTCGCGGTGCGTTCGCGCGCGGCCGATGCGCTGGTCGACCGCTGGCCGGCGCTCGAGGCGGCACTGGCGCGCGCGATCGCGGACGGCCGGCTGCTGGCCGATCCGCAGGAGCTGCGTCCGCTGCCGCTGGCCGGCATCGCCGGCTGGCACGCCCGGCCGCCGCCCGAGGCGTTCTACCGGACCGAGGCCTGCTTCCGGCCGCTGCGGCCGGGCCGGCGCTATCCGCCGCCGTTCGCGGGCTGACCGGACGCCTCCGGCCTAAGGCGGAAGTTCGGTCCGTCTCGCCGCCGTTCGAGCGCGCGTTCGGTCCGCGCCGTATGGGACCGTGCCGCGCGAGCGCGCCGCATTGCGCCGCCGCGGATCCGATCGCATGATGCCGCCGCGGGGCACGCAGTCACGTCGCCTGATCGAGGAGTAGCGCATGATTCGCCGAACCATCCTGGCCGCGAGCCTGATCGCCGCATCGCTGTCGCCGGCCAGTCCGGCATCCGCCGTCGAGGACGGTGCCGTCGCTGCGCAGACCGGCGAGGATCGCGGCGCCGCCGGCGCGGACGTGATCACGATCAGTCCGCGCGAGTACGAACGCACGGTCGCCAAGCTCGGCCGCGTCAATCCGGTGCGCGGCTACAGCGACGTCATGGGTTTCTCGCAGGGGCTGGCGGCGCACGCGCGCGGCCGCTACGCCAGCGCGATGAAGTTCTTCCTGATCGGCGCGCGCTATGCCGACAAGCCCTCGCAGCTCAGCATCGGGCTGATGTATCTCAACGGCGAGGGCGTCGCGCGCGATCCGGCGACCGCCTGGGCGTGGATGGACCTCGCCGCCGAGCGCGCCTATCCGGACTTCGTCACGACGCGCGACCGCGTCGCGGCGCAGCTGACGCCCGAGCAGCGCGAGCGCGCCGAGCAGATCCGCGCCGATCTCGCCGCCGAGTACGGCGACGCGGTCGCCAAGCGCCGCGTCGCCGGCGAACTCGGCTCGGTGCGACTCAATACCACCGGCTCGCGCACCGGCTACGACGACCTCAGCGTGCGCAGCGCCGGCAGCACCGCCAGCAACGGCGGCGGCAACTGCATGAACATCGGCGGCATCGTGATCGGCAACATCGTGATCGGCGAATCCGGCTGCGGTCAGGCCGTGCGCGGCCTCAACGACGTCAATCCGACCGATCCGAAGGCGTATTTCGCGCTGCGCGATGCGCAGTGGAAGGGCACCGCCACGGTCGGGCCGCTGCAGCCGCTCGATCAGGCGCCGCCGGCCGAGCAGGCCAAGCGCGCCGAGCCCGCACCGTCCGGCGACTGAGGGCGCGGCGCCTCGCGCCGCCGGCCGCGCGCGCCGGGAACTTTCCGCCGCGTTTGCTGTACATTTCCCGGCCCGCAGGACGTACCCGGGCGGGGTACGTTCCGCTGTCCGCATGTCCTCAGCTGGTGTCGTCACGGCCTCCGGGCCGCCGCGGCGCGCGCGAGGCCGGGCGTCGCCATCGGCCGCGATCCGCAGCGGCCCCCAGGGGCGGGACGTCATGAGAACGGAACGAGTGATCAGACAATGATAGAAACCCGACAACTCTCCAAGCGGTACGGCGATCTGGTCGCCGTGGACGGCATCAGCTTCACCGTCGAGCCCGGCCAGGTGCTCGGCTTCCTCGGCCCCAACGGCGCCGGCAAATCCACCACGATGAAGATGATCGCCGGCTTCCTGGCGCCGACGTCGGGCAGCGCCAGCGTCTGCGGCTTCGACGTCGAGAAGCAGCCGCTGGAGGCGCGCCGCTCGCTCGGCTATCTGCCCGAGGGCGCGCCGAGCTACGGCGAGATGACGGTACTGGAATTCCTCAAGTTCATCGCCGACGTGCGCGGCCTCAAGGGCGAGACGCGCGAGCGCCGCATCGACGACGTGATCGGACGTCTGCATCTGGAGCGCGTCGTCGAGCAGCCGATCGACACGCTGTCGAAGGGCTTCAAGCGGCGTGTCGGCATCGCCCAGGCGATCGTGCACGATCCGAAGGTGCTGATCCTCGACGAGCCGACCGACGGCCTGGACCCGAACCAGAAGCACGAAGTGCGCAGCCTGATCAACGACATGGCGCGCGACAAGACGATCATCGTCTCCACGCACATCCTCGAAGAAGTCCACGCGGTCTGCGATCGCGCGGTCATCATCGCCGCCGGCAAGGTGCTCGCCGACGCCAAGCCGGCCGAGCTCGAGGCGCGCTCGCGCTACCACCAGGCGGTCTCGCTGACCGCGGTCGACGTCGCCGCCGCGCGCGAAGCGCTCGCACGCGTGCCCGACGTCGCCTCGATCGAGGTCGACCCGCAGGACGGCCGCATCACCGCGTTCCCGAAGCCGGGCCGCGCGATCTTCAACGAGGTCGGCGACGTGCTGAAGGCGCAGAACATCGTGGTGCGCGAGCTCGCGCTGGAAGGCGGCCGTCTCGACGAGGTGTTCCGCACGATCACGACGCGTGCCGCGACGGCCGCGCAGGAGGCCCGCACATGAGCGGCGTGTCGACCCTGTTCAAGCGCGAGCTGCGCAGCTACTTCGCGACGCCGGTGGCGTACGTGTTCATCGTGATCTTCCTCGTGCTGTCGGGCGCCTTCACGTTCTACCTCGGCGGCTTCTACGAGAGCGGCCAGGCCGATCTGCGCCCGTTCTTCACGTTCCATCCGTGGCTGTACCTGTTCCTGGTGCCGGCCGTGTCGATGCGGATGTGGGCCGAGGAGCGCAAGAGCGGCACGATCGAGCTGTTGCTGACGCTGCCGGTGACGACCTGGCAGGCCGTACTCGGCAAGTTCCTCGCGGCCTGGGCCTTCATCGGCATCGCGCTGGCGCTGACGTTCCCGATCTGGCTGACCGTCAACTATCTCGGCTCGCCCGACAACGGCGTGATCTTCGCGAGCTACCTCGGCTCGCTGCTGATGGCAGGCGCGTTCCTGGCGATCGGCTCGTGCCTGTCGGCCTGCACGCGCAACCAGGTCGTCGCGTTCATCCTGACCGTCGTGGCCTGCTTCCTGCTGCTGCTGGCCGGCTTCCCGCTGGTGCTCGACGCGGTGCGCGCGTTCGCGCCGCAGGGCGTGGTCGACGCGATCGCCTCCCTGAGCTTCCTGACCCATTTCGCGGCGATCAGCAAGGGCGTGATCGACCTGCGCGACCTGCTGTATTTCCTGTTGATGATCGGCTTCTGGCTCTACGCGAGCGCGCTGGTCATCGAGATGAAGAAAGCCGACTGAAGGGAACGACGACATGACGCTTCATCGCAAGACCCTCTCCGGCGGCGCGCTGGTCGTGCTCGCCGTGCTGTTCGTCGCCGTGCTGCTGATCGTCAACACGCTGTTCCGCGGCGCGCGCGTGGACCTGACCGAGAGCCGGCTGTACACGCTGTCGGACGGCACCCGCAACATCCTCGGCTCGATCGAGGAGCCGATCCACCTGTACCTGTTCTATTCGGACAAGGGCACGCAGAACCTCGCGCCGCTGCGCACGTACTACCTGCGCGTGCGCGAGATGCTCGAGGAGATGGCCGCGCGCGCCGGCGGCAAGATCGAGCTGGAGGTCATCGACCCGCTGCCGTTCTCCGAGGACGAGGACCGCGCCTCGGCGTTCGGCCTGCAGGGCATTCCGGCCGGTCCCGGCGGCGAGTCGATCTTCTTCGGCCTGGCCGGCACCAACTCGACCAACGGCCGGGCGACGATCCCGTTCTTCCAGCCCGACAAGGAAGCGTTCCTGGAGTACGACGTCGCCAAGCTGATCCACGAGCTCAGCGTCGTCAAGAAGCCGGTGGTCGGTCTGCTGTCGAGCCTGCCGCTGAGCGCCGGCTTCGACCCGGCGACGCGGCAGATGCGCGAGCCCTGGGCGATCGCCCAGCAGCTCGAGCAGCTCTCGGAAGTGCGCACGCTCAGTGCCGAAGGCCTCAAGTCGATCGACGCGGAGATCGGCACCCTGGTCGTGGTCCATCCCAAGCAGCTGCCGGACGATGCGCTGTATGCGATCGACCAGTTCGTGCTGCGCGGCGGCCATCTGCTGGTCTTCGTCGATCCGAACGCCGAGACCGACACCTCGGGCCAGGATCCGGAGAACCCGCAGGCGGCGATGTTCGCCGACAAGTCCTCCGACCTCGGCAAGCTGTTCAAGGCCTGGGGCGTCGGCTACGACGCCGGCAAGGTCGTGATCGACCGGCTGCGTGCACTGGCGATCAGCCGCGGTCCCGGTCAGCCCTCGACGCGCCATCCGGCGATCCTCGGCCTGACCGCCGGCGACTTCAGCCGTGACGACGTCGTGACCTCGGGTCTGGAGTCGATCAACGTCTCGACGACCGGCTACTTCACGCTGGCCGAAGGCGCCAAGGCGACGCTGACGCCGCTGATCCAGAGTTCGAGCGAGGCGGCCGCGGTCGAGAGCGACCGGATCCGCTTCATGCAGGATCCGGGCGACCTGTTCGAGGGCTACCAGGCCGCCGGCCAGCCGTTCGTGATCGCCGCGCGCGTCGGCGGCAAGCTCGCGACCGCGTTCCCGGATCGTGGTGAGGCCGGCCATCTGGCCGAGGCCAAGGACGATGCGCAGATCGTGCTGGTCGCCGATACCGATCTGCTCTCGGACCGGCTCTGGGTGCAGGTCCAGCAGTTCTTCGGCCAGCGCATCATGAACGCGTTCGCCAACAACGGCGACTTCGTCGTCAACACGGTCGACAACCTCAGCGGTTCGGGCGATCTGATCTCGATCCGCAGCCGCGCGACCTCGCAGCGGCCGTTCACGACCGTGGAGGCGCTCAAGCGCCACGCCGACGAGCGCTTCCGCGCCAAGGAGCAGGAGCTGCAGCGCGAGCTCTCCGAGACCGAGCGCAAGCTCGCCGAGCTGCAGCGCGCCAAGACCAGCGACCAGGCAATGATCCTGTCGCCCGAGCAGGAGGCCGAGCTCAAGAACTTCGCCGAGCGCAAGCTCGAGATCCGCAAGGAACTGCGCAGCGTGCGCCGAGAGCTCGATGCCGACATCGAGAGCCTCGGCACGCGCCTGAAGCTGATCAACGTGCTGCTGATGCCGCTGCTGGTCACGCTGGCCGCGCTCGGTTTCGTGGCGTGGCGGCGCAGCCGCCGCCGCGCGGCGCAGGGAGGTTTGTGATGAACGCCAAGACCCTCGGCATCGTCGCCGTCGTCACACTGGCCGCGCTCGCCGCGGCGATCGGTCTGAACCACACGCGCAAGCCGGCCACCGAGCTGCGCAGCGAGCCGCTCGTGCCGGGCCTCAAGGACGAGGTCAACGCGATCACCAAGCTCAGCGTGATCGGCGCCGGCAATGCGCCGCTGGTCGTGCTCGAACGCAAGGACGCCGGCTGGGTCGTCGCCAATCGCGACGGCTATCCGGCCGACAGCGGCAAGCTGCGCGAATTCGTGCTCAAGCTCGCCGACGCGACGGTGCTCGAACCCAAGACCGCCAATCCGGACCGCTATCCGGCGATCGGCGTCGAGGACGTCGGCGCCGCCGGCGCCAAGGGCGTGCGCGTCGAGATCGACGGCCCGAAGACGCCGGTGCGGCTGATCGTCGGCACGTTCAACGGTGCCGGCGGCGGCGGAACCTTCGTGCGCCGCGCCGACGAAGCGCAGAGCTTCCTCGCCAGCGGCACGCTGACGCCCGAGAAGAACCCGACCGAGTGGCTGAGTCGCGATCTGGCCGACGTGCCGGCCGCGCAGATCGCCGAGGTCACGATCGACAAGGCCGGCAAGACGCTGCGCGTGTTCAAGGACGACGCCGCCGAGGAGAACTTCCGGATCGCCGATCTGCCGAAGGGGCGCGAGCCCAGTTCGCCGGCCGCGGCCAATCCGCTCGCCTCCGGCCTGGCCGGCCTGCGCATCGACGGCGCCCGTCCGGCAGCGGCGGCCGCGGCGCCGGACTCGGCGCTCAAGGCGCGCTACGTCGCCTTCGACGGCCGCGTCGTCGAGGTCACGGCCTGGCAGGCCGACGGCAAGCACTACGCGCAGTTCGCCGCCTCGCTCGACGAGGCACGCGCCGACGCGCACGCGGAGGCGGCGCAGGCGCAGGCCAAGCCCGCTCAGCAGGCGGACGCGGCCAAGCCCGAAGGCGAACCCGCCGCGGACGCCAAGCGCGCAGCCGGCGACGCCGCAGCACCGGCGGCCGATGCGGCGCCCGATCGCGCGGCGCGTCTGACCGCGGTCAGGACCGAGGTCGAGACGCTGCAGCGTCGCTTCGCCGGCTGGACGTTCGAGCTTCCGGCGCACAAGTACGCGAGCTTCGACAAGTCGATCGACGATCTGCTCAAGCCGGCCGACGCCAAGCCGGCCAGGAAGTAGGCCGGTGGCCGACCCGCGCCGGACGATCGCGTGCACGGCGGCCGCTTTCGGCGGCCTCGGCGTGATCGCCGGCGCGTTCGGCGCGCATGCGCTCAAGGCCACGCTCGCCGCGGACCGGATCGCGCTGTGGCAGACCGCGGTCGACTATCAGATCTGGCATGCGCTGGCGCTGCTCGCGCTGGCCGCACTGGCGCCCGGCCTCGACGCGCGGCCGGTGCGGCTGGCCGGCCTGCTGTTCGCGTCCGGCATCGTCCTCTTCAGCGGCAGCCTCTACCTGCTCGCGCTCGGCGCACCGCGCCCGCTCGGCCTGCTGACGCCGTTCGGCGGACTGGCGCTGATCGGCGGCTGGCTCGCGCTGGGCTGGGCCGGCCTGCGCCGATCGCCACCGCCGTGAATCGCCGCGGCGCCGGTCGGCGCCGGTGACCGGCGCGGCACGCGCGCTAGAATCGGCCGATACCAGCGGGCAGGGCGCGTCATGAGCAAGGTACATCGCGATCGCGGAGCGGCATCGACGCGGCGCCGCGCGTGTTGCGACCCGAGGGGCCGCGCGCGCTGATGCAGCCGCTGGTGTTTCGCTTCGGTGCGTACCGGCTGCTGCCCGCCGCCCGCGAGCTGTGGAACGGGGACACCCTGATCGCGCTGCCGCCGCGCGCGTTCTCGTGCCTGGTCATGTTGGTCGAGCAGCGCGAGCGCGCGGTCGGCCGTGAGGAACTGATCGGCGCGCTGTGGCCGCGCGGCCACGCCTCGGACGTGCAGCTCGGCCAGCTGATCCTGCAGTGCCGCCGCGCGATCGACGACGACGGCCAGAGCCAGCATGCGATCCGCACGGTCGCCGGTTTCGGCTATCGCTGGATCGCGCCGACCGAGGTCGAGCGTCCGAACGGCGGCGCCGCCGAGCTGAGCGCAGCCGCGGCGGCAGCGGGCACGGTCGTCGTACCGGCGTCGGCACCGGAGGCGGAACCACCGTCGCAGCGGACTTCGACAGCGGCGCCGACGTCGGCGAAGACGCCGACCGCAGGAGGCCGCCGACAGACCGTCCGCTACGCCGTTGCGGCGCTGGCGATCGCGGTATTGATCGCTGCAGCGATCTGGTTCGCGCGACGACCGGCACCCGAGGCTGCGATCGCGGCCGACCGCATCGTCGTGCTGCCGATCGTGTCGGCCGACGAGGACGAGCCGTGGATCCGGCTCGGCGGCATGGATCTGGTCGGCGACCGGCTGCGCCGCAGCGGCATCGCGGTGGTGCCGAGCGACGCGACCGTCAGCATGCTGCGCAGTCTCGGCGTCGCGCCGGCCGCGGCCCCGGACGAGGCCCAGCTGGCCGAGCTGCGGCGCATGGCCGGCGCGGCCGCCCTGGTGCGCGCGACGCTGGTCCGTTCCGGCGAGGTCTGGCTCGCGACCGCGAGCGCGGCGGCCGAGGTCGGCCCGCCACTGCTCGGCCGCTATCAGGACGCCTCGCCGGTGGTCGCATTGCGCGGCGCCGCGGATCGGCTCAGCGCCGTGCTCGGCCACGTGCCGGCGGCCCCGGCCGAGGCCAGCGGCCTGTCCGAGACGCTGCAGCGCGCGCGTGCCGCGATGCTCGCCAACGAGCCGGCCGCGGCTCGCGCGATCCTGCTGGCCGATCCGGCCCTGGTCCGCGACGAGCCGCGGCTGCGCCAGCATCTGGCCGAGGTCGACATCCGTTCCGGACGTTTCGAGGAGGCGCGCGCCGCGCTGGACGCGCTGCTCGCCGAGACGCAGGGGCAGGTCTCGGTGTTCCGCGCCGAGGTGCTCGCCGCGCGCGCGACCGTCGCGATCCGCACCGGCGCGTTCTCCGACGCCGGCCGCTATGCGAGCGAGGGCATCGAACTGCATGCCGACGACGACGATGCGATCCTGGTCGGGCGCCTGCACCTGACCCGCGGCGTCAGCCGCATCTCGATGCAGGATTATTCGGGCGCGCTGGTCGACAACGGCATCGCGCGCGAGGAGTTCCAGCGCGCCGGCGACATCGCCAGCGTCGCCCGCGTCGACGGCAATCTCGGCGCGCTGGAGAACCTGCGCGGCCATCCGGCGCTGGCCGTGCCGTATCTCGAATCGGCGATCGCGCAGTTCCAGGCGCTCGGCGTGATCCAGGAACAGATCAGCAATCTGCAGAACCTGTTCGTCTCGCTGCGCCAGCAACTGTTGAACGCGCAGGCGCTGGCGGCGATCGATCGGGCCTGGGCGATGCGTGAGCGCATGGTCAATCCCGACTCGCTGCTGTCGGTGCGGATGTTCCGCGTGCAGGGCCTGCTGCGCGTCGGACGCCACGGCGAGGCGGCTGCCCTGCTCGACGATCCGGCCAACGACCGCACGCCGGCCGATCCGATCGAGAACGACCGGATCCGCCTGCTGCGCGCCGAGCTGGCCTGGGACCGCGGCCAGCCGGCCGAGGCGCTCGGTCTGCTCGAGGCGGTGCCCGAGGACGAGGCGGCCTCGGCCGACAACGACGTCGTGCGCGCCGCGGTCGCGGTGCTGCGGTCGCGGCTCGAACAGGCACTCGGCACGCCGGTGACGCCGCCGAGCGCCGGCGAGGCCGCCGTCGCGAGCGCCGAGCGCAGCCATCCGCGCGTGCCGCTGCGCGGTCTGGCCGCCGCCAACCGGGCCTGGACCGCCGGCCGCCTCGACCAGGCCGAACGCGCCTACCAGGCCGCGCTGTCGCTGGCCGATGCGCAGGGCGTCGCCGAGACGACCGCGGCGATCGTCGCCGACTACACGCGCTTCCTGCTCGCGGCCGGCCGCGTGCGCGAGGCGGCCGCGATCGCCGGTCGCGTCGCGCTCTGGGCCGAGCAGGACTACGGCTGCGCGCTGACGCGGCTGCGGCTGGCCCATGCGCAGGGGCGGATCGACGCCTGGCGCGGCGCGCTCGAACAGGCCCGCGCGCTGGCCGGCGAGCGTGCGATCCCGGCCGAGCTGGCCGTCGCGCCGGACGGCGGCGGCCTCGCGGGCGCGCGTGCCGGCGAGCGCTGAGGCCGCGTCGCCACGCTGCGGCATCCGATTCGGGCCGGTTGGGCCGGCCGCAACCGGCTGATTCGACGGATGTAATCGGATCCTAATGCGATCCGAACGCGCTGCGAATCGCGCTGCCGCCGGTCGGCGGGGGAGGATCGCGGCGACGCCGTGCCGTCGCCGTTCTCTCACCGTTCGAGGAAGATTCTCCCGATGATCATCGTCCACTCGCCGTCGCCCGTCGTCCTCGCACTCGCACTCGGTCTGGGCGTCGCGACGGCGGCCGTCGCCGCGCCGCCGCAGTACCACCTGGTGCCGATCGAGATCGAAGGCGCCGAGAGCGTCTTCGTCGCCGACATGAACGACGCCGGCCTGGCGGTCGGCTACTACGTCGACGCCGACACGTTCCAGAGCCGCCCGTTCCTCTGGGACGGCCAGCAGGCGCATGAGCTGCCGATCCCGGCCGACCGCGAAGAAGGGCAGGCGACCGGCATCAACGGCGACGGCCGGATCGTCGGCTACGCCTCGACGATCCTCAAGGACGGCGCGGTCACGACCGCCTTGCTCTGGAACGTCGCCGACCTGACCCAGTACGCGGTCATCGAAGGTCCGGCCGGCACCCAGATCAATCCCGACGACATCAACGACGCCGGCGTCGTGGTCGGTCTGGCCGCGACCGACGGCCAGTTCAATGCGTTCGAATGGAGCGCCGAGCGCGGCTTCGTCGACGACGGCGTGCCGGCGCACGGGCCCGGCACCCAGGCCTACTGGGCCGGCATCAACAATGCCGGCGTCAAGCTCGGCGGCTGGTACTTCCCGGGTACGCCGTCGCACGCGACGATCGGCCAGGCCGGCGTCGCCGGCATCGCGCCGATCGCCGCCGGCGTCGACGAGGTCGCGAGCAAGGCCTATGCGGCCAACGAGGCAGGCCTCGCGGTCGGCGAGATGGATCTGGCCGGCGACGGCAAGCCGGTGCCGGTGACGTTCCGCGACGGCACCGCGACGGCCGTGCCGGGCGCGCTGCTCGGACTCGCGCAGGGCATCGCATTCGACGTCAACGAACGCGGCACGATCGTCGGACGCGCGTACGACTTCGCGACGCTCGCGTTCAAGGCCTTCGTGCACGTCGACGGCGTCTCCTACGACATCGCCGCGCAGTCCGACAACGGCACGTCGTACGAGTATCTGCTCAACGCGGTCGCGGTCGCCGAGAACGGCACGATCGCCGGCACCGCGCGCGGCCCGAACTTCACGGTCGCCAGCTACGTCGCCGTGCCGGTCGTCGTCGAGACGATCTTCGCCGACGGTTTCGAGCAGCCGTAACCGCTTTTCGCGCCGGCGCACGGTCGTGCCTCGGCGCGCGTCGGCGCGGACGGGAAGGCCCACTGCGCGGGATACCGGTGAGCTGGCCGCTGCCCGGTCCCGCCGGCGGTGGGCATGCCGGCACGCGGTCGGCCGATCATGCCCGGAAGTGGGGCCGGCGCCACGTCGCCGCCGGCCTCCCGGCCGTGATGACATCCATCACCCACACCCATGACTTCCGACCCGTTACGAGGGCGAGGTCTTGTACTACAAATGTAGTACGACAGGTGTAGAAGGTGGTCCATGGAATCCCGTCCCAACGACGACGTCGTGCTGAGCGATCTGCAGCTGGACGTCATGCGCACGCTCTGGCGCGGCGAGGCGAGCGTGGCCGACGTCGTGGCCGCGTTGGCGGCTTCGCGCGATCTGGCCCACACGACCGTCGCCACCCTGCTGACCCGGCTCGAGAAGCGCGGTGTCGTCGCGGTGCGCCGCGAGGGCCGTCAACTGCTCTACAGCGCCCGCGTCAGCGAATCGCAGGTGCGCCGCTCGATGGTCAGCGGCCTGATCCAGAGCCTTTTCCGCGGCGACGCCGGCGCGCTGCTCGCGCATCTGGTCAGCGAGGACGACGTCGCGCCGGACGACCTGGAGCGCGTGCGCGCACTGCTCGATGCCGATCGCACGGCGGCGCCGGGCCGGAGGCGGACATGATCGTCCTCGTCGAACGGCTCGCCTCGGCTCTGGCGACGCTGGCCGTGCACGCGACGTTGCTGCTCGCGATCGTCTGGTCGCTCGAGCGCCTGCGCCTGCTGCGCGGTCCGCAGGCGCTCGAATGTGCCTGGCGCTTCGGCCTGTTCGGTGCGCTGCTGTCCACGGCGGTGACGTTGCTGGCTCCGGCCGTAACGAGCGGACTTCCGCAGCGGCCGACGGCCGAGCGACCCGTGTCGGTCGCGTCCGCACCGTCACCGTCGACACGGCTGCCGGTCACCGGCACCACGCAGGTCGGCGGCAGCGATGCCGCGGTGGCGCTGCTGCCGATGCCGCCCGAGGCGGTGCCTGCGGCGAAGGTCCGCCCGGCGCTGGTGCTGGCGCCGGTGCTGATGCAGGGCGCGGTCGCGGCATGGCTGGCCGGCGTCCTGGTCGCGCTGATCGTGTTCGTACGGCGCAGCCGCGGACTGCTGCGCCTGCGGCGCAGCGCGTTCTCGCACGGGCGAGAGGCCGCGCCGTCACTGCTCGATCGTGCGGTCGGTCTGGCCGGACGGATGGGACTGCCGGTCCCGGTCGTTCGCGTGACGGCGGCGGCCGCCGGTCCGATGGCCTTGCCGCATGCGTTGCTGCTGCTGCCGCACTGGAGCGAAACGCTGCCCGCCGAACAGCAGCGCGCGATGCTCGCGCACGAGTTGGCCCATCTGCAGCGCCGCGATCCGTACTGGCGGATCGCCCAGCATGCCGCGCTGTTGCCGCTGTTCTTCCATCCGCTGGCCTGGCACGCGCGGCGGCGTCTCGAATCGCTGGCCGAGGATGCCTGCGATGCCGCGGCGGCCGACCTGCTCGGCAGCGGACGCCCGCTGGCCGAATGTCTCGCCACCTGTCTGTCCCATGCGCGCGACGGCGTGCGCATGCCCGTCTTCGCCGCCACGATGGCGCACGATGCGAGTCCGGTCGTGCGCCGCGTGCAGCGCCTGCTCGAGGAGTCTGCGATGTCGAACCGTCCTTCATCCGCGTCGCTGCGACGCGGTGCTTCCGTTCTCGGCTTGCTCGCACTGTTGGCGCTGCCCGGCATCGCGGTCACCGGCGTCGCCGCCGGCGACGCCGGCCGCAGCGTCGAGGTGCGCAGCACGGGCGGCACCGAGAGTGTCCGCTACCGCGATCGCCGCGACGGCTACGCGCTCGACGTCGAGCAGAACGGCCGGGTCGAATTCAACGACGAGGAGACCGATGTGGTCGGGCTGCCGGGCGGCGCCGATCTGACGATCAGCGAAACTGTCTCCGGCACGAAGCGCGAGATCCGCTTCGTGAGCAGCGGTGGTGCGGTCACGCGGACGTATCGCGTCGACGGCACCGAACGGGCCCTCGATGCCGACGGTCGTGCCTGGGTCGCGGCCGTGCTGCCGCGCGTGCTGCGCGAAAGCGGCGCCCAGGTCGAGGCGCGCAGCCGGCGGCTGATCGCACGCGGCGGCGTCGACGCATTGCTGGCCGAGATCGACCTGATCCAGTCCGATCATGCCCGCGCGGCCTATCTGAGCGTGCTGTTCGGCCAGGCCGGTCTGTCGCCCGAGCAGCGGCAGCGCGCGCTGGCGCTGACCGCGGCGATCGGCTCGGACTACGAGAAGCGCAACGTGCTGCAGGCCGCGATCGAGCAGGATGCGCTGCCGGCGAACCTGCAGGTGCCGCTGCTGCAGGCGGCCGCCGGTATCGGGTCGGACTATGAGCGCGCCGAGTTGCTGACGTCGGCGGCACGGCAGGTGCCGCTGCAGGGCGAGGCGCTCGAGGCCTGGAGCGAGGCCGTACGCGGCATCGGCTCGGACTACGAGCGTCGCCGCGTGATCGAAGCACTGCTCGAGCAGGGCTCGACAACGCCGGCCGTGCTCGTCCGCGCGCTCGACGACGCCGGCGGCATCGGCAGCGATTTCGAGAAGCGCGCCGTGCTCGAGGCGATCGCCGCGCGCAGCGGCGATTCGGCCGACGTGCGGACCGCCTATCTGCGCCTGGCATCCCGCATCGACTCGGATTTCGAGCGCCGTCAGGCGCTGATGGGCCTGCTCGGCGGCACATCGGTCGACGCGGCGACGGCCGGCGGCGTGCTCTCATCGGTCGCGACGATGGATTCGGACTTCGAGGCGCGCCAGGTGCTGGTCGGTCTGGCCCGCGTGATGCCGGCGGACGGCGCGCTAATCGCGCGCTATCGCGAGGTCGCGCGCGGCCTGGCCGATTTCGAACGCGGTCAGGCCGAACGGGCGCTGGATCGGTTCGCCGCGGTTAACTGACGCTCGCCGGCACTCAGATCGGCGCCGGCCGGCTCAGCAGAAAGCCCTGGCCGTAGCGGACGCCGAGGGCGGTCAGCGTGTCGCGTTCGGCGGCGGTCTCGATGCCCTCGGCGACCAGGGCGGTGCCGGTCTCGCGCGCGAACGAGACGATCGCCGCGGCGAGCTGCCGATGCTGCAGACGCTGGTCGATGTCGCGCGTGATCGAGATGTCGAGCTTGACGATGTCCGGCGACAGCCGCAGCACGTGGCGCAGGCTCGCGTAGCCGGCGCCGGCATCGTCGATCGCGAAGCGCCAGCCGCGCGTGCGCAGGGCCTGTACGCGCTCGGCCAGCGTCGCGTAGTCGGCGACCTGCGAATGCTCGGTGATCTCGACGACAACGCGCTCGCCCGGGAAGCGGGCGAGCAGGGCTTCGAGCTCCTCGCGCAGCAGCGTGCTCGGCGACACGTTGACCGACAGGTAGGCGTCGGCCGGCAGCCGGTGCGCGACCGCGACGATCGTCTCGATGCAGGCCAGTTCCAGTTCCTCGCACAGGCCGAGCGTGTCGGCCGCGGCGAACCAGCCGCCGTCCGGTGCGGCCGGTTGCTCAGGAAAGCGGCTCAGCCCCTCGTAGCCGACGATACGGCCGCTGTCGAGCTCGAAGATCGGCTGAAACACCGGCGAAATTGCGCCGGTGTCGATCAGGGCGCGCAGGCTGGCGCATTGCGCGTCGTGACGCTCGCGTGCCTCCTGCTCGCCGGCTGCGGCGGCCGCCGCCTCGGCCAGCGTGCGCGCATGCTCGAGCGTGTGGTGCAGCGTCGCGCCGATGAAGGTGCCGAACATCTCCAGCGTCGCCGCGTCGCGCCGCGTATAGGCATAGGGCTGATCCGACACGACCTTGAGCACGCCGACCGTGCGCTGCTCGTACAACAGCGGCACGAGAATCGCCGAGCGCAGACCGACGCGGCGGCAGGCCTCGATGTTGACGCGCGGATCGTGCTCGCTGTCGTCGCATTGCAGCACCTGTCCGGTGCGCAGGCACAATCCCGAGATGCTGCCCTCGCTCGGTATGCGGAAGCCGCGGTGCGCGGCGATCGAGCCGCTTGCCGACCAGTAGAGGAGTTCGTCGCCTTCGACCATCTCGACGACGGCGCCGGTCGAGCCGGTCATCGTCTGCGAGTGGCGCGTGATGAGGTCGACGACCTTGAGCGGATCGAGGCCGGCGCGCGCGATCTCGCTCTGCGCGGCGATGATCTGCGTCAGCACGGTCTCGTCGACCGATGCGTGCCCGCGTCCGCGCCCCGGCTGCAGACGTACCACGTTCGACGCGAACGACTTCCCCGAAGACATGTGGCGCCCCCGATTGCCGCAATCACGAAACTTATACTCCTCCACCGCGCCTGTCGCCTGAACCTCGCCCATCGCCGGCTCAAACGGGCGTTTGAGGCCGGTCGAGCCCAGGCAATGGAGCCGGCCGCCGTTACGGCGCACTCGAATGCGCCGCGCGTCGTCTGGCTGATCCAGGCGATCGAAGGCGAGATTCGCGTATGCGGCGCGCGACCGATACGCACCCGGCTCATGCCTATGGCGGGGCAACACGCGGCGCAGACTTCAGCAGGCCGCATCGGATCGGCCCGGCGCAACAAGGCTGTTTTCCCATCCGCGAGAATCGCCCTGCGTTCGAACTCGCTCGCGCCGATCGCTGTTGCTGCTGTGGCCGTGGCCGTGGCCGTGGCCGTGACCGTGACCGTGACCGTGGCTGTGGCTGTGGCTGTGGCTTTCGCTCTCGCTCTCGCTCTTGGCTGTTGGTGCGCCTAAAGCGAGCCGAGCATCGCAGGTCGACCAGGCCGAAGAGCTGCCCCGTGTCTGAGCGCCAGCGAGTTGGGGCAGCGTGCCTG
>QFPO01000054.1 GCA_003241385.1 Rhodanobacter denitrificans
GCTGACCTGACCCCCTGATTTTCCTCCAAGCTTGATTAGAGTCCGGCCTATTGAGAGGACGGACGGATGAAGCGGACGAAGTTCACGGACGAGCAGATTATAGGCTTGCTGAAGGAGGCGGAGGCTGGTGCGAAGACCGGTGATCTGGCTCGGCGTCACGGCGTATCCGAAGCGACGATTTACAACTGGAAGGCCAGATATGGTGGCCTGGAGGTGTCGGAGGCAAAGCGCCTGCGGTCGCTGGAGGATGAGAACGCGAAGCTCAAGCGCCTGCTGGCGGATGCGATGCTGGACAACGCGGGGTTAAAGGATCTTCTCGCAAAAAAATGGTGACGCCTGCCGCGAGGCGGGAAGCGGTCGCGCATCTCCAGGATCATCTTGGGATGAGCGAGCGGCGGGCGTGCCGGGTTGTGGGAGCTGACCGGAAGAGCATGCGCTACCGGTCGACACGGCCGGATGATGCCGATGTTCGGGTGCGGCTGCGCGATCTGGCGCAGCAACGCCGGCGGTTCGGCTATCGGCGACTGCACATCCTGCTTCGGCGGGATGGGGTGCTGATCAACCACAAGAAGACCCAGAGGCTTTACACAGAGGAAGGGCTGACCGTGCGCAAGCGGCGATCCAGACGACGTGCCGTGGGCGCGCGGGCAGCGCCTCCGGTGGTAGCATTGCCGAACCAGCGCTGGAGCCTGGACTTCGTGCATGATCAGATGGCCTGCGGCCGGCGGTTCCGCGTGCTGAACATCGTCGATGACGTGACCCGGCAGTGCCTGCGGGCGGTGCCGGACACGTCCATCTCCGGGCGCCGTGTCGTGCGCGAGCTGGACGATCTGATCGCCGAGCGCGGCAGGCCGGGCATGATCGTCAGCGACAATGGCACCGAACTCACCTCCAACGCGGTGCTGGCCTGGTGCGGCGAGGCCGGGATTACCTGGCATTACATCGCACCCGGGCGCCCGATGCAGAACGGCTATGTGGAATCGTTCAACGGCCGCATGCGGGACGAACTGCTCAACGAGACCCTGTTCCTCGGCCTCGACCATGCGCGCTGCGCCATCGCCGACTGGATCGCAGACTACAACGCCGAGCGACCCCACTCCTCGCTCGGATACGCCACACCGGCGGCCTACGCCGCCGAACTCGAAAAGCAACGGGCTGCACGCGTGCAGCCCGTTGCTTCAGCAGCGCACATGCGCAACAACCACAACCAGACTCTAACCCAAACCGGATGACATCAGGGGGTCAGGTCA
>QFPO01000034.1 GCA_003241385.1 Rhodanobacter denitrificans
GCAGGTCCAGGTGCAGCTCAGCGTCGAGGCGAACGTGTCGGTCACGATCGCACCGGTCACCGCGCTCGGTCCGGCATTGGCGGCGGCGATCGTGTAGGTCGTCGAGCCGCCCGGCGTCGCGCTGCCGACGCCGTCGGTCTTCGTGATCGACAGATCGGCCGTGGCCTGCAGCGTATCGGTATCGGTCGCGCTGTTGTCGGCCGGGTTCGGATCGTTGGCACCGGCTGGCAGCGAGACCGTCGCGGTGTTGACGAGACTGCCGCCGGCGCCGGCGTCGATCGCACAGGCTGCGGTATAGGTCACGCTGGCCCCGACCGGCAGACCGGCCGGATCGGCGATGTGGCCGCTGCCGCTCGGCGTGCAGGTGCCGCCGGCCGTGCCGACGCAGGTCCAGGTGCAGGTCAGCGACGGCGCGAACGTATCGGCGACCACGGCACCGGCGATCGCGCTCGGCCCGGCGTTGGCGGCGGTGATCGTGTAGGTCGTGCTGCCGCCCGGCACCGCGGTCGTCGTGCCGTCGGTCTTGGTGATCGACAGGTCCGCCGTGGCGGCGCCGACCGTGAACACGGTCGCGTCGCCCGGACCGGGCTGGCCCGGATCGTCGGTGACGCCGGTGGTTTCGTTGCTGCCGTTGGCGTCGCCGTCGTAGACGAAGCTGCCCTGGTTGGCGATCGCGCCGGTCGCACCGGGCGCGATCAGCGCGTCGATCGTGATCGTCACGCTGCCGCCGCTGCCGGGAATCGCACCGTTCCAGGTCACCGTGTTGGTACCGACGTTGGCGACCGCGCTGCCACTGCTGGCCGACGCCGAGATCAACGTCAGCTGTGCCGGCAGCACGTCGGTGAACTCGTCGCCGGGGTTGTCGGCCTGCGCGCCGAGCGCGTTGGTCATGACCACCGTGTAGGTGACCTGGGTACCCGGCACGAAACTGCCGCTGACGGTCTTGGTCGCGCTGACGTCGGCGCCGAGCGCGACGATCGTGTCGGTATCGGTCGCGCTGTCGTTGCCGGGCGTCGGATCGGTCACGCCGGCCGGTGCGGCGACCGTGGCGGTGTTGCTGAGCGTGCCGGCCGCCGCGGCGCTCAGCGTGCAGGCAGCCGTGTACAGGGTGCTGCCGCCAGCCGGCAGGTTGACCGTGTCGGCGATGTTGCCGCTGCCGCTGGCGGTGCAGGTACCGCCGCCGGCGCCGACGCAGGTCCAGGTACAGGTCAGCGCCGCCGGGAACGTATCGGCGACCGTCGCACCGGGTGCGTTGCTCGGGCCGGCATTGCTGGCGACGATCGTGTAGGTCACCGGTCCGCCCGGCGTCACGCTGGTCACGCCGTCGGTCTTGGTGATCGACAGATCCGCCTGCGGCGTCAGCGTGTCGGTGTCGGTCGCGCTGTTGTTGCCGGGTGTCGGGTCGGACACGCTGGCGGCGACCGTCGCGGTGTTGGCGAGCGTGCCGGTCGCGGCTGCGTCGATCGTGCAGGCGGCGGTGTAGGTCACGCTGCCGCCGGACGGCAGAACGACCGTGTCGGCGATGTTGCCGCTGCCGCTGGCCGTGCAGGTGCCGCCGCCGGCGGCGACGCAGGTCCAGGTGCAGGTCAGCGCGGACGGGAAGATATCGGTGACGGTCGCGGCCGGATCGGCGTCCGGACCGGCATTGGACGCGGTGATCGTATAGGTCACGCTGCCGCCCGGCGTCGCGGTGGCGACGCCGTCGGTCTTGGTGATCGCCAGATCCGCCGTCGCCGCACGGCATGCGGTGACGCTGATGTCGTCGACCGCGACGCCGCCGAAGTTGATCGTGTTGTCGCTGGTCAGATTGAAGTTGAGCTCAACGTTCTGGCCGGCCAGCGCGTCGGCGCGTGCGACGACCTGGCTCCAGCCGGCGCGCGCCGGAATGTTGACGGTCGGATTGCCGACCGCGTCGGCCATCGTGGCGTCGAGCCATTCGAACAGCCGCACCGGACTGGCACCGCCGACCTGGCGCAGATCGACGCTGTACAGATCGAAGCTCGCGTTTTCCATCTGATACTGGTGCGACCAGCGCACGACGACCGGCGGCGACAGCCCGGCCAGATCGATCGCCGGCGAGAGCAGATTCTGGTTGCTCGACACGTTGTAGGTATTGTCGAGGTCGGTCTTCCAGCAGTTCACACCGCTGGCGCAGCTGTTGAACGCCGCAACCGGATTGGTGGTCGACGTCGCCGCGGTCGCCGGCAGACCGAGCTCCCACTCGTCCTGCGTACCGCTGTGCGTGAAGCCGGATGCGCCGCTCTCGAAATCGGTCGCGTACACCGTGGTCGGCACGAATCCCGGCGCGCAGGTCGGCGGCGGCGGCGGTTCGCAGATGCGCAGGCTCCAGCTGGTCAGCGTGCCGCCGCTGGCATTGTTGGCGTCGTCGCGCAGGTCCAGCGTCCAGGTGCCGCCGGCGTTCTCGCCGTCGAACCACGACAGCCGATACGTGGCCTCCGGCTTCAGACGCATGCCGCGCAGCACCGTGAACGTCGGCGGGATCGCCGCTTCGTCGTCGAAGACCACGTCCATCTGCTGCTGGCCGCCGGTCGCGCCCGCGCCGATGTCGGTGAACAGGCCGATGTCGTTGCCGTTCGGCGAGCGCAGATGCGCATCGACGTCGGCCATCAGCGCATGGTTGAGCACGATCTCCACGTCGAGATCGCCGATGCGCGGATTGCCGGGCACGGTGATCGTCGAGCTGACCAAGCCGTTCGCCGGACCGATCGTCCTGGGCACGTCGGTGCTCGTGTACGTGGTGCAGCCGGCCAGCGGCATCGGCGCCGATGCGACGCTGACGCTCAAGTGATAGGTCGCGGTCGGTCCGCCGGTAGCCGCGCTGGCCGAGTCGACGAACGCGAAATAGGTGCCGGCCGTCTTGATCGAGAACACCAGCGCCTCGGACAGCGGGTTGGCGGCCGAGCCGGTGCTGTTGTCGTCGATCACCAGGATCTGGTTGCCGGCGTCGCCGAACAGCGCGATGCCCAGACGCGCGTTCCATTGCACGGCGTCGCGCTCCGGATCGGCATCCAGGCTCAGGAACACCGTGTCGCCGGCGTTCGCGGTGAAGCTGTACCAGTCCTGCTCGGTCGCGGCGGCCGGGCTGCGCGCGCCGCTGACCCAGCCGTTGACCGGCAGCGGATTGGCGGTGGCCGGCGTGTCGTTGGATTCGACTTCGGGCGTCGGTGCACCGCGCTGGACGCGGAAGTGCAGCTCGTACGGGCGCAGCGTCTGTGTAGCGCTGAAATGGTTGACGCGCAGATAGTAGGTGCCGTCGGCCGGGATCACGGTACCGGCGATGCTCGAGGAGGTCGCCGCGAGCGATCCGTCGTCGTCGTCGAACTCCAGCACGGTGGTGCCGTCGCTGCCGAGCAGATTCAATTGACTGTCGGACGATGTGCTCACGTTCGCGGCGGTAATGACCGCCGCGTAGATGCGGTCGCCGGCCAGCGCTGCGAAGCTGTAGTAGTCGACATCCGCAGCCGGGAAGAGGGTGCCCTGCATGCGCACGTAGCCGGGGCCGCCGAGCGGCGTCGCGGTGGCCGCGGTCCCGTTGGGCTCGACCTCGCTCGGAAACTCGCTCGACAGCACGCGCGTGGACACCGGCATGGTGCCGCGCGGCCGTACCGGCAGCGCCTTGCTCTCGACGAACGGCGTCGATGCCGGCAGCGGCGAGAACTGCAGTTCACTGCTCGCCGGCTGCGCCCCCAGCGCGCCGGCCAGCACGGCGATACCCATCACGCACAGCGACACGGCCACGCGCATGGCCCGGCTCTGCATCGTCATCTTCGGATCCCCACCGGGACGGTGCGGTGTCCGTCCGGCTTCGTTCCCCGCAGCGGCCGCCGGCCCTGTGCCGTCGGTCCCCCCCACCGCAGGCGCACGATACGCCGAATTTTGTGAAAGCGTCCACAAGTTTGCGTGAGACCTGGCGGCTGTCGCGATCCGCATGGCCGTCGTTCGCATGCCTGGGAACGAAGGTGGCACCGCAGCCTTCGCCGCCGGGCCGGCTCTGCCTGGATCGCGGCGGTCCAACGGCGGTTCAACAGGCCGACGCGCCGTGCATGCCGCTTAAACCGACCGCCGCCGATGCGAATCCACAGTGATCGCCATGAGCCGTCGCCGGGCCGCGCCCGCCTGTTCCGCATCGGCGGGAACGGGATCCGTCGGTTCGGTCCGCGCACGGAGATGACCGATCCGATGTCGCCTCGCGGCACGGCTCGACGAACCCAGGTTCTTACATCGGAGCGTCAATGAGTTCGAAGAATACGCGTCTCCTGCCGCTGGCCTCGACCCTGTTCCTGGTGGGCATCTTCACGTTCGTCGTCCACGAGTTCGCGCATTGGCTGGCGGGAACCCTGCTCGGCTATCCGATGCGAATGACACCGAACCAGGCGCATTCCACGACGCCCATGCTGCCTCTGCACGAGTCCATCGTGTCCGCCGCCGGACCGCTGGTGACCTACGCCCAGGCGGCCGTCGGCTATCGGCTGGTGACGAGGCGCTCCGCTCTGGTCGGCTTCGCCCTGGTCTACATGGCCTTCTTCATGCGACTGGTCGCCATGGGCGTCAGCACGTTCAATCCCAATGACGAAGCCCGGATCAGCCTCGAACTGGGACTCGGACTCTGGACGCTGCCGGCCTTGGCCGTTGCCGTCTTGTTGGTGCTGGTCGTTCTCGCCAGTCGCCGGATGAGAATCCATGTCCGGGAACAGTTGGTGTGCTATCTCGTCGCGTCCATCGTCGTCACCGCATTCGTCGGCGTGGATGCGCTCTGGTTCAGGCGCACCTGAGCCCAGGCCGGGCAGCGAAACCCGGGACGCGGCAGCTCGGCCAGGGCGGCGGCTCTGCGTCGCGCGGTATGCGGGCGCTCGACGGCGCGACGCCCTCAGCGCCGGTCGCGCAGGTCCATCGCGCGGGCCTTCAACCAGTTCTGCAGGCAAGCCAGCGGACCGAACAGCAAGGTCACCGCGAGCCAGACGTGCTCGTAGCCCTCGGTGTCGACCGGCGCGACGAAGAATCCATACAGCGAGGTCACGATCAGCGGCACGGTCCATCCGCACAGTACCCAGCCGCCGTAGGTATTGAGCTCGTACCAGTTGCGATCGGACCGGAAGGCCGCCGCATAGCGCACGCCAAAGCTGTGATTCATCGGCACGCGTCCGCGAATCATCGGTATCGCCATGCCGATGACCAGTGCGCTCAAGGCAAGGCCGATCAGCCCCAGTAACGCCGGCGAATTCATGCGCGCGTGGGCTCCCCTAAGCCCGGCCGATCTGCGGCCCCCGCGTCGATGCTACGACGCCAATGCCGTTACGCAAAGTCCTCGGGATTCGAGACGCGGCGGCCGGCCGGCGCGGATACGGCCGCCGCGCAGCGCCGTCAGATTCGTCCCATCAACAGCAAAATGATCAGGATCACGACGACGAGTCCGAGGCCACCACTGGGGCCGTAGCCCCAGCCGCGGCTGTACGGCCACGACGGCAGGGCACCGATGAGCAGCAGGACCAGCACGATCAGCAGAATGGTCGACAAAGCCACGGCATTCTCTCCTAGCTGTAGAGGCTCCCGGAGGAGCGGAACCGGTCCGCCGGTTATGCGCGGCGTCGCGCATCGTCGAGCGCGCAAAGTCCACACGTGTACCGGGGATCCCGGATCGGACAAGTAGCGGCGCGGCGGTGAATCGGTCCTGTATTGATCCCTCGCTCGCATTCGACACGACGCTGCGGTTCAGATGCCGGTGACGCCGGCGTGGCCGGCTATCCGCGACCTGAACGTCGCGACGCGATGCGCGCGCGATTCATCGTCTGCTCCGCGCCGTCTGCCTAGGCTGCGTCCCCACCGACTCGCTGCGTGCGAGTCCAGCCCAAGAGGACCCCGCGATGTTGAAGATGCCGCGTATCCGCAATCCGCTGTTCGCCGTTTCGCTCGCCGCCGTCTCGCTCGCCGCTTTCGCGCAGACACCGCGCCCGAACTCCGGCGAACTCGCCCCCGAATGGACCCGGACCGATACCGATCGCGACGGCTTCCTGACCAAGGAAGAGCTGGTTCCGTTTCCGAGCGTGCTCAAGCAGTTCGAAGTCATCGACACCGACCGCGACGGCAAGATCTCGCAGGCCGAGTACGCCGACTGGGTCGACGCCGGCAAGCCGACGCGCGACGACTGACCGATTGTCCGTCCCCCTCCCTCGGGACTTTTTGAAGCGACCTTTACGGTCGCTTCTTTTTTTCTGGCAGCAGGAGGAATGTCCGCTTCGACTTTTGCTCCATGTCGGCGTTTGCTTTGATCGATCTGAAGGACTGGCTTCGATGTCGATGCCGGTCCTGACCATTGCCCTTTCGAGTCGGGGCGCCTTCCTGCAGAGCTCAAGGGAAAGGATTTAAGAGCAAGAGCTTCCGCTCGCTGCGCGAGCGGGTGACTTTTTTGCGGACCGCCCTCCCTGGCGTCCGCCCTTCGGGCCGTCGCTGGCGCGACGTCAAGAATGTCTCCCGGACATTCTTTCTTGGAAAAAGTCACCAAAACCGCCTGCGCTGAC
>QFPO01000055.1 GCA_003241385.1 Rhodanobacter denitrificans
TGAATCGCCCCTGGTTTTCTAGACACTCTCCAAGCTCAGAAAATGGCGTTTCTCATACTCTACTGGCGACAGCTGCATAGCACTGCCGTGTCGGCGTTTAGGGTTATAGAACATCTCGATGTAATCGAAAATATCACTCCGGGCTTCGTCACGTGTCACGTAGGTCTTTCGTCGAATCCGTTCCCGCTTCAAAAGCTGGAAAAAGCTCTCGGCTACGGCATTGTCATGGCAGTTTCCCCGTCGGCTCATGCTGCTGATCACATTGTTGGCCTTCAGAAAGCTTTGCCAATCCGAACTACTAAATTGACTGCCTTGGTCTGAATGTATCATCACTTGCTGCTGTGGCTTGCGGCGCCATAGGGCCATCAGCAATGCGTCAATAGCTAGGTCGCAGCACATCCTGGGCTTCATTGACCAACCAATCACTTGGCGGGAAAACAGATCCAGCACTACCGCCAGGTACAGCCATCCTTCATAGGTGCGAATGTATGTGATGTCTGTCACCCAGACCTTGTTCGGCTCACTCACCTTGAACTGCCGCGCAAGGTGATTCGGCGAGGCTGCCGTTGGCTTCCCGCCATAAAATCCTGGGCGCCGCCGATAGCCCGTTTGCGAACGCAGCCCCTCTGTCTGCATCAAGCGCCCCACCCGATTTCGCCCGCAGGTTTCTCCCAGCTCACGCAGGTCATCGTGAATTTTGCGATAGCCGTACACGCCGCCACTCTCCAGCCAAGCATGCTTGATCAAGCCAAGTAGCCGTTGGTCTTCTTGGGCTCGGGCAGACTGAGGCTCGGTCAGCCAGGCGTAGTAGCCGCTGGGATGCACCTTGAGGGTTTGGCAAAGGCGACGTACCGGGTAATCCGTCGAGTGCTTCTTGATGAAGGCGTACTTCAGCCGCACTCCTTGGCAAAGTACGCGGCGGCCTTCTTTAAGATGTCTCGCTCTTCCGTCACGCGTTTGAGTTCAGCGCGTAGCTTACGCAGCTCAGCCTGCTGATCATCATCTTGCTGACGCTGTTCTTGGGGCTTGCTGTAGAGCTTGATCCAGGCGTAAAGGCTGTGAACGGACATTCCAAGACGCTGGGCAACATCGGCGACAGGCTTGCCTTTCTCGGTCACTTGCTTGACCGCTTCGATCTTGAATTCTTCGGGGTAACGTTGACGACTCATGGCACCTCCTATTTGGGCCTCATTATGAGGCTTGGAGGTGTCTACGAAACCAGGGGCGATTCA